>NZ_JAOEGU010000059.1 GCF_025583945.1 Methylobacter psychrophilus
AAATTTCCGCGTGGCAAGAAAAAAGAAATGCTATTGCTCGCTCTATGAAATGGCGATTTACCACTGAGGATGCGCGGATAAAACTGAAGAAACTTTATCCGACATTATCAGATTGACTGAGTACTAGGTTTGTACTCCATGTAAAAGGTATTTCAACGCTTAACTTAATGGCAATGACCGGCAAGCCCTAGAGAAAATAATGTCGTTTAATCAACGAAGGTCTCTATAATAATCCTTAATCGCTTGAAGGGATGGTATCTGTAAAATCGTCCAGTTTTCAATTGGCAGTCATCATTTCTATCTTCTCTGCCACAAACATCACACTCACCCCCAGCCAATTCAGGAAACAATAATTAATCCGGTAACCTGAAAATACTTATTAATTTTATCAAAAGGAAACTGTATGGATAAACGTACATTTACAAATCGCATCGTCGTTCTTGACACGGAAACTACGGGGTTAAATCCACAGGAAGGACACCGGATTATTGAAATTGGTTGTGTAGAAATGGTTAAGCGTCGCCTAACGGGAAAGCGCTTTCATGTTTATATCAATCCTGATCGAATTATTGATGATGGTGCTATTGCAGTTCATGGTATCACCAATCAATTTCTGGATGATAAGCCACATTTTGACCAAATTGTTGACGATTTTATCGCCTTTATCAAGGACGCAGAACTGGTTATACACAACGCGCCATTTGATGTCGGCTTTATTAATAAAGAGTTTTCACTACTCAAAAATAAAGCAGGAGCGGTAGCCGATTATAGCGAGGTATTTGATACGCTGGCCTATGCCAGAAAAAAACATCCGGGACAAAGAAACAGTCTGGACGCGCTTTGTAAACGTTATGGTATAGACAATAGTCATCGGGATTTGCACGGCGCTTTATTGGATGCAGAAATCTTGGCCGATGTATTTTTATTAATGACGGGAGGACAATCTTCGTTACTGGATGAGGGACGATTGGAGACAGCAGGATCAAGTGAAAATACGGAGATAAAACGGATACTGAAAGACCGCCCCGCGTTAAAAATTATTGCCTGTAATGATGAAGAATTAAGCGCTCATCAGCAACGCCTGGAAGCGATTGAAAAAGCCGGTGGTTCTTGTCTATGGAACCAGTAGTTTGTAAGTTGGGAAGATAGATCTAACCCAACTTACCAATAACCGGATTTAATCCGGCTAGCCTTGGCTAGCCGGACAAATTAGATTACTCTGCTTTTGGTTTTGCACGTCTGGATGTAGAACCCATTCTTTTTTTGCTTTTATCGGCTTTTTTAGCCGCATCATCCGGTTGTGATCTTCTGTCACTTTCATCCATTTTTGAAATGTTAAGCAACTGTCCTGCAACCCGAATTCTTTTCAGCTCTTCAAGCAATTCTTTCGGCATGCCTGCAGGTAATTCAACAGTACTATAATCATCTTCAATTCTGATGCGAGCAATATGATCGCCGTCAATGCCGGTTTCATTAGCAATGGCACCAACAATATTACCCGGCTTTACACCATGTGCATGGCCGACTTCAATACGAAAGGTTTCCATTTCTATATTTGCGCCGGTTCCAAAAGCACGCTTGGGTTTACGATCCCTTTCAGGACGATCTTCTCGACGTGAACGATCATCCCTGTCTCTTGAAGGACGATCTTCCCTTTGTGGCCGGTCTTCTCTACTGTCGTAAGCTTTTTTAGGTAAATTTTGCATTAACAGCGGCGTATCGCCTTGCACCAATTTTGCCAGGGCAGCCGCTATTTCTAATGCAGTTACATTATGTTCCTGCTGAAATTGCTCTATCAGTTGAGTGAAAAAACTCAACTCTTCTGCAGCCAACGTGTCAGTAATATTCTGTTTGAAGCGTGAAATACGTTTGTTGTTAATAACTTCAGTTGAAGGCAAACCCATTTCTTCAATTTTTTGCTTGGTCGCTCTTTCGATATTACCCAACAGCTTTCTTTCTCTGGGCGCAATAAACAAAATTGCATCACCGGTACGTCCCGCACGTCCTGTTCTGCCAATACGATGAACGTAAGATTCGGTATCGTAAGGAATATCATAGTTAACGACATGGGTAATACGATCGACATCCAATCCGCGCGCAGCAACATCGGTAGCGATTAAAATATCCAATTTACCATTTTTCAGATGGGCAATAGTACGCTCTCTAAGAGTCTGCGACATATCGCCATTAATTGCTGCAGCTGAGTAGCCTCGTGCTTCCAGCTTTTCTGCCAGCTCAATGGTTGCCGTTTTGGTTCTGACGAAAATAATCATGCCGTCAAACGTTTCAGCTTCAAGGATACGAGTCAATGCGTCTAATTTATGTACGCCACTGACCATCCAAAAACGTTGGCGTATATTTTCTGCTGATGCAGTAGTCACTTTAATAGTAACTTGTTCCGGATTAGTCAAATATTCTTGAGCAATTTTTCGAATAACCGAAGGCATGGTTGCAGAAAATAACGCTATTTGTATGTTTTCCGGCGTTTTTTCTAGTACCCATTCAACATCATCAATAAAGCCCATACGTAACATTTCATCGGCTTCATCAAGAACCAGAACGCTAAGACCGTCCAGATTCAAGGTGCCTTTACGCATGTGATCCATGACCCGACCTGGTGTACCAACAACCACATGTGCGCCGCGCTTTAGCTGACGTAATTGTGTGCTGTAATCTTGTCCACCATAGATAGGTAAAACATGGAAGCCTTTTAAATGTGCAGCATAACGCTGAAATGCTTCTGCTACTTGTATGGCAAGTTCGCGAGTCGGAGCCAGAACCAAGACCTGTGGGTCTTTTTGACGAAGATCTATACGCGATAATATGGGTAGTGCAAAAGCCGCTGTTTTACCAGTACCTGTTTGCGCTTGGCCCAAAACATCTCTGCCTTGTAACATGAGCGGAATAACTTGTGCCTGAATGGGCGAAGGTGTTTCATAACCGACATCATCCAGTGCTTTTAGCAGAGGTTCAATCAGTGCTAAATCACGGAAAGTGGGTAATGTAGAAACATCATTGGACATGGATTTACCTGTTTTGGAGTTTTTGGAATGCGCGTAGAGCGCGGAGAAAAAATTCGTTTATTTACAAATTATACCCCATTATATTGAATTTCGCAGTAAATTGATACATCCATAACGGTTGATGATGTTTTTTAAATTGCTGCAAGAGCTTGTTTCAATAAGATTATTGATATTTCATAGTGCAATTGGGCGTATAAATCCACGACTTATAACGATTACCAGTAACATCTAATTAGTTGCAGGTAGCCGCAGTCCGAATTAAATCAGGTAGCAGTGGAATATTGTTTAAGCCCAACAGCCTATCTTTAATAGTTACTGCCTTAGCCTAAACAGCTTAGGAAATTAATGCGGCTTTTGCTTTGAGTGTTTGATAATGGGCTAAACGATAGTAGATTCGGTGGCAATGTAAGTATCAATACTGCTCTGTTCCAATGCTTGAAGATTATCGCCAGAAAAATAGCCATTATTAGTGCTCAGTTGCTCAGGTAATCGCCCCGCTGTGTCCTGTATTGCTAGTTCCTGTTTGTCGTTGCCGCTTTGACTGACATGCTGTGCCACAATAATTTGCAGATCAGCATCAACGCTGATTTGGGCGTTATAGGCGTAGTCAAAGCGGTCTTTTTTACCCATGATGCGAACCTTGGTAGCGACAAAGCTAATCTGCTTTTTATCGTTAATACCCTTACCTGGATTAAGCTGTTCTTCGCGCTCATTAAGGGCTTGCTTGGCCGCTTTTATTTTAGCCAGCCGGTCTTGTTTGAATTTCAAATCTTCCGGAATTTCATAGCTGGGTTTATCTTTATAGGCCTTGTCTTTATCTTGGTCACAACGGTTAGCTTTTTTAATCAAGTCAGTAATTCCTAGCGGCGTGAGATCTTTGTCGCTTATTTTAGGTAATTGTGGCTTGTGTAAATCCATGCGCCTACTCTAACCTGAATCTTAGGTTTTACCTGTAACTAATGAAAAGTGACCAACTATACGAATTAAGGTGATATTCGAGAATTAATAATCCCAGGTGGCACAGGATTTTTATTTATTTACAACGACTGCAAGGACAGATATTTGCTCCTGCAATATCTGCGTTCACCACATCCCTGTGGATTATGCAGGAGCTAGAACACCAACAGTAGGCTCCTTAAGAAACGCAGGAGCAGAGTTGCCGCAGCGGCGGAGAAATAGGCGCGTAGCTGGCTGGCTACGTAACTATTTTCACAACGCAGTAAATGAATAAAAAGACCAGCAAGCTGGGTATATTATTCTCAGGAAATCACCTAATCCTTTGTCGAGGCTGTCAAACTTGAGCGATACACTCGCATCAACGCAACAAAAGCCAGAAAATCATAAAATCCGTGAATAATGACAGGAATTAACAAGTTTCTTTCACCACCATAATCTAAAGATAAACCTAAATAAAACCCAACTAAAGCCGCCAACACAGCATAAAGTGGTGTCACTGCGTGCACCAAGCCAAAAACAACATTACTAACAACCAATCCTGCTGTAAGACCCCACGCTCCCTCTATCCATGGTTGAATTACACCGCGAAACAGCAATTCTTCTGCTATTCCTGCTATTGCAGCCAGTAAAAATAAGTCTGTCCAATGATAACGATATAATCCTGGCCCTAACGTATCCAGCAATAATTCCCTGATTTTGACGACTGATCCCCCCTGTATTTTTTCCAGCGCCAGAAACATCAAAAATAAAGGTATTGTCCCTATCAAGCCATAAGTAATGGCTGCTTCCGAAAAATAAATATTTTGAAACGGATTGATATCAGCAACCCACCCTAAAATAATGGCGACCAAAACCAGTGATGCCTCAAAATAACAGGCCGATTTAAAAAAATCATTAAATTTGAATGGAGATTTACTCATTGACTGTATTTGTAAAAATTAACAATGAGGCATTCTAAACAAAAATGGTTAAAATAGTTGTTTTAATTCATTATTACTCAATATCATGCAGTGTTTTATCTATAAAAGCCTGAAAAAAGACTACCTTTATTTGTATATAGTTAACAAAGATGATTTTTCAAAAGTGCCGGAAGCACTGCTTGGCAGTTTTGGAAAAATGGAATTTGTGATGAATATAGAGCTATCTCCAGATAGCAAGTTAGCGAGGGAAGATGCCATGAAAGTTATCGCCACCCTTAAGGAGTCAGGTTTTTTTGTACAGTTGCCACCGCAAAGAGAGACTGCGTAAACAGCATCACTCTTTGCTATCCTGGCCAAGAGACAGTCTGTTTACGCTTTTGGTAAAGTAACTCCGGTCTGCCCCTGATACTTGCCTGCCCTGTCTTTATAAGAAGTCTCACACACTTCATCGCTACCAAAAAAGAGCATTTGAGCAACACCTTCATTGGCATATATTTTTGCAGGAAGCGTTGTGGTATTGGAAAACTCTAATGTTACATGACCTTCCCATTCTGGTTCCAGCGGTGTAACGTTAACAATAATCCCGCAGCGAGCGTAAGTTGATTTGCCTAAACAGATAGTCAACACATCACGCGGGATTCGAAAAAACTCAACGGTGCGAGCTAACGCAAAAGAATTGGGTGGAATAATACAAACATCCGCTTTAACATCAACAAAGCTGTTTGAATCAAAGTTTTTGGGATCAACAATAGCAGAATTAATGTTGGTAAAAATCTTAAACTCGTCAGAGCAACGAACATCGTAGCCATAACTGGAAGTGCCGTAAGAAATAACTCGCCCGTTTTCCGTATCCTTGACCTGACCACTTTCAAACGGTTCTATCATGCCGTGCTGTTGCGCCATCCGGCGTATCCACTTGTCCGACTTTATACTCATGAAATATTACATACCTGATAATTTAAAATGTTTAATTTTTACATAGAGATGGTGTAGGTACAAGACTAAAAACACATTGCACCGTGGATCTTACATCTCAAGTATTCTGCACAACAATATTGGGAAATCGGGTGCTAAAATCTTTGGTTTTTAATGCCAACATGGCTGCTGCCTTACGTGCGATTGCTTTATACATCTGAGCTGCTTGCCCATCAGGATCAGCAACTACAGTAGGTTTTCCTGAATCTGCACATTGTCGAATAGCAATATCCAGCGGTAGAGACCCCAAGAAATCAACCTTGTTTTTATCAGACATGGCAACACCGCCACCTTCTCCAAAAATAGCTTCGGCATGACCACAGGCACTGCAAATATGCATACTCATATTTTCAACAATGCCCAATATTGGCACATTAACCTTTGCAAACATGCCCAAGCCGCGCTGCGCGTCAATTAAAGAGATATCCTGAGGTGTCGTGACTATAATTGCACCACTAACAGGGATTTGTTGCGCCAAGGTCAATTGAATATCACCCGTACCCGGCGGTAAATCAATGATTAAATAATCGACATCAACCCAGTTGGTATCTCTTAATAATTGCTGCAAAGTATTGGTCGCCATTGGTCCTCGCCAAATCATCGGCTGACCGGCATCAATTAAATAACCAATTGACATGGTTTGCAACCCATAAGCCATTTTAGGCATCATGGTTTTGTTATCAACGCTTTCGGGTAAACCGGACAAGCCCAACATGGTTGGAATGCTGGGACCATAAATATCCGCATCAAGTATACCTACATTAGCGCCTTCTGCGGCCAATGCCAATGCAATATTAACTGCCGTCGTTGACTTACCTACCCCACCTTTTCCGGAAGCGACAGCAATAATATTTTTTATATTAACCTGAGGTTTTAAGGCTTGCTGCACAGCATGAGACAGAATTTTTACAGTAACGTCAACAGTAACAGACTCGACTCCGTCCAGCGTTCTCAAAAGCTGCTCAACAGCGACTTTTAGGTTATTCATAGTGCTTTTTGCAGGATACCCCAACTCCAGATTAACACTGATGTTGGCACCATCAATTTTAATGGCTTTAACGGATTTTGCGGTAACCAGATCGACACCATGATTAGGATCGATAAATGTCCTTAAAAGATTTTCTACAGCCGTTTTTTCCAGATGCGCCATGCTTATTACCTCAGTAATTTTAGTCGATACGACTTGTAAGTAAATTCAATTTTAGTCACTGAATACACTCAGGATGAGAAGTATTCTACAGTTTTTTCAATAAAATTCATTTTTTAGCGGCGTACTATTCTGTAGTACCGCCAATTTTATGCGATAATCCTCGCATTGTTTGTTTCCGTATCTTTATAAACTTTTACACCATGTCAGATAGAAAAATTCTCGTCACCAGTGCCCTACCCTATGCCAACGGTCCCATCCACTTAGGTCATCTGGTTGAATATATTCAAACCGATGTCTGGGTGCGATTCCAAAAACAACGTGGTAACTCCTGTTATTTTGTTTGCGCGGATGATACCCACGGCACACCTATTATGCTAAAAGCTGATCGGGAAGGTATTACCCCTGAACAGCTCATTGCTCAGGTTGGTAAAGAACACTTGGCTGATTTTACTGAATTTGGCGTGGAGTTTGATAATTATCACAGCACTCACTCCGAAGAAAACAGAAACTTTTCATCGCTGATCTATACACGTTTGCGGGATGCCGGACATATCAGTTCACGCACGATTACCCAAGCCTTCGATCCGGTTAAAAACATGTTTTTGTCCGACCGCTTTATCAAAGGTGAATGTCCAAAATGTGGTGCAATTGATCAATACGGCGATGGCTGTGAAGTCTGCGGCGCAACCTATTCCCCAACTGACCTTAAAAATGCCGTTTCCGCTATTTCTGGCGCCAAACCTGTTGAAAAAGACTCTGTGCATTACTTTTTTAATCTGGCTGATTTTACCGAAATGCTCAGAGAATGGACCAGCGCCGGCCATTTGCAAGCAGAAGTGCGTAATAAGTTGGCAGAATGGTTGGAAGGTGGCTTGCAACAATGGGATATTTCCCGCGACGCGCCTTATTTTGGCTTTGAAATTCCGGATGCTCCAGGAAAATATTTTTATGTATGGCTGGATGCACCCATAGGTTACATGGCGAGCTTTAAAAATCTATGCGCCAAACAAGAGCTAAATTTTGATGACTTTTGGGCACTAGATAGCAGTGCCGAGCTATACCATTTCATCGGTAAAGACATTATTTATTTCCATGCTTTGTTTTGGCCGGCAATGTTAAGCGGCGCGCAATTTAGAACACCTACCGCGATTTTTGCGCATGGTTTTTTAACCGTCAATGGCGAAAAAATGTCCAAATCCCGTGGTACATTTATTACGGCAAGAACATATCTGGAACACCTCAATCCGGAATACCTGCGTTATTATTTTACCGCCAAACTCAGTGCGGGCATTGATGATATAGACTTGAATTTTGATGATTTCAGTCAACGGGTTAACTCAGACCTTGTTGGTAAAGTTGTTAATATTGCCAGCCGATGCAGCGGTTTTATCAGCAAACGTTTTGCCAATAAACTATCTACCAACTGCTCGGAACTGGTTTTATTTCAAGAATTTATCAACACTAACGAGCAAATTGCCGAGTTTTATGAAACCCGTGAGTTTGGTAAAGCCATGCGTGAAATTATGGCGCTGGCAGATAAAGCCAACCAATATATTGATGAAAAAAAGCCCTGGTTGATTGCCAAACAGGAAGGTAGTGACACAGAATTACACGATGTTTGCTCAATGGGTATTAACCTGTTCTGCTTACTGACGGCTTATCTTAAACCGGTCATTCCGGCTTTGGTAAAAGAAGCGGAAAACTTTTTAAATATAGAATCACAAGCTTGGCCAACTGCCACTCTACAGCCATTATTAAATCATGCCGTTAATGAATTTAAACCATTAATGACCCGGGTTGAAGCGGATAAAATTACTGCGATTGTTGAAGCATCCAAAGATAATCTCGAAAAAGCCGTTGATCAACAGACTCCCGTTACGCACGAGAAAAAGTTTGAACCCATAGCCGAAACCATCCAATTTGATGATTTTGCCAAGCTGGATTTACGTATTGCCAAAATCATTAAAGCCAATCATGTAGAAGGCTCGGATAAATTATTGCAACTAACCGTTGATATCGGAGATGAAACCCGCAATATATTGGCAGGTATTAAATCAGCTTACGCACCCGAAGAACTGGAAGGTAAATTAACCCTCGTTATTGCTAATCTTGCCCCCAGAAAAATGCGTTTTGGAACCTCAGAAGGCATGGTATTAGCCGCAGGTCCTGGCGATAAAGAAATTTGGATTTTAAGCCCTGACGAAGGTGCAGTTGCAGGAATGCGTGTAAAATAAAGCTGATGCCTGATTGTTAAATAAAATAACCCCTATTGCGCATACCATGATAATACTTTATTAAACTGATCCTGACATTACGTTTTTTTGAGGCTTAAAAGTCAATATTGATCAAGCATATTTGTCATGTGCGGAATGTGGGGGGCAATGCTCTCCGCCCTTCAATAAGCGGTAAACGTTTGCAGGCCAAGTCTTCCAAGGCATTTTTTTGACAATAACAGAAATAAAAAGTATAAATATTCCCGTTTTTGCCAAAAAAATTATCACGCTACCCATTAAACAACAGCAGATTTTTAAAAGCATGCTATTGAATAATCAGCTTTTATTTTTCTTCTTTTGCTGCTTTTTCAGATTCCGAAATAACTGCCGAATAACATTCCATTAAACTTTCAGTATAATTAGTGTGCGCTTCAGCAAGATCTTTAGCTGAACCAAACTCAACACGCAATTCTTCCAGCGTCTTTTTGGGGTCTGTTGAATTGGTTAACGTCAACATTTTTGCATAGTTACGATAAGCCGTCATACGAGTGGGATCAAAAGCAAAAATACCGGGCATATTTTGTGATGTTGTATCTACAACACATTTAGTCATATATTCAGGCGTTATTTTATAATCCTTAATATCAGCCTCTTTCTGCATTTGTTCCAACACGGCTTGTTCATATTGATTTTTATCAGCGCAAGCCGGAAGTAATAATACTGATAAGGAAATTAGTAGTAGTTTTTTCATGTGAGTTACCATTATTTAGTAAAAATGCAATATGCGGAATTTATACGAATGTAAGCCCGGTTCAAGATAAAAGGTTGGAAATTACTTACGCCCTTAATCCATCGCCTTCATTGCTTGCGTTATCCAACCTTCAGCTTCAGCATTAATATCTGCAGCTTTACGTCCTTTAGTTTCAATCATCGGGCCAATTTTTACTTTGATGATTCCTGGATATTTAAAAAAACTATAACGAGGCCAATAATCACCGGCGTTATGCGCGATGGGAATAATGGGGAAACCCGTTTTTTGAGCCAGAATGGCACCGCCAATATTAAACTTCAAAACTTCCCTGGCTGGAGCGCGAGTGCCTTCCGGAAAAATCAGCACCGATAAGCCCTGATTTAAATATTCAGCACCGTCTTTGAGTAAAACACGTAATGAAGCTCGTTGGTTTTTCCTGTCTATCACGATGGATTTTAATGTGAGTAGAGACCAGCCCCAAATCGGCAGAAATAATAATTCTCGCTTTATGACAACGGAATGCGGCGGCAGAATATATCGTAATGCCAGTGTTTCCCATGCTGACTGATGATTACTTAATAAAATTGCCGGTTGCTGTGGATTGATATTTTCCAGTCCTTCTATTTCGTAGGTTAAGCCGCAAAAAACCTTGGTCATCCAGCCGATAATAGCACACCAAATATAACCGATTTTCCAGCGTATTTTAAAGGTCGTTAGCATACCTAAAATAAGTAATATACCAACGATAGTGGCGGTAATAAAAATACCCAGAAATAACAACACCGAGCCCAGGTAATTTTTAGGCCGCGTGTCTTGATGTAATGTATTTTGCTGCGTCATATAAGTTTTCAAAAACAGGAATGTTGAGTTGCGGATTATTTATCAAAGTTTTTTGTCCTTTGCCGGTTTTAACCAGTATTGGTTGAGCACCAATAGCCTCGGCAGCTTGCAAATCACGCAAAGAATCACCGATGACTGAAACCGTCGTCAAATCGGCATTAAAATCAGCTGCAAAGGCTTTTAGCAAACCCGCCTTGGGCTTACGGCATTCACAAGCACTATCCGCACCGTGTGGACAATAATAAATGGCAGTAATATTACCGCCTTTTTCACTGACCAAACGGCGCATTTTAGCGTGTATTTTTTCCAGCATAGCTTCATCAAACAAGCCTCGCGCTACACCCGATTGATTGGTAACAACAATGACTTGGTAGCCATGTATATTAAGCAAGGCAATCGCTTCAAGACTGCCTTCAATCGGTAGCCACTCATCGGGAGATTTGATAAAGGCATCGGAATCGTGATTAATAACACCATCCCGATCCAGTAAAATATAATGTTTTTTAAGCATGAGTATTTATTTACGCAAGCCGATTTTTAGGGTGACAGTATTGTTTTTTGGGTTTAGCACTAGCTGTAACCCAACAACACCCCATCAAGATTGCAACCTGGAAATATCCGCACAAGTTAAAAACTGTTCTGATAACATATTAAGCAAGGCCAGACGATTAGCGCGTAAATCAAGATCATCACACATCACCATTACACTATCAAAAAACGTATCAACATCTTGGCGCAAAGCCGCTAAACGCGTTAGTGTTGCCGCATAATCATGCTCGGCAAGTAGCGGAGCAATGGCGATAGCCGCGAGCTTTGCGCTCTCCAGCAATTGCAATTCGGCAGGCTCAACCAAAGTACCTACCTTGGCTACTGGCGATGATGCCGATTTTTTTAGAATATTGCGTATGCGCTTATTGGCAGCAGCCAGGCTTTCGGCTTCGGGTAATTGTCTAAAAGCTTTGACAGCCGCCAAACGTTGCATGAAATCCAAAGGATCAAGCGGTTTCACTGTCATCACCGCATCAAATTCATCGGCGCTATAACCTTTATCCAGACAATAGCCTTTTAAACGGTCAAAAACAAAATCAATCACCGCCGTTTGAGTACCGGCAACATCAAATGAATGCGTGAACAGCGTCAAAGAAAAGGCTATTAATTCCCGAATATCAAGCGTTAACTTATTTTCAATCAGCGTGCGTAATGTGCCCAGGGCAGCCCGACGTAATGCATACGGATCTTTATCGCCGGTCGGAATCATGCCGGCACTAAAAATACCGGTGAGCGTGTCAATTTTTTCAGCAATCGCCAAAATCTGGCCGATTTGGCTACTCGCGGTAGCACTGCCAGACTGTTTGGGGAAATACTGCTCTTCCAACGCCCACGCCACTTCGGTAGGTTCGTTATCTGCCAATGCGTAATAGCGCCCCATAAGACCTTGTAAATTGCCAAATTCGCCGACCATTTCCGTCATTAAGTCAGTTTTGGCTAACAAAGCGGCACGTTTTGCCAAGGTAACATCGGCATTAAGACGCAAGGCAATAAATTCAGCAAGCTTGCTGACTCGTTGCGATTTTTCGGCAACCGTGCCTAATTTTTCTTGAAAAACAATGGTCGATAAACTTTCAACCCTATCCGCTAATGATTTTTTTCTATCCTGTTTCCAGAAGAATTCAGCATCCGCAAGTCGCGGAGTAACGACGCGCTCATTACCGTGTTGTATGGATTCAGGCCGGCTACTTTCAATATTGCTAAAAGTAATAAAATTTGCCAATAAACTACCATCCGCATTTTTAACCGGAAAGTATTTTTGGTTGGTTTGCATCGTGGTAATTAACACTTCTGCGGGCAAATCAAGAAAGCGCGGATCAAAACACCCGGTAATCGGTACCGGCCATTCATTTAAAGCGGCAATTTCTTCCAGCAAATCATCTTCTATATAAGCAATACCATTGACCGCTGATGCTGCAACTTGTGCTGCCTTACGAATCAGCACTTTTCTTTGTTCAAAATCAACAATCACCTTACCTTGCTGATACAAGAGGTCTTGATAGGCTTCAGGATTAGTAATAGTCAATTTTTCCGGTGCATGGAAGCGGTGTCCCTGCGTAGTCGCACCCGTTTCCAAGCCTAAAATTTCCGTATTAATAACACTATCGCCGTACAGTAAAACAGCCCAGTGTACGGGTCTGACAAATTCCGTATTGAAACTGCCCCAGCGCATCCTTTTGGCAATGGGTAATCCGGCAATACTTTGACGAATAATATCCGGGATTAAAGCTTCTGTTGCCTGCCCTTTAACCGCTTGAGTAAAACTGAGCCATTCGCCTTTATCTGTTTTCAAACGTTCCAGTTGCTCAAAAGTAGTGCCACAACTCAGCGCAAAACCCAAGGCTGCTTTACTGGGTGCGCCGTCTGTTCCCAAAGCGGCTTGTATCGCAGGCCCACGTTTTTCAACAGTTTTATCCGGTTGCGCTGTTGACAGATTTTCAATCAAAACCGCCAGACGTCTGGGGGTCGCATAAGATTTACTGGCGGTAAATGTTAGTTCGGCGGCCTGTAAACCTTGAACAATACCGTCCAGCAAGGCATTGCTTAGTTTAAGCAAGTTTTTAGGAGGAAGTTCTTCCGAACCTAATTCAAAAAGTAAATGTTTGCTTGTTGTCATTTTATGCTCCTTGCCCTGTCAACATCGGAAATCCCAGTGATTCGCGGCGAGCATAATAGGCTTCGGCGACAGCTCTGGATAAAGTACGAACCCTTAAAATATAGCGTTGGCGCTCGGTTACCGAAATCGCATGGCGTGCATCCAGCAAGTTAAACGTATGTGATGCTTTTAATACCATTTCGTAAGCAGGTAATGGCAGATTGAGTTCAATCAATTTTTGGCATTCCAGCTCGTAGGTATTGAAACACTGAAACATAAAATCAACATTGGCATGATCAAAATTATAAGCCGACATTTCAACTTCATTTTGATGAAACACATCACCATAAGTAACCACACCAAAAGGGCCATTCGTCCAAACCAGATCATAAACACTTTTAACGCCCTGCAAATACATGGCAATGCGTTCAAGACCGTAGGTGATTTCTCCGGTAACAGGCCGGCATTCCAAACCGCCTATTTGCTGAAAATAAGTAAACTGGGTGACTTCCATGCCATTTAACCAAACTTCCCAACCTAATCCCCAGGCACCCAAAGTAGGAGATTCCCAGTTATCTTCAACAAAACGAATATCGTGTTCGAGTAAATCAAGACCTAAATGACGTAACGAGCCCAGATACAGTTCCTGAATATTATCTGGCGATGGTTTTAAAACCACCTGAAACTGATAATAATGCTGTAGGCGATTGGGATTTTCACCAAAGCGACCGTCTGTAGGACGACGGGATGGCTGAACGTATGCGGCATTCCAGGGCTCAGGACCAATAGCCCGTAAAAAAGTAGCCGGGTGAAAGGTTCCCGCTCCGACTTCCTGATCCAAAGGTTGTAATAAAATACAACCCTGACTTGACCAATAGTCTTGTAAGGCCAGAATAAGCCCCTGAAAAGTTGATGAATCGTTGTTTGTATTCGACACGGCTTCTACACTTTAGGCAGTAAAAAAGGCTTAATTATAGCTTAAAAATGTTTTTGTCGTTATGGTTTGAAAGCAGATAGTGAACTCATGAAAACACAATCCCCATATTACTGTTAAAGTCAGTTTGTTCCATGATATAAAAGCACTGATAATGAACTTATGCTTTGATAGCGGGGGAGTACTTTTGAATAAAAGGTATTATAAACCCGAAAGCCTGATCGTTGGCTCTTTAAGGCCTGAAAGCCGAGATTATAACCATAATGGAAATTGCTGATAAAAATTTATCGATACAACAGATAAAATAAATGCAACGAGAATACACCGCCGAATTTCGTTTTTATGCACAACTTAATGACTTTCTTGCACCGAAGCAACGCAAGAGAACGATACCCTATCGTTTTAATGGTCATCCGGGAATCAAGGACCCTATTGAAGTTTTTGGTGTGCCTCACACCGAAGTTGACCTGATCATTGTTAATGGTCAGTCAGTGGGATTTGAGTATCAACTTCAAGCGGGGGATCGTATCGCTGTTTACCCCGTTTTCAAAAATCCGGATATCAATCCGTTATGTAAACTACGAGAAAAACGCTTACTCTGCCCTCGATTCATTTTGGATGTAAACTTGGGAAAACTGGCAAAACGTATGCGTTTACTGGGTTTCGACAGCCTTTATCGCAACGACTATAGTGATACAGATGTGGTAAATATAGCGTTAAGTGAGCAGCGCATCGTACTAACCAGAGATCGCCGCCTCTTATACAGTAAACATATTAACTATGGTTACTGGGTGCGTGCTGTCAACGTTGAAAACCAGACTGATGAAGTTCTCCATCACTTTGACCTCTATGACTTAATTCACCCCTTTATCCGCTGCCTGATTTGTAACGGTATGCTGATACCGGTCGTCAAGACGGATATTAAAGATCGTCTGGAACCCAAAACCCGCCTCTACTATGAAGTTTTTCATCAATGTGCAGATTGTCAGCAAATCTATTGGGAGGGTTCACACATGGAGAACATACGACAACGTTTTGCAATTTACCTAGCCATGCCAAAATAAAAACTGCAGAAATCACTCCTTATGCTCATACCTATTACCTGTTAACAACAACTAACCCTATGATTTTTATATGTAATAAAGTAAATATTCGGTAAATAATATTGCCAATCCTTATATATAATGATAAGTTAATTAAAATATACTTAAGTTGAATCCGGACAAAATAATGAATAACATACATTGGCTTCGTAAAACAGCCACGACCTGATGGGGTCGATTGTCGGTATTTTGCTTGCAGCTGGGGCCAGTCGACGCTTTGGTGCTGACAAACTAACCCAAATCTTGCCCAATGGCGAATTGGTAGCAGTACAAGCCTGCCGCAACCTGCTCGCTGGTACAGATAGTGTGGTCGCTGTGGTGCGACCAGGCAGCGAACGTCTGGCGACGCTATTACAGGCCGAAGGTGCACAAGTTATAACGTGTACTGACGCCGAGCAAGGTATGAGCAAGAGCCTTATTTTCGGCATACGCGCACGCCCCGAAGCTACCGGCTGGTTAATTGGCCTGGCAGACATGCCGTGGATAGATCCAGCAACGATAAGTCAGGTAGCGGATGCACTTCGCTTGGGCGCAACTCTTGCTGCTCCCTCTTGGCAAGGGCGACGTGGACACCCGGTAGGTTTTTCACAAGCGCTAGGCCCTGAACTAGCTACCTTAAATGGTGATGAAGGCGCCAAAGCCTTGATTCAGAGCTATCTTGAACAACTGCAAATCATTACTTGCAATGATTCGGGCATACTTCGCGACATCGACAAACCTGAAGATTTGACCCCTTCAAAAAAAATTTAAACAATACTCATGACCAAGAATATTCTCGACCTTCAATTAGAACTGCGCGAACAGCGCCGTCCCTACGCACTGGCAACCGTAGTAGAAATACTGGGGTCATCTTCTGCCAAACCTGCGGCCAAAGCGCTTATAAATATCTCAGGCAAAGTTATTGCCGGGTGGGTTGGCGGCGGCTGCGCGCAATCCATGGTGTCAGAGACGGCGCTTAAATGCCTTGAAACAGGAGAACCTGGCATGATCGAAATAGACCTGAACGATGAAGTTTTTGGTGCCGGTATGCCCTGCGGTGGCAGTATGCGGGTGTATGTTGAACCAATTTTACCAAAACCACTGCTCTGGCTAATGGGCCATGGCCGCATCGTGGAAAGTCTTTGTGAATTTGCCAACCAATTAGGCTTCGAAGTAATCATTAATGATCCGCAAGCCACAGCAGAAAACTTTCCTGCTGCCTCTCGTATAATCAGTGATGATTCCCGCTATCAACAATTACAGCCGCAATCAGGCGACTTCGTTGTCATAGCAACTCATCACAAAGGAGACTATGACTCACTGACGCGTGTCCTGGAATCTGAAGCCCTGTATATTGCGCTGGTTTCCAGTCGTAAGCGGGCAAAGTTGGTATTGGAGCGTTTGGAACGGGAAGGTTTTCCGAAGTACAGTCTCGCCAAAGTGCATGCCCCCGCAGGTCTGGACTTGGGGGCAAAGCTGCCGGAAGAAATAGCCTTGTCCATCGCCAGCGAAATGATACTGGTGAGACGAGGTGGGCACGGTAATCTATTAAGTAAAAGCCTGTCGACAACAGACTATAAACAGCCGATTAAAATAACATCAACCGTTACTTAGGTGTCTTTACTGCCTGATATAACCCCTGTAATATTGGGTTCAATACACACCGCGAACATCTGCACGATGTTGCATAGCGGCTCTTTACTCCATCTATCGAAGAGAGAAATACTACATGACCACACTCAATATTAATGGTAAAAGCCATAAGATTGATTTGCCCACAGATACGCCGCTACTTTGGGCTTTACGTGACTACGTCGGACTGACTGGAACAAAATTTGGCTGCGGCATGTCCTTATGCGGAGCCTGTACCATACACCTTGACGGACAACCCGTTCGTTCCTGTGTGACTCCTGTTTCAGCGGCCGTAGGCAAGGTAATCGTTACTATCGAAGCTATCGGCCAGGATGCCATCGGGAAAAAAATCCAGGAAGCCTGGCTGGCATTAGGGGTGCCGCAATGCGGTTATTGTCAGTCTGGCCAAATAATGGCTGCTACTGCTCTGCTCAAACAAAAACCTGAACCTACCGATGCTGATATTGACACGGCAATGAGCGGTAATATTTGCCGATGCGGTACTTATCCCCGTATACGTAGCGCAATTAAACAGGCCGCCGGAATAAAGGAGATCAAACCATGAACAAGCCAATTGACCCTATTGAATTAAATACCAACGTAGGTAATGTAGACGGTAACATAGAGATAGCCAATATCAGTCGACGTGCTTTTATTAAAAATATGGCGCTTACAGGATTTGTTCTGGCTGCAGGATTTCCCTCGCTGACTAAAGCAGATGAAATTGCCCCACCCACAGAAAAAGGCAAGTACGGTGCCGATGGCATGCCGAATGGCTGGGTAGACAACCCCCTGATATTCGTTGCGATTGCAGCAGACGGCATGGTTACCATTGTTTGTCACCGTTCTGAAATGGGCCAGGGCGTCCGTACCAGCTTACCTATGGTGGTAGCTGACGAACTTGAAGCCGACTGGAAACAAGTCCGTGTCGAGCAGGCACCCGGCAATGAACCTCGTTATGGTAACCAGGATACCGATGGTTCACGCAGTATGCGTCACTTTTTCTTGCCCATGCGGCGAGTTGGCGCTGCAGCACGCACCATGCTTGAATCGGCAGCAGCAGCAAAATGGAAAGTGCCAGTCCAGGATGTTCGTGCCGAACAGCACCATGTCCTGCATCCTGCCACGGGAAGAAAACTCGGCTACGGTGAACTGGCCAAAGCAGCGGCAAAACTGCCAGTGCCTGCCAGCGAAACCTTACGCCTGAAGAATCCCGCTGACTTTCGCTATATCGGTAAAGGTAAAACAGCGCTTTATGACGGTAAGGATATGGTCACAGGCCAAGCCCAATATGGTATCGATATCCACCTCAAGGACATGCTTTATGCCGTCATCGCACGCCCACCCGTATTTGGTGGCAAAGTGTTGAATTACGATGCCAAAGAGGCTCTCAAAGTGAAGGGCGTGATAAGCGTAATCGAACTTAAAGGTAGTCCTATGCCAGCCAACTTCAATCCGTTGGGTGGCATCGCCGTGATTGCCAGCAATACCTGGGCGGCCATTCAGGGAAGAAAGGCACTTAAGATTGAATGGGATAAAGGGCCTAATGGTACCTACGATTCTGTTACCTATAAAACCGAACTTGAAGCCGCAGCACGTAAGCCGGGTAAAGTGGTTCGCAGTAATGGCGACGTTGATACCGCCTTGCAAGGCGCGGCTAAACGCGTGGAAGCTGAATATTATATCCCCCATCTGGCCCAGGCTCCTATGGAACCTCCGGCAGCTACAGCTCGCATAGTTAAAGGAAAATGTGAGATCTGGAGTTGTACCCAGGCACCACAGGTTTCTCGCGAGAGCGTGGCAAAATGGCTCAAGTTAGCCGAAGACGATGTCACCATCCACGTCACCCTTTTGGGTGGTGGTTTTGGACGCAAATCCAAACCTGATTATGTCGTCGAAGCAGCACTATTGTCGCAAGCTATGAAAGGTAAGCCGGTAAAAGTAACCTGGACCCGTGAAGACGACCTGCAGCATTCTTACTTCCATACCGTTTCAATCGAGCGACTGGAGGCTGGGCTGGATGCCCAAGGCAAAGCTATTGCCTGGCTACATAGAACCGTAGCACCGAGCATTTCTTCTACTTTCGGGCCCGACAGCAAGCATCAAACACCGTCCGAACTGGGCATGGGTGCCATCAATGTGCCCTATACCATTGCAAATCTACGCATCGAAAATCCTGAAGCAGAAGCGCATACCCGCATTGGCTGGTTTCGTTCGGTATACAATATTCCACATGCCTTCGCCATCCAGTCTTTTGTAACCGAATTGGCCGTTGCAGCGGGACGCGATCCTAAAGATTTCCTGCTTGACCTGATTGGCCCACCACGCCGTATTAATCCAGACACCCTTGGTGATGCCTGGAATTATGGCGAATCACCCGACTTGTACCCGGTAGATACCGGACGTCTGCGCGGTGTCATTGAAGCTGCAGCAAAGGAATCAGGTTGGGGACGCACTCTACCCAAGGGGCATGGGTTAGGTATTGCCGCTCATTACAGCTTTGTCACTTACGTTGCCGTTGTGGTTGAAGTAAGCGTCGATGAGAGTGGAAAATTACGCATACCGCGCATTGATGTCGCTGTGGATTGTGGTCCACAAGTTAATCCGGAACGTATCCGTTCGCAAATTGAGGGAGCCTGTATTATGGGGGTCAGCTTGGCCACACTGGGTGAAATCAGCTTTAAAGACGGCGCAGTCATGCAGGATAATTTTCATAACTACCAGCTCACTCGTATGGATGACGCACCCTATGAAATCCGGGTTCATCTGCTGCCGCCAACCGATTTCAATACGCCACTCGGCGGGGTCGGTGAACCGGGATTACCGCCCATTGCACCCGCATTATGTAACGCGATATTTGCGGCAACAGGCCAACGTATTCGCCAACTACCTATTATGGATCAGTTGCGAAAAGACTGATTATTTTTTCAAAGTCAAACAGACAATAAGCTCATCTATTGAAGCTTATTGTCTGGCTGAATACTCGTCAGGATGAATAATTTTTTATACGTCAAATTCAATTTAGCATAATTACTTCATGCCTCCTATCATTCGCTTCGATCAAGTATCGGTCACTGCCCACGAAAAAGTCATTCTATCCAACGTCAGCTTTGCTCTTTTTCAGGGAGAAAAAGCGGCGTTATTCGGCAAATCCGGTTCCGGCAAGAGTAGTGTGCTGAGAACCTTGTTGGGACTGCACCCGCTACAATCAGGCAGCGTTTACTTTCAGGAAAAGCCGCTAACTTCGGTATCTATTCAAACCATTAGAAGCTGCACCGCTTACATTGGACAAGAACCTGTGCTGGGTGCAGAAACAGTCCGAGAAGCACTGCTATTGCCTTTTCAATTTAAAGTGCATCGCCAGTATCGCCCCACTGATAGCCAACTTATTGAGGTGTTACAACGGCTACAATTGCCCCCGGATATTTTAAATCAGCAAAGCAACCGTATTTCCGGCGGCGAAAAACAACGAATTGCACTGGCACGAGGGCTGTTACTGGGCAAAACCTTGTATCTGCTGGACGAAGTCACCAGTGCACTGGACGCCCAAAGCAAACAAGCCGTATTCGAGGTTTTCTCGGATCCTCAGTTGACCGTTCTTTCGGTCGCTCATGACCCTGAATGGCTGCAACACTGTGGTATTATTTTTGAACTTGACGCAGGTCGATTAACTGAGATGAAGCGACATGGAAACACTTGATATTGCGCTACCCCAGATGGCAATGCTCTATGGACTGTGTTTGTTACCCTGGATATTGCTTTGGTTAATCGGTCTGCGCTTAAGTCGGGATATTGGCATCAGTATCCTACGTATGAGTATTCAGTTAATACTGGTTGGAATTTATCTAAAAACATTATTTATGCTTAATAATCCCTGGCTGAACGGCTTATGGATATTGGTAATGTTGATAGTCGCAGATTTAAGTATTCTAAAGCGTGCCGGGCTTAAAGCGCGTTATTTTGCTCTGGCCACTTTTACCGCTATTGCCTCCAGCATACTGTTTTCTACTGCCTATCTGGTGATTTTAGTCATTCAACCGACACATTTTTATGATGCCCGTTATATCGTACCGTTGGCCGGGATGATTCTCGGCAACTGTCTGCAAGGCAACGTCATTGCGTTGGAACGCTTCTATTCGGCTCTGCGTAAGAACGAAAACGAATATGCAACTTTTTTAATGCTGGGGGCGACGCGTTGGGAAGCCGTGCGTCCCTTTTTTCGGGATGCCATCAAAGCGGCAATTAATCCAACTATCGCCAGTATGGCGACCATGGGTTTGGTATCTCTACCAGGTATGATGACTGGACAAATTCTGGGTGGCAGTGAGCCGTGGCTGGCAGTGAAATATCAAATTGCCATTATGATCTGCATTTTCACCAGCACGACTATCGCCTGTATCATTAACTTGAAATTCAGTCTGGCTATTGCCTTTAACGCATTTGATGTACTGAAAGATGAAGTTATTAACAAGCCTTAACTCAACGGTTATCCAGCTTCAAAGATCAATTACCCAAACTGTTTTTCCTGCCATCCACTCTCTTCCATAAAAGATTATTGGGTATCGTTACTACCGACTGTTCGGCGACAATTACCCTGTCCGGCGCATTGCCTCACTAAAAATCATACTATTTAAGGATCGTTGCCTCATCTAAAATCATACTACTTTTAAATACTATAAAAGGGGTTTTAGATGATAATTAAATCGATGAGCTTATCTGCTCGAAAAGAATTACTGGCAAGTATCCGGCAGAGATACTGTGATTCGAGTTGGATAGATAAAGGAAAAATATTAGATGGGTTTGTGGCTGCCACCGGTTATGACCGAAAGCATGCCATCCAGCTGATGAACAGTAAAGCAGAGCCTGAACAGCCAAAAGAGAGACTAGGGAGTCAGAAATACGATGAACAAACTCGTCAAGCCCTATATTCGATCTGATATACGGCTAACCAAATATGCTCTAAGCGTCTCGTACCTTTTTTGCCAGAATTGATTGGGGTTATGGAACGTTATGG
This sequence comes from Methylobacter psychrophilus, assembly GCF_025583945.1. GTDB lineage: Bacteria > Pseudomonadota > Gammaproteobacteria > Methylococcales > Methylomonadaceae > Methylobacter_C > Methylobacter_C psychrophilus. The sequence continues at coordinate 22,136 of NZ_JAOEGU010000059.1, forward strand.
CCATTTACGAATTCCTGCTGAGGTGCGAACACGCTTACTCGGTATCAGTCCGGCAACCGTAGATAGACTGCTTAGACCAGAGCGAGAAACTATCAGAAAAGGCGTTAGCACCACTAGGTTCTGTTGACGTTTCACCTCAGCCATAAAAGCACCGAGGAAAATGACAGCATCCCCATGTAATTAATAGCTTTTTTCTCATATCGTGTAGCAATTCTGCGATAGTGCTTGAGCTTACCGAAC
>NZ_JAOEGU010000005.1 GCF_025583945.1 Methylobacter psychrophilus
ATCCAGACAGCCCACCTTAACCCAGACAAGGTCTAAACAAAAAAATGCTACCAAGGAAGTGATTATTTAGAAAACAAACCAGAGTAAGAGTTAACCGTCGAGGCGACAACTACATTGACAATTACCGCTTTTGTAATAAGAAATCACGCCTAATAACTAATAACTCCAATCCGAGTGGTTCAATAAAAATTGATTCAGCTCATCACGATAATTACGCCATGGCGGCATAAACTTATCCATGTAAGCGGTAAATTGCTCATTATGGTGGCGCTCTAATAAATGCACCATTTCATGCACGACAATGTATTCCAAACAGTGTTCAGGCTTTTGAGCCAAGTTCAGGTTTAACCAGATACGCTGAGCGGCAATGCTGCACGTTCCCCACTTGGTTTTCATTTGCTTGATACCCCAAGCGCGCACTTCTACGCCCATAACCGGCTGCCATTTATCAACAAGTACCGGTATTTGCTCTTTAAGGTTTTGCCGATACCATTCTGTCATTACTTCGTGGCGTTTTTCTTCAGAACTGCCTGATCGTACATAAAGATCGATATAGGTTTTATTGCGGATGATGACCTTAGGCGCTGCATTGTGGTAAATGACATTTAATAAATACCGCTGCCCTTTTAAGTAATGGCTTTCACCTGATACATATTGGCGTTTGGATTGTCGTTGCTGTCCTTGAAATTGAGCAACCTGCTTTTTTATCCAGGCCAGTTTAGAGACCACCAGTAAGCGTATGGCATCATCCGTTACCGTTAATGGCGCGGCAACGCGGAGTCGGCCATCAGGCGGATAAACGCCCAGATGCAGGTTTTTTATGTCTTTTCTAACCACATTAACGACCCACTTACCCACCGTGATTTGATGTAATGGCTCAGTAATCATTTTGATTTTTGACCAAATTGAAGATGTAATCGGCCTTATCTTCTGTAACGTGATTTTTAACAACCGTTTTAACCGCCCTGGATTTAACAGGATGGTTTCGCCAGTCGTCTTTTTTAACGTCTCTGATAGCTTGGTCAAGTTTTAAGGCCAGCGCTTCATCATTATCCAGATTGTCATACAAGGTTTTCTGTGCATTAGTGACCAGTGTTTCAGGGCGCGATATGCCCCCGCCATTGGCTTGATCTGCCTGCCTTGCCAGCTCTACCAATTTTTTTAAATAGGCATCATAGCTCAGCTGTTTTTTCTTCTAGGCGATAATCAGATCATCCAACAACTTTGACATTTTTGCATAATGCGTGGGGTTCGTCGGGTTCTCGTCAATGATCAGCTTACGCATATTATTTTCAATGGTTTCCGCAACAGCCTCTTTATCTTTACGAATGGCCGGCGGCAAATTATTAACGGCTGCTTCGCCTTCCTTAACCAGCATCTGCACCAAGGTCAAATCATCAAAGTTTGAGATCACCTCGCTGTCTTCAGCACGAATATAGGTATCAATCAAATAACGCATTTCCGGCTCATACTGCTTCAAATCAGGTGCATCGCCGCTAGTCAGCTTGATGTCGGCGCTCACCGCTTCATAATGCTTAACCTCTTTTATTATCCGGGCTGTGTCATGGCTACTATAACCAGCTTCAAGCATTTCATTCGCCAGTTCCGCGTAAGCTCTCATTAACGCTTTCGTGAACTTATAAAGGCTTACCCGCTTGGGTTCATTGTCTTTCACCTGATTATCGTTGGCAAGATTGTTGCCACAAAAATAACGCCGGTAGTCTTCGGCTGCACCGGGTTGAGCCACCGGTTCACACCATACTTTTACGGCTTCTAAGGCGTTATCGAGGCTTTCACGGGCCTTCTTGAGCCTGTTGGTTAATAAACCTTCAATATCCTTGGGCTCGTACTCGCTAAAAGCATCCTGAGTATAATTACCGACCGCTTTTTCAATACTTTTAAATAAAACCTTGTAATCAATGATGTAACCAAATTCCTTGTCATTACCATCCAGGCGATTCACGCGACAGATAGCCTGAAACAGGCCGTGATCCTGCATGGTCTTATCGATATAGAGGTAAGTTGCTGGTGGTGCGTCAAAGCTGGTCAGTAACTTATCAACCACAATCAGCAGCTTCATGTTTGCCGGTTCTTTGATAAATTGCTTTTTTACCTCATCTTCAAAATCTTCCGGTTTTTTGCCGTTCAGCATGTTGCTGTAAACATCGTATTTCCAGCTATTTTCTGTCTTGGCTTTATCGCCAACCGTTTCACCTTTTATATTTTTTAGCTTAGGTGTGTAAGAGGTGATAATCGCACATTTAGCAAAGCCTGCTTGTTGAAATAACTCATAATATTTACAGGCTTCATAGATACTGCCGGCAACCAAAATTGCATTACCCTTACCGTTTTCCAACCTGGGTTTACGCGCCATATCCAGGATAATATCGGCAACAATGTGGCTGAGCCTGTCTTTAGAGCTCAGCACCTTTTGCAAGGTCCCCCAGCGTTGTTTTATTCGGGTTTTGGCAGCCTCGTTCAAGCCTTTGGTTTTTATTTCAAACCGCTCATCAATTTTTTCCTTGGAACTTAAGTTTTGCTCAACCTTACGTGCCTCGTAACGCAAGTCCAGCACCACACCATCGATTACCGCCTCATCAAATTTATAGGTGTGAATATACTGGCCAAATATCTCCAGGCTCTTTTGTTTATCTTTTTTAAGTAACAGTGTGCCGGTAAAACCAATAAATACGGCATTGGGTAACAGTTGCTTCATGGCCTTGTGTAAGTTGCCCGATTGTGTCCGATGACACTCATCAACGAATACATAAAGATCCCCCTTGGCTCTAAAGTTACTTGGCAAACTGGCTTTTAGTTGTTCAATATATTCATCATAATCGGTCCTGGATTTGGCTTTGGTTTTACGTCCAAACTTATGGACCAACAAGCACAGTAACCAGGCCGACATTGCATTAAGCTGGAAGGCTAAATCGTGACTGTTTTTAGTGCGATAAATCTCTTCATTGACGCCAGCAAACACGCCGCCGATTTGTATATTCATCGGCAATGTCAATGGTGATGTTGTAGATAGCTGGCTCAAGGCGCATTGGGAAATGTAGGCCAAACAAGTCAGCGGTATGTTTGATACGTTTTTGAGTTGGTATTGTTTTTCGTGTAATCATATAAAATTTCCTTGCTCCCAACGCAAACGCCAATCTCTACAATGAAGTAGCTATAGTGAAAGAATTAGGATTTTGGTTGAAGAGGTTAATTATTTGCGGTGAATGAAATACAAAATGATGGCTCCAAAAATGAGAAGACCTATAAGCAACGGTGGGTAGAAATAAGACAAAATAGCTAAGCCAGCTATCCCGATCAACCTTGTAGGCGGGAATGCGGCGCAAAGCAGACTGATAACGAGTAAGTTTGTAAACATGGGTTTTCCTTGGGTTAGTGGTTAGAGTTTCTTCATATAAGATGGTTGAGAGTGCGCAGTTAGATCTGCTGTTACAGGGCGGCGGCGATAGTGCCGAATAGTAAGAATATAGGGCATAAAAAAGCCCCAATGACCGGATGATCAAAGGGGCTGTTGTAGGAGGTATTGATTACTTGATTCTTTGTTGAGGCTTGTTGTACTGGATATTTCCAACTGAATCCGTTTGGTATATTTTGTCTCCTTTGATTTGGTATTGTTGCTTGTTGTATTGTTTGTTGCCGTAAGGATCGGTCTGTATTATCCGACCGTCGTTTTGAATGGTTTGTGAGGGTTTGTTGTATTGGATGTTACCGACTGAATCAGTTTGGTAGATACGCTTTTCTTCGGCTTGGACTGATAGGATGATTAGTCCGAACAACAGTAAGGCGAGTTTCATAATAACTCCTTGAATAGGTTTAGAAAAACAAAAGCCCTGATGATCATGACGACCAACAAGGCTTTGAGATGGCGTTTTAGAAGTCACTACAGTCAGATTAGAATTTCAGGATAATTAATATATGGATGCTTCCAATTAAAAAACTACAAACGGAATACTAAACTCCAGCGCCTTGGCAAGCACGCTCTTAGCCAGGAATTTGTTGGCTGCGATTGTTGCGAGACCGAGAGTCGATAGAATCGCCAATGCCTCTGTAAACGCAATAACTTCGTTAATCTCTGCATCAGAGTAGTTCGGTTGTATTGCATCGCTCGTACTCCACCTAAGAATCTGCTGCGATCCAGTGTGGGTATAAGCACACATGGCAGACCAACTTCGATTGTAAATATCGGACAGTTGCCTGACATCGAATCCAGGAATCTGCTCAATGGCAGCTAGCATTGCTGGCATATTCGGCGGACTCTTACCCTGCACAAATCTCTCCAAGTCTGCGTCTGTTGCACAATGCGCAAACCACAAACCTCTTAGATAAGAATCGAACACTGGGCGTAGTAGCGCGAAAGCGGGTGCATGCAGAGGATGTGTCTGACTCAGAAGTAACAGAATTGCTTGGTGGTGCTCTTGCGCAACTTGAAAACATGTTCCGGCAAGTCGTGTTCGAACTGTATCTGGCAATGATAGATCGTAAACCAGCTGCTCAATCCAAGCCGCCAATTCATGGCCTTGCGCGAGACGTTGCGAGAAATTCATGATGTTTTAAGCCTCACTTAACTTTCCAAATCCAATCGGGGAGTGCTTCCAGTCGTGCTTTTCGGTGAGAGGCCATTCTTTCTTTTTTGGTTCGCTGAGTCACAACCCAACTACCAACTCGATATCCATCTGCCGTTTTATATAATGTCGGAACTAAGCAATGCCCCTCTTGATCTGCAAATTCTTTAAGATAGCGAAAACCTTCTTCCCACTTTTCAGACAAAATATCCCAAACCCAACAGGACACGGATTCCAATCGCGCTTTGCGCTCCGGCAACATACTGTCCATTGTTGTACGTTGTGTATTTACCCAGCTACCGAGTCGATATTCATCTGCCGTTTTGTATAACGCAGGGAACAAGCAATGCCCTTCTCTATCCGCAAACTCCTTGAGATAGCGAAACCCTTCTTCCCACTTATCTGAAAAAGGATCCCAACTCCAACCGGGAAGTCGCTCTAGTCGTCCTTTGCGCTCCGGTGATATGCTGACTCTTTTTGTTCGTTGGGTACCTACCCAGCTACCAAGTCGATAGCCATCTGCGGTTTTGTATAAAGCAGGCACTAGACAATGCCCCTCTCTATCTGCGAACTCATTGAGATAGCGAAATCCTTCATTCCACTTCTCCGAAATCGCATCCCAAACCCAGCCACGCATTGCTTCCAGCCGCTCTTTGCGCTCTGGTAACATACCATCTCTTGTTGCACGCTGTTCCATTACCCAGCCACCAAGGCGGTATCCATCTGCCGTTTTGTAGCCATTAGGAATCTTGATATGGCCTTCTCGATCAGAGAATTCCTTGAGATAGCTAAATCCTTTTTCCCACTTATCTGAAAAAGGATCCCAACTCCAACCGGGTAAAGCTTCAAGCCGAGTTTTTCGATCCGATGACATGCAGTCTTTCATTTTTCGTTGGTTCGCTACCCAAATATAGACACTGTAACCATTTGTCGTTTTGTATTCAGTGGGAACCTTGGTATGCCCATTTCGTTCTACAAATTCCTTGAGGTAATGAAATATCTCGTCCCAATTATCTGCACGACCCACCCAATTCCATCCAGGCAATTCTTCCAACCGGGCTTTACGCTCCGGGGACATACTGCTTTTCTTTGTTCGTTGAGTACTTACCCACTGACCAAGCCGGTATCCATTTGCCATTTCATATAGTGCGGGAGTCAAGCAATGTCCCTCTCGATCAGCGAATCCTTTTAAATATCGAAATCCTTCTTCCCACTGCTCAGTAATCGCATCCCAAACCCAGCCACGCATTGCTTCCAGCCGCTCTTTGCGCTCTGACGATATGCTGTTCTTTGTTGTTCGTTGGTTATTTATCCAGCTACCGATCCGATATCCATCTTCTGTTTTATATAACGCAGGAACCTTGCAATGGCCTTCACGTTTTACGAACGTCTCCAGCAACCCAAACCAGAAATTCCAGGACTCCGTCACCTGCTCAACCAGATAGGTGCGTAGTGCACTGCCAAAATTCGCATCCACTGTGTTAGGGAGATCAATGGTGATTTTTGAAAAGTCTTGTGGATTGACCTTTGACCCTGGCTTTCTTCCTAGCTCAGTCCGCAATGTATCCAGTTGCTGCGACAACTCTTCATCATGAGACTTAAAAGCATTTAATACCTCCCAGACAGGTTTAAAGTTACTGGCTACAATTGAGCTTGCGGCATCATCGCCCTGCTCAATAAATACCGGTATAACGATGGTTCCAAACTTCTTGTCAGCACTTAAGCGAATGGCGCGACCCACTGCCTGAACAATGTCCACCTGACTGTTTTTTGGATCAATAAAGGCAACACCATCTAATGATGGGACATCCACACCTTCGGAAAGGCACCGAGCGTTGGTGAGCAGTCCTCTTTGATCCTGGCTCAACCCTTTCAAGTAATCCAGTTTCTGCCGCCGTTTATCCGTAGGCATTGCTCCTGATACAAAGTCAGTCCAAAGTTCACCGCTGGGGCGATGCTCTTCACTGATCCAGTCAAGTACCTGATGCATATCATCCTTGAATGATTCGGCTCGACTGACACGGTTGTGAAAGCTGATCACCCGCTTGAGGTCGTAATCCTTGATCGCCTTAATCAAACCAATTTGAGCAGCCATAGACTCAGCGTCGTTCTCAATGCCGGTGTCCGTTTTAATCAATTCTCTGTTCTTAATCCATTCCGCAATCATCGGACTATCCACACCAATGATCACGATCCGATAATCGGTCAGCAGGTTTTTCCTGATGGCTTCACCAAAAGGGAGTGAATACTGAACCTTGCCGAAAACTGCTTCATCATCCATGCCCACTACTTCAATGCCACGCTCTTCGGCGGTCTTTTTGACTGAGCTGGTATAAGTCCGTGGGGTGGCGGTTGCAAATAGACGCTTGGTTGCAATGATTCGGTTATTATCCAGCACAGTTGAAAAAGCACTGCTAACCTTGCCGGTACAACGATGAGCTTCATCGGCAACCACTAAATCAAAAACAGGGATGCATTGATGGGCCTGCGCATCTGCTACAAGTGGTGAAGAGTGATAAGTTGAGAAGATGACCTTATCGCCATCGCTTTGCAGGAAATTTCTGATTTCTTCTATATCCGAAGTTACAGGAAATGCCAGTTCAGACACGGAATGAATTATTTCATCGGCTCCACGTTTGCCAACCGTTTCATCTGAGCATACACAAAGAATATCAAATGGCTGACTTGCAGCAAAAGTCCATTCCCTCAGTGTTTGTGACAGCAGACTTAAAGACGGCAGCAATACCAGCGTTTGATTGGATACCAGTTTTTCTTTGATCCAAAGTGTAGTGAAGGTCTTACCAGTACCACAAGCCATGATCAATTGACCACGATCGGCATGTTGAAAACTATCCACTACCTTGGCGATTGCCTCAAGCTGGTGAGGACGTGGCTTGGGAGGTTCTTTGCGCTTGCCGCTATGAAGGTCTTCGTAATGTGATGGATATTCAATCTTCGAACATTCAAAGTCAGATAGTAGGAACCTGACTACAGTTTTCTCTTGAGCTTCACAGACCTGTATTGCATTCTTGCCAATCCGGTCAGTGGTGGCTATCAGCAGGCGCTTATCAATGCCCTTGCGATTGGACTCGCTGAGAAATTTGTCTACATCATGTTTGGTGATGTCATAAATTGGGGAGTAACACTTAGCCTGTACAGCCCAGTTTTCGCCATTCTTATGTTTAAAAACAAGATCAATTCCGCAATCAATACCCCAGCGGTTAGGATACTCTTCCCATAGCCAAATCTGATCAATCTGAGTTGACCATCCGGGGTCGTTTTTGAGAAACCACTTTGTAAAGCGTTCAAATTGCTTGCCCCGCTTTAAAGGGTCATTGTCCAAGCTTTGGTATAACTCTAGAAAAGTAGCCACTAATTATTGGTTTTATTTCAGGTTGATTAAATCTGCTGAAAGTTTAACCTATTGTTTGACTGCGACTGTTTTTTTTATAGCTTATAACGGAAAAGGATAATGACTTCGTGAACAGGAAGTTACACAGACACAGAATTTAGGAGGCTCTCAGATTATGGTTAATGACTTGCTCGACGGGTTGTACTGGAAGTTGGGTTTATGACGAGTTAGCATTCAGGAGATAGACAGGAAGGTACAAATAAAAAAGGCCCCGATTAGATCGGAGCCTTTAGAATTCATGGTGCCCAGGGGCGGAATCGAACCGTCGACACGAGGATTTTCAGTCCTCTGCTCTACCGACTGAGCTACCTGGGCTTTTTGAGGTGTTGCTTGTTTTTTGTAGTGGTGCCCAGGGGCGGAATCGAACCGTCGACACGAGGATTTTCAGTCCTCTGCTCTACCGACTGAGCTACCTGGGCGGAACTACAAAAGACGGCCATTAGACTAGATTACGGGGCGTTAGTCAATAGAAATTGTAAATTTATTGCGGTGGATTGATGCCGGCAGGTCCGTTGTCTCTATTGAAAAGGTTAATAACCAAACTAAAAACTTTTTTTATACCTTTCCATAATCGTGGCAATAACCAAATCATCAGCGCAATAAAGCATACCAAGGCAATTAAAAACACTACCGGATGATTGATACAAGCCCAGACAGCGCCTATTACAACAATATCTTCCCCTACTGATGCAAACCAATTACTAAAAGGTTCGGGAGAGGTATTAATAAGCACCCGCGTACCGGCTTTAGTCGCATGCGATCCGGCAGCCAAGCCACCACCCATAATAGCCGCCGCTATTTCAACAACAGGATTTAAGTCACCTATCGCCCCTGCGGCCAGCATAGCCCCAGCAGGAATTCGAATAAACGTGTGAAGGGCATCCCATCCGGTATCTACGCCCGGCACTTTATCAGCAAAAAACTCGATAAAATACATCAATCCGGCGGCAGTCATGATCATTGGATCGGCAACAATTTGCAAATCCAACGGCAAAATAATATTACCGGTATTGGCAAGAAAACCCAGCATGAGTAGTATTGCATACAAATTAATGCCGCTAGCCCATGCAAGCCCCATTGTTAACGCCAGGGTTGCGGATATTTGCTCTAATGCGCCCATGTAAGTGCCTTTTATAAAAATTTCGTTTTCCATAAGCTAGCACAAGTTTCTTAACTTCAGCTAAATACAAAAAACAATACAGCAATAGATGTCAGTACTCTAACGCAACCAATTTACATCTCATTGTTAAAATAACATCACAAAATCAAGGCAAAATTTTTTGGCGAAGCTTTCTATTGACTGGTTTTTTTATAGACTGCATCCTCTATGCAAGCTATCTACAAAATATGCTAGTATTCGGTCTACAGTAATTTCATAGGAGACAAACATGAAAGCAAATATCGGTTTAATCGGTCTGGCAGTAATGGGGCAAAACCTGGTTCTTAACATGAATGACCATGGTTTTAAAGTAGCGGTCTTTAATCGCACCACCAGCACCGTGGATGAATTTTTGGACGGCCCAGCAAAAGATACCCAAATTGTCGGTACGCACTCTCTGCAAGAACTGGTTGATAGCCTTGAATCGCCACGTATTGTTATGTTGATGGTTAAAGCCGGTGATGTTGTTGATCAGTGTATTAACCAGTTGGTGCCGCTGTTGGCTGCCGGCGATATTATTATCGATGGTGGCAATTCATTGTTTACTGATACCAATCGCCGCACTACCGCTCTTAAAGAACAGAATATTCTGTACATAGGTGCCGGAGTTTCTGGCGGTGAAGAAGGCGCAAGACATGGACCTTCAATTATGCCGGGTGGCAATAAAGCCGCCTGGCCTACCATTAAACCTATTTTTCAGGCTATCAGTGCGCAGGTCAATGGTGCGCCTTGCTGTGAATGGGTTGGTGATAATGGCGCAGGGCATTATGTCAAAATGGTACATAACGGCATTGAATATGGCGATATACAGTTGATCTGCGAAGCCTATCAATTGCTGTCTGAAGGCTTGGGCTTGAGTGCCGATGAAATGCAGGCGATATTTGCCGAGTGGAATAAAGGTAAATTAAGCTCTTATTTAATTGAAATAACGGCCAACATATTGGCGTTTAAAGATGAAGACGGCCTGCCTTTAGTCGATAAAATACTGGATACTGCAGGCCAAAAAGGCACCGGTAAATGGACCGGCATTAATGCGCTGGAGTTGGGCATTCCGTTAACTCTAATTGGTGAAGCAGTATTTGCACGGTGTTTGTCCGCTCAAAAGTCAGAAAGAATTAAAGCCGCAAAGGTATTGCCTAAATGTACGCAAGTATTTTCCGGTGATAAACAAACCATGATTGATGCAATTCGTGATGCCTTGTACGCTGCCAAAATTATTTCTTATGCACAAGGTTTTCGCTTAATGCGTGAAGCGTCCAAGGACTATAATTTAGCGCTTAACTATGGTGAGATTGCGCTGATGTGGCGAGGTGGCTGTATTATTCGCAGTCAGTTTCTAAATGATATCAAGCAGGCATTTACCGATAATCCTGATCTGGAAAACCTACTACTGGCTGACTTCTTTGTTGATACCATGCAACAAGCCGATGAAGGCTGGCGTAAAGCGGTTATCTCAGGTATAAATTTAAGTATCCCTACACCGGCGTTCTCTTCTGCACTGGCGTATTATGACGGCTATCGAACAGAAAGACTGCCTGCCAATTTACTACAGGCACAAAGAGATTATTTTGGCGCCCATACCTACGAACGTACCGACAAGCCCAGAGGTGAGTTTTTCCATACCGACTGGACCGGTCATGGTGGTAAAACGGCATCATCTACCTATACTGCTTAAAACAGACTACCAATTTAAAGTGGGACGATTTTACAGATAACATCCCTTCAAGGGATGGTATCTGTCCTGGCTTAAGTTGATAGCCTTAAAACAGTATATAAGTTTTTAACCCTTATTATTTACCACAAAGAACATGCAGCGCCTCTATAAAGCCTGGTCTTCTTCGTGGTAAACCGTTAACCGAGCCCTTCTTTATGAATGCCGAACCCTGTACCTACGTTATTTTTGGAGCTACTGGAAATCTTTCCAGAATTAAATTAATGCCTGCCTTGTATCATCTTGATGCGGCCAATCGACTACCTGAAGGGACTTGTATTGTAGGCATTGGACGCAGACCCTGGGATCAGAAAAAATGGCTGAGTGAAGTCAGGGACATGATTCTGCAAAAATCAGGTAATGATTTTGATGAAGCTGTTTTTCAACGGTTCAGCGACCGTCTGCAATATCATCAAGGCGATATAGAACAACCGCCCTGTTATACGGAATTGGCAGAACTACTTAACGACAAAAAATTTCCTAAAAACATTGCCTTCTATCTGTCGGTTAGTCCCTCAGAATTTGGCAACGTCATGGAGATGTTAAGCAATAATCAGTTATTTGATGAAGAATACGGTTGGCGACGGGTCATCATTGAAAAACCTTTCGGTTATGATCTGGATAGCGCTCAGGCCTTACAAAAACGCATTAGTCACTATTTAACGGAAGAGCAAATTTATCGCATTGATCATTATCTGGGTAAAGGAATGGTGCAAAATGTACTGGTATTTCGTTTTGCCAACATTATGCTGGAACCTATCTGGAACCGTAATTACATCGACCATATTCAAATCACTCATTCTGAAGAAATCGGTATCGACAGTCGGGGCGAGTATTATAACGGTGCCGGTGCAATGCGTGATATGTTGCAAAGCCATCTGCTACAATTGCTGACCTTGGTAACCATGGAACCGCCAGCTTCAATGGAAGCGGAATCCTTGCGTGATGAAAAAGTTAAAGTATTAAAATCAATTCGCCCTATTCCTAAAGAAGCCGTACATGGCCATGCCTTTCGAGGTCAATACTCACAGGGTCATATTAAAGGTGAAAAGGTCAATAGCTATCTACAGGAAGAAGCCATTCCCGCAAATAGTGTCACCGAAACCTATGCGTCCATGAAGCTGTATATAGACAACTGGCGCTGGCGCGGTGTGCCCATGTATTTGCGTACTGGTAAACGCATGGCTAAAGCGCAATCGACTATTTCGATTTGCTTTCGCCACCCGCCGTTACAATTTTTCCGTGATACCGATGTACAGTGTATGAACCAGAATTGGATATTATTAGGGATACAGCCTGAAGAATGCATTCGTATTGAAATGACGGTAAAAGAACCCGGCCTGGAAATGAGCACCAGAACCAGCAGTCTGGATGCCAGCTTTAGAAATGATGATGAAAAAGCCATTGATGCTTATGAAGACTTGTTACTGGATGTTTTGAAAGGCGATAGATCGCTCTTCCTGCGCTTTGATGAAGTCGAATATGCCTGGCGTATTGTTGACCCTATCCTGCAAACCTGGGCGATGGAACGTGACTATATTGCCACTTATCCTGCGGGTTCCTGGGGACCTGAAGACAGCCGTCTATTTGATAAAAGCGCTCAATCCTGGCGCAGTTCTTTAACACCGGAGTGTAAATAAATGCAACATAACAGTCTCTGGCACACTATGGAAACAGCCGACCAGGTCGCTGTAGCCGCTTATCAACAAATTCTTGAGTGTGCCGAACATGCCATTGCCGAACATGGCAGTTTTAAATTGGTGTTAGCCGGCGGTAGTACACCGGAAAAAGTGTATCACTTATTGGCTAAGGCAAATGCTGACTGGGCCAAATGGTTTATCTACTATGGTGACGAGCGTTGCTTGCCAATAGACCATGCCGATAGAAACAGCCTGGCGGCAACCCAGGCTTTTCTTGAAAAAGTAGCTATTCCCAACATGCAGATTTTTACGATCCCTGCTGAACTGGGCCCTGAACAAGGTGCTAAAAAATATCAACAAGTCGTCGCGGCTGCCCTCCCCTTTGATATGGTTTTATTGGGTATGGGTGAAGATGGTCATACTGCCAGCTTGTTTCCGGGACATCAGCACCAGGAAGATGAATTGGCACACGCGGTTTATAACTCACCAAAACCACCACCAGAACGGGTTTCCATTAGTGCAAAGGCCTTAAGTAACACACAACAACTGATCTTCCTGATTACTGGCACAAACAAACAGGAAGCCGTTAAAAACTGGCGTTCAGGTCAGGATTTACCCGTTGCAACAATAAGCGCCAAGAATCCTGTCGATATTTATATTGATAGGGACGCATATAATCCTTAAAAACAACAGGTAAACCAACAGGGTGCGCCTATCAGAAAAGGCGCATCCAATTTGTTAGGGAGCGCTTAATGTCTTAGTGCATCCTATATTACCTCTGCGTTACTCTCCCTGCTGATTGTTAAAATAATGCACAATATTATTGTTCACCACCCCAAGGATTTGACAATCGACTGGGCTCAACGCGTAGTTAATCAACATAACACGGATATAGTGGTTTCCGGTGTGGACATTACCTCTGTTGATATTGCCACGACAACACGCATACGTATCAAAGTGGAACACAATGAACCCTCTCTTTTACCCGAACAGTGGTTTGTAAAGCTCCCGTCTATGGCCTGGCAAGCAAGGTTAATCACCGCATTACCAAGACTATTACATACCGAGGTGCGCTTTTATAATGAAGTGGCTCACTCTGTATCAGTGACTGTACCGCATTTTTTGGCAGCGCAGAGCAAGCTTGGCAGGGGGGCAACACTAGTTCTTACTGATGTAACTGAATTTGGAGCCATTCCGGGTAGTCCAGGTGATGCCCTGACATTGACTCAAGCAACCAGAGTTGTCGAACAACTGGCAAAATTCCATGCCTGTTTTTGGAATAAAGGCTGTATCAATCATAGCTATCCATGGCTGGCAGGTCCCGTTCGCAGTCTGGAAGACTTTTTAGGCACCGCCATGGCAGTGCCGTTAATGAAAAGAGGCCTGCAACAAGCTGGTGAACTCGTGCCCTTTAAGCTTTACGCACAAGCCATTCATTATGCCCGTAATCGCAGGCAAGCAATGCGCTTTCTTACACAAGCCCAACAAACTCTGGTTCATCATGATTGCCACCCCGGCAATATATTCTGGAATCAATCTCAACCGGGCCTTCTCGATTGGCAGTTGATCCGTTTTAGTGAGGGGATAAGTGATATTGCCTACTTCCTGTCTGTCTCCCTAAACACCGAGACCCGACGTCTTCATGAAGCGAGCCTTATAGCAATTTATGCTCAATGTCTTCAGGACAACGGCATTGCCGGTATTGATGTCAATATTCTGCAGCAAAGATATCGCGCTCATCTCATCTATCCCTTTGAAGCAATGATTATAACACTGGCAATCGGCGGTATGATGAACCTACAGAGCAACCATGAACTGATACGCCGAACTGCGGCGGCAATAGAAGATCTTGATGCCTTTTCTGCGATACCGCTATAACTAAATATAGCCAAAATATCAGTACAGTTAGTAGCTGATAAATCATTTAAATGCTTTCTGTAACAACTGCTTTAAATCCTGTTACCGGACTCGTTTATTACCCATAACACTCAGAAGGTTTACACAAGCCTTTATCAATCCCTCTCAACTTGTAATACAATACCCGACGTTATGCTGATTGAACTATTAACCATCAAAAAACTGAACTGATGTTTCAATGTTAATAAGCCAACAAATAGACTGTTATAGCAGGCAGTATTTAATAAATATAAAAGAGGGGGGTACAGCTTTATGTGTTGGAGTGGTGAAGCGTCAGGCGTTTTAGCTATCGCAGGTTTGAGTACGGCAGCTTATGTTGCACTTAAACAAGGGGAATCGAAAGAACTTTGGATTCCGTTAACTTATTTTGCCTTAATGGAGTTATTACAGGCAGTAACTTATGTCTATATCGATTTATGTGATAATCCGAATAATCAGATACTCACGCTTTTAGGTTATTTACACGTCGCGTTTCAGCCATTTTTTGTCAATATGGTCGCGATGTATTTCATTCCGGTTAGTGTCAAATTAAAAATCAGAACAACGGTTTATACAATTTGTGCAATAGGCTCAATAGCCATGCTTATCAAAATGTATCCATTTGCCTGGGCCGGTACCTGTAACATTGGTGTCGAAGGTTTTTGCGGACCCGCAGTCTGTTCAACGTCCGGTTCTTGGCATATTGCCTGGCAAATGCCTCTAAACGGCCTCATGTCAGATCCTGTTAAATGGTTATTTGGTTTTAACTGGGGACTGCATGCATTCACCTATATTCTGGTGTCTTTTTATATGCCGTTAATGTATGGTTCATGGCGTTTTGTGGCTTTTCATTATCTGATTGGTCCGTTTATTTCAGATATTACCACCACAGATCCCAATGAATATGCTGCCGTCTGGTGCCTGTTTTCTATCGCTCTTTGTGTATCAGTGATTAAATCACCTATCAGAAAATTTTTACACGTTAAAAAGTGGCCTTTTTATAAAACTGAAATTGGCGATTCACTTTAGCTTGTGTAAGCATTACTTTCTGTTAACCGCTTTTTAGCTATCATTAAAAATACGAAGATCACAAAAACAATTATTGTGATCTTCGTAGTGAGTTAACAGCAATCATGTTGCTCAACTCATAATAACGGCTTTTCGTTTTGCGCCCCAGTTTCCAGGCTTTGGATTAAATATCCCGGCACAACGCACCCCACAAAAACGACAACATCCTGCCGCATCCAGATTCCATTCTGACAGTTCATACCAGTCACGACCTATCAATAACTTGCCGCAACCGTGACAATAAGTACTGTCTGCCGACTTGTCATGCACATTACCCACATAGGCATAATGCACACCATTTTTTAAAGCAATCTGCCGTGCCTGTAATAACGATGATATCGGTGTCGGTGGCTTGTCGAGCATCTTCCAGTCAGGATGAAAGGCCGTAAAATGCATAGGTACATCCGGCCCCAGATTTTCAACCACCCATTGGGTCATTGCTTCAATCTCGGCTTCCGTATCATTCTCGCCAGGAATAAGTAACGTCGTTAACTCCAACCAGGTAGACGTTTCGTGCTTGATATATTGTAGCGTTTCCAATACCGGTTGTAGGTGACCGCCAGTAATGTGGTGATAAAAATGCTCGCTAAAAGCTTTTAAATCAATATTAGCGGCATCCATCCATTGATAAAATTCAGCTCGGGGCTGCGCACAGACGTAACCTGCTGAAACTGCCACTGATTTTATGCCAAGATCTCTGCAGGCCTGAGCAGTATCAATCGCATATTCATGAAAAACGACCGGATCATTGTAGGTATAAGCAACGCTGTCACAACCATAGTCTAGCGCAGCCTGGGCAATTGCGTCGGGAGATGCCTTACTCATCAGGGTATCCATTTCCCGCGATTTACTGATATCCCAGTTCTGGCAAAACTTACAGGCGAGATTACAACCCGCCGTACCGAATGAAAATACCGGTGTGCCAGGTAAAAAATGATTCAACGGTTTCTTTTCAATAGGATCAATAGCAAAACCACTGGACCTACCATAACTGGTCATAACAAGCTGATCATCCAGATTCTGCCTGACGAAGCACAAACCACGCTGGTCTTTGTGCAACTTGCAAAATCTCGGACAGAGATCGCATTGAATACGGCCATCATCCAAGCTGTGCCAATAGCGTGTTTTCACTGTGTCATGGGTAATAAAAGCAGTCATTACCATTCTCCTGGAACCGTTAATAAATCATCTTGTCAGAACACAGCATTAACATGTAATATCTGTGGCAAAGATATTAGCATAAAATATTTACTCTTGATTTGCAAAGATTACTATAAATCTTTTACTGAAAAATAAAGGACAAGCTCATGAACAGACAACCCGCAGTCGCAGGAACTTTTTATCCTTCCAACCCGATACAATTACATCAAATGCTGGACAGTTATTTAAACGAGGCTGAAACGAGTGCGAAAACTCCCAAAGCCATTATTGCTCCACATGCCGGCTATATTTATTCAGGTCCCGTTGCTGCAACGGCCTATGCCCGATTAAAAAAAGCGCATGACTTGATTACCCGCGTTGTTATTATTGGCCCTTCTCATCGCGTTGCTTTTAAGGGACTGGCGGTAAGCAAGGCGCAAGCATTTATTACCCCGTTAGGCTCTATTACTGTCGACCAGAAAGCCATAGAAATGATAGCTAAACTCCCCTTTGTTGATTACCTTGAGGAGGCCCATACCCATGAGCATAGCCTGGAAGTCCATTTGCCTTTTTTACAGGAAATGCTGGATGATTTTACCATCGTACCCATTGTCGCTGGCGATGCCTCACCGGAACAAGTGAGCCAGGTTATTGAAACACTGTGGGGCGGCAATGAAACATTGATTGTTATTAGCTCTGACTTGAGTCATTATCACGACTATGAATTCGCCAAACAACTCGACAAAGCAACCAGTCAGATCATAGAACATCTGCAATATGAACGGCTTGCTGATGGCTCCGCCTGCGGTAAAGTGCCGGTAAGCGGATTGTTAAAGCTGGCACGGGAAAAATCACTCACTATTAAAACAGTTGACCTGCGCAACTCCGGCGATACCGCTGGAGATAAAAACAGAGTCGTAGGATATGGCGCTTATGTCATTGAATAAAGAACATCAACAACAATTGCTGAATGTAGCCAAAAGCTCCATTCAGCATGGTTTGCAAACCGGTCGGCCATTGACAATTAATTTAGCCGATTTCCCGACTGCATTGACTGAACATCGGGCTACCTTTGTTACCTTGCAAAAAAACCATCAACTGCGCGGTTGCATTGGGATGTTGGAAGCAGTCAGACCACTGGTTGAGGACATTGCAGAGAATGCTTTTTTAGCCGCTTTCAAAGATCCTCGTTTTATGCCTCTGACAGAAGATGAATTCGGTGAACTGGAAATACACTTGTCCATACTCACACCAGCAGAAGCGGTTTCATTTACCTCTGAACAGGACTTAATAACCCGACTACAGCCTGGCATAGATGGTTTAATATTAGAAGAAGGTCGAAAGCGTGGAACCTTTCTGCCTTCAGTATGGGAGCAATTACCCGAGCCTGAAGAATTTCTACAGCATTTAAAACAAAAAGCAGGATTAGCACCCAATTACTGGTCGAAAAATATCAAAATTTATCGCTATCGAACCGAAATGATAGGTTGAGTATTTATAATTGATGCAGCTCATATCTACTGCAAACATACAGTCCACGAAAGACACAAAAAAATGACTAAAGAAACAGGCAAAAAACCATACTATCAATTACAAGCAAGGTTCTGTTAACGTTTTGTCTAAAAAATTAAACCAAATTTTTCAATTAGATAATTTAAAATGTAATTTTTTAATCATAATTTTCTTAAAGCAGCAAAACGACCAATTTTGGTTATTTTCTGAGTGGCCTGTAAAAAAATGCGCCTTGTATAGTAGATATTGACTGTGATAAAGTTTGGTTACGTTATTGCTAATATTGTTTAAATTTCTTTATCACCACTCAAGTCCGATTGTTTTCTTTTTCCCGTTCAAGCCATCGTTCTAAATGTTTTACCCCGCTTTACCAGTAACTCGGTTATTTTAATAACTGAAATGGAAAAATTAAAATGACAATTTACCGACTATGTTTATTCAGTTTTTTAACTGTTTCATGGATGTTCCTAAGCGGCTTTAACAAGCCAATTGCTAATACCATATCAACTCAGGAAATGCAGAAAACAGAACTTGAACTCCAATCAATAGAGACCAAAAATACCCGTAAAACGCAGCCAAGAAAACAGGCAACCATTAACGTGGCAGATACCCGTATTACTGATGAAAACCCTGTTGAACGTGACGAGTTTGATAGAACCCTTGATCTTTCCGTACCGTTTCAAGGCACTGAAAATACCGGTCTGAAAAATAAGCAAAAATCAGCAACACAAAGTCAAATGACTAATATTTTTGCCCCGGAAACCGAAAAAAATCATGGGCCGCTAGAATTAAATGGCAGTTTTTTGATGTCTCCAGAACCGGAAGCCGGCAAACAAAAAACGGTAGATGGGGCCGGCTTTGTTATTAAACTTAAACCCTGATAGCAGCAATAGTTCAATAGGCTACCCGTATCTTCTTTATATCCTACAAGTTAACAATCATAAATGCCGGATTCAATCCAGCCATTCAATAATATGGTCTTCCAAGTCCAACCCAACAGATTCTTTAATGGCATAACGTCTAATTGAAACACCCGCTTTTTTAACACTGTTGGTGTTTCCCGATATTAGCGGATGCCATTTTGGCAGCTCTTTACCATCGTTGAGTAAGCGGTATGCACAAGTCGAAGGCAACCAATGAAATTGCGTAAAGTCATCTTGTTTTAAATTCAAACATTCAGGAACCAATCGGGTACGTTCACTATAGCGAGTACATCGACAGGTCTTTAGATTAATAAGCTTACAAGCTACATTGGTGAACACTATTTCACCGGTATCCTCATCCTCAAGCTTGTGTAAACAACATTTACCACAGTTATCACACAACGATTCCCATTCCTCGGTAGTCATTTCAGGCAGTTTCTTGGTTTTCCAAAAGCTCATAGAAAATTTTAATGATTAATCAATTAGCAAAATATCGGCTTATGTTATCCCAAACAAAAGGACGAAGTTTAAATATATAGGGTACTAAATTGATTAAGACTGTTGGGCTTGCCCCATAAGGAATAATACAGCTTAATCAACGAAGGCGTCTGATAGTGTCTTTTTATACCTGATCAATTTCCTGATCCAGGTTTTCTAAAGCCAGTTGATCCAGAATTTGTCTAAAATGTGCATAACCTTGAATATTTAATACACCAACTTCGTTTAAAACCGCTTGAAAATGGCCCGCAGCACGTCCTCCGACAATAATTGCAACGTTATTACCCATCAATTTTTTAAGTCGTCGTAGCTCTTTCGCTACAATATGATCATCGGTAGCAAAGCTAAGACTAAGCGTTAAGGCACAGGCATTGGTATATTTCACCCCGGCGGCAATTTCTTCGGCAGGTAGATTAGCCCCCAGGTAAGTTACCTGCCAACCGCTAAGTTCTGCCATAATAGCGGCCAGTAAAGCACCCAGTTCATGCAATTGGCCAATCGGTGTACTAACAATCATCCTGGGTGCATTAGCAGCACATGGATTATTGTTACGCAAAATATAAGTCAAAGAACGAATCACCGATGAAGTCATGTGTTCATGAACCGGTCTCAGCTCACCTAATTTCCAGCGCTCACCAATCTTGCTTAACAAAGGCGTCAGCAAGTGCTCAATAAATACTTCAGTCCCCAACTCTACAATCGCATTTTCAAAGTGCGATTCCAGTGCTTTAGCATCAAAAGCTAAAACTGCGGCATAGCATTTTTCAATATAATCTTCGGTAAGATAAATTCTGTCAGCAACTAAAGGAAGAACACGACTAAACGTTTTTGTTATTGCATCGGGTTCATTTTTTATAAGCTTTTTTAGATCATCAAGAGAAAATTGAGCAATTTGACTGATACTATGGCCATTGCTGGTGGCTTCATTGAGTAATTTTAAGCGGGCAATGTCCTGATCGGTGTAAACCCGATGCCCACCTGAGGTGCGTGAAGGTGTGACAGCCTGATAGCGACGTTCCCAAGCTCTGACAAGATCAGATTTAACCCCTGATCTTTTCGAAACGGTACTAATTAAATATTGCGCTGAGTCATCGTTAATACCAGTCATAGCTTGCTTCTTTGCATAAAAAGTTAAAAACCATAGTAACATAAAGCTTTACAAAACATTGACAAAATTATGACAGTGGTACTGTCAATATAAAAACCGCCAATGATTTTAGATTATTAACTGCAAAC
The DNA here is from genome assembly GCF_025583945.1 of Methylobacter psychrophilus. Lineage (GTDB taxonomy): Bacteria > Pseudomonadota > Gammaproteobacteria > Methylococcales > Methylomonadaceae > Methylobacter_C > Methylobacter_C psychrophilus. The sequence continues at coordinate 20,776 of NZ_JAOEGU010000005.1, forward strand.
TTCTAAAGGCAGAGTTTACATGCTGTTACCAACACACCTGTGCAAAAAACGTATAATGTTAGCCAATCAGCTTCCAAGCTATTTTTCGCCAGCACTTTGAGCCTTTCTTTATGTCACTAAAAATCGCACTTGCACAAATCAATTTCCTGGTTGGTAATATAGCCGCCAACGTTGATCACATCATCGAAGCTGCTGTTTATGCCCGTGATCATTTACATGCCGATATGATTGTCTTTCCTGAACTGACTATTACCGGCTATCCTGCAGAAGACCTGCTATTGCGCGCTGATTTTATTACTGCAGCCAACAACGCCATTTATCAACTTGCCGACCGTATTGCCGACATTGCCTTGGTAGTGGGTTTTCCTGAGCATGACGGTGATAAGCTTTACAATAGCGCCGTGGTTTTACATCAAGGTGTTATGCTCGCCTGTTACCGTAAACAGGCACTGCCTAATTATGGCGTGTTTGATGAGCAACGCTATTTCACTGCCGGGAATAAACCTTGTGTATTTGAGTTTAATGGGACTTTCATTGGCCTGACGATTTGCGAAGATGTCTGGAAAAGCGGCATTATTGATGCGACTAAACAAGCAGGCGCAGAATTACTGCTAACCCTCAACGCCTCACCGTTTAATTCCGGAAAAATCCATCAACGCGAAGCCATTATTTGCCAGCAGGTTAAAGCCGCCCAAATTCCTCTGATCTATGTTAATCAAGTAGGCGGTCAAGATGAGTTAATTTTCGACGGCGCTTCATTTGTTACTGATTCACAAGGCAACATTGTTTTTCGGGCCGAAGAATTTAAAGAACAAATCAGTGTCATTGATTTTGACGACAATCATCCGGTAACCAGTACCTGCGCTCCCCTTTACAATGAAATTTCCAGCGAATATCAGGCTCTGGTACTGGGTATTAAAGATTATGTCCGCAAGAACGGTTTTCAAGGTGCCATTTTGGGCTTGTCCGGTGGCATTGATTCAGCGCTGGTTTTGGCGTTGGCGGTTGATGCGCTCGGGCCTGATAAAGTTGAAGCCGTGTTAATGCCCTCCCGTTACACGCAAGATATGAGTAATGAAGATGCCGTGCTTCAAGCTGAAATACTGGGTGTGAAATATCACACAATTCCCATAGAACCTGCCGTTAATGCCTTTACGGGGATGTTGGCCGAGGTTTTTCAAGGTACCACTAAAGATACCACGGAAGAAAATATTCAGGCACGTTGCCGCGGGGTTATTTTAATGGCACTCTCCAATAAACAAGGCAAACTGTTACTGACTACCGGTAATAAAAGCGAAATGAGTGTTGGTTATGCAACGCTTTACGGTGATATGGCCGGTGGCTTTGCACCTATTAAGGATGTGCCTAAACTTCTGGTTTATCAATTGGCTCGTTATCGCAATACCCTGTCAGAAGTTATCCCAGAGCGAGTCATTATCCGTCCACCCTCTGCCGAATTAGCGCCTGATCAAATCGATTCAGACTCGTTACCGCCTTACGAGGTCTTAGACCCTATACTGGAACGTTATGTGGAGCTGGATCAATCCGCTGAAGAAATTATTGCTGCAGGATTCAGTCGCGAACATGTCACCAGAGCCATTAATTTGGTAGATAGAAATGAATACAAACGCAGACAATCCCCTCCCGGCATCCGCATTACCAGTCGAGCATTTGGACGCGATCGGCGTTATCCCATTACTTCTGGCTACCGAGGAATTTAGTCCTGTTGTCGAATTCTCTGAGACAAGTTTCGTAAACCGACTAAGCGTATCGTAATCTTGAAAGCCTGTTATCTTTCTCCATTCGTCCTGAGCTTGTCAAAGGATAAACGGAGAAAGGACAAGAAGCACAGAAACTTTAGTGGCGTTGGAGTAGTATTTGTTTGACGGCTTTTTGACCAAAAAAATAAAATCATTTAACCATTAATTGATGATGGATTGGCGATTAAGCGAATCAGTCATCAATACTCGGCATCATGATAAATATTTTGCACGTCATCCAACTCATTGAGCATATCCAAAAACTTTTCAAACAATTCCAGATCATCACCGCTAATGGGTGTAACAGTTCTTGGCAAAAATTGAATTTCATCTACCTCAAAATCAATTTTGCCTAACGAATCCATTAAGGCTTGCTTGGCCTTAAAGTAGTCAGCCTGGGGCGTAAAGACGGTGACTTTGCCATTGTCACTTTCAATATCAGTAACATCTACATCAGCCGTTAGCAAGGCATCAAGAACAGCATCCTCATCATCATTTTGAAATGCCAAAATAGCGGCATGATCAAACATATGGCTAACCACACCTTGAGTACCAATCTTACATTTTGTTTTGGTAAAACACTGACGCACATCACCAAAAGTACGATTAGGGTTGTCGGTCAGACAATCAATAATCACCATGCAACCACCGGGGCCAAAACCTTCATATCGGGCAGGAGCAAAATCTTCACCGCCGCCGCCTTTGGCTTTCTCAACGGCTTTTTCAATAACGTGGGTTGGTACCTGATCTTTCTTGGCCCGATCAATCAATCCCCGTAATGCCAAATTACCATCCGGATCGACACCACCGGCTTTAGCACATACATATATTTCACGGCCATATTTACTGTAGACCTTTGCCTTGGTATCAGACGTTTTGGCCATAGACACTTTACGGTTTTGATAGGCTCTACCCATTTTATTACTGCTCCATTGACAAATAAAAATAGGCAAATTTTACAGATAAGTCATTGCCTAGGGAATCTTTTAATCACTTGGCCAATCGTAAGCTTCTATTTAATTAAAAACAAACTCGCTAATCCCAGAAAAATAAAGAACCCCATTGAGTCGGTAATAGCGGTTAATATAACGCTGGTGCCTACTGCAGGATCTTTACCAAATTTATGCCGTAGCAATGGAATGCCAAGACCGACCACTACAGCAACCAACAGATTAATAAACATGGCAGTTGTCATAACGGCAGAAAGCGCTATATCCCGATAAAGCAACAAACTCAACAATCCCATAATCAAGCCAATAAAAGTACCGTTAATAACGGCAAGGGTGAGTTCTTTTTTTATCAAGCGTCTTATATTGCTTGGCGTGATTTGTCCTAAGGCTAATGAGCGAATAATCAGCATACTGGTTTGATTACCGGTATTACCTCCCATCGCTGCAATAATCGGCATCAATGATGCCAGTGCCACCAGTTGCAAAATAATATCCTCAAAGACGCCAATAATACGCGTTGAAGCAAAGGCTGTTGCAATATTGATTAATAACCAGCCCCAGCGGTTTCTGGCGCTTTTCCAGACACTGGAAAACAAATCCTCTTCTTCGCCGACACCCGCCTGAGTCAATAGGTCTTCATCCGTTTTTTCGCGGATAAAATCGAGTATATTGTCAACACAAAGCCGCCCCTGTAGCTTGCCGTCTTTATCGATGACCGGTGCGGAGATCAAATCATAACGCTCAAATGCCCGTGCCGCTTCGGCGGCTTCCTGGTCAATCTGAAAGCGGATAAAATCGGTCACCATAACATCGGCCACCTGATGGGAGGGCGGATGCGTTAGTAAGCGTTGCAGTGGCAATATGCCTTGGACTTTATCGTACTGATCGACGACAAATAATTTATCCGTGTGACTGGGTAATTTGCCGAGCTTGCGGATATAAGCAATGATTGCTTTTAGATTGAGATCAGCGCGTATGGTAATCATGCCAAAATCCATCAGCGCACCGACCTGATTATCTTGATAAGAAAGAATGGCATTTAAATGTTGGCGATCCTTACTATTTAACGACCGGAGAATCTTTAGCATGGTTCTCTTGGGAAGGTCTGCGGCAAGATCCGCTATTTCATCGGTGTTTAATTTACCGGCGACTATTGCCAGTTCTTCCGCTTCCATACCTGAAATGAGGGTATGTCGAACTGCATCGGATACTTCCAGTAAAACTTGTCCGTCATGTTGGTTTTTAATCGCATCCCATAGCGTCTTACGCTGATCCAGGGGCAACGATTCAAGAATAAAAGCAGTATCTGCCGGACGTAAAAGGGCAAATTTTTCCTGAAGACGAACTTGATGCTGATTTTGCAACATCGCTTCAACCAGTTCGTGATTGGCTCCAGGGCCACGCTGAACGAGGGATTTTTCCAACTGCTGCTTTTCCAGCAGGGTAATGACATCCTGTAGCTGATGCTCCAGAAACTGTGCAGAATGAATTTTTTCAGAAGTTTGCATAGTACACTGCTCTTTAATGATTAAAGATTGTTGTTTGATCTGCTCCTGGAACAGATCAAACCGATGCTGGTTTTTTGCTTCTCAAACTGGCCTACCGCCTTTTTTGAACCTCGTCTTTCAACAAAATCCTAAACCAGCACCATATTATCCCTGTGTATCATTTCCGAATCATCCGCATAACCGAGAATTTTCTCAAATTCCGAACTGCTCTTACCGGCTATTAATTGGGCATCCATATTGCCATAATTAACCAGTCCACGAGCAATCTCCAAGCCACTTTCATCCAGACAAGAAACCAATTCGCCCCGCTCAAACTGGCCTGAAACCGCTTTAACACCGACAGCAAGCAGACTTTTACCGGCACCTTTTAATACCTTAACTGCGCCAGCATCAAGAACCAACTGCCCTTTAACTTGCAACTGACCGGCAAGCCAGCGCTTTCTTGCAACCAAAGGCTCAATATCAGGTAAAAAGTAAGTTCCCAGATCAATGCCTGACATTACCTTGGCAATGACATCATCAACGGCACCCGCAGCAACGACTGTTGCAGCGCCTGACCTGGCTGCCAGGCGTGCCGCGCGGACTTTAGTATACATACCACCCCGACCCAAGCCGCTACGACTATCACCGGCCATCTTTTCCAGTCGATCATCATTAACGCTAATCTCGGAAATTAATTTTGCATCAGGATACAAACCAGGATCACCGGTAAATAAACCTTGTTGGTCCGTCAGAATAATTAACAACTCCGCCTCAACCAGATTGGCAACCAAGGCCGCCAACGTATCATTATCACCAAAACGAATTTCTTCAGTAGCAACGGCATCGTTTTCATTAATAACCGGCACTACGCCAAACTTTAGCAAGGTCAATAAGGTGCTACGGGCATTTAAATAACGCTGCCGGTTAGACAAGTCATCATGCGTCAGCAATACTTGCGCTGCCTGTAAACCATGTTGCTGAAAATTATCATCAAAAGTTCGCACCAGCCCCATTTGACCGACTGACGCTGCCGCCTGTAACTCATGCAATAGCTTTGGCCTTGCCTTCAAGCCCAAACGACTCATACCCTCAGCCACTGAGCCTGAAGATACCAGCACCACATCAATTGATTGCTGCCTTAAGCCCGCCATTTGCTTAACCCAGGCAGTAATGGCCACTTTATCAAGCCCTTGACCGCCTTTGGTTAGTAAAGAACTACCTATCTTTACAACAACTCGCTTAACGTTGGTAAAATCATGCCTGCTCACTGTCGTTCCGTCGCTGTTCTTCCAAAAAGTTCATAATGGCAAACATTAAGTCTCTGGTACCCTTGCCATTAATTGCCGCTATTTTAAATACGGGAGCAGTCCAACCCAATTCATCAACAATCGCCTGACAACGCTCATCTATTTCATCATAAGGCAACCTGTCAATTTTATTCAATACCAGCCAACGCGGCTTATTGGCCAAATCATCACTCCATTTCTCAACTTCATGAATAATTTTTCTGGCAGCCTCTACCGGCGTATCCATACTCTCGTATGGCGCCACATCAACCAGATGCAACAATAACCCGGTACGTGACAGATGCTTAAGAAATTGTAGGCCAAGACCTGCACCTTCCGCAGCACCTTCAATAACGCCGGGAATATCGGCAATAACAAAACTGCGTAAATCATCAACACTGACCACACCCAAATTTGGGTGTAAAGTAGTAAACGGGTAATCAGCGACTTTGGGTGTTGCAGATGATACCGAGCGTATCAAGCTGGATTTACCGGCATTAGGCATTCCCAACAAGCCGACATCGGCAATTAAGGTCAGCTCCAAAACGAGTACGCGATGCTCGCCTTCAGAGCCTTTACTGGCTTTTTGTGGCGCCCTGTTAACACTACTTTTAAAACGAGTATTACCCAAGCCATGAAAGCCACCTTTGGCAACCAGTAAAGTTTCGTCAACTTCAGTTAAATCACCAATGACTTCGCCGGTTTCCAAATCAGAAACTTTGGTTCCCAATGGCACCTGTACATAACAGTCTTCACCTTTTCTACCGGTACAATTACGACTCATGCCATTTTGACCACGCTGCGCCCTATGCACGGCATGGTATCTAAAATCTACCAGTGTATTGACATTCTCCACTGCAATTAAATAGACACTGCCGCCGTCGCCGCCGTCGCCGCCATCGGGTCCTCCCATAGGGATATACTTCTCACGCCGAAAACCAATAGTACCATTACCACCATCACCCGCCTCTACACGAACTTCCGCTTCGTCAATAAATCTCATAACTTACACGCCACACTTAAAAACCAACCGATAAAAACAAAAAAAGCCCCGTCATTAAAGGACGGAGCTTTTTTAAATATGTCGGGTTACGCCAAAGCGAACCCGACCTATATAAGTACTTACTATAATGCAGCTATAAACTTTATGCAGCAACAATACTGATAAATTTACGACTTTTAGGACCTTTAACTTCAAAAAGCACTCTACCATCTGCCGTAGCAAACAAAGTATGATCTTTTCCGCATCCTACATTATTTCCTGGGTGAAACCGGGTTCCACGTTGACGAACAATAATGTGTCCTGCTGTCACCAACTCTCCACCGTAATGCTTAACGCCCAAGCGTTTTGCATTAGAATCACGTCCGTTACGGGTACTACCACCAGCTTTCTTATGAGCCATCTATATAACTCCTATATCTTAAGCAGAAATGCCAGTAATCTGGATTTCTGTATAGTATTGACGATGCCCCATTTGTTTCATATGGTGCTTACGTCTTCTGAATTTGATTATTTTGATTTTATCATGTCTACCTTGAGACAAAACAACCGCTGTAACCTTGCCGCCTTCAATAAAAGGCAAGCCGACTTTGACAGCATCGTCTGTTTGAATCATTAGCACTTTATCAAATTCAATGCTGTCGCCTGTGCCCAGCTCCAGTTTTTCTATTTTTAAGTAAGTACCTTCTTCAACGCGGTACTGTTTACCACCTGTTTGAATTACCGCATACATCTGAGCAAGCTCCATCAAGCATTAATCTGTTAAAAGTTAACGGACAATTGTATTTTCAAACACAAGTCTAGTCAACTAAAATTTATACCAACTAAATGAATTGATCCATTTAATGGCAACACAAGAAAGCTATCGACACCAGCATACTTTATTCAATAGCACGGGCAGTTAACTTTCTATTGGGTTATAATAACTCAATAAACTTGTATTTTATAGTTATGACTATGAAAAATAACCAAACCTTACGCAATCAGCACTAAATCAATGGCATCGCAATCACAATTACCTTCGAACACTCTGGCACCCATTGATTTTGACTTAATCAAGAATTTAACTGCCACTGAAGCCAAAGCAGTCGATCAGCTTATTATTAATGAGCTACATTCCGATGTTATTTTAATCAATCAGATGGGGCATTATATTGTCGGCAACGGCGGAAAAAGATTACGGCCCATGTTGCTGTTGCTGGCTGCCAAAGCATTAGGCGGCGCTAACGAAAATCATCTGATACTTGCGGCTGTTATTGAATTTATTCACACGGCGACACTGCTGCATGACGATGTTGTTGACGAGTCCGATCTGAGACGCGGCAAAGAATCCGCAAATGCCGTATGGGGTAATGCTGCCAGCGTATTAGTTGGCGATTACCTGTATTCCAGCGCCTTTGAAATGATGGTACGCACAGGCAATATGCGCGTCATGGAAATTCTCTCAAAAACTACGACGGCCATTGCCGAAGGCGAGGTATTGCAGCTATTAAATTGTAATAACCCCGAAACAACAGAAGCAAAATATCTCGAAGTTATTGCCAGAAAAACTGCCATTCTATTCAGCGCAGCGACCAGATTAAGTGCCGTTTTAGCAGGTGCACCTTCGGAAACAGAAGAAAGCTTGGCAAAATATGGACAGCACCTTGGCATTGCCTTTCAATTGATTGATGATGCACTGGACTACAAAGCCAGCCAGGAAGATCTGGGAAAAAATCTCGGTGATGACTTGGCCGAAGGCAAACCAACCTTACCTTTAATTTACGCCATTCAAAAAGGTAATGAAACCGAAGCAAAAATAATCATTGATGCCATTAAAAATGGAGATCGAAATGCATTCAATGAAGTTTATGCCATCGTGCAAAGCACCAAAGCTATTGTATATACCGAACAACGGGCGGATGAAGAAGCTGAAAAAGCCATTAATGCACTAAGTGTTTTACCCGCTTCCGAATACAAAGAAGCATTAACTTTATTGGCAAAATTTTCTGTTCAGAGAAATTACTAAAAAACATACACGAAATTACTTGAGCATTAGACTCCCTCATCGCAAACCTCTCACCGCGAGAGAAAACGTAAAATGTTCAAGATATTTCAAATTGTACTTGGCCCCCAAGCCTGGCTATACAAACTTGGCGGCATAAACTGACCTACTGCTCGCTATGCCCGACTATAATACCTGGCTTTTTCTTCGTATCATTCATCCTGGTTTATCAAAAATAAAACCCTGCCAAAAACCATCACCTTGGCAATTCTGAAGCGCCCATCAGATACTCATCCACGGCTCTGGCAGCTTGCCGGCCTTCACGTATCGCCCACACTACCAGCGATTGTCCACGCCGACCGTCACCCGCAGCAAAAACCTTATCAACCGAGGTTATATATTCCTTTTCATTGGCTTTAATTTGTCCTCGCCCATCCAGTTCAACGCCAATATCCTGCAATAAACCTTCCTGTACCGGATGAACAAAGCCCATTGCCAGCAACACCAGATCGGCTTTCAGCGTAAAGGTGCTATCGGGTTTTTCGCTCATTTGCCACTGTCCATTTTCCTGCTTCCATTCCACTGGTACCGCGTTCAGGTGGGTAATAATGCCATTCTTGCCGGTTACACTTTTGGTATTGGCACTCCAGTAACGGTGCTTGATACCTTCATCATGTGAAGAAGTCGTACGTAATTTGTTGGGCCAATTCGGCCAGGTGAGTAATTTGTTCTCTTTTTCAGGCGGCTGCGGCAAAATTTCCAGCTGTACCACGGATAGTGCACCTTGCCGTATTGACGTACCAATACAATCAGAGCCGGTATCGCCGCCACCGATAACTACGACATGCTTACCCTGTGCAGAAATGGCGACCTCATCCGCGATGGTATCGCCGGCATTGCGCTTATTTTGCTGACGCAAAAAATCCATCGCAAAATGCACGCCCTGGTAATCATTACGGCCAGCGACTTCCAAATCACGTGGTTTTTCCGAGCCAATGGTTAAGACCACCGCATCGTATTCGGCAAGTATTTTTTGCACAGGGATATCTTTACCGATGTTACTGTTAGGTCTAAAGCGAACGCCTTCGGCCTGCATTTGCGCGATACGCCGGTCGATGTGGATTTTTTCCATTTTAAAGTCAGGAATGCCATAGCGTAATAAGCCGCCAATACGGTCATTTTTTTCATACAACACCACTTCATGCCCAGCGCGAGCCAACTGTTGAGCGCAAGCCATACCCGCAGGCCCTGAACCTATCACAGCGACCCGCTTACCTGACCGCTCTGCAGGTATCTGAGGTTTTACCCAGCCCATTTCCCAGCCTTTATCGATAATGGCTCGTTCTATCGATTTAATGGTTACGGGTTGATCATTTAAATTAAGTGTGCACGCCGCTTCACAGGGCGCAGGACAAATACTGCCGGTAAACTCGGGAAAATTATTGGTGCTATGCAAAACTGCCAATGCCTGCTGCCAATCACCACGATAAACCCCATCATTCCATTCCGGGATAATATTATTAACCGGGCAGCCCTGATGACAAAAAGGAATACCGCAATCCATACAACGTGCGCCTTGCTCAGCCATTTCAATATCGCTGGGTGCCAGCGTAAATTCTCGATAATGCTTGATACGATCACCCGGTGCTTGATAGCGCCGTTCAGCTCGCGGTAATTCCATAAAACCGGTTGGCTTGCCCATCTCAATACCTTCTACAAAAAATGGTTACACAGTTGCGGTAGCTTCGCCTACAGGACGTAGGCGAGGGGCGTTAGCAGGACGCGGAAGCTTGTTCTGCCTGAATTTGTTTAAGCGCGGCGCGATAATCAACCGGCATCACTTTGATGAAACGCGGTAAATAATCCTGCCAATTATCCAGAATATGTTGTGCGCGCTTGCTGCCCGTATAGCGTTTATGATTTTGAATCAAATGCTTCAAACGCTGGGCATCATGGCGCGTCATATCAGACATAATGTGAACACGTCCATGAGTTTCCAAATCGCCACCTTGGTGCGCTACCATTTCCAGAATTTGATCTTCTGCCAGAACCGGCTCAAGCTCAACCATGGCTAAATTACATAGCTGATCAAAATTGTTCTCTTTATCCAACACATAAGCTACACCACCTGACATGCCAGCGGCAAAATTACGCCCGGTTTTGCCAAGGACAACAACGACACCACCGGTCATATATTCACAACCATGATCGCCCACGCCTTCAACAACCGCAATAGCACCCGAGTTACGCACGGCAAAACGCTCACCAGCAATACCGTTAAAATAACATTCACCGCTGATTGCGCCATAGAGCACAGTATTACCGACGATAATATTTTCCGCCGGATCAATAGGACACTCTTTAGGCGGATAAATAGCGATACGTCCGCCACTCATGCCTTTCCCGACATAATCATTACCTTCACCTTCAAGCTCGATACTGATACCTTGTGCCAAAAATGCACCAAAACTTTGACCGGCAGTACCTTTAACATGAATGGCAATGGTATCCTCGGGCAAGCCTTTATGCCCATAACGCTGGGCAACTTCGCCGGATAACATCGCGCCAAAAGTGCGATTGATATTACGAATCGGGATATTGATAACAACGGCCTGTCTATTTTCCAGAGCAGACTGCGCTTGTGCGATTAACACATGATCCAGTGCCTGTTCCAAACCATGTTCTTGCTGCTCGCAATGATAAACAGCCGTGGAACCGTCGACCTCAGGCTTATAGAAAATCCGACTAAAATCCAGTCCGTCCGTTTTCCAATGCGACAACGCCCGTTGCATATCCAGTTTATCGGAACGGCCTATCATTTCGTCGAAGTTACGAAAACCCAGCTTGGCCATCCACCGGCGCACATCTTCGGCGATCATAAAAAAATAATTAACGACATGCTCGGGTTGTCCGGTAAACCGTTTCCTAAGCTCGGGATCTTGTGTCGCCACACCGACCGGACAAGTATTCAAATGACATTTACGCATCATGATACAACCCGAAACAATCAACGGCGCAGTCGCAAAGCCAAATTCGTCAGCCCCCAACAAAGCACCGATAATGACATCTCGCCCGGTTCGTAAACCACCATCAACTTGTACGGCAATGCGTCCGCGCAACTTGTTAAGCACCAGTGTTTGATGCGTTTCAGCCAGGCCGATTTCCCAAGGCAAACCGGCATGTTTAATCGAACTCATCGGACTGGCACCGGTGCCGCCATCATAACCGGCGATGGTAACATGGTCGGCATGGGCTTTGGAAACACCTGCCGCCACCGTACCCACACCTACTTCAGACACCAATTTAACGCTGATACGCGCTTTAGGATTAACGTTTTTTAAATCATGAATAAGCTGCGCCAAATCTTCAATCGAATAAATATCATGGTGTGGTGGCGGTGATATTAAACCGACACCTTGCGTGGCATGACGAACTTTAGCGATAATCGCATCGACTTTATGTCCCGGTAATTGCCCGCCCTCACCCGGCTTGGCACCCTGGCTGATTTTAATTTGAATATCATCGGCATTGACCAAATACTCAGTAGTCACACCAAAACGCCCCGACGCCACCTGCTTGATCGCAGAACGCATGGAATCGCCATTGGGCAAAGGTTTAAAACGTTCTGAAAGCTCACCGCCTTCACCGGTGTTGGATTTGCCGCCGATACGATTCATGGCAATCGCCAAGGTCGTATGCGCTTCATAGGAAATTGAACCGAACGACATCGCACCGGTCGCAAAACGTTTAAGAATTTGGGTAACCGACTCGACTTCATCCAGGGGCACTGGATTTGCCTCTTCCTTAAACGTCATCAAGCCACGTAAAGTCAGCAACGTTTCATTTTGCTCATCAATTAAGCGACAAAAATCTGCATAGCCTTCGGCACTATTGGTACGCGTGGCATGTTGTAAGGTACTGATAGTTGCCGGCGTCCAGGTATGCGCTTCACCACGTATGCGATAAGCATATTCTCCGCCAGTATCCAGTGCATCCTGATATAACGGCTCATGACCAAACGCCAAACTATGGCGACGCAAAGTTTCTTGACTAATTTCCGGTAAACCGGCGCCTTCAATCGTACTGGTGGTACCGGTGAAATAACGCTCCAAAAAGGGCTCCGCCAAGCCTATGGCATTAAAAATTTGGGCACCGCAATAAGACTGATAGGTCGAAATACCCATTTTTGACATCACCTTCAACAAGCCTTTTGACACGGCTTTAACATAACGCTTATGCGCTTCATACTCGGTAAGATCCGGTATATCCTGGCAAAACCGTGACACTGTGTTGAAAGCCAGATAAGGATTAACCGCTTCTGCACCGAAAGCCGCCAACAGCGCAAAATGATGAACTTCACGTGCTTCGCCGGTTTCGACCACCAAACCTGCTTTGGTACGTAAACCTTCACGGGTAAGATAGTGATGCACCGCAGATGTCGCCAGCAAGGCGGGAATGGCAACATGTGCCGCATCCAGATCTCGATCAGAAAGCACCAAAATGTTATTGCCGTCTTTAACAGCCTCTTTAGCGGCCAGATAAAGCTTATCCAGCGCCCCTTCCATTCCGCTTGCCCCCAAATCAGAGGGATAGCACAGACTTAAGGTTTTTGTTTTAAAAACGCCACCGGTACGCGCTTCAATACGGCGAATTTTTTCCAGATCCTGATTGGTCAAAACAGGCTGTTCAACTTCTAACCGCATGTGCGTGCCACCTTCATCCAACCCCAGTAAGTTCGGCCTGGGACCAATAAGCGAAACCAAAGACATGACCAATTCTTCACGAATCGGGTCTATCGCCGGATTGGTGACTTGGGCAAAACCTTGTTTAAAATAATCGTATAACAGGCGCGGACGCTGCGACAGTACCGCTAACGCAGCATCTATACCCATTGAACCAATGGCTTCCTGACCTGTTTGAGCCATTGGTTTTAAGATAAACTCAATATCTTCCCGGGTATAACCAAATGCCTGCTGCCGGTCTAAAAGGGTAGCAGCATCCGGTGCCATTGCTGAAATTTCATGGGGTAGCATGGACAGCAAAATTTGCGTTTTATCCAACCATTCAGAATAAGGATAGCGGGCAGACAAATCCGCCTTCAATTCTGCGTCATCAATGATGCGTCCTTGCACGGTATCAATCATAAGCATTTTGCCCGGTTGCAATCGCCATTTTTTGATGATTTTATGCTGCGGTATATCCAGTACTCCCATCTCTGACGCCATAATGACAAAATCATCGTCAGTAACCAGATAACGCGCCGGGCGCAAACCATTGCGATCCAATGTTGCGCCAATCTGACGACCGTCAGTAAAGGCAATCGCGGCCGGCCCATCCCAAGGCTCCATCAGCGCAGCATTATATTCATAAAATGCGCGCAGTCTTTTATCCATCAAGACATTGCCTGACCATGCTTCAGGAATCAGTAACATCATGGCGTGGGCAAGCGTATAACCACCGGCAACCAATAATTCAACGGCATTATCAAAACATGCGGAATCTGATTGTCCTTCAGCAATTAATGGCCACAGCTTATGAACATCCTCGCCCAACACTTTGGATGCTATTGAATGCCGACGCGCAGCCATACCGTTCATATTACCCCGTAAGGTATTGATTTCGCCATTATGGGCAATCATACGGAAAGGGTGAGCCCTATCCCAAGTTGGGAAGGTATTGGTGGAAAAACGCTGATGCACCAATGCCAAGGCACTGACAATACACTCATCACTGAGATCAGGGTAAAACGGGCCGACCTGATTCGCCAACAACATACCTTTGTAAACCAAAGTACGCGTTGATAACGATGGCACATAAAAAGAGTCACCATTGTTCAAATTCAAAGTGCGAATGCCATTTTCAACTTGCTTACGAATAACAAACAACTTACGCTCAAAAGCGTCCTGATCAGGACAATCCATACCGCGTCCGATAAAAATCTGTCTGATAAACGGCTCAACCCGTTTTGCCGAAGCACCCAACTCGTAATTATCAACCGGTACATCACGCCAGCCCAAAAATATGGCTTTTTCCCGGGCAATGATTTCAGTAAACAGGCTTTCGCAGCTCGCCCGATCAGATTCGTCGCGTGGTAAAAATACCATACCTACCGCATAATTTCCTTCAGTAGGTAGCGATAAGCCTTTTTTTTCATACTCGGCACGTAAAAAAGCATCAGGCATTTGAATCAAAATTCCCGCACCGTCACCAGCATAAGGATCTGCACCAACTGCGCCACGATGCGTCAGGTTTTTAAGTAAATCCAAACCCTGTTTTACAATCGCATGACTTTTATGGCCTTTAATATGGACAATAAACCCCACTCCACACGCATCATGTTCATGACGCGGATCATATAAACCTTGTCTGGCCGGTAGCGTACTTTGACTCATAATTACCTCAAAAAGAAATTACAAAAGAGTTACTATTTTTCCCTTACAACCCTTTGCCTGGCACTCGTATTTAGTACTTCTATCAGAAGGCATCGGCGGGCAAAACCGCTACCTTATCTAAATGATAAACAAACCTCTTAAGTTATGTTTTACAACACTTAACCAACAATCGCAAGCATTCTAAAAACAGTCATAAATTGGTTGAACAGGAAAATCGGTAATGACTATAAAATCAAAAAATTGTTGCCTTGTAAATTCAAAATTCATTAACCATTAATACCATCGCAATAGAGGTATTTTCTTAATGACCAAGTAAGTATGGTATCTTTCCTACTATGTTGCATGCTTGAATTTATGGTCGATTAATTATGAAAGAAAAATTTGATGTGGTAATCGTAGGTGGTGGCATGGTTGGAGCCGCCGTTGCCTGTAGTCTGGGTGGTAGTTTATTAAAAGTTGCGGTTATCGAAAGTTCTCCGCCACTGCCGTTTGCGCCTGATCAGCCGCATGATTTGCGGGTTTCTGCTCTTAGCATTGCTTCCAAAAATATACTGGAAACCGTGGGAGCCTGGCAAGGTGTTATTAATCGACGTTTTTGCCCTTTCCGTAGAATGCGGGTATGGGAAACTACCGGTGATACCGAGTTTTGTAGTGATGATATTGACTATCCCGAGTTGGGTTATATCGTAGAAAACCGGATAACCCAATTGGCTTTATTGGATCGCCTGCAAGAATTTGACAATGTCGAACTGATCTGTCCGGTCGGCATTAAAAAAATCAATTACGTCGCCGGAAAACCAAGTGAACTGGAACTGGAAGACGGGCGCATCTTGTCTGCAAAAGTTTTGGTTGCCGCCGATGGTGGCCAGTCCAAAGTCAGACAAACGGTAGGTTTGGGCGTAACCAGCTGGGATTATAAACAACATGCCATGGTTATTTATATTGAAACCGCTTATGGACAGCAGGATATAACCTGGCAACGCTTTTTGCCCAGCGGTCCTCAAGCATTTTTACCGCTGACAGGAAATTATGGCTCTATCGTCTGGTACAATTCGCCTGATGAAGTCAGTCGCTTAAAATCATTATCACTTGAAGCATTGAAGGATGAATTGGTTGCCGCCTTCCCTGCCTGCCTCGGCAAAGTGAACCGTGTGCTGGGCGTGGCTAGTTTTCCGCTTAAGCGACAACATGCCCAAAACTACGTAAAACCCGGCGTGGTTTTGGTTGGTGATGCCGCGCACATGATCAATCCTCTGGCGGGGCAAGGCGTTAATATTGGTTTGCTGGATGCAGCAGCCTTAGGCGAAGTGTTGCTTGATGCCGCAAAAAAAGGCCTTGAACTTGGCGATTTAAGCGTTTTAAAGCATTATGAACAATTGCGTCGCAATGAAAACCTCAAAATGATGACCGTCATGGATATTTTTTACCAGGTATTCAGTAATGAAATATTACCCGTAAAGCTGATACGTAATTTAGGCTTGGGACTGGCGGAACGAATTTTGCCAGCCAAAAATAAAGTCATGCGTAGTGCCATGGGCTTGGAAGGCAAATTGCCCAAACTGGCTAGAGGCGAGCGGATTATTTAGCTTACAGAACAATATCGCCATGAAGATACGACGTTTTATTTCTTCATGTTTTTATGGCTAATAAAAAACTTTGTAATGTCTGGCTACAGAGGATGATGTAATTAAATAAGGCCGAAAAATCTCACCTAATCTTGTTCAGGGCTTGTCAAAAGGGAGCAACATTTCCGGCGCAGCAAGGATGTGTGACGGAAACATCAATTCCAGCTTTCGCCACAACAGACTTGTTGCAGCCTGGATTTGAGTCAGTTATAAAACGTGGAAACCAGTTTGTAAACCCCGACAGGCTTCGTCTGTTAGTGTTTCAACAATGCCTTGACTTTTTGAGCGGCGCGCTCGCAATCAATAGCCGATTTCTCAACGCGCCGACTCAGAAAAAAGCCGATATTCAAGCCTTCACTTTCGCGGGAAGCATATTCATTAAGTGGTCCACAGGCTTGCTGCATATTTTGCTCGGCCAGTAATAAATCATCATGATTATTTTCGCTATCCGTTTCCAAAATCGCCATAATTTCACTGGTCATGCTGTTTTGAAGTTTAAACACGCCTTCCACATAACGCGTAAACTCTTCCTTCGTTTGGCCATTTTCACCATAGCGGCCCACCAAAGGCGTCGCACACCCTGATATTATTAGCATAACTGACATCAACGTTAAGCCTGATAAACCAACCAAACCGGCATTCCATTTTGTCATTTTACCCTTGCATAAGTCTTGTTAATTGAGATGTTAATATACTATGAATCCGATTTATTCGAGTACAAAAAAACAACAAACAGACAAAGAGGTATCGTTTTATAAAAATAAAACCGCTTTAATGTTGACCCTGTTTTATGTATTATCAAAACAGCCTTAGGTGTATACTCCAAAGGCTTTATATCTCAAAAACAAGTAAACACGAGATCAAACTGATGACTGAAAAGACGCCCAGCAAATATCTGATCAACCTTGAAAAATACTTCGCCAATGACAATCCGGTATTACTAAGATCAGCAAAAGTCTTTCATGATCTGGATCAAATTGAATATGATCTTGGTCTCATTGAAGCCGATGAAACGACTGCCAGTAAAAATTCATGGTGGCCAATAATCAGTTTGATTGGCGGCAATTCTACGGCAAAATCCCGGTTTATTAACAGCTACCTTAACATTCAACAAGTAGCCTCTGGCATTCAGGCAACCAATCACAAATTTACGGTACTCTTACAAAATAGCCAAAATAATTCCGCAACGTTACCTGGCACAGCATTGGATGTTGATCCCCGCTACCCTTTTTATCAAATCAGCAGAAAAATGGAGCAACTGCAAAAAGGTGAAGGTAACCGGATTAATTCTTATCTGGAATTAAAAACCATCAATAGTGACCGTCTTAAAGGTAAATTATTCATCGATACGCCCAATATCAGCGCGGTAGAAACCAATCCGATTAACTCAATGTTTATAAAACATATTGTTGAAAACTCTGATCTGGTGTTGGTTTTTACCGATGTATTTGAATCAGCTTCGCCAATGCTTGATGACTTGATACAAGATATTACCCTTCACCAGGATTCCAATAAATTTGTTTACCTGATAGACGATCCCTTGGCAACGCTCAATCCAGGTAAAGCCAATGAAATCATTGCCTCTTGGCAAAGAAAGCTTTCCGGTACGGGATTAAACACCGGACAATTTATTATTGTCCCTAATCAGCAAAACAGTATTAACCCGCTGGACAAAGTCGATTTTTCTGAAATCGATGAGCGTATGTCCAATGTTGCCTATAATCGATCCTATCGCGTTCTGGACTCACTAGAAAAAAACATACGCGAGATTGAAGACGTAATAATACCGGAAGTAAAAAATGGCATCCTGCTATGGAAAGAACGCGTCAATATCTCCAGCATGATTATTCTTTGCTTTATTGCCATCCTGGCAGTTTTTGCTGAAATAAATGTAGGAATTTTAGAGTTTTTAATTGACCCTATTATTGGCCCTATATTAATCGCCATTCTGTTGGCAATTATGGTGCCTGTACATTTACTGATGAGCCGACTACATGCCAAATTAATTATTACCAAACTCAATGAACGCCAGAAGGAACTGCATTTAATGGAAAATTTGGCTAATCTTTTTGAAAAGAATTTAACCTTTGTACGCATGCTGTTACCCATTAATGAACCGGCGGCCTGGAATAAAAAAATTAAGGCCCGCTTAATTGAATTAAGCGATAAAACCAAAAATCTGGTGCAATCGTTAAATGATAACTTTGGTACTTATGATGAACAAGTTTTCACAGACTACCAAGAAGATGAGCAATCCGACTATGTGGATTTATCAAAATTTAAAACATAATTGCCGATTTTAAAAACTTATCATTCTGACAACAAGCATGACTTGCCATGTTAACTATTGAAATTCTAAAACAATATTTGCCTTTGTGCTGGCTTAAACACAACCCGCTTGAGCTAACAAGATCAACAAGTTTTTTTAAACAAAACTTGTTTTTCTATTTTATTTTTGAGTATTTCATGCAAGCGAACATGACGGACGATCCTTTTGAATCGTTTATTGAAGTCGCTATACAAACACTGCTAACGCTATTGTTTATAGGCGTAATATTGCATTTAAACAAGGCCTTATATGCCTATATACAAGTAACAACAGCTATTTTGGTTTGTGCCAATATAATCTCTGTTTTCGTCACTCCGGTTTTGATCTGGCTAACCGTCAGTGAAGATCTTTTAAGTTATTATAGTTTGGGGGTATTGTTCCTGTGGGAATTTATAGTGATGGCCTATATTTTCAGGCAAATACTTGCCATCACTTCTAGCGCCAGCCTGGCTTTATCATTGCTTTATTTTATAGCAACTTATTTTGGTGCGTTTGCCATAGGCAATATATTGATGTAGACTTTGAGGCCCCGACAGATAACATCCCTTCAAGGGATGGTATCTGTGTGAGTTTACAATCACATAAATTGAATATTTAATATCTGAAAGACTGTAGGCCTCAATTACCCAACATATTGATTAATCAAACCTTGTAACTCATTTCTATCCAGTTGATGATTATCGACTTTAAGATAAGCCACAGCCTCATCATAATGCAAAGTAATTTCCTCTACGCCGTTAATTGTTAACATCGCCGCAACAAAATCATTGGCTTCCTGCTCGTTAATTTTTTCCAGGGAGATAAGTAAATTGGCCCAATAGCGTGGTGCTTTCATACTGAATGACAGTATCAACCAGCTCAATGCCGCTGCTGCGCAAAATAAAAACACCCCGCTGGCACCATATTCGCCATAGCACCAACCGCCTATCCCACCGCCAATACCGGCACCCAGAAACTGGGAAGTTGAATAAACACCCATTGCAGTCCCTCTTAAATCACCCGGTGCAGTCTTGGAAATTAATGACGGTAAAGTGGCTTCCAATAAATTAAAGCCGGTAAAAAACAACCAAAGAAAACCAATAATTGCCGGCAAAGACGCATTAAACTGCATTAAACCCAAATCAGCCAGAACCAATGCAGCAATAGCACCGATGAATACCGGTTTCATCTTGCGTTTTTTTTCTGCCAAAATAATGAACGGAATAATGGCGGCCATTGAAATAACAAAAACCGGTAAATAAACTTTCCAATGCTCGGCAGGCAATAAATCGGTATCACGCATTAATAATGGTACAACTACAAAACTGGCCGTTAAAATGGCATGTAAAATAAAAATGCCATAGTTAAGTCGTAATAATTCCTTGTTTTTTAAGATATTAAAAAACTGGCCGGGAACCAGTTCGGCATCCCGATGAACTTTGGATTGCTTCGGATCAGGTACTTGATAACGAACAACCCAAATAGCGATTAATGACAATCCGGCAATCAGCCAGAATATCCCGTGAACGCCAATAAATCCGGCAATGACCGGCCCTGCGGTAATGGCAACCCCAAAAGAGACGCCAATGCTGAGACCAATTAATGCCATCGCTTTAGTGCGATGTACTTCTTGCGTTAAATCGGCCACCAAAGCCATAATAGGTGCGGCTATTGCACCCGATCCTTGTATCGCCCTGCCCAATAAAACCCCGTAAATACTGCTTGAAAGTGCCGCAACCACACTACCGATCAAAAACAGTATCAAGCCGATGATAATGATTTTTTTTCTGCCAAACCGATCTGACATTAAACCAAAAGGAATTTGCAAAATTGCCTGACTAATACCGTAAACACCGATAGCCATGCCGATTAATGCCGGTGTTGAGCCTTCAAGTTGTTCGGCAAATAATGACAATACAGGCAAAATCAAAAACAATCCCAGCATGCGTAAAGCATAAATACTTGCTAAAGACCACGTTGCCCGCTTTTCCGATGAACTCATCGGACTCGTAATATCCTGCACTTTTGTCAAAACCGGTTGCTCCTTTAGGCTTAAAATTTTAGTATCATAAACAGGTTACGGTAACAATAAAACCCTGTTTATTTCATGTAATTAATTAATAATTTTACTGATAAACAAAACACTTCAGTATCTGTGTCGGGTTACGGCTAGCGCCTAACCCGACCTACAAAGATTATTAGCATTTTTTGGCATTCTTCATTCCTCGATTTACACTCTTTGCAATTACCGTCGCGTAGGTCGGGTTAGCGACAGCGCTTGTGCCCCAGAGGGCATAACCCGACAAATCGAAGTATCTTTGGCGGGTTACGGCTAGCGCTTAACCCGCCAAAGGTTATTAGCATTGTTTGTGATAAAAAAGAGTCAACTGTCTTTAGACTTTTATGAAGAATGCCAAAACGCTTATTCAAAGAAGCGCTTTAGATAATGTCCCGTATACGATGCTGCATTTTCAGAAACCTGTTTTGGCGAACCTTCGGCAACCAGCATACCACCACCATCACCGCCTTCAGGTCCCATATCAACCAGCCAGTCGGCTGTTTTAATCACATCCAGGTTATGCTCGATAACAATAACGGTATTACCGTGATCACGCAAGGTATGCAGCACACCCAGCAATTGTTTTATATCATGAAAATGCAGACCGGTAGTGGGCTCATCCAAAATATATAAGGTCTTGCCTGTATCACGTTTGGAAAGTTCTTTGGCGAGCTTCACGCGCTGCGCTTCGCCGCCGGACAGCGTTGTCGCATTTTGCCCTAAAGTAATATAACTCAAACCTACCTCGGTTAAGGTATGTAACTTTCTGGCCAACGTTGGCACCGGACTAAAAAATTCGGCAGCATCCTCTACCGTCATCTCCAGTACTTGATGAATGGTTTTGCCTTTATAACGTATTTCCAGGGTTTCACGGTTATAGCGCTTGCCGTTACAGGCATCGCAATGCACGAAAATATCCGGTAAAAAATGCATTTCAACTTTAATAACGCCATCGCCTTTACAGGCTTCGCAGCGACCACCCTTAACATTAAAACTGAAACGTCCGACGGTATATCCTCGTGAGCGTGCTTCAGGAGTCGCTGAAAAGAGTTCGCGTATGGGCGTGAACAAACCGGTGTAAGTTGCCGGATTAGAACGTGGCGTGCGGCCTATCGGGCTTTGATCGATATCAACGACCTTGTCAAAATGCTCCAGTCCTTCGACAGCATCACAGGGCGCCGGAATAATACCGGCACGATTGATTAACCGCGCCGCATAAGCATATAACGTATCGTTAACCAAGGTTGATTTACCGGAACCCGACACGCCGGTGACACAAGTCAATAACCCCACAGGAAAGGAAATATCCACATTCTTTAGATTATTGCCGTGGGCATTGCGGATGGTAATTAACTTGTCTTTATCGATAGGCGTTAATAATTCCGGAATTTCAATACTCACTTTCCCCGATAAATATTGCCCCGTTAATGAGTCTTCGTTATTAAGAATATCATCCAGTGTACCTTGGGCAATAATACGTCCGCCATGAACGCCCGCGCCAGGACCAATATCGACAATATGCTGTGCCGAGCGTATGGCATCCTCATCGTGCTCAACCACGATAACGGTATTGCCTAAATCACGCAAATGAAACAAGGTATTCAGCAAGCGCTGATTGTCCCGTTGATGCAAACCGATAGAGGGTTCATCAAGCACATACATAACACCCACCAAACCTGCACCAATTTGACTGGCAAGACGGATGCGCTGGGCTTCACCACCCGAAAGCGTGTCCGCACTGCGATCCAGCGTCAAATAATCCAGCCCGACATTAACCAGAAATTCCAACCGCTCCTGGATTTCTTTAATAATTTTTACCGAGATTTCGCCGCGTTGACCTGGCAGACATAACTCATTAAAGAAAGTCAGGGATTTGCGAATCGGTAAATGGGTCAGCTGATGTATGGGAAACTCTTCAATGAAGACATTTCGGGCGGCGACATTAAGTCTGGCGCCATTACAGACGTTACAAGGCCGGTGCGAGCGATATTTGGCCAGTTCATCACGAACCATTTGCGAATCGGTCTCATGGTAACGCCGTTCCATATTGGCAATAATGCCTTCAAAGCGATGTTTCTTGGTTTTAACCGATCCCGTGCCGGACATAAACTTAAAATCAATGGCGGTATTTCCGCTACCATAAAGCACAATATCTTGTACTTCTTTGGACAGCGCTGAAAAAGGGACTTCCAGATCAAAACCATAATGCTGAGCCAGTGAGCAGATCATTTGATAATAATAGGCATTGCGCCGATCCCAACCACGAATAGCACCACCGGCAAGACTGATATCGGGATTGTGAACAATCAGATCGGCATCAAAATGCTGTCTGACGCCCAAACCATCACAACTGCTGCAAGCGCCTTTGGGATTATTAAAGGAGAATATGCGCGGTTCCAGCTCGGTCAAACTATAACCACATTGCGTACAGGCATAACGCTCAGAAAATACCAACTCTGTGGCATCTTCAATACAAGCGGCAATGGCAATACCGTCAGCAATACGCAAAGCGGTCTCAAATGATTCGGATAAGCGTAGTGCCAGATCCTCACGAATTTTAAACCGATCAACCACCACTTCGATGGTATGTTTCTTTTTTAAATCCAAAGCCGGCGCGTCATCCAAATCGTAAACAACACCATCAATACGGGCACGAATGAAGCCCTGGGCACGCAAATCATCCAATAACTGGCTATGCTCGCCTTTACGGTCATTAATTACCGGCGCCAACAGCATCCAGCGTTGATCTTGCGGCTGCGCCAAAATATGATCAACCATCTGGCTGACGGTTTGTGCTTCCAGTGACACATGATGCTCTGGGCAACGCGGCGTACCGGCACGCGCAAATAACAACCGTAAATAATCATAAATTTCGGTAATCGTACCGACTGTTGAGCGAGGATTGTGGGAAGTAGATTTTTGTTCGATGGAAATGGCGGGCGACAAGCCTTCTATATGATCAACATCCGGCTTTTCCATAATGGATAAAAACTGACGCGCATAAGCAGAAAGAGATTCCACATAGCGCCGCTGACCTTCAGCATAAATAGTATCAAAAGCGAGTGATGATTTACCTGAACCGGAAAGCCCGGTAATAACGATGAGTTTATCCCTGGGCAGGTCAATATCAATATTTTTCAGGTTATGGGTTCTGGCACCGCGTATGCTAATGGTATCCATCAAATAATTCCGGCAATGTAAACAGCTCCCTAATATACGTTTAAAGTGCTGTTAGCACAAACGCACAGCAGGTTAATTATAAAGCAACCTATAAATCTTTAGACTACTGATGGTCTTACTGTTCAGTGATGGTAGCCACATTTATTTGCTCATATTGCCTCTTTCAGGGAACCTACCGACAGTCATTGGGAGCGTGTCGAGAGTTATTCTGCTCTCCCTGCGAGTCTTTGGGATATCCCTGAGAATTATTAGGTACTCCCTGAGAATTTCAAAGACTGTGAGCAGAATCAATGGGAGATCCTTGGGGTTAATTGGCGGCTCCCAAGCTATTTTTAGCCATTCCATTATAGCCTTGTAGGGCGGGCAACAGCTTCATCGTTGCCCGACATTACGACATTAATAGCTGGAGTCAAAGTAAAGTTAAGTTTACTTTGACTCCAGTTATTGCAAACCCCAAGCCCTGCAAAGGCGAAATAAAACATCTTATAGTGCGTGATTATCGCCATTAAGGTATAACGCCCTTGCAGGGCTTTATATTGTTTTTTTGATTTAGATGGGCGTTGCTCATCGCTGATCGATTAAGCCCCTTCGGGGCTTTTCAAACCCATAAGCAAGTAGCCTCAATGAAGTAAAACGGAGTTGAGGAATTATTTTCGACTATCCTCGATTCCACTATGTTACATTGAGATTGCTTGTTACTCTTCTATGGATGGGAGTTTTTTATAAAAAATATGGCACAAACCGAAGCTGATCCTTATAGTAATAATCTTTTCTATTAGATGGATAATCTTAAACTTTAACAAACAACAGAGCATTTCTATGAGTATGATGAACGAGTTCAAAGAGTTTGCAATGAGGGGCAACGTGGTTGATCTGGCCGTAGGTATTATTATCGGTGGAGCTTTTGGTAAAATCGTTTCTTCGATAGTGGCTGATGTCATTATGCCGCCAATTGGGCTGATTCTTGGCGGCGTGACCTTTACCGATCTTAAGCTAACCCTAAAAGAGGCTATTGATAAAGCACCTGCGGTCACATTGAATTATGGTAATTTTATTCAAACTGTCGTCGATTTTTTGATTGTTGCCTTTGCTATATTTGTGATGGTAAAGGTAATGAACAGCCTAAAGAAAAAAAAACAAGCTGCACCGCTTCCCTCTATACCTGCCCAGGAAGTCTTGCTGACAGAAATTCGTGATCTGTTAAAAAATCGATAACCGGACGCCCACCCCTATTGCCATTAAAATCAGCAAGTAGACTCGATGTAGCAGAGCGGAATCGAGGATTTATTATCGATTCCACTATATTACATTGAAGCTACTTACTGATTTTCAAACTGGATTAGAAGCCAGTCAAAAAACAGGCTGCTTACCGTCAACTCAAATTTAATGATAACATTAGCTTCTATTACCTGCCCCGATTTTACATATTTCCTATTTTTTAATAAAATCATGACAACAAAGAAAATCCCAACAGATATCCAACAACAGGCTGTAGCTATCATTGAGGAGTTTAATCAACAGGAACTTAAAGGTTATTCCAGTTATATTCCTCGCTTTAAGGGTGCATTTTTGTATCTGGACCGCTCGGATCATGGTGTTCGAGCTACCGAAATATGTCGTTTAAAATTTACTGGTTCGCTCGACGAGTGGGAGTTTGCCATTTTCAAACACAGCTCCAATAAATATGATCCTAACGAATGGTTTTTTCCAGGCATAGAACATGTTGATGGAAGTATTGGAGGTGCAATGCGAGCCGGGATAATGGCATATCCCGTATAATATTTAATCAGGCCACGGTGAAAATCACACTACGTTGACTGACAGCCTTGTCGGGCAACAGCTTCATCGTTGCCCGACATTACGACATGACATTAATAACCGGGATCAGAGTAACTTTACTATGCTACCAGCTATTGACTCCCGTTATTTGAACAACGGCCGTACGTCGGATTAATTGTAAGGTGGATTAGCCGTTAGGAAATCCAGCACACAATAACTGATTGTCATTAATGTTGTGTGGTGATTGATGGTTTGCTATCGCGAAACCACCCTACACACTCATTTATGCTCTGGCTAACATAAACAATAGGTTATATTAATCGGGCACGATTGCACGACAATTTACAATTATTATACGGCAACTAATGTGGTATATATTAAGTTAGCGGGAGCGCAAATGAGCAATGACCAAGAGCAAGCAGTCGTAAAAACCACGTCACCCTCAATGGGGTGGCAATTTTGGCTGCAGATGGTTGTGATACTGGCAATCGTTAAATTGTTTGGATTACTGGGTGGCTTGGCTGCATGGGGAATTTGGTCTCTATTCGCCTTCCTTATAAAGAAGTACAAAGCATGAGAGTTGCTTTCAGTCTACGAAATTTATCCGCACACAGAAACAAGTGCAGCTTTGGCTGTTAATTCTGCTGACACTTTTTGCTTACCCCCCCCCACAACCTTTGCCATTAACTTCAATCCCACTTCGGTGAAAGGAATCGCAGCTTCATCGTTGCCCGACATTACAATATTCATAACCGGAATCAGAGTAAACTTAGATTTAACTTTACTCTGGCCCCCAGCCATTGATTCCCGTTATTTGAACAAATCCTTATGATCGACCATCATCAAACTGCACTCAAACTCGTCAACACATTCAAGTCATGCGTGCGTTGGTCAACACGCCGTTGATAACTGGCCTGGTTTTTGGTGCAAATTAATGTATGGGGACTGCCGATGCGTTGAGTAGCGCAATTAACATCGTTTGGGTGTTGTTTGATTATTTGTTCAACATGCTTGCGTCTTGCCTCAACGGCCTTAAGAGTCCATTTAGGTTGTGTCGGGTCGTCCAAAAATGACTTCAATGCCGTGCAATCTTGACAGTCGCAAGTTATTTGGCTGTCTCGTTGCCAATCTGCTGGCGGCTCCAATGCCATCATCACCCTCACATTGATATGCTTAATCACAGCTGCCCGTAATCCCGTGATGGCCGGCAGGTTGCGATGGAGCTCAGATTGAGTGAGGGACAAGACGGCTGCTACCAAGATTTTATCGACATCATAAACAGCAGACCAAGCCAGAAAATAAGCCAAGGCATTGTCGGCCAGTGCGGTATTTATGGCACTAATTCATCGTTGACCGTCATTCTGCCACGTTCCCAAGGTTGTAGCTCAGGGAAACGTTGCGGGTCTCCCGGCAGTGCCGCCCATAAGATTTGCGCGGCATTATTGAGGTCTGCGGCAGTATCGGGTTCGGCAGCACATAAACCGGCCAATAGCGCAGCACACGCTTCATAAGCTTTAGCGACACTTAAAGGGAACGCTTGCTTCAAGGTTTTGACCGCAACAGGCCAAGGCACAAGCGTTGCAGTTTGCACCAGAGCATCACTGTCTTTCTTTTGATAAAAACCGCGTCCGGCGATACCCTGCCAATAACCATTGACACAGTGGCTGTCACGCAAACGAAACAGGCACTCTAAAAATTCATGGTCACTGCTGCGGCTTTGATAGCCATTAGGATTGTTGGTGTTTTCGCGAAAGATATCGCGCAACATATAACCCGCCAGCGTATGAGCATCTTGCCATAGGCTTGAATTTTGGTCTTGACATTCATCTTCCCAGCGTTGACAAAAATCCCGCAACACCGGCAATGTCGCCGCGAATCCTGCTTGGTTAATAATAACCAGGTTGAATGCTTTAGGCCAAACCACCAAGGCGGCTGCTTGATAGGTGCGTTCAAAAGAAGCTCCGGCATTGCCGGTGGCTTCTTGAAACTCGATGTCATTAGGCTCAATAGCTTCGTAAGCCGCCGTTGGGCAAAATTCATGCTCGCTAAACGGCAGTGTAGGCAAAGGAGAGGGTTTGCCATCCCTGCGCCGCCATTCGGAAATGGTTTCGGTGCGCTCAAAAACTTCGTCAACTTCAAAATCGTCATCCTCCGACTCATCACCCCAATGACCTCCGTAGCCACCGGAATATTCAGCACTGCCACTTTCCTCAACCGACACCAACGCCAGATGAATCTCACAATCAGCTTGTTCAGCTGCCGCCACCAACACCTCGGCCACTGCCGCATCGGCGTTTTTTAGTGTATCAAATCCCAACTCTGCGGGCGCATAGGCATGTTCCAGCAGGTAAATCAATTTTTCCGGTATTTCGTCGCCAGGCGCCGCCTTAAGCAAGGTCGACCAGTTATGTAACAAGGCCGCTACCAAGTCTTGCTCTTGATGGTAATCTGGCGGTTTCGGCAAAGGCAATTTTTTGTCAGTACGGATCAGGTTGTAAATCAAGGTAAGCCGACAGCCTTGGGTGACAGGCAATACCTCATGTACGCAATCAGCATAAAATGCGGCATAACCGATTTCGGCGGCATCGTCACGATGTAAATCCAAGGTGACAGCTTCTTGCTGATGCTTTACCACTAGTTCGCCGCCTTGATATTCTGAGGGTAATACAATGACCAGAGTGGCAAACATACCCGGTGTTTTTTCCGAGTCACAGTGACTGACAAAAAAACTGCCCGCATCGTAGACCAGCAGCTTATACAGCTCAGCCTGAACCTCGCCACTAACTCCTAACCCTGCCGCACAACGACTGACAATCGTGGTCAGATTTTCTGGCCAATGCTTACCCTTGATCGTAACTTGCCCTGCATCAATCTGCCAAGTGCGCCGCACATCAGTATCGACCAAGGTTTCTTGACCGCGACCATAAGGGGCTTGTTCGGCCATAGCAACCAGTTACTCTGCCTGCATTGATAATAATGGCAAAGCAATCCTGCCGACACCGGCAACCTCTAATTGCGGCAAGAATATATCCAGGCTGCCGGTGGCATAAAAGTCACCGGGACGTTGCACGGTTTGTAAGCTGTCGAATATTTGATCAGTGATTGGCGTCATAAGCTTAAGGTCTATCGTCGTTCAGAAATTGAATTTCCATTACATGAAATTTTGAGCCCAAACTATTTATCTGAAAATCTATATAAGGAGGTATGCAAATGGCCGTACTTATTAAAAAATTATTTTTCAATAATAGCCAATTTGTCCGAGTCGATACCCAGTAACAATTGGCCTTTTAACAAGCCGACCAATTCCCTGCCTGCCATGGTAAAACGCCAACCATGGAGTAAGGGACAATCTTCATCATCATTAAACAACAACTCTTCAAGGTCTTTACGTGAAGCCAGAATAGTCGGATTTAAGGCATTTTCTTCTGCGCGTACTCTGACTAATGCCGTTAAAATATCCAGTATGGCTTCTTCTTGCTGGGTTTTTTTGGCGGGTCGGTCTTTTTCATGTAAAGGCAACGGCGCACGATTTTTGGCATCAGTAATTAACTGGCACAGCTCTTTACCGTAACGGTTAACAGCGCGCTCATTGATACCTCGCACATTGGCTAACTCTGCAACGGTTTCAGGCTGTAACTTGGCCAGATCAAACAGCAATTCATCACGTAACAGCCAGCTTTTAGGACGATCTTCCGCTTGCGCAGTTTTTTCTCGCCATTGCGCCAGAGTTTGAATAATGGACAATTGCTTGCCGGTTAATTTATTTTTGCCTTTAATTTTAAACCAGGCTTTTTCAGGATCTACTTGATAAATCGCCGGATTTGTCAGCTCGGCAAAGTCATGTTTTAGCCAATCAATACGTCCCAATTCAGTCAGCTTTTGAACCATAATCTGATAAATCTGGCATAAATAAATGACATCATCAGCTGCATATTCAATTTCCGCTTCGGTTAATGGCCGCTTGCTCCAGTCTGCACGGGTATGGGCTTTGTTCAAATTAACACTGAGTAAACTGGAAACCAGCATGGCGTAACCGGGATTATCTTGAAAACCCAACAAAGGTGCAGCGATTTGGGTATCAAAAATCGGTCCGGGTACTTTACCGGTCCATTGATGAAAAATTTCCAGATCTTGTCGGCAAGAATGAAATACTTTAACAATGGCAGGATTGTATATGGCTTCAAAAAGATCATCCAGATTCGGTAACGCTATCGGATCAATACAGGCAACCCATTCCGGTGTGGCTATTTGCAACAAACAAAATTTTGGATAATACGTCTTTTCACGCAAAAACTCGGTATCAAGTGCCAACCAGGATTCTTTCTTTATCTGTTCGCACAGTTTGGCCAGCTGATCAGGGGTGTCAATATATTGTATGGATGTCATAGAGGTACACGAGCAATTATTAAAATTAACCAGGAATCAAAGGAATACTAATCACCAATAAATAATGGCAAGCAGATATTTCTGAAAGGCTGAAGGGTTTTATCGGGAACCTGCGACATCCAAGAATATACCCGACTGATGGGCATTATTATTTCTGGACATCACCTGATCCGCTGTAAAAAAGTGGAGCAGTAACTTAAATTAGCCCTTATCTGGCTAATACGTCTAAACCCGCATTAAATGAAAGAATTTCTCCTTCAGTTTGCTGACTGCGCATCAATCCTGTGAAATCAAATAATTGCCGGTCGGCCAGTTGTGAAGGTGCAACATTCTGTAGACTGGTAAAGATGGTTTCCAGTCGCCCCGGAAATTGCTTATCCCAACTTTTTAACATGACTTTCATCGCTTGTCTTTGCAGGTTAGCCTGAGAACCACATAAATTACAGGGAATAATGGGGTAATCCATGAAGGCGGCAAAACGCTCTATATCTTTCTCACGGGTATAAGCCAGCGGCCTGATAACGATATTCTTTTTATCGTCACTCAACAATTTGGGTGGCATGGCTTTAAGTTTTCCACCGTAGAAAATATTCAGAAAAAATGTTTCCAGAATATCATCACGATGATGCCCCAAAGCTATTTTGTTAATCCCGTTGGCTTCGGCATAGCCGTATAAGGTTCCGCGCCGTAAGCGCGAACACAAGCCACAAGTGGTATTACCTTCAGGAATAACGCGCTTGACTACGCTGTAAGTATCTTTTTCAATGATGTGATAAGGCACGCCCAGGGATTTAAGATAGGTGGGTAAAACATGCTCGGGAAAGCCCGGTTGTTTTTGATCAAGATTAACCGCTATCAATTCAAAATCGATAGGCGCGGTTTTCTGTAACCCCATCAGAACGTCTAATAACGTAAAGGAATCTTTTCCTCCTGACAGGCAAACCATCACCTTATCGCCATTCTCGATCATATTGTAATCGACAATCGCATCACCGACAGTGTGCCGTAAACGTTTTTGTAATTTGTTAAATTGAATTCTGGATTTTTGCGTATGATCTGACATGGTCAGAATTATATTAGATGATGAAGCAATGTGCATTTTATAACTTGTTCGCGTTATTTTATGCCCATTCCTAAGGAGAAAAGAAAATCGGGATTCATAACCTGCTGAATCCCGATAAGAAAAATATTAACCGTTGTAACGTTGGAAAATCAAGGTTGCATTGGTGCCGCCAAAACCAAAACTATTCGACATAATAGTATTTAAAGTAACGTTATCCTGATGCTCACGAACAATAGGAATGCCCTCGGCGCCGGGATCAATTTGCGTTATATTGGCTGAAGCGCTAAGAAAGTTCTCTTCCATCATTAATAATGAATAAATGGCTTCATTAACGCCAGCTGCGCCCAAAGCATGGCCGGTCAGTGATTTGGTGGAACTGACCCAAGGTATATTGCCTTCTCCGAATACCGCACGCAAAGCACCCAGTTCTTTGGTATCGCCAACCGGTGTGCTGGTGCCATGGGCATTGATATAATCAATAGTGCCGTCCACTGTGGCCATAGCTTGCTGCATGCAGCGCACAGCACCTTCACCTGACGGTTGAACCATGTCATAACCATCAGAAGTTGCACCGTAACCAACCAACTCAGCGTATATCTTGGCACCACGTGCTTTGGCATGCTCCAGTTCTTCAATGACTAAAACACCACCACCACCGGAGATAACAAAACCATCACGGGTTTCATCATAAGGCCGGGAAGCGGTAGTGGGCATGTCATTATACTTGGAAGACAAAGCACCCATGGCATCAAACAGTACCGACATGGTCCAGTGCACTTCTTCACCACCACCAGCAAACACCACGTCCTGCTTACCCATCTGAATTAGCTCCATGGCATGACCAATACAATGGGCACTGGTCGCACATGCTGAACTAATGGAGTAATTAACACCTTTAATTTTAAACGGTGTTGCCAGGCAAGCCGTATTGGTACTGGACATGCTTCTGGGTACCATATAGGGACCCACTTTTTTAATACCTTTTTCGCGCAGGATATCTGCCGCATCAACAATATTTGAAGTTGAAGGCCCGCCTGAACCCATCACCAGACCGGTTCTGAAATTAGACACGTCGGCCTCATTTAAACCTGAATCAGCAATGGCCTGTTGCATCGCGATATAGTTAAAAGCGGCTCCGTCACCCATAAAACGTTTGGTTTTACGATCAATGAAGGCATCCAGGTCTATGTTAATCGGGCCGTGCACATGGCTACGAAAACCCAAATCCTCATAAACTTTTGAAAAAGTGATTCCTGAACGACCTTGTCTTAAGGAATCGACAAC
The DNA here is from genome assembly GCF_025583945.1 of Methylobacter psychrophilus. Classification (GTDB taxonomy): domain Bacteria; phylum Pseudomonadota; class Gammaproteobacteria; order Methylococcales; family Methylomonadaceae; genus Methylobacter_C; species Methylobacter_C psychrophilus. Next base: position 53,322 of record NZ_JAOEGU010000005.1, read on the forward strand.
CTCTTTTCGGTTATTCCCTATACTGGAAACAATGCCTAAACCGGTTACTACGACTCTTTTCATTTTACTTTTGACCCTTAAAAATCTTCTGTAGAAGTAAATAAACCAACCCGCAGATCCGTGGCTTCATAGATAACCTTGCCATCGACTTCCATGGTAGCATCCGCTATACCCATGACCAGTTTCCGCATAATCAGTCTTTTCAAATTAATTTTATATGTTACTTTTTTGGCAGTGGGCAGGACTTGTCCAGTAAACTTAACTTCGCCCACACCTAAAGCACGTCCTTTTCCTGGTCCGCCCATCCAGCATAAATAAAAGCCCACTAGTTGCCACATGGCATCTAGCCCTAAGCAACCGGGCATCACAGGATCACCCTGAAAGTGACAGGCAAAAAACCACAAATCAGGATTTATATCCAGCTCGGCAATGATTTCACCCTTTCCATAGGTACCGCCTTCCTCGGATATATGGGTAATACGATCCATCATTAGCATGTTTGGTAGAGGTAATTGCGCATTTTTAGGTCCGTATAACTCCCCTCTACCGGACTTCAATAGTTCTTCGCGCGTAAAACTATGCTGTTTGTGCATGCTATTCGTGTACCTTAATAATTATTCTTATAGTTTAATAGGGGTATTATCTAACAGACACCAAAAAAAATCAGCTGAATTTTTAATGGGGACGTACATCAAACAGCATTTTTGTAATTTTTAATGCATTTCTTTGTATTCTTTGCTGATAAATAATAGCGTAAGACAGCACAGAAGTGACATATTTTCTGGTTTCTTTGTAAGGAATTGTTTCAATCCAAATATCGGCAGGTACCGAACCCTCAACAGGCAACCATTTTACTACCCGGTTTGGCCCCGCATTATAAGCTGCCATTGCCAATGCGAAATGTCCATCAAACCGGTTTAATAACTGTTTATAGTAAAAAGTACCATATTTAATATTAACATCCGGAACAAACAAACTATTTTCTGCCTGCCAGGGTTCATTAAGATTACGTGCAATCTGCTGACCCGTTGCCGGCATGATCTGCATTAATCCGCGCGCACCCACTGCGGATTTCGCATCCTTATCCACCATGCTTTCCTGACGAATCAGGCCAAAAATAATGGCTGGATCAAGATCTTGCTTATCAGCATTACTTTGAACCTGACTTAAATAACGCAAAGGAAACCGCAAGGCTAAATCATCCCAATAATCGGCTTTGACTAAAGTAATAATGGCAACCTGATCCCATTGCCACTGCTCGGCTAATTTAGCCGCAATCATCACTTGCTCTTTGGATAGTTTTTTTAAAGCAAACCACCACTGTCGCTTTGCTTCCAAGTCGCGATCCAAGGCGATCAGCTCATGGACAACTTTAAAATCAGTCGTTTGCGCCAATTTTTCTAATGCATTCCCGGCCATAACAACAGGTTTATCTGCTAAAAAATACGGTTTATTAATAGCATCGGCAGCCATAAAACCATAAAAACTTCTATCTTGCGACAGTTGATTATAAACAGACTGCCCCTGTAAAACGTTTCCTGTTTCGATCAAAGACCGCGCTTGCCAGTATTGCCACTGTGGGGCTTGCTGCTCTTCAAAACTTAAACCCGTTAGTGCCAAGCCAACATGCTGCCAATTCTGTTCAAGCAAGGCCGCTCTGACTTTCCACTCCCTGGCTTCTGCATCAACAGTAACCAACTGATTCAAACGATCATAAGCCCTGTTGTCACGGGCCCGCGCCAACGCCAGTGCAAGTCTGAGCTCAAGTTGCCGGGCCGTTTGGCTATCTATAACCAGATTGTGTTTTCTGCTATCCCAGATAGTAATCGCCAAATCCAGATCTGATTTGGCCATTCTATCTATGCCATGTGCAAAAATATGACCTTGCCGCTCATTCCCACCCAAAAATAAACTATCCTGGATTAATGTCGGCTTGTTATGAATCTGCAGCCAAATTTCGGCAAGATCCTGATCGGGTTTATTCAGCAAATGCTGTACATAACTTGCCAAGGATTTATTATCTTTTTTTAACGCCAACTCAAAGCGTTGCCAAATCAAATCAGGAGTTAAAGCAGGCGATAGAGCTAATGCCGACAATAGCGGATCACATTCTTTAGGTTGTGTATCCCCTACAGCCCATAAACGTTTTGCTGCGTTCAGGGCCAACTGTTGATCACCTACTTTATAAGTTGCCCAATAAAACTGACATTCAAGTGCGGTGCTATCATTGGCCTGATAATAGTGAATAAACTCAAGCCAACGTTCATTATCAGCAAGATAATTCAGCCATGTAGAGCGCAGTAAATCTGCATAGCGGGACTCTTTATAGGTTGATAAAAAAGCCAGGATATTATCCGTTTTTGATAAATTATTTTTTAACCACTGGTACTGTAAATAAGGATAAAGCGGATAATCTGCGAGCGTCGAACTCAAGGTTACAAAGTCACCCTCATTGTCTTGATTGGTCATTTTTTCTGCCAACAAAAAATCCTGCCTTTGTTGGTCTACTGTATTGCTAAAAACTGTGCCAGAAAAAAAAATCAAGCTCCCAAATAACAAGCTTACCGACACACACTTTATGTTCATGGTTGAAACTATTTTGTACTTTACAATACCCACAGACTACCCTAATTTTATGACGCAATAGAATCAAGCGATTTTATGCAACGTATTTATTGAAACAGCATTGACAGAAATAGTGGAAATAAGTTTTTTATAAAAATTTTAGCTTGTGATTTAGTTGCCATATTATTTAATGATTGAGGCTTCAATTAACCCCTAATAAGGCCTGAAATTAAGTAAGCTAGGGGCAAAAAATTGGCAAACAGGCGATTAATAATTTTTTATGCACCAAGCAGGTCATGAAGAAACAAATTTTCGTGATCTTCTTGGTGCTATTAATTTATATTTTTGCAGTTTGCCTGTTATCAAGCAGAAGTTACATGAGCAGGTATTTGCAAGCAGATAAGGTTAGCATTACAAAGAGCCAAAATAGGCTGCCAAAGCTTTCATATCGTCTTCAGAAAGCATATTGGCAATGGCCTGCATGTGTCCGTTTTGACGTACTTTTTCCTTAAAACTATTTAATTGCTTGACCAGGTAATCGGGGTGTTGACCGGCAAGTCTTGGAAACTGGCCATTACCTTCAGCTGATGCCCCATGACACCCTAAACACATACTTGCCTTGGTCTGCCCTGATTTTGCCAAAGCTGCATCACCGCCGGCGCTAACGGCAGGTTGCCTGGAATAATAAGCCGCCAAATTATTAATATCGTCGTCACTCAAATTGGCAGCCACGGATTGCATCATAGGGTTATTGCGTGTTCCCGACTTAAATGCATGCAGTTGACTGACGATATATGACGCTTGTTGCGCCGCTAAATTAGGCCACTGAGGACTTTTGCTTTTACCTTGAGGCCCATGACACCCCATACAAGTAGCCGCTTTTTGTTCGCCAGCCGCTATGTCGGCAGCAAAAACAGGTGCCATCCAAAAACAGACCAATAATACCAATAGGGAAAAGGGGATTTTTAATGCATGCATGGCTCACCTCTTACAGAATAATTAAACAATCAATGGCTATTTTCCGCAGGTAAAATCTTAATAAAGCCTACCTGTTAATTTCAAAACAGCATTTACTATAACAACTAAAAAGCATCAGTGATAATAAAAGTTTGTGATTTCAATGAATCATCCCAGCCGTTAAATTAACCGGATAGATATCCGGCTAATTATCACTTTACAACAGCATGGTCTTTCCAGGCAGGGTATCTTTGCCAGGTTGCAATCACCATCATCCTGTGAGATTCAGGCGATCAATTTAATTTATTGAATAGCCACTACCAGCAGTATAGGTTTGTTGATATTTTTGCTTGATTGCCTGCGCCAACTGATGCACCGCCATCGCATATTTATTGCTATTATTGTATTTCTTGATGACTTTAAAATTAGGATAAACACGCCAAAATTCATTACCCTCGTAAGTACTCAGTTCAATAACAGCATCATCGTTAGCCGGACCGGATCGTTTTGTTACCGGACTATGTAACTGCCAACCACTACGCGAAAAATAATTGGCTACACTACCAACAGCATCCTTGGGATGCCAGAGGTCCCGACGCCCGTCATTATTAAAATCCACTGCCAACTTTCGAAAACTGCTGGGCATAAATTGCCCATAACCCATGGCGCCAGCCCACGAACCTTGTGGCTGACGTGGATCAAAGCCTTCATCGCGAGTCATCAGCAAAAAATTTTCCAACTCAGAGGTAAAATATTTGGCGCGCCTGGAAGTATCAAACGATAAGGTCGTTAGTGCATCAATAATGCAGGTTTTACCAAAATTTTTGCCAAAATAAGTCTCTACACCAATAATGCCGACAATATATTCAGCATCAACGCCGTAAGTAGCACTGGCTTGTTGAATGGCATCGGCATTATTTCGCCAAAACTCTACACCGTTACTAATATGTGCGTCAGTAAGGAACTTGTTACGATAGCGTGTCCAACTACCCAACTGCGGCTTTGATGGCCCTGTATAAGGTGCAGGACTTTCCAGGCGAATAACCGAATCCAGACGATTGGCACGCGAAAACAAGCCGTTTAAATAGGTTTCAGAAAAACCCTGTTTACTCACCATATGCTGAATAAAGCTTCGTATTGCTGGCGAGTTGGCGTAAGTGCCCGTCAACTTATAGGCCCCATACCCATAACTGCTTGAATACGGCGATTTCCCATAACTATCCGGAGATTGTTGGATGCGACGATTTTGCGGATAACGTGCTGGAGGCGCCTCGGTTTTCTGAGGACTGCTCTTTATCTCTTCAACCTGATGAGGCACTGGCTCACTGGCACAACCGGCAAGCAACGCTACCAACGCCAACTTGGATAAACGTTTATAAATTAAATTTGCCATAAAAATCCTCTTTTGTTTGTACTGTTAAATAAGTGCCAAGACTTATTTAACTAAAATTGTAAATTTTCTTTTTAATGTCTATTTATTGCCACAAAATATCGGCCAAGTATTGCGTATCATTAAATAAGTTATTATGCTTTAACAATCAAATGCCGATATTTCACAGACTATTCCAACCAATAATAATGATTATTTTATCGCAGATAGTTCGATTTGTTTACGTTTTAGACGGCTATTAAATGATGAATATAGACCAGCACTGGCTAACCGATATTATCAAAATTCCCTCGCCCAACTGTAATGATCGTACTGACCCTGCCGATATTTCATTATTGGTCATTCACTGTATTAGTCTACCGCCAGGTAAATTCGATACCCCTTATATAGACCAGCTATTTTGTAATTCTCTCAACCCTGATGACCATCCTTATTTTAAAGAAATTCATCAGCTTACGGTATCTGCACATTTACTGATTAAACGAAACGGAAGTTGTGTGCAGTATGTACCTTTTGACAAACGCGCCTGGCATGCCGGCGAATCAAACTATGACGGACAAAATAATTGTAATGATTTTTCCATAGGCATTGAACTTGAAGGCACCGAATCGGTTGCTTACACCGAAGCTCAATATGAGCGCCTTATCGTCGTCATTAATACCTTGCTTAAAACTTACCCCAAACTATCGAGACAGCGAATAACAGGACATAGTGAGATTGCACCCGGACGAAAAACTGATCCGGGCGCATCGTTTGATTGGCAAAAAATCAAGTAAAAGCCATTTAGATAATATCCAAAAATTAATATACCCAAGTGGCGCAAGATTTTTGTTTATTTACAGCAACTGCAAGACATTAACCGTAATCTCATTAAGAAGCACAAGAGCAGTTGTCCAGGCGCGAAAAACAGGCACTTAGCCGAGTATTATTCACAAGAAATCGCTTGAAGGCAAAAACTTACATTTTTTGCCTTCAGCCTTTAATCGGTTTTTTTCGGGCCACCCAAGCCAAATGACTCTGCAAGCATTAGCATAACACCCAAAGTAATAGCAGAATCGGCAACATTAAAAGCCGGCCAATGCCAGGTTTGGTAATAAACATCAAGAAAATCGATGACATAACCATATGCCAACCGATCAATCAGATTGCCGATCGCCCCTCCCAAAACCAAAGACAAGGCCACCGCCATCAAAGTCTCGTGTCGTTTCAGACGTGACAGCCAAACGGCTATAACCATACTAATAACTAGAGCCAGTCCGGCAAAAAACCAGCGTTGCCAACCTCCTGCTTCACTTAAAAAACTAAACGCTGCTCCCTTGTTGTGCACATAGGTCAATTTAAAAAAAGACAAAATCGGAATGGATTGATACAGCTGCATGGAACTATTTATAGCCAGCTTGCTGCCCTGATCCAATAGTATTGTGAATAACGATAATCCCAGCCATTTCAACATACTAAAATCACGCATAATGTCGGTGTTCACCAGCGCCCGCTACGTTTTCGACGCAACGTCCACAGAGCTCAGGATGCTCTGCATACTCGCCAACGTCGTAACGTTGATGCCAGCAGCGTACACACTTTTTATGCCCGGAGACAATCACTTTTAATTTAACACCCTCAAGCTCGGTTTGAATGGCATCGTCCGGGCAAAATTGTTCCGCGATAAGCGATACCTCGGAAGTAATAAAAATAAAATGCAATTCACTTGCCAACTGATTTAAGGTATCAAAAAATTCGGTATTACAGTACAACTCCACTTCAGCATTAAGGGAAGAACCTATATCGCCTTTACCGCGACTTTTCTCCAATTCCTTACCAACAGCGGTTCGTACCGACATCACTTTTTGCCAGAATTCGCGGTTCATTGCCGAACTGTCATCCAGCTTAACCAGACCTTGATACCAGGTTTCCAGAAATACCGACTCACTGCGCTCACCGGGCATATACTGCCAGATTTCATCGGCGGTATAACTAATAATAGGCGCCAACCAACGCGTCAATGCTTCCAATACATAATACATGGCCGTTTGTGCAGAACGCCGGGCCAAACCGTCGGCTTTTGCCGTATATTGCCGGTCTTTAATAATATCCAGATAAAACCCACCCAGGTCAATCACGCAGAAATGATGTATTTTTTGATACAGTAACTGAAATTGATAAGTGTCGTAAGCGGCTTTAACCTCCTCTTGCAATACCAAAGTTCTATCTATCACCCAACGATCCAGTGCCAATAAATCAGTCGTATCGACTAAATCCTGCGCAGGATTAAAATCATTCAGATTTGATAACAGAAATCGCGCCGTATTTCTTAAGCGCCTGTAACCATCCGAGGTGCGCTCCAGAATTTCATCAGACACACGCATTTCACTACGATAATCAGTCGAGGCAATCCATAGGCGCAACACATCGGCTCCCAGGTTTTTCATGACGGCTTGCGGCGGAATGACATTACCTTTAGATTTGGACATTTTTTCACCGTTCTTGTCCACGGTAAAACCATGGGTCAATACGGCTTTGTAAGGCGCTACATCATTCATCGCTATTGAGGTTAACAAGGATGATTGAAACCAGCCACGATGTTGATCAGAACCTTCCAGATACAAGTCAGCCGGAAACGTCAACTGCTCGCGTTTATCCAACACACAGGCATGGGTAACACCCGAATCAAACCAAACATCGAGGGTATCGGTCATTTTTTCGTAGTCGACAGCCTCTACGCCAAGTAACTCTTCCTTTTCTAATTCAAACCACGCTTCTATACCCTTTTCTTCAATCCGCCTGGCAACTTGTTCAATCAACTCGCCCGTGCGCGGATGCAGTTCACGCGTTTCTTTATGAATAAAAAAGGTTATCGGTACGCCCCAGGTACGTTGGCGTGAAATACACCAATCAGGACGGCCTTCTATCATACTTTCTATACGTGCCTGACCCCATTCTGGAAGCCAGGTTACACGATTGGCTTCACTTAATGCCTGCTCACGCAACTTGTTTTTATCCATAGAGATAAACCATTGTGGCGTTGCTCTAAAAATAATCGGAGTTTTATGGCGCCAGCAATGCGGATAACTGTGCAAAATAGCATGATGATGTACCAGCTTGCCTTTGGCTTCCAGCACTTCCAAAACATGAGCATTGGCATTGAACACATGTTCGCCGGCAAAGAGCTCGGTATTTGGCAAAAATACGCCATCAGCACCAACAGGGTTATCAACCGGCAAACCATATTTCTGGCCAACGACATAATCGTCCTGACCATGGCCTGGCGCTGTATGTACGGCACCTGTACCCGCCTCCAGAGTAACATGGTCACCCAGAATAATGGGTACTTGCCGATCATAAAAAGGATGTTGTAGCAACTGATGTTCCCAGGCAGAACCTTTACAGTAACCGATAACATGATAACTTTCATTACCATAACGCAGCATCGTATCTTTCAGTAACGCTTCAGCAACCACCAGACGTTCTGTTTCGCATTGAACCACGACGTATTCAAAATCCGCATTTAAAGCAACACCCTGATTAGCAGGCAAGGTCCATGGCGTTGTCGTCCATATCACCACCGATAAGGCACCTCGACCTTCATGTTCAGGCGCGTGATGACACAAACCCATAAAGCCGTCTTCATCAACTATCTGAAAACGTACATCAATTGCTGGCGAATGTTTATCTTCATATTCAACCTCCGCTTCTGCCAAGGCAGAGCCGCAATCGGTACACCAATGCACGGGCTTGGCACCCGCGACAATATGACCTTTTTGGGTGATTTTTCCCAGCGAGCGTACGATATTGGCTTCAAAAGCATAATCCATGGTTAAGTAAGGATTATCCCAATCCCCCAAAATACCCAAGCGGACAAACGCTTCTTTTTGTATATTGACTTGCTTACCCGCATATTCACGACAAGCTTTACGAAAAACGGCAGGCGATACTTTAACCCCCGCCTTTCCGATCTTCTTTTCCACCATCAATTCAATAGGCAAACCGTGGCAATCCCAACCCGGTACATAAGGTGCATCAAAACCGCTCAGGGTTTTTGATTTCACAATAATATCTTTTAAGACTTTATTAACGGCATGACCTATGTGAATCTCGCCATTGGCATAGGGAGGCCCATCATGGAGTACAAACTGGGGACGACCGGCAAAGACTTCCCTGATTTTTAGATACAAGTCGGCGTCGTTCCATTTTTTTAACCGTTCCGGCTCACGTTGCGCCAGATTGCCTTTCATAGGGAAAGCAGTATTGGGTAAATTAAGTGTTTTTTTATAATCTGTTGTCATAATTTTTTAATCTCAGCAAAAATTTTTATAGCCTCAGCCACATCTTTTTCGATCTGGGCCTTCAGTTGTTCCAGTGATTGGAAGCGCAATTCATCCCTGATTTTTTGTTTAAAATGCACTTCCACATAACGCCCGTAGATTTCCTTATCAAAATCGAATAAATAAGTTTCAAGAATTACCTTGGAGTCGCCATCAACGGTTGGTCTGGTGCCCACATTAGCAACGCCTTCAAATTCCACACCATCAATCCCTGTCATGGTAACGGCAAATACGCCATTAACAGGCGTATTTTTTCTAAACATTCTTATATTGGCAGTGGGATAGCCAATCGTCCTGCCGCGTTTATCGCCGTGAGCTACCCGCCCACACACCGAATAACAGTGACCCAACAATTTCTCGGCTTGCGGCAAATCACCCGAACCTAGCGCATCCCTGATAATTGTACTGCTAATACGCAATCCAGCTACCTCGTAAGATCCGGTATCTTCAACGCTAAAGCCAAAATGCCTGCCCTTTTCCTTGAGCATAACAAAATTACCTCGCCTGGCTTTACCAAAATGAAAATCATCGCCGATCACGAGGTGCTTAACATTGAGCTTGTCTATTAAAACATCATCAATAAACTGCTCGGCATCACAATTGGCAAAATACCGATTAAATCGCACTATCAGCAAGTTATCAACGGGTAATTTAGCAAACTTGATAACTTTTTCCCGTAAACACATCAAGCGTGAAGGAGCATTATCACCCAGAAAATATTCCAGCGGTTGCGGCTCAAAAACCATAACCACAACAGGTAAGCCAAGCGCATGGCCACGCTCAGCGAGTTTTTTTATCACGGTTTGATGACCTAAATGCAATCCGTCAAAATTGCCAATAGTCAGTACGCAACCGTTTTTAAATGGTTCTAAATGAGATAAGCCTCTAATTAAACGCATGATCCTTTTGAGAATAAAAAAAATTTATTCTATCATGTGCCACACTTAAATGCGGTAACCATCAATAACAGGCAAACGATAAAATTGCTCCACCCCTCACTATTTGACGGATATGAACTTATAATCCCCCACTGCACAACCCTGTTAAGCATTACAACAACTCATTGATGCAACATCAGCACTAAAAAACAGGTCATTAAATAACGCTTACAAATACGGGAATACGGGGAATGATCGTCAACCTGTTGGCACTGGCAATTGGCTTAAAAAGCTGATGACTCAAGGTTAGTCGTTTTACAGAACGTTAATTGTTGACAATAATAGCATTTAAAAAGATAATGTAGGGCTATTTAACTCATACATGAACGCATCGAGACACTATGGCTAATACAGCACAAGCTAAAAAACGCGCGCGGCAAGCGGAAAAAAGCCGTATTCGCAACGCCGGACAACGTAGCAACTTACGTACCTTTGTAAAAAAAGTGATTGCCGCCGTTAATGCTGGCGACAAAGAGAAAGCGCAAGCCGCCTATCAAATTGTAGTACCCATTATAGATTCCGCAGTCAATAAAGGCATTATTCACAAGAATAAAGCCGCACGCGGTAAGAGCAGACTGAATTCAAAAGTAAAAGCTATCGCTTAACATCTTTAGTAATTGCTTAGTAAAAAGGCCGGACTTTTTGAGATACGGCCTTTTTTTTGACTGAAGAAAAGTATTTTCTTTCTTGTTAACTTATAACAAAAAAACCTACAGCAATACAATCCTCATTTTCTTACCATTCCCTGCCAAATAAAAGCGACATAAAACCCCAATTATTGGTAAAAAATCGCTTACAACAACTGCTTTATTTCAGGGTAATTGTTGATCAAATTTTGCCTGAATGCTTCAATAGTACTTTCATTATTACGCTCGGATCTCGAAATGGGTACCGTGATTTCACTGATGACAGACATCGGAGCAGCCGATAAAAAGATAAGCCGATCGGCCATAGTGATAGCCTCACGCAAATCATGAGTAACAAATAATACCGTATGCGGTCGCTCTTGCCACAACGTTAGCAGCAACTCTCTTACTTGCCGGGCTGTCGGCGCATCCAGCGATACGAAGGGCTCATCCATTAGCAAGACATCAGGATCAACAGCAAAAGCCCGAATAATTGAGACTCTGCGACTCATGCCTACCGATAACCGCTCAGGATAAACATGTTGAGACTGGGTTAATTGCATAACTTCAAGCAATGGATCAATAACAGTCGGAGACTGATTACCATCCAGCACTAATTCTATATTCTCGCGAACAGTTCGCCAAGGCAGCAAGCGTGGATTCTGGAAAATATAGCCAATTTTTGGATGCGAATGCGCCTGTCCAACGAAAATATCTCCCTCGTAATCATTATCCAAACCAGCAATAATATTTAATAAAGTGGTCTTTCCACAACCGGAGGGACCAACCAGACAAACAAACTCACCGGATTTCAGCGATAACTTAAAATCAGCAATCGCCACATGATGCCTTGCCTGAGCTATTGCCGGATAAGTTTTACTATCGATATTAATTTGAATATTCATCATCGTCGCCACCGTAGAGCCTTTTTATCGAGTGGCTTCAAGATCATCACTTCTATCAATTGAATGACCGCAACAAAAGCAATCGTATAAGCCAAAATACTGGCAACATCAAATAACTGAAAGAACAAATGCAGCTGATAGCCCATCCCGTTGCTACGACCCAACAACTCAACTACCAGAATAATTTTCCAGATTAACGCCAAACCGGAGCGCGTCGCCCCCATAATAAAAGGATGTAGTTGCGGCCATATGACATGAGCCAACGTTTTACGCCGACTAAAGCCATAGCAACGCGCCATATCCAGCAAATCCTGATCAAGCGTACGAGTACCTTCCCTGATAGTAACAATAACGTTAGGTAATTTGTTGACCACAACCGCCAGTATGGCAGCGGACTCAACCAAGCCAAACCAGACATAACACAAAATAATGGCAACCAGAGCCGGAATATTTAAAAAAATAACCAGCCAGTTATCGAAGAAAGCATCCAGCTTTTTATTACGGCCAAGAGCGATACCTATCGCGCACCCTAACAACATGGCGATAGAAAAACTAACCACCAACCTGAGCAAAGTAACACCCAGATGAAAAGGAAGCTGTCCTGTTATACAACTTTGCCAAAAAACCTTGGCCACCACTTCTGGCGCTGGCAAGGCATTGCTGTTTGAATAGACCGCCAAACCTTGCCACACCGCTAAAAATGCCAGCAATGACAAGGTAGGTAAAAATTTCCGGGAAAGCCTCAAATTAATCTAATGACCAAAATGTACCGGGCTGCAGATTTTCTGATACCCCCGTTAACTGGTTGTTACTTAAGGTGCGAAGCATCGTATAAATACGGGCAGCCGCTTGCTGTTCCTGTTCACCCCACTGCTCAATACCACCTTCACAATAACGCTGACGCATTAAAGCTTGGGTAGCGACATCATCCGTATGAAGCAAAGGAATAATTTTTAACCAGGCAGCATCAGCAGTACATAGCTGATTTTTAGCTCGCTTACTGGCTTTAAAAAAATTGCTGATAACCTGATTATGATTTTCAGCCCAGCTTTGTTTGAACACATAACCAATACTGGGCACATTTTCATTGATACCTAACGCTTTTAAAATACCTCGACCGTCAATAATTTTCCGATAACCCTGGGCCTCAAGCCTGGCTGCAAAGTGCCAGTAAGTGAGCACAGCATCAACACGATCTTGTTTGATTTGTTCATTAATCAACGGCGGCGCGCCAAATGTTTTTTCAACAGAGGTATTCAAATCAAACTGATCTTTCTGGGCCAATGCCTGCAACAATAACCAGTTTTTATCCAACTCACCACCAGCAATACCCAAGCGCTTACCTTTAAGGTCTGCTATAGAATAAATAGGACTTTTTTCTGCCACCACCAAAGCGCCGGAGGTATTCGAATAAGGGTAAAAAGTGAAGTCTGCACCGGTAGCACGACGACTTGAAACCCAAACCCAGTCAGAAACAATCATATCGACAGAGCCTGATTGCAAAGCAATTTTACCGGCTTCTGCATTGGCAAGATGCTGTATTTCCAGTTGAAAATCTGCCAGCTTCATTTGCGAGTCATCTTGTAAAGCCTGCAACTCCCACTCAAGGGTACCCTGAGCCTGAACGCCGATGCGAATAATGGTTTTTTCCGTAGCAGAACTATTGCATGACACAAATAAACAAAGACTTATAAAAGCGATATTAAATTTCATGAAGGCTATATGGGTAGGCAGTCGCTAAAAGCCTTATATTCTATCTGGTTCAGATAAAAATGTTTGCACTATTACAATAAATCAGCAATTTTCATTTTGAATAATATTCATAAAATCAGATTAATAAACAGATAAAACACATAATTTTGAGATTAAATCTTTTCCACAGACATCATTAATGTCATTGACAAATCAACGTTAAAAAGGTCTTTGCCTCCCCATAACAAGAAGAGCTAAATCAGATTATCTGATAAAACAATAATCTAGGCAGTATGGGATAATGTTCATTTTTTTCCTCGCTATCAGACTCCATGCAAAACCTCATGCAACGGTTACTCACACGGGCAACCTGGCTTAAAATTCATCTTTACCTTGCACTAAGCGCCGGCTTTCTCTTTGCACTAATGGGACTTTCCGGCAGTATTAGCATTTATCGTGAAGAACTGGATGAGCTATTAAATCCACAATTGATTATCGAAGCACCGCAAGGCAACTATCAATCCCTGGACAAGATTATGGCGTCGGTACGAACTGCACATCCAAACCGTTACGGCTCATGGACCCTGGAAATGCCCAGATCACCCAAAGGCATGATCACAGCCTGGTACGATAAACCCACAGAGACATTTTTCGAGCTTTATGCGCCACTAATGGTATCAGTCAACCCCTATACCGGCGATGTTGTTATGAGTCGTTTTTGGGGGAAAACTGCCACAACCTGGTTACTTGATTTACATACCCAACTCAGACTGGATCGATTTGGCTGGAATATAGCAGGAATCTCAGGAATATTACTGATAGTTTCTTGTGCTACGGGGCTTTATTTATGGTGGCCTGGGACAGAAGAAATAAAGCAAGCCTTAACGGTTCGATACAAGGCAGGCATGATGCTGCTGGCCTTGGATATACATCGCTTATTGGGACTATTAAGCGCAGTTGCCGTGTTAATACTAGCATTTACCGGCGCTCTACTGAGCTTTCCTTCGGCACTGGAAGCGCTGGCAGGCTCATCCGGCATGGAACACGGGCAAACCGGCCGCAACATTACCAGTACAGCTATCCCCAATAATCGACCTACCGGCTTGGCCGCAGCATCTTTTGTGGCGCATGGCCCCTTTCCAAAAGCAGAACTCAGACGAGTTACCACGCCAGCGGGCGATACCGGAATCTACCGCATCAACTTACGACAAAACAGCGAGATTAATCACCGACATCCTTTTACAACAGTCTGGGTGGATCGCTGGAGTGGCCAAATCAAGGAAGTAAGAAATCCGGGCAAATTTTCGAACGGTGAGCTTTTTGCCACCTGGATATGGCCATTACATACCGGTGAAGCTTTGGGAACTACCGGCAGATTTATCTGGTTTCTCGCAGGCCTTAGTCTTTTCGCTCTTTATGTCAGCGGTTTACTAAGATGGTTATGCCGGAGTGGCTGGGTACGTGATCGTAAGGTGAACTTTTCAGCATTACTGCCTTTATTATATAGACTGCAAGGTATGAGCTACCAAGCAATTTTAGGTATTTTTCTGCTTATTCGTTTGCTCGCCAAAAAAGCAAAGCAATATGCGCCGCATGTTAAGATGGCCTATGATAAGCTTTTGGATTGGGTCAAGCAGATATGCTTGCGTGCAATACACCGACAAAAACAGATAGATAAAAACAATTAAAAAGCTGAGTCTCAATTACTTTACTAACTGAAAATTTTTTGTAGGCTTAAGACTAGAAAATTTATGGAATTTTCAAAATAACAACAATCTTTCTGATAAACGACAGGGAAAGGCAAAAGACACAAGCCTTTCACCTTTCACCTATATTATTTCAACGACAATATTTCCGTACGACCCACGACTTCAATGACAAGCTTGTCTTCTTTAAGTAACCAGCCAATTGAACGCTGGACATCATTTTTGTTAATTCCAGTTTCGTTAGTAATTTTAGTTACACTGGCTGATTTATTTTGGTCCAGATATTTCCAGACTATACCTGCGGCATCACCAATTGAATTAAGCATCATAAGTTACCTGTAGTATATTAATTAAAGTTGTTAAGTCTTTTTAGCAGTAAGGTCGGGCAGTACAATATTTAATTCAAGCGTTTCCTGATTTTCATCCTGCTCAAAACTAACAGAAATAGCATCCTGCCCGACGTTAATGTACTTCTGTATCACTTCCAGCAATTCTTTTTGTAATTGCGGAAGATAAGACGGCTGACTAAGCGAGGATCGTTCATGAGCAACCAGAATTTGCAGCCTTTCTTTTGCAAGGGATGCAGATCCAACTTTAGATGACCTAAAATAATCAAGTAAACTCATTACCTGCTCCCGAAAAATTTCCTAAAAAACCCTTTTTTATCCTCGATAAAACGATGTGGTCTATTTTCACCTAAATAGCGGGCAATAATATCTGCATAGGCTTGACCAGCATCACTTTTCTCATCAAGAATAACAGGTGTACCTGAATTTGATGCATTTAATACTGATTTTGATTCAGGAATAACGCCCAATAGATGCAGCGATAAAATATCCTGCACATCATCGACACTAAGCATTTCACCTAATTTTACTCTTTCTGGCGAATAGCGGGTTAATAGCAAATATTCTTTAATAGGCTCATCATTTTGCTCCGCCCGACGTGATTTACTGGCTAAAATACCCAGCATACGGTCCGAATCGCGCACCGAAGAGACTTCAGGATTGGTTACGACAAAGGCATCATCGGCAAAATACATGGCCAAATGAGCGCCTTTTTCAATACCGGCAGGAGAATCACAAACTATATATTTGAAATCTTTTTTTAGCTCATCCAAAACCCTACCCACACCTTCTTGACTTAAAGCGTCTTTGTCGCGTGTTTGTGAAGCAGGCAGTATGTAAAGTAAATTACAGTTCTTATCCCGAATCAAAGCCTGATTAAGCGTCGCCTCTCCATTAATGACATTAACAAAGTCATAAACCACGCGGCGCTCACAGCCCATTATTAAATCCAGATTACGCAAACCCACATCAAAGTCAATGACCGCTGTTTTATGACCTTTTTTTGCAAGTCCCATGGCAATTGCAGCGCTGGTTGTTGTTTTACCAACGCCGCCTTTACCAGATGTTACGACTATGATTCTTGGCACGAAATTTTCCTCTACGTTAATGGTGCTGCACAATATCTTTAATAATTAATGCTTGGTCTTGTAAATAAATCTGAACAGGCTTATTGCGTACGGATTCATTTAAATCCTCACTGACTTTATAATTACCGGCAATAGAAATAAGCTCAGCCTGTAAATCAAAACAAAAAATCCGTGCCTCAGTATTCCCTCGCACACCCGCTAAAGCCCGACCTCTTAAAGTATTATAAACATGGATATTACCCTCGGCCATAATTTCTGCACCCGCACTAACCTGAGATAAAATAACCAAATCTCCTGCCGTGTAAATGCGTTGCCCGGAGCGAATAGGCTGAGTAATTAGTGTCGTTGTAATGACCTCTATATCTATGTCTGAGTCTGTTTTCGGCCCTGGAACCGGAGCAATAGCTTTTTGCTTTTTATTTTCGGCCAATACTCCGTCACTATGGCCGGCATAAACAGGAATACGTTGCTCCAATGCCTTTTCATTCTGCTGTACGTTGCCACCACGTATCCCTATCGGAAATAAACCACATCGACGAATAATATCGGCAAGCGCTACAATATCAATATTGAAGTTATGTTTATTTATTTCCTGCAAGTCCAGCACTAAAGGCGAGTTTCTAAAAAACTCTGGAGCCAAATTGATTTTTTCTTGAAGCTGCTGTTCGATAACAACCAAATCATCGCTAGATAAAACTAAAACAGGCACTGAAAAAGTACTACTCTTAAATTCTAACGCGAGCGACATATTAGGTGTTTTTTGAGGGTCTATCGACATCCGTTAAATCTACTTAATGATTGATTTTGAATTTTAGCATTGCTGATAAAAAAAATCATCCCCGACGTGCCAATAGTTAATTCTATGACACAAAAACAGATAGATTTTTTATCATCCATAATAATTAAATCACTGAATGCATGAGAAGATCAGCAATAATTAATTCCAGACTAACTACGCTATCTTTATTTATTTCACTCATAAAAAAGGGCCACATTCTTACGAATGCGACCCTTTTTATTTCATAACGGGTAACTGATGCTACCTGTCACGATATAACCTGCTTAACGTTTCGAGTACTGTGGACGTTTTCTGGCTTTATGCAAACCAACTTTTTTACGTTCTACAATACGCGAGTCACGAGTCACAAAACCCGCTTTTCTTAGGGCTGGACGCAATGTTTCATCATATACCATCAATGCACGTGTCAAGCCATGACGAATAGCACCCGCCTGACCAGAAGGACCGCCACCTTTAACAATCACATTGATATCGAATTTAGCTACCATATCAACACACTCAAGTGGTTGACATGAAACCATCTGATCGGTTTTACGACCAAAATAGTCTTCGATAGTTTTTTTGTTAATAGTGATTTTTCCAGTGCCTGATGTTGCGTAAACGCGTGCTATTGCACTTTTACGACGACCTGTTCCGTAATACTGAGCTGCTGCCATGGTCTACTCGCTTATAATTCTAAAACTTTTGGCTGTTGGGCCTGATGATCGTGTTCAGGTCCTGCATATACTTTCAATTTCTTGAACATTGCACGGCCTAGTGGATTGTTTGGTAACATACCTTTAACCGCAGTAGTAAGAATACGATCCGGGAACGTTTGTCTTAGCTTACCTAGGGTAACGGTTTTCAGATTACCAATATAACCTGTATGATGCTGATATAATTTATTTTTTTCTTTATTGCCGGTAACGCCGATTTTTTCTGCGTTTACAACAATAATATAATCACCGGTATCAACGTGCGGTGTGTATTCGGGTTTGTGTTTGCCACGAAGACGGAGTGCAATTTCAGAAGCAAGGCGACCCAGCGTCTTCCCATCTGCATCAACTACATACCAATCGCGCTTAACTTCTGCTGCTTTCGCACTAAATGTTTTCATCGTTACTTAGTCTTTCTCTAAAGGCTCAATAAAAGAGCGAGAATTTTACTAAACATTGCCTTTTTTTTCAATGTTTATTTATAATTTAGGTACGAGAAGCAGGATGTAAAAATCTTTGCATCTACTTTATTATTTATTATCGAATGTAAATTACGATAAAAACAAGTTTAATCCATACCTATCTATCCTCTAAATTATATAGTATTACCGCCTCTTTAATCAAGTTGTAAATATACTAATCCTCAATTTATAACTTGATATTTAACGAGTGTAATTTACGATAAAGGTGAGTTCGTTCCATCCCCACGGCAGCTGACAACTTCGCAACACTACCGCCTGTACGCTCAAAATGATATTCCAGATAAGCTTTTTCAAAATGATCTCGTGCATCTTTTAACGGTAAATTGAAAAACTCGGGAACTGATGATGATACGATATCACTGACTACCGATCCCAATGCCGACTTTACTTCATCCAATTCTATTTCTTCACCAACACCCAAAATCATTAAACGCTGCACCAGGTTCTTTAACTCCCGCACATTACCGCGCCAACTATAATTACGTAAAAAATTCTGCGTAGCCATAGAAAATTTTCGAAAAGGCAACTTATCCTGATTAACAAAATAATCAACATAAAAACTGAGCAATCCTGGCACATCCTCGCTATGCTCACTCAATGGCGGAATATTAAGAGTAACTTCATTAAGCAAATAATATAAATCCTGCCTGAATCTCCCGGACTTAACCTCCTCATCCATCGTAATTCGGGTTGATGCTACCACTCTGACATCAACGCGCACAGCCTCACTACCGCCCACGCGCAGAAAAGAACTTGATTCCAGAGCGCTGAGCAACCTTAACTGGGTTTCCTTGTCCATACCGGCTATTTCACTTAGAAACAGCGTTCCTTTATGAGCCCTTTCCAATAAACCAGGATAAATTTTACCCTGACTTTCTTTACCAAAAAACTCTACTGCCGAATTTTCTGGCGATATACTTCCTACTGCGACATCAACAAAAGAACCATTCCGATGTGTGCTGTTGTTATGTAAATATCGCGCATACAGCTCCTTACCAACACCCGCCTCACCGATAAATAGTACTCGGGTATCATGTTGAGCCAGTCGCTTTAACTGATCTTTAATTCTGGCTACAGTAGCGCTCTTGCCGATCGGTTCAATATCAACAACCAGTTGCTTTCTTAGACCGGCATTTTCTATTTGGAGATTACCTGCCTCCAATGCCCTTTCAACAATCAATAATAATTTTGCCAGCGACAAGGGCTTCTCAAGAAAATCATAAGCACCCAACCGGGTCGCTTCAACGGCTGCCTCTACTGAGCCATGCCCAGACATCATGACTACAGGACACAACATGGAATCCTCATCAACCCATTCTTTTAACAAAGTAATACCATCCGTATCGGGCATCCAGATATCGAGTAATATCAAATTAGGTTGTTGGGATTTTTTTAATTCTCGGGCAGTACTTGCATTTTCAGCCATAGCAACTTGATAGCCTTCATCTTCAAGTATTTCGCAAACCAACCTGCGAATATCCGGCTCATCATCTACAACTAAAATACGCGGTGTGTTTACATTCATAATGTTTTACAGCTATTTAAGAGTTACATGCAGGGAGCTGGATTATAAAACCCGCACCCACCTTACGACTCGTGTCAATCCAGATTGCACCGCCATGTTCTTCAATTATTTTTTTCACGATCGCCAACCCCAGACCAGTACCTTTAGCTTTAGTTGTCACATAAGGCTCAAAAATTTTCTCCATTTGACCTTCTTTAATACCCGGCCCATCATCATAAAGCGCTATTTCTATAAAATCGGTGTTGTTTTTCTGTACCCTGTGCAGACTTATTTCAATCAACCCATGAGCACCGATAGCTTCCAAAGCATTTTTTATCAGGTTATGAAGCACCTGCCTTATACTAACCGGATCACCATTAATCATCAGTAAGCCGGTCTCATAATCGGCTTTAAATTTCACTTCTGATTTTAATGCATAAAGCGCCAATACCTCCTGAACCAGGCTCGGTAAATCAATATCTACGGTCTGCTTTTTGGAAGGTTTCGCATATTCAGAAAAATCATCGACCATTTCTTTCATCGCTTCAACCTGCTGTACGATAATTTTTGTTGACCGTTGCAAAATATCAGCGTCAACAGGCTCCAGCTTATCAGCCAACTTATGCTGTAATCTTTCTGCCGATAATTGAATAGGCGTTAACGGATTTTTAATCTCATGAGCCAAGCGCCGGGCGACTTCGCCCCAGGCAGCATTCTTCTGAGCCTGGATCAAATCAGTCACATCATCAAAAACAACTACAGCGCCAACGCAAAAACCTTCTTGCGAGAATAGCGGCGTCCCTCGGCACAACAACTCCTGCCGACCATTAGGGCCTAAAAAAGCAATCCGTTGCTGCCAGATATCATCAGCCTGCTCTACTAATCGCTGAATTGATTTTAGCGGCTCTGCCAACTCGGAATAGTTCTGCACAAGCTCCAATAAAGTGCGCCCAATAAACTGATTAACATGAATATGAAATATTCGGTAAGCAGCCTGGTTTGCCGTACGAATCTTATACAACGCATCAAAACTAATTACACCGGCCGTTAAATTCGCCAGAATTGTTTCCAGATAAGCCCGTTGATTTTCCACTTCAAAACCAACTTTTCTGGTCTCATCACGAGCCACAGCAATACGGTGAGTCATCTCATTAAATGATTCAACCAGGAAACCCAGATCATCCTGCGCCATAACCGGTAACTGCTGATCATAATGCCCGGAAGCCACAGCTTGTGTACCTTTAACCAGCTCTTTTACTGGCGCGGTAATATTACGGATGCTAATAAAGGCCACCCATATTGCTGCCAATAAGCTCATTAACAAGACTAATGAAAGCGCCAACGAGAAACTCATTTTTAATGAGTTTCTTAGATAATTCATTTCCTGATAACGGACGAAAGCAAATTCGACTGAATCCGCCAAATCCGCAATTCTTACCGGAACAGGATATAACGCTTGTAAATATTGCGGCTCCTGCGTTTTAACCTTAACAATAACACGAATCATCAATTCTTCTTCATGTATCGGTGCCAAAGCGACATAAACAGAATTCTGACGTAACTGCAACCAGATATGCTCGTCGGGTAAACTCGGCAAAATATCGCCAGGATTAATACTACTTGACGCAATAATTCGACCCTGACGAGAAAAAAGAGTCATCTCCGAAGCGCCGGAAATTTGGCGCAAATTTTCCATTTCCAGAACCACCAGGTTTTCAGGTGAATATTCCAACCTTTGCGTCAATTGCTGCATTTGCTTCAAATGCCAGCGCATACGTTGATCCAATGAAGACTGACTAAGCTCCAGCGCATCTTCCATGGCTCGATCTATTTCCACATTAAACCAGCTATCAATGCCTTGATGCAAAAATTGCATGGAAAAATAAAACACAATAACGGCAGGCGCTAAAGCCAAAACGACAAACAGGGATACCATTCGGGTGGTTAACCGCGACCCCGCTTCACGTCTTTTGGTATGCTGAATCAACGAATATATATTGGCACCGACCAATATCAGTAATACAACAGAACCCAGAGCATTGAATAATAGCAGCCATGAATACATTGCATTCAACTGTGATGATTCCTGCATGGCTGAACTCATCAATTGCAACGACAACAAAATTAGACCAAACAGGACTAAAACAGATAAA
Organism: Methylobacter psychrophilus; assembly: GCF_025583945.1. Taxonomy (GTDB): domain Bacteria; phylum Pseudomonadota; class Gammaproteobacteria; order Methylococcales; family Methylomonadaceae; genus Methylobacter_C; species Methylobacter_C psychrophilus. The sequence continues at coordinate 75,488 of NZ_JAOEGU010000005.1, forward strand.
TTAACCGGGAGTTTTATTTTTTTAGGGGCCATAGTGTCCATTCACTGGATAAGTACCATTGCCGATCAATATAGGTAATCGTCCGCAAAGGTAAAGGCAACGCATCACGATCAAAACTGACTTTCATGGCATAAAGATACTGTTTTTCAGGAGCGAGTACAACCTTACTCATCACACGAAAGTCACGCACTGCAGACATCAAATCCAGCGCTGCAGACAGCATGGAAAAATTATAAATCTCACCACTGCCCTCATTTCTGACCCGATACATATTCAATAAAGCGTGATATTGAAGACGATAACGTAACGTCGTATCGACCAGCGTTTTGTCCCAGACAATATCGCGGTGTTGCAGTATTTTCACTTGAACATCCCAGAACAAAGGCACACCATTGTGTAGCGCCTCTTTTGCTTTTTCGCTGAGCTGATAAACAATGTCTGCAGATAACACATAACTATTACCTTCCAAGGTTATCCCGGCTTGTTTGACTTCTGCAGTAAATTCGTTGGCGTAACTTAAAAAGGGCAGCAGTCCAATGATAAAGCAGCATAACAATGGCACTTATTGTTTCCTGATACGCGCATAATAAAAGCCATCCATTGCCGATTCACCCGTCATAATCTGCCGGCCATGACTTCCGGAAAAACCCCAAACAGCATCAATAGACAACTCAACTGCATCGGGATGCTCGGCTAAAAACACCTCAATTTGCTGTTCATTTTCCTGCTTTAGAATGGAGCAGGTCGCATAAAGCATTATTCCCCCAGGGGCTAATAACGGCCAGACAGCACGCAGAATATTTTGCTGCAAAGTCTGTAACGGTTTGATGTCCTCGGCTCTGCGTAATAGCTTAATATCAGGATGACGACGAATAACACCCAATGCTGAACAAGGCGCGTCCAATAGAATGCGTTCAAAAAACTGACCATCCCACCACTCTTGAGGATTTGCTGCATCGCCCACCACCAGTTTGGCGGGTAACTTTAAGCGCTGCAAATTATCGCTAACTCGCTGCAAGCGAAATTCATCAATATCAACCGCCACCAATTCTTTTAGTTGCGCCTGCTGCTCCAAAATATGCGCTGTTTTACCGCCGGGCGCAGCGCACACATCCAAAACCCGATGCCCCGCTTTAACGTCCAATAACCCGGCCGCCAATTGCGCAGCGGCATCTTGAACAGAGACAATACCGTCTGCAAAGCCAGGTAACAGGTCAACAGCTACCGGCTTATCCAGAATGATTGCCGAAGGACAGAAACTGACCGCTACTGCTCCTATACCTTGGTCGCTTAATTGCTGTAAATACTTATCCTGACTGGTATGTGCCAAATTCACACGTAACGTCATCGGTGGTTGCTGATTATTTTCCAGAAAAATTTGCTGCGCCTGTTGCGGCCAATCCTGCTCAATTTTTTTGATAAGCCAGTCAGGATGACTCACTGCTGCAAATTGCACGTTATTGGCTTTCTGCTCAAGCTCTTCTTGCTCTCTCAGATAACGTCGAAGCAAAGCATTTATCAGCGCTTTAGCCCATGGTTTTTTTCGGGCTGCCAACACGGTTTCGGAAACAGCGGCATGAGGTTTTACCCGCATGTATTTAAGCTGATATAAACCGACTAAAGCCAGGGCCTTAACATCCTGATCTTTGAGTGGTTTATCCAGTAATTGACTTAAAATAAAATCCAATTGATGATAAGTCCTACAAACGCCATAGCATAAAGCCTGTATGAATGCCTTGTCTTTACTCGACTCAATGGTCTGTAAAGCGGAATCCAGCGCCGCTGTTAAGGACTGCCCATCTTGTATAACGCGAGACAATACCCGCGCTGCGACCAATCGACTATTCACCGGGTGTTCTACCTACAACTGCGGGGATACAGGAGCGACTGCCAAGCTTGATGCCATTAATATCATGAGCATTTAAAAAGGCCTGAGTCGATATACGTTTCCCTCCAGGAAGCTGAACTTCATGTAGTCGTAACAGCCCTTTTCCGGTTGCCACATCCATATTTTTATTGTTACAACTGACCGTACCCGGTTCTAATTCAGTATCCAGCGCTATCGCTTCTGCTTGCCAGATTCGCAATACATTACCCTGATAAAGTGTCTGCGCGACAGGCCAACTATTTAAACCTCTGACTTTAAGTGCCAGACTACTTGCTGGTTGCATCCAATCAATGGTCGCCTCAATTTTTGTTAACTTTTCGGCATAAGTGACCAAATTTTCATCTTGAGGCTCTGCGTGAATAACCCCTGCCTCCATTTCCACCAGCACTTTACTCAAACCTGTCGCGCCCAATTGGGCTAATTTATCATGTAAATTGCTAGCCGTATCTTTAGCATCAATGACATATTCTTCCTTGTGCAACATATCACCCGCATCCAGCTTAAGCGCTATCTGCATAATGGTCACACCGGTTTTTTCGTCACCCGCGATTAATGCCCGTTGAATGGGCGCAGCACCTCGCCAACGCGGTAACAATGAACCATGAACATTAATACAACCCAGTCTGGGCACATCCAATACCGCTTGCGTTAAAATCACACCATAAGCGACCACAACTATCAGGTCAGCATTGAGTGACAGTAATTGCTGAAAATCTTCATCCATCTTGAGATTAACGGGCTGAAATACAGGGATTTCGTGCTTTAAAGCCAACGCCTTAACGGGACTTACGTGTAACTGCCGTCCCCTGCCAGCTGGTCGATCAGGCTGGGTATAGATAGCACAGATATCATGTTTGGAAGCCAGCAACATTTGCAAACTGGGTACGGCAAAGTCCGGAGTTCCGGCAAAAATAATCTTCATACTCAGCTATTGTCCATTTTATGAATTTTTTCCAACTTCTTCTTGATTCGCTGCCTTTTTAAGGGCGAAATATAATCAACAAACAACTTTCCGTTCAAATGATCAATTTCATGCTGCACGCAAACTGCCAATAACTCCGTTGCATCAAATTCAAAAGACTGACCATCCCTGTTGAGTGCTTTTACCCTGATGTGTTCTGCCCGATTTACCTTTTCAAAAAAACCAGGCACAGAAAGACAGCCCTCTTCCGACTCTTTAATACCGTCTTTTTCAATAATTTCAGGATTTATCAAGAATAAGGGCTCATCTTTTTCTTCACTGACATCAATAACGACAATCCGTTGATGTACATCAATCTGCGTAGCAGCCAAGCCTACACCATGCGAGTGATACATTGTTTCAAGCATATCATCGACTAACTTTCTAATTTTATCATCGACCGTTTTTACAACTACGGCTTTTTTGCGCAATCGCTCGTCCGGAAACTCGAGAACAGTTAAAATACTCAACAAACTCTCCACTAAAAATAATTGAATACTGGAATTCTATAGTACGGGTCTTATCTGGTCAACACCATAGTTCTTGGGGGTTAAGGGGTTAGTTCTTGCGGTGATACACTTAGGGGGTACATAACCCTAGTACATCAAGAGGGCTAAAAACATGAGCGGTGCAAACTTTATGTGCAAGAATACGCACGGGATGTATTACGCCCGATTCATTATTCCAAAATCATTACTACAGCACTTTGACAATAAAAAGGAGGTTCGGCGATCACTACAAACTGACAGCAGGAAACTTGCCATTAAAAGAGCGCGGGTGTATCGAGTCGAGTTTGAAAAAATCGTTGACGATTTAATGAGTAAGTCAGATAACACATCAGAAAGAGCAAAAAAGATTATTGATGAACTGCTTGCAGACAAAACCAAACTACAAGCGGAAGCGGAAGAAAAATTCGTTGATGGAATGTTTAATAAGTCGGTATCAAAGGAAGTCGATGAAGATCATACAAGAATAGACTTCATAACCTTTTATGATGAACTTGGACGACTTGTAACTATAGACACCGGCGACGATAACAAAGACCTAGAGCTTTATCACTTGATGAAGCCAAAGGAAACCAAACAAGACCGCACAACAAGGCACAAACGTGCCGAAGAGATACATCAAGCCCAACTTAGAGCCATTTCCGCGCCAGCAGCGTTAACTGCTACCCCAGCTAAACTAATCAATCCTAAAACATTATCAGAATACTTTGTTGATTACGTCAAGTATCAAACCACCGAAGGTGTTAAAGATGGATGGACAGCAACCACGACATCAAAAAAGATAGGGATTTTAAGACCTTTCCTTTTAGTTTGTGACAAACCGGCGGCGTTGTTTGATTGGGACAGTGCAAAGGAATATATTAAAATTGCACATGTTATTCCGAAGAGCTTCTTTTCAAATGGACAGATAGCCAAACGATTTAATAAGCTAGGCTTGACGGTATCAATGTTGCTTGATGACAATATCGATACATCATCTTATGAAACAAGAACGCCAAGTTCCATTGGTGGTGACATCAAGATAGCAAGGGCGTTCTTAAACTGGATAAAGACGGAGGAGCGCGTAAAGGAGCTGGGGGACGCAATAGAAGCGTTTGACCATGCAACTAGGCGTATTAGTTCAGAATCAAACAGACGCGCCTTTAATCCAGATGAGCTTAAAGCCCTATTTCAAGATGATAACTCAGGTCGGGAAAATTACGTTAAGGGGTTTAATTCGTTTCGTGGTATCGATGCCAATTTTAAATACTGGCTGCCATTGCTGGGGTTATATACAGGCGCGGCTTTGTCCGAACTATGCCAACTTCATTTAAGCGACATTCGCAAGCATAAAGCGTTCGATGATTCAGAGCATTGGATTATAGATTTTAACGTGAATCCTGATGACGGAGACAGCCGCTTTAAAAACGATTACAGACCACGCCTTATTCCAATTCATAAAGTCTTAATTGATCTTAGATTTACTGATTACATTAACGACCAACTGCAAAAGGGTGAAAAGGAGCTATTCCCGACAGCACGGCGGAACGTGGGAAAATATGGACCAGAGTCTTTTGGACCACAAAGCCAGTGGTGGGGCGAATACAGCAGTAATGCAGGCGTTATAAGTAAAGATGTTGTGTTCCATAGCTTCAAACATTCGTTAAGCACCAAACTTTTAAATATGCGTTGCGACAGGGATATAGTAGCGGCGTTTTGTGGGCACTCTATCGCAACAATGGCTTCTAAGGTTTACCGCACTGGTGGACATCGGGATGCAGATATTGGCCCATTGGTTGAATGGATTGATAAGATAGATTACGGCTTAGTACACCATCCTTTTAAGTTGGTGAAATAACCTAAAAACCCCGTTTTTTTCACTTTTTACCCCGTATTTACCCCTCGACACGCTACAGCCCAATGATTACAGGCTACTTTACTTTCCGTATATGAAAGTAAAGTGGTTTTTTGCACTGTAAACAGGGGTTAAACGAACTTTACCGCGTCAGTTCGTTTTCCTAATAAATTTTAAATTCTAGTTCTGGAATACCCCAAGTTTGAAATATAGCGTGTGTTTTATAGCAAGCTGGCACTTGATACACACCAAACATAAATTCAGCCCCCCCCCCCCCCCAATATCGATAGTTAACCACCCACGCGCCTTGAACTCATTGAAAAGCTTAACGCCAAATGCAATGCCTACATTTGGTAGTGAACTTTTAAGTTCGTGGTCTAATACCGCTTTTATCTGATCGATTTTATCCATTGAAAAGTATCTTTGCTATTGCATACTTGTAGGTAAGCTTTCATAGATGCACCACACCCCACAATAATTTAATTCAAACATAAACGATATACGTATAAATACTTACACTAATCAATGTCAGCAATCTTTGCTTTACAAAATGTAAACGACCGTTTATAATTTGTAACAGGTTAACACAACAGGGCAAAACTAATGAAAGCAATTATCTACACAAGGGTATCAACAGCCGAACAGGGAAAATCAGGTTTAGGCTTAAAAGCACAACTTGATTCAGTTACCGAGTTTTGCCAAACTGAAAATATCGAAGTTATCGCCCACTATGAAGAAACCGAAACCGGCAAAGGTTCTAATGCTTTGGATAAAAGACCGCAATTAGCAGAAGCGTTAAAACATGCTAAAAAAATAGGCGCTCACTTAGTTGTCGCCAAGCTTGACCGCCTAAGTAGAAACGTGGCTTTCATATCAAGCCTGATGGAAACCAAAGTTCCATTTATTGTGGCTCAACTCGGTAAAGATGCCGACCCCTTCATGATGCACTTGTACGCGGCTCTATCAGAAAAAGAGCGTAACCTTATCAGTGAACGAACCAAAGCCGCGTTGGCTATCATTAAAAAAGATCCAACTAGATTACCGCTAGGCAACCGAACCAATTTAGACGAAGCGCGGGAAAAATCGAATGCTACTAACAGGCATGAAGCGTCAACTTTTGCCAAGACCGTCATAGACACTATTCAACAGTGTAGAAATCAGGGTGACTCTCTTCCAGCTATCGCGGCAAAGCTCAACAACATGGGCGTTAAAACAAGGCGCGGAGGTAAATGGTATGCGTCAACAGTGACAAATATTTTAAAACGCGCATAGTTAACCAAGCCCTATCCCGTACTCAATAAGCCACTTAATCAGTGGCTTTTTTTTATGCTTGTCTGTAATTTATGAGCTGGGGAATCACAACTTAAATGGTTAATTATTTCATGTAATATTAGCTGGTGACTTGTCGTTATTTATTATATAATTGTCTATAATATCAATTAGTTATGGAATGTCATGGAAAAGTTAAAAAAACAACCGCTAACAGACGCGGAAAAAAAGCAACGCCAACGAGATAAATTAAAAGCATCCGGTGGCAAGCAATTTACTGTAACCATTAGCAAAGAGGTTGGAGCGTGGCTTGATGCGCTTGTCGAAGCCTCAGAGGGCACAAAAACAGTTACCGGCATATTACAAAGCATTACAGAGCATTCGATCAAACGTAGGGTAAGCACATATTTTGCGGCAATGAACATCAAGGACGCCGGCGGTTCACTTGAAGAAATACAGCGCTTTTACATAGATAATCGAGAACAACCACTAACAGATATTGCTGACTATTTACCAAAGGAAACAATCTAATGATTATCAAAACACCCACCACAAGCTCAAAGTATTTAAACTTGCCTATTGTCGAAGACGATCTGTTTACCGCCAAGCCCTATAATCTTTCGAAGGCTAACTGTGTGCGCCTGATTGAAAGGTTACACCAAGCCGTTTTAACCGCCAATGCCTTGCCCGATCAAGATAGGGATTACAGGGGCTTGGTTGACGAGATGATTAGAGAGCAGTGGACACCAGCCGCCATAGCTAGAGGGTTTAAACGCGGCTCTCGCAAGTTTGGCGCGTTACCCTGCCATAGGTCGCCACGAGGCAAAAGCTTTGCCATATCTTTCAACGAGGGGGACGTTATAGCATGGTTTGAAACCAACATTGAACCGGTGCTAATGCTTGCCATTACCCATGCGATCCACTAAGCCATGCCAGCCAAGATAGCCATTAAACGCACTGTTAAAACAACGCTGGATATAAAGGGCGCTATCGTTCTCAGGGATGCTGGGTATTCTTTGGCAAGCATTGCCAGCAAGACGGGCATTAGCCCCAGCACATTACAACGCCATTTTAAGAAGCTGGGGACAGATAAGGGCGCTTTGACTTCAACCGCTGTCAGTATTGCTAGGGTAGAACTATTACAAGATGGTTCATTTGTCGATAGTCTCAAAAGAGAAATAAGCGCCAGCTTATTGGATGATCTGAATCAGGCGCAACGCCTGCGCGAGTCAATAGCCGTTTGCCTTGAAGCGGTCATGCTCGAAGATAGCCCAGCCAGCATGAAAGCTAGAAGTATCGCGGCATTGGCAACAAGCCTAACATTATCTCAGAAGCTTTTAAGGGTAACGCTACAGATAGACAATCAGCCAGTGGAACAGGAATCATTGCCCGATTTATTTATCTCAGAGTTAACCGGTGATGACATCGAAACAATGAGGCAACAGCAACTTGAAGCAAGCGGGTTAGATTCGCCAACATGCTATGCCGATCTTGATGATACCGACATCATAGAAGATTGATAGGTAAGCACTGACTTAACGACGACCTTATAAAGACCTTACAAAAAGCAAGGTAGACCCTTAGAAGGAGGGGTAGAGCACCGAATATAGCTAGTGAATCGACCCATATTGATTTCAAAATGTAAAAATCTGGGAAAAAAACATACAAAAAAGCCGGTCATTACAGTGGCGACAACCACTAAACCGGCTTTATTCAGCAACCCTCTTACAGACAGCAAGCATATTATACCACCATGAACAACCTAAACGATAACAGAATACCCCGTGATGTTATCGCCATTACCAAGATAAAAATGGCGATCAGAGAAAACAATAAAAGCAGTAAAAAATGGGAAAATTCACACGAGAATTGCCCTAAAAATAGGCGAGAAAAAACCCGCTCCATCCAGCGCGGCATAAGGGATGTGAAAGACCTAGCATTGGCAGAATATCAAGGGGGGTTAGTATATAGATTTAATACACCTTCACACGACATAGAAAACTTAGTAAAACACCTACCAGAATCAGTATTCATTTACGCTAAAGAAGACGATAAAGACACCGGTATAAAATTAAAATTTTCGGCGTGGAAAAATCTTGATAAAGATTTAAAGCCATACTTTTACCAACTTGCTTTATCGGAGCTTGAAAGCTCTTCAAATAATAATTACAGGCTCACACCTTTTGTATTTAACGAGTCAAAAGCCCTCACAGCCGCTTTTAAGCAACAAAAACTATTAAGAGTAGACTTTATCAGGGATAGACTACAAAAAGCCTTAAGCGAAGCCCTAAAGCGTCCAAAGGATAATAAAGTAGCCTTTTGGTTTGCATTTGAGACAGCCGGAAGAGGACAACCACATTATCAAGGTGCATTCCTGATAAGACAGGATGAAGAGGACGCGGTACAAAAAGCAATTTATAAACTTAATGGAAAAATGACCGCCAGAGAAAAGCATGGGTGTTACAGAAACCGCTTTAATAAAAGGGTTAAGGTATCACAAGAACGTAGTGCTTTATTTACCGATCTAAACTGGGCAGATTACAACCTCAAGGAGATAGGTTTAACCAAGATGGAATATAACGGCTTAAACAAAATAGTTGCGGCGACACAGCCCCTCATTAAGCACACAGAAGACTATTACAACCGGTTTCTACAGCAATATAAAGTAAGTAAGTACTGACTTATCTTATTGTTTTTGCTGGGGTTTTATATCGTTAACACCAAAAATGTTTATCTTGTAAGTATTGAATTACTCAGCTACAGTAAGTCCTCTAAAAATCAAATAAGGACTTAAAAGCCATGAAAACCCAAATAATTACCCTCGCTGAACTTTGCGACCTGTTAGAGGCGGCAACCATTACCGCCACGATTGATCAGGGTTTATTATTAAGTCACACAATCGATCACCCTACCATCGGCAAAGCACAAACTGTGCAGGCAGATAGCGCTTGCCTGTTAATTTCTCGCTTATAGTCTTTAAAATATTTTTACAACTTAGAGGTGTAAATCTTGAATCTAAACGAAAGCCAGTTAAAAGAAATTGAAGAGAAAGTAAAAAAATCAATGTGCTTTCATGAAGTTGGACACCATGTCATATATTCATGCTTTGGTGGGGTTGGCGAAATTGAGATACGGCGTATCCCCCTATCAATCCCGCGCGATTGGGACAACGAACGTTTGTTTAGTGGTCGATGTAAAATGTTTATCGAGCCGGGGCAAACGAACTACAGTGACGATGTTAAATCAAGACTGCGAATGTTGCCAGTGCCGGAAAATTGGCGCGTCCTTGTAGGTCTTGCCGGTCTTGTTGCTGAATATATCGCTGAATATATCGCTGACGGCGAAGCAGACGAAATAGATGCATGGGTGATTGCGGAGCGTATTGGAAATGCAATAGAGATGGATGAAATGTCAGAAACAGACCTAGCCCTCGCAGGCGATGATTGGGGGGAGCCAGAAGTAGAAAGCGTGTTAAAAATATTACTTGATAGATGGGAGGACGTAGAGCAACAAGTTAAATGGGAATTACAAAAACTTGAATTTGCCGATATGGAAGACATTGCCTTTTAATTTCTCGCTTGTAACCTTCAAAACTTGATGCCAGAATAGTGACATCAATCACCACCATTTAGGTGATACACTTCACCAAAAGAGTTAACTTTTTATCCATAAAAAACAATAACTTAGTGAAATACCAGAATCCTATAGTAATTCATATAAACTTTGAATCCATAACAGCTAAAAAAGACTCTCCAGGTATTAATATGGCTCTTCGAACACTTTTTGTATTAATGAATATTTCTTTAATTAGTATAAATACATGGGCAGAAGAAATACAAATAAACCCTGCTCACCCGGATCAATATACCGTTGTGAAAGGTGATACTTTGTGGGACATCTCCGGTAAGTTTTTAAACCAGCCTTGGCAATGGCCTGAACTATGGAATAACAACGCTCAGATAAAAAATCCGCAGCTGATTTATCCAGGTGATACTATTTATTTTTCCATCGTCAATGGCAGGCCGCAACTTGACTTGTCCAGAAATGCACAACAAGCTCAATACGGGGTTGATTCGACCTGCGTTCTTGGCGAGGATGATGTTAAAAACGGTCGGACCAAATTTAATGTTTCCGAAACAGGAAAATTATTACCTTGCATTCGGGAAACGGTTATTAAACAAGCAATTAACTTAATTCCCGCCGAGTCTATAGCGCAATTTTTAACCTCACCCAAAGTGGTCACCGAAAACGAACTCAATAATGCACCTTATATCATTGATTTTGCAGGTGAACATCTCATTGCAGGAGCTGGCGATAAAGTGTACGTACGCTCGATAACTCAACCAGAAAATCGGTCATACACTATTTATCGAGCGGGAGATACCTATGTCAGCCCTGATACCGGAGAAATTCTGGGGTATGATGCGAAATATATCGCCGATACCATTGTGCAAAAGCCAGGAGACCCGGCGACGTTATCCATCACTAAATCAAACAGTGAAATTCGCAAAGGTGACCGGGCCATGCCAAAAAATGAAGACGAGGTTACCTTAAATTATTTTCCAAGGCCTCCCGAAAAAAGCATTAATGGCAGCCTCATTAGCGTGCTTGGGGGAGTTTCTCAAATAGGACTTTATAACATCGTCGTTATAGACAAAGGCACCAAAGACGGTATTCTTGCTGGCCATGAACTGGCCATCTACAGAACAGGTAAAAGTATTAATGACCCGTACAGCACCATTAAAAACGACGTCGTTAAGCTACCCGATGAAATTGCCGGCACCCTGATGGTATTTCGCCCCTTTGAGCGTGTCAGTTACGCTCTGGTGATGAAAGCGACTCAGGCCATTCACATTTTAGATAAAGTTAAAACACCCTGAATATAAATACGCAATCAACTGACAATGATTTAAAATACTGGCTTGCCCTGTTGCGCACCCCAGGTGTCGGTTGTCGGACATTTATTGGCCTCCTGAAAACGCATACACCTGCACAGTTATTTACAGAATCGGCATCAGCCCTTTCTGCTTTAGGCTTAAAAAGTGATATTATTCATGCCATCAAAAATCCGGACTGGACAATAATAGATTACGATATCTCTTGGCTGGAACAAAAAAACAACCTCGCAATCACCTTTAACGATACAAATTATCCTTTGCAATTAAAGGAAATTGCGGATCCACCGCCCATTTTATTTGTACGCGGAAACCCTGATTTATTGGCATTACCACAGATTGCCATCGTTGGCAGTCGAAATCCTTCATCGTTAGGTGAGGAAACTGCATTCAATTTTGCCAAGACATTGTGCCGTCACGGTTTTGTTATCACCAGTGGCCTGGCTTTGGGTATAGATGCAGCCAGCCATCGAGGCGCATTAAATGCGCAAGGCTTTACAATTGCCGTGGCAGGAACCGGACTGGATCGAGTCTATCCTGCCCGACATAAAGACTTGGCAACCGAAATTGTTACTACCGGCGCGATGATCTCGGAATTTCCACCTGGCACTACCGCAAAAGCCAATCATTTTCCGAGACGAAACCGCATTATCAGCGGACTGTGCCAAGGCCTTCTGGTTGTTGAAGCCGCCAAGCAAAGCGGTTCGTTAATAACTGCCAGAATGGCTTTAGAACAAAATCGCGAGGTTTTTGCTATTCCAGGTTCCATTCATAATCCTTTGGCGCGAGGCTGCAATGCACTTATTCGTAATGGGGCAAAACTTGTCGAAACCACCCAGGATATTCTTGAAGAATTAAATCAATATTATTCACAAGATGAAAAATTGCTATCATTTACCATGGAATCAACACTTGACCCGGAGCAAGAAACATTGTTGAATCACGTCATGTTTAGCCCAACCTCTATTGACAGCCTGGTTGAGAATACCGGTGAATCCGTTGAAGTTATTTCCTCAATGTTACTGATTCTCGAGCTTCAAGGTTATCTGGAAGCAACCGCTGGCGGTTGCTATATGAGAGTAAAATAATTATAAACAACAAACACACTATGAAAGAAAATATTTTTGATGTCCTAATGTATTTATTTGAAAACTATATGGAAGATGAAATTGAAATCCTTCCTGATAGCGATGCAATTAGAACGGAATTACTGGAAGCAGGTTTTGAGTCCTGCGAGGTTAATAAAGCCTTTGATTGGCTTGACTCACTTAGCCTGCAGCGTGCGATAAAGCCAACTATCGCGCCTGCGTTTCGTATTTTCTGCTCTCAGGAAACAGCAAAACTTGATCTTGAATGCCGTAATCTTATTATGTTTCTTGAACAAAATGGCATTTTAAATTCGGCCAATCGGGAAATTGTTATTGATCGTGCAATGGCACTCGAAAATGAAGAAATATCCATGGAAAAGCTGAAATGGATTGTGTTAATGATTTTGCTTAGCCAGCCTGATGAAGAAATTGCCTTTTCCAGAATGGAAGATATCGTTTATGATCTTGTCCCTAACTATTTACATTAAGGTAAAAAGATACAAGCTTCAAGGTTAAATAATACCTGCCTTGAGTCTTAAGAACCATAAATCTTCACCTTTTGCCTTTCACCTTGAACATTGAACCTTAAATGAGTAAAAATCTTGTCATTGTAGAATCTCCTGCAAAAGCAAAAACTATCGAGAAATATTTAGGCAAAGACTTTCAGGTTTTAGCCTCTTATGGACACGTCCGCGACCTTATTCCCAAAGAGGGTGCCGTTGACCCGAATAATGATTTCGCCATGAAATATGAAGTCATAGATCGCAATCAGCGTCATGTTCAGGCTATCAGCAAAGCACTTAAATCAGCAGACACCTTATATCTGGCAACCGATCCTGATAGAGAAGGGGAAGCCATTTCCTGGCATTTGCTTGAACTACTAAGAGAAAAGAAATTACTCAAAGACAAACCGGTACATCGCGTAGTCTTTCATGAAATCACTAAAAAAGCCGTCACTGAAGCGATTGCCAATCCTGAAAAGCTGGCCATTAATCTAATCAATGCCCAACAGGCGCGTCGTGCCTTGGATTATCTGGTTGGCTTTAATTTATCACCGTTATTATGGAAAAAAATCCGCCGCGGCCTGTCAGCCGGTCGCGTACAAAGCCCTGCCTTACGAATGATAGTTGAACGTGAACTTGAAATTGAAGCCTTCAAAAACCGTGAATACTGGACTATTGATGCGGCATTGACAGCTCATGAACAAAAGTTTAAAGCTAAACTGACCCAGTTTGATGGTCAAAAACTGACTCAATTCAGCATTACCGATGAAGCCTTGGCAGAAAAGACAAAGCAGGCACTACTAACAACAGCCGATGGACAGTTACTGGTTGCCAAACTGGAAAAGAAACAGCAAAAACGTAACCCTGCGCCGCCTTTTATAACCTCGACTTTGCAACAGGAAGCCTCACGGAAACTGGGCTTTACCACCAAACGCACCATGATAGTGGCCCAACAACTGTATGAAGGTATCGATATAGGTGGCGAAACAGAAGGTCTGATTACCTATATGCGTACCGATTCGGTTAACTTGTCAGTAGAAGCCGTAGAGGAAATGCGCATACTGATTGCAGAAAAATACGGCGCTGATAATGTGCCTAAAGAACCCAGACTGTTCAAAACCAAATCAAAAAATGCCCAGGAAGCACATGAAGCGATACGCCCCACTTACCCAAGACATTTACCGAGCCAGATAAAAGACCACCTCAGTATTGAACAATACAAGCTGTACGATCTAATCTGGAAGCGTACTATAGCCTGCCAAATGATTCATGCGACTCTTAATATGGTCGCTGTTGATTTAACCTGTGGTGACGGTAAACATAGCTTTAGAGCAACAGGCTCTACTATTGCCATCCCCGGATTTATGGCAGTTTATCTTGAAGGAAAAGATGACAGCAAGGAAAGTGATGATAAGGAAAGCTTTTTACCACCACTTGAAGAAGGCAGGCCAGTCACTCTCAACGACATTATTGCCGCTCAACATTTTACTGAGCCGCCACCACGTTATGGCGAAGCCAGCCTGGTAAAATCGCTTGAAGAACACGGTATAGGACGGCCTTCTACGTACGCGTCAATTATTTCCACCCTGCAAAACCGCGAATATGTCACTCTGGACAGTAAACGTTTTTACCCTACCGATGTAGGCAGAATCGTTAATAAGTTTTTGACTGAACACTTTTCAAAATACGTTGATTATGATTTTACCGCTAATTTAGAAGATGAGCTTGACGCTGTTTCCCGTGGTGAAAAAGATTGGATTCCATTAATGCATGAATTCTGGAAACCTTTTCATGCAACCGTTCAGGAAAAAGATGCCAGTGTTCAGCGCAAAGATGTTACCCAGGAAGCGATTGATGAAAAATGTCCGACCTGTGACAGTCCATTATCCATCCGCCTGGGTAGAAATGGTCGGTTTATAGGCTGTACCAATTATCCTGAATGCTCCTATACCCGTAATTTAAATGATGATGCCGGTGCTTCCGATGAACCGGAAACAGTAGAAGGCCGAGCCTGTCCTGAATGCGAATCGCCGTTAATTTTCAAAACCGGTCGCTATGGTAAATTCATCGGTTGCAGCGCTTATCCAACTTGTCGCCATATTGAACCCTTGGAAAAGCCTGCCGATACCGGTGTCGAATGCCCGCAATGCAATAAAGGCTCGATACTTAAACGTAAGTCACGCAATGGCAAAGTATTTTATTCATGCTCGGGCTATCCAAAATGTAATTACGCACTCTGGAACATGCCGATCAATGAACCCTGCCCGCAATGTAGCTGGCCTATTTTGACGGTAAAAGAAACCAAAAGACATGGCGTCGAAAAAGTCTGTCCACAAAAAGAATGCAGCTATGCCACTCCTTATGAAGGCGACCCTGCTGATGCCCAAGGCCCTAAAGAAACAACTGAATAAATAACTTTATAAAATTTTATCCGCGAAAAATACGACAATATTTAATAGTGCTACCTGCCTTTAGATGCTTAGCCAATAGATAGATTTTGGTAACAGGGTAAGTTATTTATTTGTGCTTTTCGTGGACAAAATACTTTTTCCGGGCTCTGGCATTAATTATTTCTGTGTTTTTCGTGCCTTATTAGTCAATCTGACTGACTTTACTGCGTATTCAAGGTTACAATGACCTTATGAATACTCAACTTACACCTTTTTCAGCACTAACTCCCGATATCATTTTACTTGCTATGGATAGTGTGGGCTTGCCTGGTGATGGGCGATTGCTTGCACTTAACAGCTATGAAAACCGCGTTTATCAGGTTGGCAGAGAGAATGCCCCGATGGTTGTCACCAAGTTTTATAGGCCCAACCGCTGGACAACCGCTGCGATCGTTGAAGAACACGCATTTATTCAGGAATTGGCAGAAAATGAAATACCCGTAGTCCCTCCCTTACTATTCAACGACAATCAGACGCTCAATGAAATCGAGGGCTTTCGGTTTTCTGTATTTCCCAAACAAGGCGGACGCGTACCAGAAATTGAAGGTCGTGAAAAACTGGAATGGATGGGGCGTTTTATTGGCCGTATTCATGCCATTGGCGCGTTAAAACCTTTTAAAGAACGCCCAGCGCTAAATATTACCAATTTTGGCGACGAACCTAGCGCTTACCTGCTAACTCATAATTTTATTCCAGCAGATCTGCTGAATGCTTATAGTAGCGTTAACGCTTATGCACTGGACTCGGTAAGACGATGTTTTGAACGCGCCGGCAAGGTAAAAAGCCTAAGACTGCATGGTGACTGCTATCCAGGCAATATTTTATGGACCGATGACGGGCCTCATTTCGTTGATTTTGATGATTGCCGAATGGGACCTGCGATACAGGATTTATGGATGTTGCTTTCAGGTGACCGTGACGAGATGACTTTGCAACTCAACCATCTACTGACTGGCTATCAGACATTTTACGATTTCAATACCAACGAATTACATCTACTGGAAGCCCTGCGAACTTTACGTTTGATCCATTATTCTGCCTGGATTGCAAAACGCTGGGATGATCCTGCATTTCCTATGGCCTTCCCGTGGTTTAATACTCCACGTTACTGGCAGGATCGTATCATTGAACTACGCGAACAGATTGCATTAATGGATGAGGAACCACTCAGGTCAAGTTGAAATAATTTTTTCACCACGAAGACACGAAGAAAGTGCTTCTAAAACTGTTTAAGTGACGTCAGGCTGCCCTAACTTCGTTCAGTAGATCAGGGTGACGGTCAAGTACCTTGAGTAGCTTCACCAGCGCCAATGAAGGTTTAGTCTTACCCGTTTCGTAACGCGAGAACGCATTAATGCCACCACCAAAAATTTCGGATGCCTCACGCTGATCAAGTGCGAGCTTTTTACGGACACTGGCAATAAAGTCAGGATCGACAATCGATGCATTCACCTGTTTATTAAATTCCAACATACAGCTCATCGTACGCCGCGATTCAACCACATTCAATATGGATTCATCGCAGGCCGGGCAGAAATCGCCGGTTACTGCTGGGATAACGGTTGATTCACCTTTGTAGGTATATGGCATGTCACGGGTGTCATGCACTAATTCCACCGCTGCACAAGATGGACATTTCATAATCATAACTCCTTAAAAGACACGAGCTTGATATCGTTTCAATTTTAACTACCGTAATATCGGGCAACGATAAAGCCGTTACCCGAACTACATGAATTAAAACAATACGTTATTCACCACGAAGGAAAAAAACTTCGTGTCCTTCGTGTCTTCGTGGTGATAAGCTTTTAATTGGATTAACCAACTAACTTTTGCTGAAGTATCATGGTTCTTACAGGATTAAATGTTTTCCTGTGTATGGATAAAAAACCAAATTGCTCAAGCTCTTTTAAGTGCTGCTTGGTACCGTAGCCTTTATGCAGGTGAAACGAATAATCAGGATATTTTTTGTAATAGTCAACCATGATTTTATCACGCTCAACTTTTGCCAGGATAGAAGCGGCACTGATTGCCTTGACTTTACTATCACCTTTAATGATCGCTTGGGCAGGAATAAGTAACTTGGGGAGGCAGTTACCGTCGACTAAAACTTGATCAGGCACAATTGACAGGCCATTTACCGCTCGCTGCATGGCAAGCAGGGTTGCCTGTAGAATGTTTAGCTCATCAATCTCTTCAACACTGGCTATTGCCACCGACCAACTTAAAGCATCTGTCTTAATAATCTCAAAAAGACTGTCGCGTTTTCGCTCACTGAGTACTTTGGAGTCAGCCAAGCCATCAATGTACTTTAGCGGATCAAGAATAACGGCTGCTGCGACTACGGGACCCGCAAGCGGTCCACGACCGGCCTCATCGACACCGGCAACCAGAAAACCGGGGGGTATTTGAATCAAGTCGTCATCCATAGCAACAATGTCACGTAAATTAGATTTACCAGTAAAACCTAGCGTAATATTCCTCTATGTACATTACGCAAAAAATTAATCATATCAGCTAATTGCTTACTGTCACTAGCCAACTCTTCCATTTTCTCTATGGCATCTTCCAAGCGTAAATTCATTTTATAGATTATTTTATAAGCATTTCTAATTAATCTGATATCTTCAGCGGATACGTTATTGCGCTCCATACCTACTGAATTTATACCATGTGGCCGGGTAGGTTTGCCACCAACCATAACAAAAGGCGGAATATCCTGGGTGATAGCACTACCCATAGCCGCAAAGCTGTATTGCCCTATTTGGGTGAACTGATGCACCAAGGTAAATCCGCCCAGGATGGCATGATCGTTTAAATGCACATGCCCGGCTAATGATGCGCCATTAGCCATGATAACATTATCACCAATAATACAATCATGAGCGACATGGGTGTAAGCCATAAACAGATTATCACTGCCTATTTTGGTAACACCATTATCTTGCTGGGTTCCTCTGTGCATGGAAGTAAATTCTCGAATAGTGTTTCTGTCACCAATTTCAAGCCGGGTAATCTCAGACGCATATTTTTTGTCTTGTGGATCTTCACCGATTGATGTGAATTGATAGATACGGTTATCCTTCCCAATGGAAGTAGGTCCTTTAATAACAACATGGGGACCGATGACCGTACCAGCATCAATTTTTACCTCCGCACCGATGACAGAAAAAGCGCCAACGGATACATCATCGGCCAATTCAGCATGACTATCAATTATGGCTGTTGGATCAATCAAAATTATTCTACCACCGCGGCACATCTAATCTCGGCACTTGCGACAAATTCGCCGTCAACTTCCGCACGGCATTCAAATGCCCAGATATTACGCCTGCTTTTAACAAATTTGGCTTCCAACATTAATTGATCTCCGGGTACAACCGGCCTTTTAAACTTGGCTTTATCAATACCCACCAAATAATAGATCATACCTTTCAATTCAGCCCCGGCGGTTTCTGAAGCTAACAGCCCCGTCGTTTGAGCCAAAGCCTCCAAAATCAAAACACCCGGCATAATGGGTTTTTGTGGAAAATGACCCTGAAAAAAGGGTTCGTTATAAGTGACATTTTTCACTCCTAACAGCCTGATACCAGGCTCACACTCAATCACTTTGTCAACCAATAGAAAAGGGTATCGATGTGGCAAGAATGCTTGTATTTGTAAAATATCTAACTTGATAGACATGATGTAGAGTGCTTTATAAAAGAGGTTAGTAGTGTACTTGAATAGTAGTAAATCATTTACTCAGGCATTGTTGACAGTTTTTTCTGAACTTGGGCAGTAATATCAAACTGGTCTTTAGCGTAAATAACACCATCAGTCAGCAGTAAATCATATTCATCATCTTTAGCTATGTTTCGAACGGCTTCAACGATACGACGTTGCAATTTACCCAATTCTTCATTACGGCTGGCATTAAAATCTTCGCTAAATTCCTGCTGAGATCTTTTTGCATCCCTTTTCTTATTGATAATGTCTTTTTCAAGATTACTTTTCTCGGAATCACTCATCACTGAAGCATCCTTGGCCAGTTTTTCTTCCATACCCTGAATTTCTTTTTGTTGAGCAACCAGTTGCTTGTCTCTAGGTGAAAATTTTTGTTCCAAACGTTTTTTAGCTTTTTCAGCTTGAGGCGCTTTTTCAAGAACAGCAGGTATATTGACAAAACCAATTTTTAAATCTGCAAAACTGGCATTTGCAAAAAACATCAGCCCTAAAAATAAAGAAATTTTTGTTTTCATTGTTAAATCGATCTCCGGTTAGTATTAAAGTAAAGTATGAATAAAAATAATATTTTGTAAATTATAGGGGATAAGCCTGTTAAACCAAAACAACTTATCAGAAATTCTGACCAAAATTGAATTGGAAGAACTGTGTTTGATCATTTGCAGTGATATCATTAGCCGGTGAACCAGGAGCAGCATTATTATAAGTATAAGTTCCTTTATTCAAGGGATATGCCGCACTCACCGATAACGCACCGAATGGCGATAACCACTCACCTGAAATACCTGCAGAATATTTCAGGTTATTGATGCTAAAACTATCATTTAATGAACCCGCATCAAAAAATGTTCCCAATCTGATCGACTTGGTTTCCGCCATAAAAGGTACCGGAAAAAACAACTCGGCATTAGCCATTATTTTAGTCGTACCACCGAGCGGGTAACCATTGGAATCCCTGGGGCCCAGCGTATTATTTTTAAAGCCACGTATTGATCCGGTACCGCCGGCGAAATAATTTTCAAAGAAAGGTAATGCGTTGGTATTTCCATAACCTCCACCATAGCCGACTTCTCCATTCAACTTGAAGGTAAAATCTTTGGCTAATGGAAAATAATGTTGATGCCGATAACCTATTTTATAATATTCCAGATCACTACCAGGAACAGTTATTAAGCCGGATAATCTTTGCTGCCCGCCTTTATTGGGAAACAAAGCCCTGTTAAGGGTATCGTGAGACCAACTCACAGACTGACCAAGGGTAAAAAACTTGTCACCCTGCTCAGCAATAAAGCTTTTAATTTCATTGGAAGAGTAATAAGTGGTTCCTAAGGTAGTGTGCTTTACATCAGTATCAAAGCGTAACTGATCGAATTCATTCAAGGGAATACCAAAATTAATACCGGCATTGGCAATATTGGTATTGTAATTGGCAATATTGATGGCTCCGGCATTTCGCTTGGTATAACCCAGATTATAACCCTGACTAACGCCATCCGTTGTAAAGTAAGGATTAAAAAAACCAAACTGATAACTGGTCAAATAAGAGCTGTTATTAAACGCTATGTTGACCCGTTTACCCGAACCAAAGATATTATCCTGAGCAATATTGGCATTTAATACTATCCCTTGAACCTGGGAAAAGCCGACACCCGCCGACAAATTGCCTGAAGCCTTCTCCACTACCTTGTAATTAACATCAATCTGATCGGAAGTACCCACAACCGGTGGCGTTTCTACATTGACTGTTTCAAAATAACCCAACCGTTCAAGACGTGTTTTCGAGCGTTCAATTTTAGAACTCGATGCCCAACTGGCTTCCATTTGACGCATTTCGCGACGCAGTACTTCATCACGGGTTTTAGTATTACCACTCATATTAATACGGTGGACATAAACACGCTTTCCAGGATCAACAAAAAAGGTCATATCCACTGTTTTTTGGCTTTCGTTAATTTCAGGCACCATATTAACGTTGGCAAAAGCATAACCCTCATCCCCCAAACGATCTTGGATGGCCTTTGAGGTTTCAGTTGCACTTTTTCTGGAGAATATCTCGGTTGGCCCGATACTAACCAGTTTAATTAATTCATCAGGTGCTACCACCAAATTACCGGCCAATTTTACTTTGGACAGTTTGTAAACATCACCTTCTTTGATATTAATAGTGACGTATATATCTTTTTTATCCGGCGTAATAGCTACCTGAGTAGATTCAACGGCAAAATTAACATAACCACGATCCAGATAATAAGACCGAAGAGTTTCTAAATCGCCAGCCAACTTTTGTTTGGAATACTGATCGTCCTTCGTGTAAAAGGATAATAAATTGGACGTGCTTAATTCAAATTTCCCTATCAGGGTTTTATCATCAAAAGCATTATTACCAACCACATTAATCTGCTTGATTTTGGTAACCCTACCCTCAGAAATTTTAATATGGATACCAACACGATTCCTTGTCAAATTCGACACGTCTGTTTTAATTTTTAAGCCATATTTACCATGACTCAAATATTGGCGTGTTAATTCCTGCTCCACCTTATCAAGAACTTGCCGGTCAAATATTTTACCTTCAGCCAAACCAATTTTATCCAAGGCCTTGGTCAGGTCATCTTTACTCAGATCTTTATTACCTTCAAAAATTATTTTTGCTATTGATGGACGCTCCACCACCTTGACAATTAACGTTGAACCTTCTCTTTCCAACGTTACATCTTTAAAAAAACCTGTTTTAAACAAGGCCTTAATGGCTGGTGAAACATTATCCAAAGAAAACCTTTCACCGACATTAACGGGAAGATAGTTGTAAACAGTACCTAAAGAGATGCGCTGCAGACCTTTGACCTGAATATCCTTAACAACGAATTCTTCATCACCTTTAACCCCCTGCGACACAAGCAGACCCAACAATAATAAGCGAGAAAAAGTATTTGATTTCATGTAGGTGGCTAAAAATAAAACATTAGGGTCAGAACGATTAAAAACGCGGCATTATAGCACAATAAATCTTGAACAAGCTTAAGCCCTGTGTACAGGAAAATTAAGCACTTCATTAATCGTTGCACTGTTGGTCATTAACATCAGTAAACGATCCAAGCCTATAGCCATCCCGGAACATTCGGGCAACCCCGATTCCAACGCGGCAACAAGATGCTTGTCCTTAACGGTAACAGGTCGTTTTCTTTGCTGCCTGACAACAATTTCTTCATCAAAGCGCCGACTCTGTTCTTGCGAGTCAATTAATTCATAATAACCATTACCTAATTCAATGCCATTGATAAAAATCTCGACACGATCGGTAACTTCCGGGTTACATTCATTAACGCGGGCTAGTGACGACTGGCAGGACGGATAATCATAAACCATACACACGGCATTTTCACCCAAGTTTGGCTGAACCCGATGACTAAAAATAAAATCCAGCCATAATCCATGGTCAATGCCACAGATATCGATCGCTTCAGACAGGTCATTATACCGTGCATAAGCACAGTAATCCTGACAAGAAAATTCTAAAGGATTCAAACCCGTATAAAGTTGAAATACTTCCTGATAACTAGTTCGTTGTGTCGGGCTCAAATCTTTACGGCCCGCAAACAAAACCGTCATTAACTCGGCAATTTCATCCATTAACTGAGGCAAGGTAAAGCCAACCTGATACCACTCCAATAGGGTAAATTCAGGATTATGAAAGCGTCCTGATTCACCATTCCTGAATGCTTTGCCTATTTGATAGATGGATCCACTACCCGCAGCCAGCAAGCGTTTCATGGCAAACTCAGGCGATGTTTGTAAAAACAAACCCTGCTGTAGTGGAGGCAAACAAAAATCAGTCGTAAAAAAGTCTAATTGTGGATCTGTTCCACAGCTATTACCCAGCAAGGGCGTCTCTACTTCAAGTACCGCTCTTGCTGAAAAAAACTGCCGTATGTCTTTAAGTACTTGCGCTCTTAAACGCATCATATCTACGGAGCATGTTGGCCGCCACTCATTTAGCACTATTCTTTCACACGTGAAATGTATTCACCGGTGCGGGTATCAACTTTAATCACTTCACCTTGTTGCACGAATAATGGCACTCTAACTACCGCACCTGTCTCCAAAACAGCGGGCTTGCCGCCACCACCAGAAGTATCACCACGCACACCCGGATCAGTTTCAACTATCGCCAATTCAACAAAATTGGGCGGTGATACCGCTAAAGGTGCGTCATTCCATAAAGTAACAGTACAAGAATCCTGATCTTTAAGCCATTTACTGGTATCACCGATGGATTTTTCATCACATTGATACTGCTCAAACGTATCCGGCACCATAAAGTGTCTAAACTCGCCATCGTTATACAGATATTGCATCGCAACATCAACTACATCAGCGCCCTCAAGAGAGTCACCTGATTTAAAAGTTCTCTCAATCACTCGCCCTGTCTTAAGGTTTCTGATTTTGACCCGATTGAAGGCCTGTCCCTTACCCGGCTTTACAAATTCATTTTCAATAATTGCGCAGGGGTCATTATCCAACATGACTTTTAATCCGGCTTTAAATTCATTGGTGCTATAACTGGCCATTTTATCCTCAAGATGACAAACAATGTAAAACATAATCATTATAATAGAGCCAACAATCGATAGAAACTTTAAATAACTACTTTCATGTCAGAAGACCTTAACGAAACCCTGCACTTTACTAAAAACTGGCAACAACAACTAGCCGAAGCCTTTAATAATATTGAGAGCTTATGTCATTATCTGCGCTTATCAGTTAATGACTTACCTGTTTCAGTTGCTGCTGCCGAAAACTTCCCGTTACGGGTCCCTTTAAGTTTTGCTGCCAGTATGCAAAAAGGTAATCCCAATGATCCTTTATTACGGCAAGTATTGCCGATTAAAAACGAATTATTTGCATACCCCGGGTTTAGTAACGATCCGGTTGGTGATCTCCCCTCTGCAACTCAAACAGGTGTTTTACACAAATATCATGGTCGGGTTTTATTTATCAACACCGGCAGTTGCGCCATTAACTGCCGATATTGTTTCCGCCGTAACTTTCCTTATGCCGACCTTCAACTAAGTAAACAAAATGAAAATGCCGGGATCCAGTATATTCAAGATAATCCTGATATCTCGGAAGTTATTTTAAGCGGCGGCGACCCGTTGTTACTGAACGATACACGATTAGCAAAACTTGTTGCCCAATTAAACGCTATCCCGCATTTAAAACGCATCCGGATACACACACGCTTACCTATCGTTTTACCGGCACGAATAACTGATGATCTCATTAACACCTTAACGCAAAGCTCAAAACAAATAGTGATAGTGGTCCACTGCAACCATGCCAATGAAATAAGCCCGCGTGTCATTACTGCCTTTAAGCTACTGAGAAATAAAGGCATTACCTTATTTAATCAATCAGTCTTGTTAAAAGACGTTAATGATAACGTAGCTGTGCTATGCGAATTAAGTGAACAGCTTTTTGGTCAAGGCATTATCCCTTATTATCTACACCTACTCGATAAGGCGACTGGAACCGGACATTTTGAAGTCTCTGAAACAGTAGCAATAGATCTTATCAAAGAGGTTCAAGCCACCCTACCCGGCTACCTCGTACCAAAATTGGTTAAAGAACAGGCAGGAGCACTATCCAAACAAACCATTCTGTAAATCACAGCAGCATACCATGCCTGCAATATCTTGGTATTAATGTGGCTACTTACTCGCGTGGCCACTCCTGCAAACATTAATTTCGGAAAAATAACCCGATCAAAACAAGGACACCCCATGTCGGAATCACTTAGCTTCTCTTCTGAAAAATCAGGTTTGCCACCAGGATCGCTAGTGCATGTTGGCGAAGTACATACACATGAGCATAAAATTTCTGTAATAAATTACAATAAATCGACCTTGACAAGACACACCGTCAAATCCATTGAAGAACTTCTCCCTTACAAAACAACCGACACCATAACATGGGTAATTGTTGACGGCTTAAAAGATGTCTCCATTATTGATGCCATAGGCCACTATTTTGATATACATTCATTAGTGCTCGAAGATATTCTTAATACCCATCAACGGCCAAAATTCGAGGAATTTAATGATTATCTGTATATCGTCATTAAAGCGATTACCTTAAGTAACAAAGACTTTAACATCGGCTACGAACAAATCAGCTTATTGATATTAAATAACTTCGTATTTACCTTTATAGAAAAACCTAACGAACTGTTTAATCCCATTCTAAACCGCCTTGATAACGATAAAAGTCAAATCAGAAACCTGGGCACTGATTATCTTGCCTATCTGATTATGGATACCGTTGTTGATGAGTATTTTGCCGTGCAAGATACCTTTGATGATCTGATCGAATCCGTTGAAGAGACATTACTCTCTGATCCGTCATCAGAAACCCTGGCAACCATCCAGAAAATCAAGCGTGAATTAATTTTTTTACGCCGGTCAGTATCGCCTCTACGTGAATTATTGGCAGGCATTCAGCGCAGCGAATCACCCTTAATCAATGAAAAAACCCGGCGTTATTTCGGTGATGTTTATGATCACGCCATACGTATTATTGAAGCGATAGAATCTTATCGCGATTTAATCGCCGGTATGCTGGATATTTATTTATCCAGTGTCAGTAATAAAATGAATGAAACCATGAAAGTTCTTACCGTGTTTGCCTCGATATTTATTCCATTAACTTTTATCGCGGGCGTTTATGGTATGAACTTTGAATATATGCCGGAATTAAAATGGCGATGGGGTTATCCGGTATTATGGATTTTTTTTATTAGTGTCTCGGTGTTTTTGCTGCGCTTTTTTAAGAAAAAGAAATGGCTGTAGGTACCATGCTCTCATTTAACAATCAGCCTTTGTATAGACTTTCAGAAATTAAATTGCCACTATGCGTTATTTAAAGCTTATGCAGATACCATCCCTTCAAGGGATGTTATCTGTTGGTATAGCAATTATTTATCTGAAAATGTATAGCAAGATAAAATCCGGAATTATCTCGCTACCGGAAAAGTTGATTCTATATTCATCAGATATACCTGTTATTGCAACTCCAGCGGAGCATCATTTTGACCTTGAGCCCTTCACTTTAAAACTCTTATGATCTTTTGCCAAATAACTGACCGCACTAACGGGCACAGATTCTGTCGCCAGAATAGCACCCAGCTCAATCATCGCTTTTTGATAAACCTTACGCTTGAAATACACAACATCATTAAGCGGCTCCCAATAATCGACCCAGCGCCAACTATCAAACTCCGGCTTGGCACAATGATCAAAACGCACCGTTGAGTCAGCTGTTATAAGCCTCAGCATATACCAGATTTGCTTTTGGCCTATACATAAAGGCATGGAGCTCTTTCTGATATATCGCTCCGGCAACTGATACCTTAACCAGTAGCGCGTACGCCCTAATACTTGCACATGCTGCTGCTGCAGCCCTGTTTCTTCCCACAATTCTCGATACATCGCTGCTTCAGGGTCTTCGTTATCATTTATTCCGCCTTGCGGAAACTGCCATGCGTTCACGCCCATCCGTTTTGCCCAAAACACGCGACCCTCGTCATTGCAAAGGATGATTCCGACATTAGGTCGGTATCCTTTAGAGTCTATCATGTTAAAACCTGCATTTTTACCCGCCCTATATCTTAATCTTGCTAACTGGTAGACTTACAAGAATAGGTCAGGTTGTTTATAATAACGCCATTGTTCCATAAAAAAACCCTAGATGCCAGAGTGCATAGCCCTTTTAATTACTTCAGACAGGTTTAACGTGAGTTTAGCGATTTTTGATTTAGATAATACCCTGATAGCCGATGACAGCGATTACTTATGGGGACAGTTTCTTGTTGACCAAGGCGTAGTGGATAAAAATCACTACGAAAGTGCCAATACCAAATTTTATGACGACTACAAACAAGGCACACTGGATATTATTGAATTTCTGCGCTTTTCATTGCACCCACTAGCCAATAATGATCCCGAGCAACTACACCAATGGCGCGCGCAATTTATACAAGACATCATCACACCGATATTATTAAAACCCGCGCAGGAACTTATCGCCAAACATAAAAACCGGGGGGATACGTTACTGGTTATTACCGCAACCAACCGCTTTGTTACCGAGCCTATCGTTAAACTTTATGGCATTGACAATTTATTGGCGACAACCCCTGAATTTGTCGATGGCAGATATACCGGTCGCTTTAATGGCATACCTTGTTTTCAGGAAGGCAAAGTCAAGCTATTGGAAGAATGGTTAAAAACCTCAGACGAAACCATGCAGGATAGTTGGTTTTATAGTGATTCACATAACGATCTGCCATTACTTAAATGGGTTGATAATCCTGTTGCGGTTGATCCTGATGAAAAACTAACCGCATTTGCCAAGGCTGCTGGTTGGCCTATCATCAGCTTAAGACAGGGAAAGTGTCCGTCCGAACATTTTCATAAGTAATTGGTTTAGGTTAATACATTTACCTCCATTGCCCACAATAATGAACCGATATCCGCTGAGGCATCGGAAGAACTTATAATCACGGACTTAATTTATATTTCTCCATTTAAGCCAATATTAAATCAAATACTGTCATCGCTTTCTAAAGCAAGGTCATTCATACTATTATGTCATTCGTTTTTGCTACAGAGTGGCCAACAATGATTTATGATGAAGCCTTATGAAAACCAGTCAATTTCTCCTCTTTTTAGTCGCGTGTTCCGTCTTAACAGGCTGCGGGCAAATAGGACCGCTTTATCTGCCAGGTACAGACTCACCGGTTTATGTGCCACCTGAACCCAAAGTTAAGTCTGAACCTGAATTAAAACCCGAACCTAAACCCGAAGAAAACAAGTAAACCATGGATTATTTTAATTACCGAAACAATGAGCTTTACGCCGAAGATGTCCCTGTGCGAGATATTATTGCCGAACACGGTAGCCCTTGTTACATTTATTCCAGAGCCACACTAGAGCGGCACTGGAAAGCTTTTGATCTGGCATTCGGCAACCAAGCGCATTTAATCTGCTATGCCGTAAAAGCAAATTCCAATATTGCCTTGCTTAATCTGCTTGCCCGCTTGGGCTCAGGTTTTGATATTGTCTCGCTAGGTGAACTGCAACGCGTTATTGCTGCTGGTGGCGATGCCGGGAAAATCGTTTTTTCAGGCGTGGGTAAACGTGAAGATGAAATTTTAGCGGCGCTAAAAATCGGCATACGCTGTTTTAATATTGAAGTCAGCGATGAACTGGATCGAATTAGCCGTCTTGCAGAACAATTAGGGGTTATTGCGCCCGTGTCTTTTCGAGTCAATCCTGATGTTGATGCCAAAACGCATCCTTATATTTCTACCGGTTTAAAAGAAAATAAATTTGGTATCGATATTGAACAGGCATTAACCCAATATCGCCGCGCAGCGACTATGCCAAACATCAATATTATTGGTATAGACTGTCACATAGGCTCACAGCTCACAGAAACACGGCCATTTCTGGACGCTCTGGATAAAATCCTTGATCTGGTTTCTACCCTTAAAGCCGACGGTATTCATCTGCATCATCTGGATTTGGGTGGCGGACTCGGTATCCGTTACAACGAAGAACAGCCACCTGAACCCGCTGATTATATAAAAGCGGTTTTAGAGCGCCTCGGAAAAACCGATTTTGAAATTTTACTGGAACCTGGTCGCGCCATTGTTGGCAATGCAGGCATTCTGGTGACCCAGGTTGAATACCTTAAACCCACCACGCATAAAAACTTCGCCATTGTTGATGCTGCCATGAATGATTTGGTACGCCCATCGCTGTATAGCGCCTGGCAGGAAATCATTCCCGTCAATCAGCAAAGTAACGCACTCGATCAAGTGTGGGATATAGTCGGGCCAGTCTGTGAAACCGGTGATTTTTTAGGTAAAGACCGTAACCTTAAGTTATCTCAAGGAGATTTGTTGGCAATACGCTCATCGGGGGCTTATGGTTTTTCCATGAGCTCCAATTACAACTCCAGACCGCGCGTTGCTGAATTAATGGTCGATGGCGATCAGGTTTATTTAGTCAGGGAGAGAGAAAGTATTGCACAGCTGTGGGCAGGTGAGCATTTATTACCCTGATCACACTTATTTTATGTAAAGCCAACCCGATCAACAAATTACGCAAAATGAAAGACAACACATGATTAACTTCACTAAAATGCACGGTCTAGGTAACGATTTTGTGGTCATTGACGCGATCAATCAACAGATATCCTTAACACCCAAACAAATCCGGCTCCTGTCTGATCGACATTTCGGCATTGGCTTTGACCAGCTATTACTGGTCGAAAAACCGGCCAGTAATAATGCCGACTTTAAGTACCGGATTTTTAACGCAGATGGTAGTGAAGTCGCGCAATGTGGTAACGGTGCACGCTGCTTTGCGCGTTTTGTGCGCGATAAAAAACTGTCTGATAAAAACGAAATACGCGTCGATACCGACTCAGGTCAATTGCTGCTACGTTTTAATGATAATGACCTGATAACTGTCAATATGGGCATTCCCAAACATAAACCGTCTGAAGTTCCTATCCTTGTAGATCAAGAATCTTTTGCTTATAGCGTCTGTATTAACGCAACAGAGACAAGTTTTGGTGCTATTTCCATGGGTAATCCACATGCGGTTATTCAAGTCAGTGATGTTAAAAATGCGCCCGTAGCTGACTTGGGTCAAGCCTTGGAAAGCCATGCTATTTTTCCTGAACGTGCCAATATCGGTTTTATGCAGATCATCAACCGAAAGCATATTAAACTCCGTGTTTATGAACGAGGCGCAGCTGAAACCTTGGCTTGCGGCAGCGGTGCTTGTGCCGCTGTCGTTATCGGTATTGAGCAGAACCTTCTGGATCAGGATGTCTGCGTTGAACTACCCGGTGGAGAGTTAACCATACGCTGGTCAGGTCGTAATGAGCCAGTGTTGATGACTGGACCTGCTATTTCTGTTTTTGATGGAAGCATTAAGCTATGAGTGAAAAAAAAACAGGGCTCAGCACTTCTCAAATTGAAGATTATTTACAACATCATCCAGACTTCTTCCATGAACACTTAAGCTTACTTGAAAAAATGAGCGTTCCTCATCCCAGCGGAACGGCAATCTCCCTGATTTCAAAACAGCTGGAACTGTTCAGAAGCAAACATTATGAAATGGAAAGCCAACTCAATGCACTGATAGAAATAGCCCGTGATAACGATACTTCTTTTATTCGCATGCACAAACTTACGCTGGCTTTGCTCGACACATCAACACTGGAACAAGCCATCGCGAATCTTGATAATGTCCTGGCCGACTACTTTTTAACCGACTTTGTCGCTGTGCGTATCATTAAATCGTGCCCTGAATCAGCTGCTGCCCATTTATTTATTGAACCTGGGAGCGAAGATCTGCAACCCTTTCTTAAAGTACTCGCCAGTAATCAACCAATATGCGGCCGACCAACTCTGAGGCAGGCAAAAATACTATTCGGCGATGCCGCACTGGAAATAAAATCTTGCGCTATTATCCCGATGAATTTCACTGAACTTGACGGCATTCTGGCGATAGGCAGCCGTGAAGAAGACCGCTTTCAATACAGTATGGGCAATCTGTTTTTAAACCAGATGAGCGAGATCATCGGTACCCGATTAATTTCATTATTACGGCAAAGCCCTTATGCATGCTGACGCACAGCAAATGCTGACTGACTTTTTTGAGCAACTGACTGTTGAGAAACGTGCCTCTGAACATACCGTTAAAAGTTATCAACGAGATATTAAACACTTGACCAACTATTGCACCGACAAATCCATACCTCAATGGACTGATCTAAAGCAAAGTGATATCCGCTCGCATATAGCCGGTCGTCATCGGCAAGGCCTTGGTAGTACCAGCTTGCAACGGGAATTATCAGCAATTCGCAGCTTTTATAACTTTCTGTTAAAAGGAGGCCTTGCCGACAGTAATCCGGCACAATATGTTAAAGCACCCAAGCAAGCCAGAAAGCTGCCAAAGACGCTGGATGTCGATCAGATCACCGGCTTACTGGAGGCCGGTACAAACTCGGTGCTAGAAATCCGTGACCTGGCCATGTTTGAATTATTCTATTCTTCAGGTTTACGGCTTGGCGAACTTGCCGCGCTTAACCTGACGGATATTGATCTGGCTGATAAGTCGTTGATGGTACGCTTGGGTAAAGGCGGCAAATCAAGACTGTTACCTATAGGCAGTAAAGCTGTTACTGCTATTAGTAACTGGTTGGAACAACGTTTAAAAAACGTTGTTGTAGCAGAGCCTGCTTTATTTATATCAACACGAGGAACCCGACTAGGCCAACGTAGTATCGAGTTAAGATTGGATCAATGGTGCAAAAAAAAAGGCATTGCCGAACATATCCACCCGCATATGCTGAGACACTCGTTTGCCAGCCATCTGCTCGAATCCAGCCAGGATTTAAGAGCCGTTCAGGAACTACTTGGACACAGCAATATTAGTACGACACAGATATATACCCATCTTGACTTCCAACATCTGGCAGATGTTTATGATAAGGCACATCCGAGAGCCAAAAAAAAATCTGAATAGCAACTGGCTTCCCAAGCAAAACATTTAAAAACCTGCTAACATGCCAGCTATTTTTTATACAATAGCAATCTGTTTTATCAAAACACATACCCTCTTTACAGGATACCGCAAATGGCAGCAAGTGAAACACTGGACGATATAAAATCTAAAGGGATACTCTGGGGCTTTGGTGTTCTTACCCTCACAGTAGTGGTCGTTCTCGTTATTTTGGGCGCCTGGTGGGGAAGCGAACCCGGGCAGTTTAATATACAGGATGAAGCGCTTGAGAGAGCAAAAGAAACCAACACTTCAGAAATGCCCGTTGGCTATACCTATACCAACACACTGGCTCATATTGCTGAAGTACTGCTACATAAAAGCGGTGGCTACATTACTAATGATGTCGCACCTCCCGGCGTATTTCTCGACAATATTTCCAACTGGGAATATGGTGCACTGGTAATGTTACGCGATGCCACAACCGCCTTAAGAAATCACTTTGCCAGAGATCAGTCACAATCTGCCGAAGATCCTGATTTAGCCATAGCAGAACCTTATTTTTATTACGAGCATAACTCGTGGGCTTTGCCATCAACGGAAGCTGAATACCAAAAAGGCATTGATTCCCTGCATAAGTATATGTTGCGCCTGCAAAAATACGGTGGCCCGGTAAAAAAAGCGCAATTTTATTCCAGAGCCGATAATCTTTGGCAGTACACTGAGGTTGTGATAAAGCGCCTGGGTGGTCTATCTACACGCCTGAGCGCAAACAGTTCCGGCGGCAACTATGGACCAGGATTAACTGAACTTGAAAAACAGGCTGCTGATGAAAAAGGAACGCCAGTAACTAACGTAACATGGCTGGAAATTGACGATGTTTTCTATGAGGCTCGCGGCGCAAGCTGGGCTTTATTACATATTCTAAGAGCCATAAAACATGACTTTGCTGACATTCTGCTGGATAAGCGGGCCATGCGTACTGTTGATATTATGATTAAGGCAATGGAGAACGCCTTAACACCGGTTTTAAGCCCGATGATTTTAAATGGTAGTGGCTACGGTCTTTTTGCCAATTATTCCCTGTCAATGGCAAATTACATAGCGAGGGCAAATGCCGCCGCTCTTGATTTACGTGACATCATGAACCGAGGTTAATGAATACTATGGACGAACAAATCAACTATAACCTGAAACAACTTGACACCTGGAAACGAATTTTCTTTATGGTAGTTTTTTCAGCTATCGGCGCATTAGTCAGAATGATACTGTGGGCGGTTATTATATTGCAGGTCGCATCGACTCTGCTGACCGGAAAAGCCAATCAAAATGTTCTAAGTTTTGGGCGCAATCTTTCTATCTATACTTACCATATACTATTGTTTTTAACTTTCAATACAGAAATACTGCCGTTTCCTTTTTCTACCTGGAACCTGACTGCAGACCTTCAGCTGCCTGAAAAATAGGCCTTAAAGTTAACAGCTAAAGGTGAAAGGTACAAAACAACGGTTTTGCCATTTTCACCTTTAGTCCTACCCGTTTAACCGTTTTCTAAATCATCCTCATCGTCAAATCCGGCATCATCATCAAACTCGATGTCATGTTCAATGACGGCATTATCTTCAAACTCGGCGCTCTCTTCAAATGCTGCGTAATCTTCAGGCTCAAGCTCACCTTCAATTTTAAAGACATCTTTCAAGTATCGATATAATAATCGCGAAGATTTTGGCGGCGTACCTGCTTGAGTTTCTTTTTGAATGTTGCGTAATAGCTGCCTTAACTGCTGCCGATCCGCATCAGGCTGTTCATTGAGAAATTCCGTCAAGGCATTATTACCTCCAGCAATCAAACGGTCGCGCCAGCGCTCAACGATATGATGCTCTCTTACTGCATGAGCACTTTGGTTTTTCATCCGTGCCAATTTTTCCAAGATAGGATCTATATCTATCTTGTTTAACTGCCCGGTAATAAATTTTAGTAGCCGCTTTCTTGCACCTTTGTGCGGCATTCCAGAAACCTCCATAACTCCTTTATGGATATTGTCAGGAAGCTCAAGATATTTCACTTGAGCCGCCGACAATTCGGATAGCTCTTCACTTAATGCAAAAAGTACCGCCAACTCCTTTTTTATTTGAGTTTTATTGGGCCGAATAGCGTAATAAACTATTTCGCCCTTGCTGTTGTATTCATACTCATATTCTTGTTCTAGCTCTTGTTCTTCACGCATTTTATATCAAACCATTACCCAAAAAATAACACCACAAAACCCAAAGGCATCATTAAAATCACCCAAGTCGATTTTGCATTTCAGCTTTCTTATTGCCACTTTAATTCCAGAGCGCATCCAGAATATATCGGCAATACTATAGCGCCCAGCAACAAACTTTTCCAAGTAAAAAATACTTACCTGATTGTTACTCAGTAAAAATAAAATTTATTTTACCACATGCTTTTTAATCACTTTCCATGCTTCTATCTTTTGTTCAAGACTTAATGCTGCATAAGCTGGACTGGTTGATGGCAGACACTGATATTCAAGGTAAGAGAATCGCTGATTTAAAGCCGGAACAATCTGCTTCCGGTATAATTTTTCAGCCATTTTCCCGTTAAAAAAGACGCACTCAATAGCTTTATATTCAGTAAAAAAATCAGCAAAATCATTAGTTATAACGGTTGCCAACGTTATGTTGGCATCCAGACTTCCCTTTCGGCTACAGCTTTGCAAGACATCCCAAACCGCAATCCTGTTTTCGACTAGCAACTCTTTACGCCCTTGATAACAAAGCAGGGGATCTAAACCGAACAACGCACTTATAATTGGCCAGAAAGCATTTCTGGCATGCCCGTAATACTGTTGCCTGAGCAATGAGGCCTCACCAGGCATGCTGCCTAATATCAATACCTTGGCATTACCTGAAACGATAGGAAAAAAACCACTTATAGTTGTCATAGTTTATTTTTCATAAAATTTACTTTATTTCTATACCTTTAAATTTGAGATAATGCGCAATCATTATTTTTACAGGATATCATTTACCCATGTGGTTTAAAAATCTTAGCATTTTTCGTCTTACCGAAGCTTTCACCTTGGCTCCAGAAGAGCTGGAACAAAAACTTGAACCACTGTCTTTTCGTTCCTGCGGTCTTCATGAGGAGTTTACTTTTGGCTGGACACCGCCCTTAGGCAAAACAGCACAACAACTGGTACATAATGCCAACGGCTTTATGATGCTGTGTGTAAAAAAGGAAGAAAGAGTCCTGCCAGCCGCTGTCGTTAATGAACTGGTTCAGGAAAAAATTCTTGAACAAGAAGAGCAACAAGCACGCAAATTATCCAAAAAAGAGCGAACTGAAATCAAAGATGAACTGATCTTTGATTTATTACCCAAGGCATTTACTTTTTCACGAAAAATATATGCTTATATTGACCCTAAAGGCGGCTGGTTAATTGTCGATGCGGCCTCCGCAAAAAGTGCCGAGGATTTACTCAGTTTATTACGTAAATCTTTAGGCTCATTACCTGCCATGCCTCTTAATACCATCGAAAAACCAAGCACCACCATGACTCAATGGCTGCTTAATAATGAAGCACCCGACGATATCACCATCGAAGATGAATGTGAATTGCGTGCACCAGAAGAGGCTGGCGGCATTATTCGCTGTAAGCGCCACGATTTATCGCTTCCCGAGATTAAAACTCACCTGGATACCGGCAAAGTAGTTATTAAGCTGGCCGTTAGCTGGGCAGAACGCCTTTCATTCATTATTGATGAAAATCTGTCCGTTAAACGCCTCCGCTTTCTTGATTTAATTCAGGATCAAGTCGCTGATATTGAAACCGAAGATGAAGCGGCACAGTTTGATGTCGACTTTTCAATTATGTCAGCGGAACTGGCAAACTTCCTGCCACGCTTGATAGAGTTGTTTGGCGGAGAAAATAAGGCATAAAAAAAAGCCCGGCGGAAAACCGCCGGGCTTTTTTCTGCTCTAAAGCAATAATGATTTATTTCATCATTGATTTTTTGAACAAGTTGTCCAATTTGCTGTTAGTGTCTTGAGCATACTGAGCAGCACGGTTAGCAGCAGATTCTGCAGCAGATGCTTTTGCAGATGCGTCAGCAGCTGCGCTTTGTGCGCTTTGTGCATCAGATGATGCTTGAGCTACAGAAGTTTTCAAGCCGTCAATTTGTGATTGCAGACCTTCAATATCTGAATTAGTCGCACAACCAACAACCAAACTTGCAACCATTGCGATCATTGATAATTTCATTACTTTTTTCATATTATTTTCCTCAGTTTAAAGTTATTACTACAAAAAAACATTATAGCTGGCGGGATTCTAGCATTGTTAGCTATATTTTCCAGCTTTATTTTATCTTAACCACTGTTCCGGTGTCGATCAATTGACTTAAATGATCAATCTGAGTGTTAGTCAAGGCAATACAACCATGAGTCCAATCAAACGCTTTATGAATTCTTGCATCTGCACGCCCAAGACCATGAATACCGATTTGTCCACCTAACGGCGTGTTTTGTGGTGGTATTTGATGAAATTGATGAGCAGTAATTATTCGTTCATAAGTTAATCGATCAATAACACCCTTTCCTAAGGCTTTTTCCGCGTCTTCTGCGGAAGGGTAATTTAACCCAAAAAACCGGCGAAAGCTACTTTTTTCACCAACCCAGCCTATTCTATAACTTCCAAAAGGCGTCACGTTATCGCCTCGATGACCTTTTAATCCGGCACCGCCACGACCAATAGCAATTTCACTCAATATTTCAAGTGTTTGCTCACCTTTTTTTACCTCAATTTTTCGCGCGGTGGTATCGATTAAAAGCCACACATTGGGATCTGCATAAGCAGTAAAAGAAACTAAACTACAACACAGTAATAAATAAGTTCGCAACATATTAAAATTTACATTAAAAAAGGATTTTGGTGTACTTTATAAACCACATTAATTATCGCATTAAGGAGACAACATGCAAATAGAAACTATCGCAACACAACCTTACAACGATCAGAATCCAGGCACATCAGGACTCCGAAAAAAAGTTAAAGTATTTCAGCAACCCAGGTATCTGGAAAATTTTGTTCAATCAATTTTCGACTCATTGGAAGACTTCAACGGAAAAACATTGATATTAGGTGGCGATGGCCGCTATTTTAACAGAGTGGCTATTCAAATCATCATTAAAATTGCAGCCGCCAATGGTTTTGGTGAATTGATTATTGGCCAGGGAGGATTACTGTCTACACCGGCCGCGTCACATCTCATCAGAAAATATAATGCCTTTGGAGGACTTATTCTTTCTGCCAGCCATAACCCCGGAGGCCCGGATGAAGATTTTGGCATCAAGTATAATGTTGGTAATGGCGGACCTGCTCCGGAAAAAGACACTAACGCATTCTATCAGCGTAGCCAAACCATCGACAGTTATAAAACGGCTAACATCCAAGATGTGGATCTCGATAGCATAGGCTCTCAGCAAATAGACGAGCTTAAAGTCACCATTATTGATCCGGTTGCTGATTATGCGGAACTTATGCAATCCATTTTCGATTTTAACTTGCTTAAACAAAGCATTAGCTCTGGCTATATTACATTGCTGTTTGACGCCATGAGCGCGATAACCGGACCTTATGCAAAAAGAATATTGATAGACATGCTGGGAGCTTCGCCAGAATCGGTGATTAATGCCGAACCGCTGGAAGATTTTGGCGGTCATCATCCTGACCCTAATTTGGCGCACGCACATGAACTTGCCGAGCGTATGTTCAGCGCTAACGCCCCTACCTTTGGCGCAGCATCTGATGGTGATGGCGACCGCAACATGATCACCGGTAGCAATATTTTTGTCACACCCAGTGACAGCCTGGCTATTATGGCGGCCAATGCGCATTTAATTCCGGCTTATTGCAAAGGCTTAAGCGGAGTCGCAAGGTCCATGCCTACCAGTCAGGCAGTTGACCGCGTCGCAGCCAGCTACAACATACCCTGTTACGAAACGCCTACTGGCTGGAAATTTTTCGGCAATTTACTTGATGCCGGAAAAATAACCCTATGCGGCGAAGAAAGCTTTGGTACCGGCTCTGATCATGTGCGTGAAAAGGATGGTTTATGGGCAGTGCTTTTCTGGCTAAATTTAATTGCTGTTAAACGCCAGTCTGTTATAGATATTGTCCATGATCACTGGCAAAAATTCGGTAGAGACATTTATTGCCGTCACGACTATGAAGCTGTCGAGAGCCCGATTGCTAACAGCATTCTCGAACATTTACGCAGTCAATTAGCAACATTACCTGGCCAAAGTTTTGGCGAATACGTTGTTAACTATGCTGATGAATTCAGCTATGAAGATCCGATAGACGGCAGTATCAGTAATAATCAAGGCATACGCATCGGCTTTGAAAACGGTTCGCGGATTGTTTTTCGTTTATCCGGAACAGGAACAGTGGGTGCGACTTTAAGAATCTATATCGAACGGTTTGAAGCGGATGCCACCAGACACAATCAAGATGCGCAAGAGGCATTAGGCGAGTTAATTCTGCTCGCCGAACAGTTTTGTGAAATTAAAAAACGAACCGGCAGAACAGAGCCTACAGTAACGACTTAAACTTAAGTGAGTAGAGACGCGATAAATCGCGTCTCTACGCCATTTCGATATGATGGGCGATATTGTGTAATGAACAAATCAAAAAGACACCGGCAGCAATCAAGGCAATTTGTTGCAATGAAGTTTTCATGTCAGTTTTGGTATGCAACGAGGGTATCAAATCAGCAACAGCAATATAAATAAAGCTTGAAGCCGCTAATGCCAGGAAATATGGCAGGCTATCATGCAAATCTTCCAGGCTAAAGTAAGCCAACACCCCGCCTAATACAGTAGTCAAGCTGGCCAGCACATTGTAAAAAAGTGCTTTACCCCGAGAATAACCACTGTCCAATAAGATGGCAAAGTCACCTACTTCTTGAGGAATTTCGTGCGCTGCCACCGCTAAACTGGTCACTATGCCTAACTGCACATCGGTTAAAAATGCCGCCGCAATTAAAACACCATCAACAAAGTTATGAATGCTATCGCCCACAATAATCAACGCGCCCGCAGACTTGGCACCGCCGTGACTATGTCCGTGACTATGTGCATGATTATCACTCTGCGTATCATCACCATGAGCTTCGCAACGACCATAATGACAATGCCGCCAAATCAACAATTTTTCCAGTACAAAAAAACCAAGAATACCGGCTAAAATCGTTGCCGATAATGATTGAAATTGCTCAGGTTTAACCTTTTCAAAAGCCTCGGGAATCAACCCCCAAAAAGCAACCGCTAATAATGCACCAATGGCAAAACTAATTCCGTGCGGTAATATTGCACTCCGGTGATGATCACGCAACAGTAAAAAAACAGCTGCGGCCATAACGCTTAATACGCCACCGACAGCGGTAAAGATAATAATTAATACCAATAAATTCACTGCGTTATTCTCTCCATATTAATGTCGCCATGCGTCCTGTTTGTGACTCCCTGCGATAAGAATAAAAACGCTCATGCTCGGTAACAGTACAGTGTGTGCCGCCGTAAACGTTAACTACGCCCAGCGCTGCCAGTTCAATCCGGGCTAACTGGTAAATATCGGCCAACCACTTATTGTTACTTTGCCGTTTAAATGCATCGTTGAATCCTGCTGATTTTTGCAGAAAAGCATCTCGCACTTCAAAGCCGACTTCAAAACAGTCAGGCCCGATTGCCGGCCCTAACCATACCAGTAAATCCCTCCTATCCCCCTTTTTACAAAGTGGAGGATTGAGACCGCTATTGCCGAACTGGCTGGTTTCCCCGCTTGAAAGAGAGGGATTGAGAGGACTTTGCATGGCATCGATCGTGTTACCGATTACACCTGCCAACAAACCACGCCAACCGGCATGAATTGCTGCTACTTGCGCACCATCGCTGGAGCAAACCAGTAACGGCAAACAATCCGCAGTCAGCACCGCACAAACCACGCCTGACTCATTTGTATAACTGGCATCAGCTTGTTGCAATGAAGTCGTTTTTACGGCCTTAACGGCACGATTACTATGTATTTGCTCCAACCATACCGGTTCAGCCGGTAAGTCCAGAATTTCTGTAATAATCTGCCTGTTCTTTTTAACCAGATCATTATTATCATTAACATGACTCGCCGGATTAAGACTGGAGAAAATACCTTGGCTTACACCGCCTGTACGCAACGTGGTTGCTGCATGAATATTAGCGGGTGCCGGCCAGTCAGGAACCAGCCAATGTTTAATCCCGGTCATTATCGGCTAAAGCTGCCAATAAACGCGTCATATCGTCAGGTAAAGGCTGCGTCCATTCACAGTATTCATCCGTTACCGGATGCTGTAAACCCAATTTTGCCGCATGCAATGCCTGACGCTTAAAGCTGCGCAATTCTTTTTCCAGTTGCTCACTACAATCAGCCGGCATTTGAAAACGCCCACCATAAACCTGATCACCCAAGAGCGGATAACGAATATGTGCCATATGTACACGTATTTGATGAGTACGCCCTGTTTCCAGCTTAACCTGAACCAGAGTATGCCGGGTAAAGCGCTTCTCAACACGATAATGGGTGACCGCAAATTTACCAGACTCTTTAACTGCATAACGTTTACGGTCCGTAGGGTGCCTGGCAATAGGCTCATCCACTGTTCCTCCTGCCGTCATACGTCCCCGCGTAATCGCCAAGTATTCCCGGGTAATTGCCCTGTCCTGAAGCTGTTGCGTCAAGCTGTTATGAGCTTGCAAAGTTTTGGCAATCATCAGCAAGCCACTGGTTTCCTTATCAATCCTGTGCACAATACCGGCTCTTGGCAATGTCTCCAGTGTTGAATTATGGTTTAGCAAGGCATTTAACAACGTGCCATGCCAATTTCCCACTGCGGGATGCACCACAAGGCCTGCCGGCTTGTTAACAATTAAAAGACTGTCATCCTCAAAAACAATATCCAACGGAATAGGTTCCGCTTCGGAGGTAATCACCACTTCCGCTTCGGCATCCAGCATTATCGCTTCGCCACCCTCAAGTTTGTCTTTTGGTTTTAGTGTTAAACCGTTAACCTGTACTCGCCCGGCTTTAACCCAAGTTTGCAATTTACTGCGCGAATAATCGGCAAACAGTTCGGCAAGTGCTTGGTCTAAACGCATGCCTGCCATTTCGTAAGGTACTTCTGCTGTTAATCTTGTCATAACAAGTTCTTCTGAATAACCCATTGTTAAGTTATACTCGCAGGATACCTAGCCATTAAAGTATCGCCGTTCATGCTGCGAGAAAACCTCTAATATTACAACGTGTCGTTAGTACTATGCGATTAATTTTAATTAAATTTTCATTTATTTTTTTTTTAACCCTATCTCTTCAAGGTTGCGGAACACTGAAAGAACTCTTTTCCAGTGACTCAAGCTCATCAGATGAGAATGAATATGTCGACTGGACAGCCCAAAAATTTCGCTCGGAGGCTAAATTAGCCGTAGATGCAGGCAGTTATGAAAAAGCGATCAAGCTCTACGAAGCACTTGGATCCCGTTATCCTTTTGGTGAAGACTCCGCTCAAACAGAACTGGATATTGCTTACGCTTATTTTAAAAATAATGATCCCGACTCGGCAATTGCTGCCGCTGATCGCTTCATTAAAATGAATCCTCGAAGTCCCGGTGTAGATTATGCTTATTATTTAAAAGGCCTGGTTAATTACAATCGAGGCATAGGCTTTATTGATCGATTCCTGCCAACAGATACATCACAACGTGATACAGGAACTTCCCGTGATGCCTTAAAAAACTTTGAAGAACTAATTCGCCTGTTCCCCCGCAGTAAATATGTGCCTGATGCGCGATCCAGAATGATTTCACTTAGAAATAATCTGGCCATGTATGAAGTCCACGTTGCACGCTATTACTTAAAACGTAGAGCTTATGTAGCTGCCGCAGACAGAGCATCTACGGTTATTAAAAACTATGAGCGCACACCCGCAGTTCCTTATGCCTTACTGGTCTTACAAGAAGCTTATACCAATCTTGAAATGCTGGATCTTGCCAAAGATGTAACTCGGGTTTATGAATTAAACTATCCCAATGGGCCACCCGTTCTGGAACACGAAAATGCAACGATTTCTCATAAAATATGGGATTTTATTGGCTTGGAAAAGTAGCGGCAATATTTCTAAATGTAGCTGCCCCACTTAAGTCGGGGCTGTTCATTTTGGTTTTTAATACTCTTATTTAGCCATCACTAAAGCGAATAACTCCGTTGCCAATATTGCTTGTAGCCAGTTATTTAAAGCTTTAAAAACAGATAACCTGAACCACGGCTTATCAACACTGGCAAACTGACGAATAAACGGAAAAATAGCCGCATCGGCCAACGAAAAATTATCACCGCACAGATACATGGAATGCATTAAACGGGTTTCAAGTTCAGTTAAAAACACTTCAGCCTGTTCCCGGTAATAAACCTGCGAGAAATCCGGATACCGGTCTGCATATTTATAACGATCAAGATACTGTTTAAATTCCCCGTCATTCCATTGGATAAGTCTGTTCGCCTCAATATTAAAGTGCAGCCAATGCTCGGGATCATGTTGCATTAATGCCCAGTGCATAATATCCAGACTTTCCTCAATCACCGCACCATTAATAAGCTGCAATACCGGCACGGTAGCTTTAGGCGATATAACCAGAAGGTGTTCGGGCTTGTTTTTTAATTCCACCTCCCGAATTTCTACAGAAACGCCAGCATAAGCAATAGCCATTCTGGCTCTGATTGCATAAGGGCAGCGCCTGAAGCTATATAAAATTGAGAGGTTATTGATCATATTTAGTTATTTGGTTTGCACACATTTTAATTGGGTATATTAACCATCCTCAATTAACGTAATCTGGCATGTTGAGCCAGGAAAGCACATCAATTGAATAATCTTCACCAAGGATACTAATAAAAAAGCCCCAGTTGTTAAAAACAACCAGGGCTTTTTTGTGAAGCAGAGCTTAAAGCACAAAGCTTTAAGACAGCATGATTACATCATGCCGCCCATTCCACCCATACCGCCCATGCCGCCCATATCAGGCATGCCATGACCTTTGTCATCGCTAGGAGCATCAGCAATCATCACTTCTGTCGTCAGCATTAAGCCGGCAACAGAGGCTGCGTTTTGCAGCGCAGTACGTGTTACTTTGGCAGGATCAAGAATACCCATTTCGATCATGTCACCGTATTCGCCAGTCGCTGCATTGTAACCGTAGTTACCAGTACCTTTTTGCACTTCGTTAAATACTACTGAAGGCTCGTCACCTGCGTTGGCAACAATTTGACGCAAAGGCTCTTCCATCGCACGACGCAAGATATTAACACCGACAGTTTGATCGTGATTAATACCTTCCAGACCAACCAATGCTGACAATGCGCGAACTAACGCAGTACCACCACCAGCAACTACGCCTTCTTCAACAGCTGCGCGTGTTGAATGCAGAGCATCTTCTACGCGTGCTTTCTTTTCTTTCATTTCAATTTCAGTTGCAGCGCCAACTTTGATTACAGCAACACCGCCGGCTAATTTAGCCAAACGTTCTTGCAGCTTTTCTTTGTCGTAGTCAGAAGTTGCATCGTCAGCTTGTGCACGAATTTGTGCAACACGGCCTTTGATTTGCTCTTCAGAACCTGCACCATCAATGATAGTGGTGTTTTCTTTAGTAATTTGTA
Organism: Methylobacter psychrophilus; assembly: GCF_025583945.1. GTDB lineage: Bacteria > Pseudomonadota > Gammaproteobacteria > Methylococcales > Methylomonadaceae > Methylobacter_C > Methylobacter_C psychrophilus. The sequence continues at coordinate 118,935 of NZ_JAOEGU010000005.1, forward strand.
CTTTTTTAGCTGTACCCAGTTGCGCTAATTCCGCTTTTTCCAGGCTCAAACCAACTTCTTCAGAAATTACTACCGCACCGGTCAATACAGCGATATCTTCCAACATAGCTTTACGACGATCACCGAAACCAGGTGCCTTAACTGCCGCAACCTTAACGATACCACGAATAGTATTAACAACCAGAGTCGCCAACGCTTCGCCTTCAACATCTTCAGCAACGATCAATAATGGACGACCGGCTTTGGCAACCGCTTCCAGAATTGGCAACATATCGCGGATATTGGAAATTTTCTTTTCAAAAATAAGAATCAATGGATCGTCTAATTCGACGCTCATATTTTCTTGTTTGTTGATAAAGTAAGGTGACAAATAACCACGGTCAAACTGCATACCTTCAACGACGTCTAATTGGTTATCAAGGCCTGAACCTTCTTCAACAGTGATAACGCCTTCTTTACCGACTTTTTCCATTGCTTCAGCAATGATTTTACCAACTGACTCATCAGAGTTGGCTGAAATTGTACCAACTTGAGCAATAGCTTTGTTGTCAGTACAAGGTGTTGCAGCAGCAACAATGGCTTCAACCGCTTTAGTTACCGCCAAATCAATACCGCGCTTCAAGTCCATTGGGTTCATACCCGCGGCAACCGCTTTCAAACCTTCGTTGACAATAGATTGTGCCAATACCGTTGCAGTAGTGGTACCATCACCAGCGACATCAGAAGTATGTGAAGCTACTTCTTTAACCATTTGTGCGCCCATGTTTTCGAATTTGTCTTTTAATTCGATTTCTTTGGCAACAGATACACCGTCTTTAGTAATGGTTGGAGCGCCGAAGCTTTTGTCCAGAATCGCATTACGACCTTTAGGGCCTAAAGTTACTTTTACTGCGTTTGCTAAAATGTTAACACCACGCGCCATACGGACACGTGCGTCATCACCAAATAATACGTCTTTTGCTGCCATTTTTTGTTCCTAACTTGTGTGTGTGATTATGATTATTAAAGGGTTTAGGTTTAACCTAAAATACCCATGATGTCTTCTTCACGCATAACGATGAGGTCTTCACCGTCAACTTTAACTTCGTTACCTGAGTATTTGCCAAACAAAACTTTATCGCCAACTTTAACGTCCAACGTACGTACTGTGCCATTGTCCAGTTGCTTACCATTACCTACGGCTAATACTATACCCTGGCTTGGCTTTTCAGCAGCAGAACCAGGCAATACAATGCCACCAGCAGATGTCGTTTCTTCTTCAAGGCGTTTAACTATAACTCTATCGTGTAACGGACGTATATTCATCTATATCTCCTAACATTAAAATAAAAGGGTAACTGCTATTAGCACTCGCTAGCACTGAGTGCTAATGATAATGAGCTTTTGTAGCCTGTCAAGTTCTTTGGCATTATCTCTCATCACCATACACACTTAATACGACCTATGAACGACAACCAACTATTGCGCTATAGCCGTCAAATAATGCTGCCCCAAGTTGATATTGAGGGACAACAAAAACTCCTTGCCGCCAAGGTATTAATTATTGGTGCCGGCGGCTTGGGATCGCCTGCCGCCATATACCTTGCCGCAGCAGGGATCGGCAGCATTACTATTTATGATGACGACGAGGTGGAGTTATCCAATTTACAAAGACAGATTGCTCATCACACACTCGATATTGGGACTGATAAAGTAATTTCAACCCGTGAAACACTGAATAAATTAAATCCTGATGTCAATGTAAAAGCCGTCAAACAAAGACTGTCTGGAGAACAACTTGATAGGGAAGTAAAAGCAGCGGATGTGGTACTGGATTGTAGCGATAATTTCTCGACACGATTTGCGATCAACAAAGCCTGCGTTAATTATCAAACACCGCTGGTTTCAGGCGCAGCAATCCGCTTTGAAGGTCAGGTTTCGGTATTTACTCCGGGTAAAAATAACAGCCCTTGTTACAACTGTTTATATAGTAGTGAAGGTGAAGAATTACAAAACTGCTCAACCAATGGTGTTATAGCGCCTGTCACGGGGATAATTGGCAGCATTCAGGCCTTGGAAGCGATGAAATTAATTATCGCTATCGGCGAAACATTAACAGGTAGGTTATTAATTCTGGATGGCTTAACAATGGAATGGAACACTTTAAAGCTAAAGAAAAACTCCAACTGCCCCACTTGTGGCAGACTGTAAGCCAAGTTGGCGTAACCCAACCTGACTTACAAAAACTTATAGCTTTGGATGAACCAAATCATCCAAAAATATCATCAACAAACAGCATTTATTTTTTGGCAATCCGACTTTTGACAAAATGAATGGCACTTTCAGCTAATTCATTAACAAAAGACGGAGCCTCACTATCCGGATCAGTTTCGCCAAATGGCTTGCCATTTTTCTGGGTATATTTGTAAATAAAGTAGCCTAACGGCGCAAATGCAACGCTGGCAATAATTAACATAATCAAAAACAGCTCAATAACACCACCCATAACCCCTCCTCATAATTTTATGTAGCCAGGCAATTTCCCACGAAGAACATACCCAAGCCGCCGGGCTTTTTATTCATTGTCTGCGTTATCAAAACAGTCGCGCAGCCAGCTATGCGACTGTTTTTCTACCTTGAAAATGAACAAAAATTCTGAGCCATCCGGGTCTATTCATTCTTGGCTGTTGCCTTATTATTTTTTTTTGAATTTCGATAATACTCTTTTCTAAAAAGAAAAACATCCTTGTTAAGTACTGTCAAACATTGCGTAAAAAAATAGTTCATCGTATACTTTTAATTAGCTTACTTGATCAAGCTAGCAACTATTCTAATAATCTTCTGGAGGTTCACGATGAAATGGGAAACACCAAGCTATACAGACCTACGTTTCGGCTTTGAAGTAACAATGTACATCTACAATCGCTAAATGAACTTTCCTGACTTAATTGTCGGGATCATTAAAGCTGGTTTAAAGAAGGGGTTCACTTAGAGCCCCTTTTTTTTGCCTGAAAATTGTTATTCCCGTATCATTCAAGGCTTTCTTTTAAGGCTTTCATCATGAAAATTAGAGTTCTTGGTTCAGGTGCAGGTGGCGGCTTTCCGCAATGGAACTGCAACTGCCATAATTGTCACCGTTTGCGCCACCACACAATGAACGGCAAAGCACGAACACAATCATCTATTGCTGTGAGTACGGACGATAAAAACTGGCTGTTATTTAATACATCCCCCGATATTCGCGCGCAACTGGAAGCTTTCCCCGCCATTCAGCCCAAAGAAGGCATTCGTGACACCGGCATTAAGGCTATTATGCTTATTGATAGCCAAATTGATCATACGACAGGCATGTTAATGCTCAGGGAAGGCAAGCCATTGGATGTCTACTGCACAGACATGGTTAAACAAGACCTGACTACAGGTTTTCCCTTATTTACCATGCTGGAACACTATTGCACCATCAATCATCATCCGGTACCTGTTGATGGCAGCAGCTTTACTATTCCCGCCATTGCTGATTTACGTTTTTATACCCAAGCCTTAAAAAGCAAAGCACCGCCTTATTCGCCACATCGGCATGATCCACATGAAGGCGATAACATCGGTGTTATTATTGAACAAATCTCTACCGGCAAAAAAGTATTTTATTCGCCGGGCCTGGGTGAAATAGAGCCACATGTGATGGCTGCCATGCAAGATGTTGATTGTCTGTTGGTAGATGGTACCTTCTGGACCAATGACGAGATGTGTACGCAAAATATCAGCCATAAAAAAGCCCGTGAAATTGGTCACTTGCCACAATATGGTGCAGGCGGCATGATAGAAGTACTAAGCGGTGTAGCCAAAGCCCGTAAAATACTGATACATATTAATAACACCAACCCCATTCTGGATGATGATTCCGAGCAACGTAAAATCCTTGATGCTGCCGGCATTGAAGTGGCTTACGATGGATTGGAAATCGATTTATAGCCCTAGCCGGAGTACAAAAACCAGTTTTTGCACTCCGTTTTTATTAATCTCCAAAGGACATCACCATGAGCAATACCGATAATACCGCATGGACAAAAACAGAATTTGAAGCTGCCCTGCGGGGCATGGAAAAGTATTATCATATTCATCATCCTTACCATACCCTGATGAACGCGGGACAACTCACTAAAGAACAATTACAAGGCTGGGTTGCCAACCGTTTTTACTACCAGGTGAGCATCCCTATAAAAGATGCCAACATCCTTGCTAATTGTCCTGATCGTGAAACCCGCGCCAAATGGATCCAACGCATTCTGGATCATGATGGTCATCCCGGCGATCCCGGCGGCATAGAGGCCTGGATACAATTGGGTATAGCTGTCGGCTTAAGCCGTGAAGACATTACGTCATTAAAATATGTATTACCGGGTGTTCGTTTTGCCGTCGATGCCTACGTTAACTTTGCCCGAAGAGCCGAATGGCATGAGGCGGCAAGTTCTTCGTTGACGGAATTATTTGCGCCCAAAATCCACCAGCAACGTTTGGATAACTGGCCCGAACACTACCCATGGGTTGATGTGGAAGGTTACAACTATTTCCGTAAACGTCTGGGAGAAGCACGGCGCGATGTTGAGCATGGTCTCGCTATAACACTGGACTGGTACAAAACCCGTGAACAGCAGGATCGCATGGTGCAAATTTTAAAATTTAAACTGGATGTGTTATGGACTATGGCGGATGCCATGTATATGGCTTATATTAATAATATGCCACCGTATTTTACTATTGAGAAATAATAAAAACAGCCTAATGTAGAGCTTTTCGCGTAACTGATATCACCCAAAGCCGCCCTATGATTGCAATAGACTGGATAAAACAAGCCGTACATGATGATGATTATCGGTATTCCCGGCATGGCGACCAAGAGCGGCAAAATGATAATTTAACCTTGATTCAAGTAGCACAAGCCTTATATAACGGACGTATTCTTGAACAATATACAAATACTGGTCGAGGCGTAAGCTGTTTAGTCGCAGGGTTTGCTGATAACGGCACTCCCATTCATATAGTATGTGGATGTATGGTTAAAACACTGGTAATTATTACCGTCTATGTTCCTACACCACCCAAGTTTAAAAACCCTTTTGAACGAGGTAATTCATAATGTCAGAACAGTGCGTATTTTGTGGCCACAAACACCTTAGCAGTAAAACCACACGCTACATTTACCAAAAAGATCAGCAGATGTTAGTGGTTGAACACGTACCTTGCCTGGAATGTACATTTTGCGGTGAACAATACTTTGATGCGGCGGTATTACAAAAAATCGAAAACGACTACCTTGCTATCACTCATCAACAAAGACAACCACAGCGAATCATGCAGGTGGCCGTTGAAGATTTTGCCACACTATCTTTATAAACCCACGACTTAAGACCAAATATTAAAAATGACCATAAACAAGGAACTGCTCATTCAATTTTCTCGTACCCACCGTTTGCAATGGGAGGAAGCACAACAAAAAAATGTCATTCTTTACCCGGAAGGTATGGTGGAACTTAATGAAAGTTCAGCTGAAATTTTGAAGCTCTGTGATGGCACGCGCAATCTTGCCCAAATTGTCAGTGATCTGGAACACAAATTTTCCACATCGGGTCTTACCAACGATATTACCGCTTTCCTGGAGGTTGCTTTACAAAATGGCTGGATTAATCAAAACTAACCCTACGACTACGCTCAGGGCAGGCATTACACCGCCGCGCTGGTTACTGGCAGAACTGACCTACGCTTGTCCGTTACAGTGCCCCTATTGCTCCAACCCGGTTGATTATGCAAACTATCAAACTGAATTAGACACCGAAGGCTGGAAACGCGTGCTGACTCAAGCACGGAAAATGGGCGCAGTGCAGTTAGGCTTTTCGGGAGGTGAACCTCTCACCCGCAAAGATCTAACCGAACTGGTTAAACACGCCAGAGATCTGGGTTATTATTCCAACCTGATTACCTCGGGTTACGGACTGACAGAAGAAAAAATTATCCAGCTTAAAGAAGCCGGACTGGATCACATTCAGGTCAGTATTCAGGCTAGCACTCAGGAATTAAACGACCATATCGCTGGCACAGCGTCGTTTGAGCACAAAAAAGAAGTTGCTCACCTGGTTAAAAAGCACGGTTACCCGATGGTATTATGCGTAGTTATACACCGTGAAAACATTCACCAAATGCCGGAAATATTGGCAATGGCAGAAGAACTGGGCGCTGATTATCTGGAACTCGCCAACACACAATATTACGGCTGGGCACATACCAACCGCGATTTATTGTTACCCACAAAAGAACAATTTGAAAAAGCCGAAGCCATTGCCCAGGCATTTAAAGAAACCGTCACCGGGAAAATGAAAATTTATTATGTCGTGCCGGATTTTTATGAAAATCGACCCAAAGCTTGTATGAATGGTTGGGGAACGACCTTTCTGACTATCGCACCGGATGGCGTGGCTCTGCCCTGTCATTCTGCGCGTGATTTACCCGGACTGGATTGCCCCAATGTTAACGACTATAGCGTTGAAGAAATATGGAATGAGTCGAAAGCCTTTAATTTCTTTAGAGGCGATGACTGGATGAAAGAGCCTTGTCGTAGCTGCGATGAAAAAGATAAGGATTTTGGCGGTTGCCATTGCCAAGCCTACTTGTTAACGGGCGACATGCGTAACGCTGACCCTGTATGCAGCAAATCACCTCATCATGGCGTTATTCAGGACGCGATAGATTCGGCAGCCAGAAGCACATTATCGGCTAATGAAAAGCCGCTATTATTTCGTAACAGTAAAAACTCAAAGCTTTTGTCTTAAGTGCTTGATTAATTCACCACGAACGACTGCATCCATGCAGTAGTTCGTAGTGAAATGCATTAATAACCAGCTATAAGCCTTCCCAAGGCGTGTACAAGCCCTCAACATTAACCCCGAACATATCCAGTACCCGACCGACTGTTTCGTTGACCATAGCCGTTAATGAGTCAGTTTTACTATAAAAAGCCGGCATTGGTGGAAACATAATGCCACCCATTTCGGTCACAATCCCCATATTCCTGATATGCACAAGATTTAACGGGGTTTCGCGCGGCATAACAACCAAACGCCTGCGCTCTTTTAAAACCACATCGGCTGATCGTGAAATCAAATTATCACCAAAGCCATGAGCCACCGCCGCCAGCGTTTTCATTGAGCACGGCGCGATAATCATTCCTTCTGTTTTAAAACCGCCACTGGAAATACTGGCGGCAATATCATTAATACCGTGTGTCACATCGGCCAACTTAAACAGTTCTGCCCGCTTTATATCCATTTCGTGCTTTAAATTAACCACCCCCGCATCAGATATAACAAGATGGGTTTCCCATTCTTCCTGCGCCTGTAAAATTTGCAACATCCTTACGCCATAAACAGCACCGGTTGCCCCGGTCATGGCAATAATCAAGCGTTTTTTCTGAGTCATTATTTTAGGTTCAAGTTTTAAGGTGAAATTAGTTTTTAGACGTAGGTCGAAATAAGACTACCCAAGCCTGTCCTGAACATAGTCGAAGGGACACGAAGCTTTCTTCGTGATCTTCGTGTCTCGGCAATTGCTCCTGCATTGCTCTAGCTCCTGCATCCATGCAGTCGTCGGCAATTGCTCCTGCATTGCTCTAGCTCCTGCATCCATGCAGTCGTTCGTAATGATCTTTTAAGGTTTTTTTGGTTTTCAAAAATCACAATTCTTTTGCGAATTTATCAGTAGCAGCAACCAGCGCGTCAATCATTTCCAGGCCTTGGGCAATGTGTCCGGCATTGGGCAATATGATATATTCGGCCTGAGGTAGTGCCTGATGCAGCTTCATGCCGGCTTCTATTGGACAAACTAAATCCTGGCGACCATGAATAATAATGGTTGGAATATTGGTTAAAATAGCGCAATTTTCCAGAATCTGATTTTCCTTAATAAAATAATTATGTCTGGCATAATGCAACTCCATCTGCACTTGTTTAACCATTTTGTCAGTAACATGGTCGCTTTGGCTGCCGGGTTTATAATCATTCCCTAACGCTACCTGCCCACCCCAAGCCATCCATTCCTTGGCAACCCGTCTTTGGGCAACCTCATCTTCACCCCATAGCGCAGCACATAGCTCTTGTACCAAATCTTCCCGACCCTGTTCCGGAATGCTTTCAAGCAATCGCTGCCACTGTTCAGGATAAATTCGATTAACACCCTCCTTGGAAAACCAGTCGAAATCTTGTTGCCGCACCAGAAATACCGCGCGAATAATCATGCCGACTACTCTGTCCTGATGCTGCTGAGCATATAACAAGGCCAGTGCAGCACCCCAAGAACCACCAAAAACCAGCCATTGATCTATTCTCAAGTGTTGCCGGATACGTTCCATGTCATCAATCAAATCCTGAGTGGTATTATTCTCCAATTCGCCAAAAGGCAAAGACAAACCACAGCCACGCTGATCAAAAAGAATAATTTGATAATACTCGGGATTAAAAAAACGTCGGTGATCAGGCTTGGTTCCCGAGCACGGCCCACCGTGCAGAAAAATGACCGGAATGCCGTCAGGATTACCACTTTGCTCGACATAAACGGCATGTTGACTGCCCGTTTCAAGAAAGAAGGTGTAATAGGGGGATATTTCAGGGTACAGGGTTTTCATTGTTTATTCGCGAATTAAACGATCTAATAAAACATCTTCTACATTACGACGTGAATCCAGCACCGATAAAACATAAACAGCATCGCCTGAAAATCGGTAGATAACACGCCATGGTGGAATAATCAGTTCCCGGTAATGACCTATTCCTTGTGCCAATAATTCTGGAACAATCCGTCCTCGGTCTGGAAACAAAACCAGATCAGATGTTTTATCCTTGATATTGGCAAAAACATTGGCAGCGGCTTGGGGACTTGTATTACGTATAAACAGGATGATTGCAATCAAATCACTTTCTGCTGTTTTGCTCCAGTAAACTTGATAAAGCTCATTCATTGGTTAGCTAACAGGGCTTCTACATTATTAAAAGTCTGTGTTTGATGACTCATGTTACCGCTACGAATATCATTTTCCGCCTGCGTAAGCAATTTTAATAACCCCAGTGCAGCACGCATATTCTCGTAACTTTCAGCGTCTTGCAATACTGCTCGTGGCTCACCGTTTTGGGTAATGATGATGGGTCTGTGGGTTTCATTAACCTGATTTAATAAATCTGCGGAATGTAATTTTAAATAGCTGACAGGTTTAATATCGGCTGAAATCTTCATGGCTTTCACCTTTTGTCCATATTTAGCACCAAGTATAGCACCTATACAAAATGACAGGCAAAAAAAAGGGAGGATTTGAAACCCTCCCCTTTTTATCGGATTTGTTTTTAAGTGAAGTGCTTAGAAACCGAAACCGAGTGAACCACCTGCTGTTAAACCATTGACATTGGTACCATCAAGCGAGGAAGTTGCCAGGAAATAACGCACATCAGCACCAACATACAAGCTTTTCCAGATATTGTAATCCACACCCGTACCAAAATTCATTGCTGGTTTTAGCTCAGTAATTGAATTAATTTGACTTGGTGGACTAATAACATTCAAAGTGAAACCGACCGGAATGATCCATGGTCTGAGTTTACTATCTTTCATGAATTTAATTTTTGGCGAAGCACTGATTCTCAGCATACTTTGAGTAGCTGTTGCTGTACCAGATACACCAGCTCCAAGAGCACTACTGGTAAATGTACCCAAGTCAACATAGTTTAGATCCAACTCTCCTAATAGTTCAGTTTTGTCAACCAAACCAAACATATCATCACTTAAACTCATATCCATACCGGCACCGAAATTCCAACCACCCGTATGACCGGTATCACCACCTTGGCCGGTAGTGGCAACCATAGACTCATCATTGCCGGTATAACCGCCACGGAAATACAGCATATTATCTTTAACTTTCTTTACAACCGGCTCAGACTTGACTGAAGTCATCCAAGCATCCAGTTCCTGAACTTTTTGCGTATCTGCTGCTACTGCACCAGCGGGTGCCGCAGCGCTAACTTGAGCTCTTAAGCTGGCAATTTCATCCTGCATAAGTCTAAGTTGAGCTTCCAATACTTCTGCTTTACTGTTTGCCGCTTCGGCCATACGTTCGGCTTTGTTCAATGCTGACGCTTGTGGAGAAACCAGGGCACCTGCCATTGTTAAAGTTGCCAAGGCTACGCCCAGATATATTTTATTTTTTTTATTAGTCATTGATTCCCCCTCATGGGATGTTAATTTATAATATTTGCTTTAATACAACAAATTTGATTTCACGGTGGAAATAGTAGCAGTAAATCTATTTCCACACAAGCATTAAAGTTATTATTTTTACTTGAGTTTATCCTTATTTATCAATAAGTAACGACACAAACTTACTTTTACTTATATAGTTGTATGCAAAAAACAACAAAAAACAACCTAATTACCATTAGATTGATTCAATCAACAACCTGAAATATCCTTCAACTGAATGCTGAAAATGAGATAATTAATGATAAATTCTTTAGCCTTAAGTTAAGGGATCCTGTTATACCGAAACTATAGTTAACTACCTACTTTTTGACAAGCTCAGGACTTACAACTTAACGCATATTAAGCTGGAAACCAGTAGAATGGTCTTTTGTATTGCTGTATTTTATGTGCTCGCAGGGATAAAAACATTAACAGGGCATTATTAATCCACTATTTTTGCTTTAAAAGATTCCACCTGCCATGTACCAATACAACAAATCCACTTTCTGATTTTTGACTTTTATCGACATCAATGACTAAAACAACGGATATTACTATTATTGGCGGCGGCGTTATTGGCTTGCTGACTGCCAGAGAATTTTTTAATGCCGGTGCAAACGTGACGGTTATCGAAAAAAATTTGTTAGGACAGGAATCTTCGTGGGCAGGGGGCGGTATTTTGCTGCCGCTTTACCCCTGGCGGCAAGAAGAGGCGATTACTCGTCTGGCCATACAAAGCCATTCATTGTATCCGGATTTAAGCGCTCAACTGCTTAACGATACCCGTTTGGATCCGGAATGGACGCCCTGTGGCCTTCTGATCACCAAAAATCCTGACATTACTGCAGCACAAAACTGGTGCAATACTAACAACATAGAATTTGAAAGGCCTGAAGCAGATTTTTTTAATGAATTTAATACCATTCCTGAAAATCCGCTTTGGTTACCTAAAATTGCCCAGGTTCGTAATCCCCGACTAATTAAATCATTGAAACAGGATCTGATTAATAAGGGTGTGACTTTACTGGAGCAGTGTGAGTTAACCGGTATTACTCTGACACAAAACCGAATCAGCAGCATTCAAACCACGACGGGGCAATTGACTGTTAACCAGTTGGTCATTTCTGCTGGCGCATGGACGGGGCAATTATTTCAGCAACTGTTTCCTGATATGGTAAGTAATGCTCCAAAAGTTGCTCCCGTTAAGGGTCAAATGTTGATATTTAATGCCCAGCCGGATACATTGCACACAATGGTATTGGACGGCGATCAATACCTGATTCCGCGACGTGATGGAAAAATTCTGGCGGGAAGTACGGTAGAGCAGGATAACTTTAATAAAAGCACAACAACCACTGCCCGCGATCGATTGACTGAATTTGCCTTGACGTTACTACCGGCACTTAAAAAAGCTCCGCTAATTCACCATTGGGCAGGTTTAAGACCTGGCACTGAATACGGCGTACCCTATATCGACAAACATCCTGAAATCTGTAACTTAAGTATTAATGCCGGTCATTTTAGAAATGGCCTGGTAATGGGACCTGCATCTGCACAGCTGATGGTTGATCTTATTTTAAATCGCCCTACTGCAATAGCACCTGAGCCTTACAAATTAAGCAGATTGGTTGATTGATTTATTCACCACGAACGACTGCATGGACAGATATTTGCTCCTGCAATATCAGCATTAACCACACCCCTGTGGATTATGCAAGAGGTACGTAGCCATGAATGGCGGAAGGTAGAATCGCGTCTGGAACAGCTATCGAGAACAATGCAGGAGCTAGAGCAATGCAGGAGCAGTTGCCGAGACACGAAGAAAAACCAAAGTAAAAACTTCGTGTTCTTCGTGTCTTCGTGGTGAAATGCTTTAACTTGAGACCTATAAAATCAGACCACCTAACGGCAAACTTATGAACCTTTATCCTTTATTACGTCCGCTATTATTTTCACTTGATCCTGAAACAGCCCACGAGGTTACTCTTAAGCTGTTAAATGTTGCGCATGTTTCCGGTGTCGGGAAACTAATCTATCCAGTTATTGAAGATAAACCCGTCAAGGTGATGGGCTTAACTTTTAAAAACCCTGTCGGCCTTGCTGCCGGCATGGATAAAAATGGTGATTACATTGCAGCGCTAGGGGCATTAGGCTTTGGCTTTGTCGAAATAGGCACGGTAACACCTCGTCCACAACCCGGCAACCCTAAACCGCGATTGTTCAGATTGCCTGAACATCAGGCAATTATTAATCGTATGGGCTTTAATAATTCAGGCATAGATCATTTACTCGGCCAGGCAAAAAAAAGCAGCTACAGCAATATTTTGGGTATTAATATCGGTAAAAATTTCGACACGCCTATTGAAAATGCGGTTAACGATTACTTGATTGGCTTGCGTAAAGCTTATACATCTGCCAGCTACATTACCATTAACATTTCTTCACCTAATACTAAAAACCTGCGCCAGTTGCAGCAGGGTGATGAAATAAAAGCCCTGATTGCTGCTTTAAAAGAAGAACAACTTAAACTGCAACAAGAGCATGGTACTTATGTACCTTTGGCTATAAAAATTGCTCCAGATCTAACTGATGATGAAATAACGCATATTGCCGGATTGTTGCTGGCATTTGAAATAGACGGTGTCATAGCCACCAATACGACTGTCGCCAGAAACAAGATTACCGGACACCCATTGGCCCATGAAGCCGGTGGCTTAAGTGGCGCGCCCGTTAAAGACCAAGCCACACATGTTGTACGTGGCTTGGCCGCTGAATGTCAGGGAAAAGTCGCGATTATTGCGGCAGGAGGGATTTTAAGTGCAGAAGATGCGCAGGAAAAGTTGCAGGCAGGAGCAAGCCTCGTGCAGATTTACAGTGGCATGATTTATCGTGGACCACAATTAATAGAAGATATTGTAAAGTCTTTGTAGAAATTAATTCACCACGAAGGACACGAAGAAAAAAACTTCGTGCCTTTCGTGACATAGATATTTACACGCGTCTTCATCCCGGCAGGGATTGCCGGGATGAAGACGCCATGGATGGCAATATTAGGCTACGCAAGCCAAATGTTAGTAATATAAAGCTAACTTTTATCTGATTTTTCACATCTCTGAATTCCGGTAATCCCTGCCGGCATAACGTTGCTTTTACTTGTATAGATAACTACGCCTTCGTGGTGATAGTCTTTTTTAAGATATAGTCTTTCAGAAATTAAATTTCCATTACATTAAATTTTGAGCCCGTACGGATACCATCCCTTGAAGGGATGGTATCCGTTAGCATCGAAATTATTTATCTGAAAGTCTATAACAACCAATTATTCGCCAGCAATCGACATACGTTCAACCAAAATAGAACCTGTACGAACATTGCCACGATAATCAATATCATTGCCCACGGCGATGATATTCTTTAGCATATCTTTCAAGTTACCGGCAATAGTAATTTCTTCAACCGGATATTGAATCTCGCCATTTTCCACCCAGAATCCTGCGGCACCGCGCGAATAATCGCCAGTCACCATATTAACACCCTGCCCCATCAACTCGGTAACCAACAAACCGGTACCCAGCTCTTTTAACATACCCTGATAATCGAGGGCTCCTGAATCTATCGTTAAGTTTCGCACGCCACCCGCGTTGCCGGTAGTGTGCATTCCCAGTTTACGTGCGGAATAAGTACTCAATACATAACCGCGTAAAATACCGTCACTGACAATATCGCGGGAAGTCGTTGCGACACCCTCACCATCGTATGCAGCACTGCCCAAGGCACCTTTTAAATGCGGCTGTTCGTAGATACGAATAAATTCGGGAAAAACCTGACTGTCCAGAGCATCCAGTAAAAACGAGGACTTCCGGTATAAGTTACCCCCACTGATTGCACCAATAAACGAAGCCAATAAACTTGACGCTATTTCTGCGCTATACAATACGGGGCATTGCCGGGTGCTTAGGCTACGCCCACCCAAACGTCTTAGCGTCCGTGCAGCGGCTTTCTTGCCTATTTCGGCAGCAGCTTCCAAATCTAGAGCGTTTCTTGATACGCTATACCAGTAATCGCGCTGCATACTATCGCCGCGTTGCGCCAGAACCGAACAACTTAAAGAATGCCGGGTTGAAATATAGCCCTGAATAAATCCCAGACTATTGCCCATTACATGAATACCTTGATGGGTATTAACTGACGCACCTTCAGAATTACTGATTTCAGCATCATAACTACGACCAGCATCTTCGCATTCGATTGCCAGGGCAATCGCATCATTAACACTGAGATTCCACGGATGATTAAGATCAAGATCGGGAAACTCTGTTGCCAACCGTTCTTCTTCCGGCAATCCGGCATAGCTGTCTTCACTGGTGTAGCGGGCGATACTACAGGCTGCGCTAACTGTTTCTTTAATAGATTCCGGTGATAAATCGGTGGTACTGGCGGTTCCTTTTCGCTGATCAAAATAAACCGTTATACCGAGACCTTGGCCGCAATGATGTTCTATCGTTTCAACGTCACCCAGACGCGCGGATACAGACAAGCCATTTTCCTGACTCAAACCTGCTTCGGCGGCACTTGCACCCTGTTTTTTTGCCTCGTCCAACAAGTTTTGAACGATATTTTTTAAACGATTAATTTCTTCTTGGTTTTGCACTGTGATCTCTAAATTTTAAGTGAGGTATAGCGGCTTTTACCAAACATGCCGTGTATCATTTCTTGCGAAAATCCACCCGACTTGCTGATCTTTTTTCTCTATTATCTACGTTATGCAACTTTGGACTCATAATGCAGTTTTTGTTGCTCTTCAAGTTTTCTGTGAATATTGCTGGGGCTTAATTCCAAACCATTACGCCAACACAGCGCACCGAGCTCTAAAAAAAATTGCTTAAAATACTGCTCATCATTCAAAGGAACAACCAATTCCGTTTGTCTGTCACACACAGCTTGTAAATCATAATCTCCCCATGAATTATCGGAAAAATACAATCGCAGAATTTTCTGCTGTATATACTGTGCCCGGATGATTTTAATCATTGTCAGCTCCTGCAATACGTTGCAACGGTCTTAACTCAATAGCGCATTGCCAATCAGTTAATAGTTCTTGTTGGTGTTCTTTTGCCCATTCTCGTACCAACTTGACGGCTTTATTGGGCAGTGTTCCCGCTATAAGCTCACCGCCTTCAATAGCCATTAAAGCTTGATGTCCTTGATATTCTATGTGAAAGTGCGGTGGGTTATGGTCATCGTGGTACATACGAATATAAATCCCAAAGAAATAGGAAATTACAGGCATGCCAGTTCTTTTAATATCTTATATTTATAACATTTAAACACTGGTTCCACCAACCGTCAATCCATCAATTTTCATGGTCGGTTGACCAACGCCAACCGGTACACTTTGTCCTTCCTTGCCACAAGTACCAACACCACTATCCAACTCAAGATCGGTACCAACCATGGACACTTTGGTTAAAACGTCAGGACCGTTACCAATCAGGGTTGCCCCTTTAACGGCACGAGTTATCTTGCCATTTTCAATCAAATAAGCTTCACTGGCAGAAAAGACAAACTTGCCTGACGTAATATCAACCTGTCCTCCGGCAAAGTTTTTGGCATAAAGGCCTTTTTTTACCGACTTGATAATTTCTTCGGGGTTATGAGATCCCGGCAACATGTAAGTATTGGTCATGCGTGGCATAGGCAAACTCGCATAAGATTCACGACGACCATTACCGGTAGACTTAACCCCCATTAAACGGGCATTAAGCTTATCCTGCATATAACCTTTAAGAATGCCGTTTTCAATCAATACGGTTTTTTCTGTCGGCGTACCTTCATCATCAATACTTAACGAACCACGGCGGCCTGGCAAGGTACCATCATCGACCACGGTACATAAACTGGAAGCAACCCGCTCACCGACACGACCACTAAAAGCCGATGTCCCTTTACGGTTAAAGTCACCTTCCAAACCGTGTCCGATGGCTTCATGCAATAAAATACCCGGCCAACCCGGCCCCAATACCACTGTCATATTACCGGCTGGTGCTTCTTCTGCTTCCAGATTAACCAATGCCTGCCTTACCGCTTCTTTGCCGTATTCCAGTGCCCGGCCCTGATCAATAAAATAACCGTAATCACTGCGGCCACCGCCCCCCATACTGCCTTGTTCACGATGGCCGTTTTCTTCGACGATAACGGTGACGTTCATTCGCACCAAGGGTCTTACATCGGCAGCTAACGAGCCGTCCTGATTGGCCACCAGAATACTTTCATGCGAACCGCTAAGGCTGACAATCACTTCTTCTATGCGAGCATCCAGTTTACGGGTTTCACTCTCGACATGACGTAATAAATCTATTTTCTGTTGATCAGCCAAAGATTTTAATGGATTGATAACCGGATAATACATCGGCCAGCCAGCGGCTTTTACCAAACCAACCTGGGCATCTTGCCCTTGCCTGACAATGGCTTTAACGTTATTGGCAGCTTCCAGCAATACCGACAGTTCAATTCGGTCACTATAAGCAAAGCCTGTTTTCTCACCGGAGACAGCACGTACGCCAGCGCCCTGCTCAATACTATGACTACCCTCCTTAATAATCCCGCCTTCCATTACCCAAGACTCGGAATGACTGGACTGAAAGTAAATATCGGCAGCATCAACGGGCGAACTGAGCAACCGGCTCATAATTTTTTCAATATCGCCATCCTGGATACCGGCAGGTATCAGAATAGCTTGTCTTGCAAGATTTAATAGTTCCATTACAACATCAAAATAAAGGGTTAAGGTTCAAGGCGCAAAGTTCAAGACCCAAGTTTCAAGAGTAAGCCATATTCGCTCTAACCTTGAACCTTGAACCTTTCACCTTGTACCTTAGTTATTCTTCTTTCAAATCATCACGTATGCTTTCATACAATGACTGCAATAATTTTTCAGCGCCATCGGCAAGCTGCTCTGAACTGTTATCTTTATCTGCACCACGCTTTTTACTACGGCCACCAGCGCTACTTTGTTCAGCGGCATTACCAAGAATAGCACTTACTACTGTCTCGGCACCGTCACTTTCAACCGTTAGCACATAAATTGCTTCGTTATGCTTACCGCTAAAAAAAGATTTTTCAGGATCATAAAGCACATAGTAAAGCCCTTTATCATGCTCACGATCGGTTATTTCAATACCACTTTGCTTTAAGGCAAGACCCAGTGTACTCCAAGCATCATCAAGAGATTGCTTGATTCTCAATTGAGGCGGTGTCGATGTCGTCATATAAACATCCTCACCCAAGCCCGCCTCATGGCGCTTCTTGGGGATTTTACTGTTATCGATAACACGCAACTCTGCGCCTGGCTTACTGATAGTAATTTCAGGTGGATGCTCCAGCATTTGAGTATCCCGATAACGACTGTCATTGCCACTACAAGAAACCAACATAATGCCAAGCAGAAAACTTTTAATGATTGATTGCATATTATTCACAAAAAAAACGTCTGTGGCTTAAAACCGGAAAGGCTCCCCGCACTTTTTCCAGTCGCTCAGGATCTATTTCAGCCAAAACATAACCGCCGCCGGTTTTGTAACAATCCAGAACTACGCCCCAAGGATCGATAATCATGCTATGACCAAAGGTTTTGCGCCCGTTAAGATGAAAACCACCCTGATTGGGTGCAATCACATAACAGAGATTTTCCACAGCACGCGCACGCAGCAATACCTCCCAATGAGCCGCACCGGTTTCAGCAGTAAAAGCAGAAGGAACCACCAGTATATCTACACCCTCCTTGCTCATTTTTCGAAAAAATTCCGGAAACCGCAGATCATAACAAATAGCGATTCCCAATTTACCAAAAGGCGTATCAACAATCAGCGATTCAGTGCCCGGCTCAATGGAATCTGATTCACGGTAGACTTCATTGGTCCCCGGCACATTGACATCAAATAAATGTACTTTATCGTAACGACCGACTCTTTCGCCTTCATCGTTATAAATCAGACAAGCTGCACGCACCTTGTTATTGTCATCAGCCGCCATAGGGATAGTGCCACCAACAACCCAAACCGCATATTTTTTGGCAACTATCGATAAAAAATTTTGTATGGGCCCCGAGCCATCGACTTCCTTTGCCTTAAGCTTGTCAGTTTCATGATTCCCCATCAAAGCAAAATTTTCTGGTAAAGCAACCAGTTTTGCACCAGCTTTAACCGCTTCCGCGATAAGCTTTTCAGCTTCCAACAAATTAAAACCGATATTAGGACTTGATGCCATTTGTATGGCCGCACATTTAGTCATATTGTCTCTTTTTATGGTGTGTTAGGTTCCTGCCAGGGAAAACTGGTGAGTCCATTCCAGGTTTTCTGCAACAAGCCATCATTTTCATGTAGCGGAATGATTTGTGCGTTCTCCCAGTCGCCCTTAACCAAATACTGTGAACCAAAGAAAAAACCGTCTTGATCTTTACCGGTTAAAGTTCGCCCGATTATATCTGCAACTTTACCCATAATTGTACCAGCAATAGGTACGGCATCAGCACTTTTTGGCGCTACATTGACAATTTGATCAAGACTTTTATTGATAAAATCAGTCTCTCCCGTGAGAGTAATTTTTGCAGAAATAGCATCAATAACCAAGTTATCAGTGATGGCCTTACCCTTTAATAAATCAAAGTGTCCATTGATACTGTTAAATGCCAGGCCTTCCTCATACACATCACTGAAATCCAGTTGCAAGCGTTTTATCCACTGAGCCATTGCCAGCATGCCCAAAACACGACCAAATCCAGGCTCTATGCCTAAAATACGGCCGCCTTTTAAATTAACATCTATCTTTCCCTGTAAAGCCATTAACGAAAATTGATAAGGTGCTGCATTCCACATACCGGTGAAATCAACAATGGCAGTGGTTTCTCTGAAATTCTTGGTAACACCCAATTTGGACAGAAGCTGTCCAACTCTGGGCATGTTCAGCTTGCCTTGTATACGGGTTTCGGATTGCTTACCCTTGATTTTCCAGTCACCTGATAAGACTAGTTTTTGATCATTCCCCGTCAACTCGATGCGCTTGAAGGCGATACCGTTGGCTATACGTTCCGTTATGACGCTCAACTGCCCGAGATCAACGGACTGCCACAACACTTTTTGGCTGGTTATCGTTAATAAAGGCATAAAATCAGGAACAGATGGTGCCAATGCCGCCGAACTTTCCTGAGACTTGATTTTTTTTAACACGGAAAGCTCCAGCTCCTCCATATCCAAATTAATACTATCAGCACCTTTAAGATTAACAGGTATTTTAAATCGACCTTTGGCAATTGAACTGTTGCTATCACCCACCCAATAATTACCTTCAGGCTTTAAGACCAGATCAAACAAACCCAGGTCGGCTTTACCCCATAATCCATGCTCGCTCTGTATTTTTATTTCCTTAAGACTATTTACTGCACCTGTTATGGCTTCGCTTTCTTTTCCGTAGGCAAGAGACGAAGCCAGACCCAACCAGTCTTGCAAGTCCAGGCGCTCACGATTAATTACCAGTTTTATTCCTGATCCCTGACTTTCAGAAATATCACCAGAACCTACCAAAATATTCGCGGATTCAATAGCCTGCTGCTTTATATTAAACTTAATCGCTGCTTTCAATTGATTATTATAATTTACGTTAATCGGCAATAATACTTGATCAGCCAAATTAAACGTCAGCGCCAACGATCTTTGCTGCTCCCTGGTTTTGGCTAATGCACCCGGCAAATCCAATGACAGGCCTGACAACTCTGAGAGCATAAGCAGTTCGGGTGAAGTTTCGCCATAAGGAAGTTGTAACTTTAGCTGATAATCTGTTGCCCCTTCAGCTATCTGCCATCCGGGTATTTTAAATTGTTTCCTTAGATTACCGACATCGACACGACCCGCTACACTAACAGTTGTCTGAACATCCGAGCTTTTAACAGCAATCTGAACAGGATAATTTAAGGCGGTCGCTTTAATAATGTCACTGTAAATGCCCAGCTCATTAAATTTTAAGGCACCATTAATCTGGTTAACTTTCAAATCAAGCGCCTTCACTTTAAGCTTGGCATTACTCAGCTGAGCTGATCCATTCACTTTAGCGATGCCGCTATCAGTTAACGGAAGCTTTAAATCCAAGGTTACCTGAGTACTACCCTGCGGTTCTATAGAACCTAACAGCTTATCTACCGATGAATTAAGCGGTGTCTTTTGCATAAACCTCAAACCTTCCAGTATGTCCGTTTCCAACAACCCTTTAACCAGTAGATACTCACTATCATTCAGCGACGGTATCGTTACCCGTGCCTGATTAATTTTTACCTTATCACTTAGGCCTTTAGCTAAATCAACCTGTAAACCACCCTGTAAAAACAAAACTTCGCCGCCAAGATCCGTTAAATGCGGCCATTCAGAATTATAGTTTAACTCCAGTTGATCAATGTCAAACAGCGCCTCAAAAATACCCTGTCCGCCAATAAATGGAAAATCACTTAAATTACCGTAAAACAGCATGCCGCCTTTGGGCACACGCCCACTGATAAAAGCCTTATCCAGCCAATCAACAGATGACTTACCCATCGTGCTCACAGGCAAGTATTGAGTGACTTGACTAACATCATCACTGGCAAATGCCATTTGCAAATCCATAAACGTTTTCTGCCCTTGCGTTTTTGGAATCGTTAAATTCATTTTGCTTTTAGTGTTTAAATGCGGAGCATCCAGTTGGATTATTGGACTGGAGATAAGCCAATTATCGAGGGTTTGTTGCCATGAGATAGCGCCTTCAAGTTTCGTCATGGTTAATGTTTCACGAAATAATCCAGGCGCTGTCAGCCTCGCGTCTTTAGTTGCCAAAGTCACGCGACCCAGCTGATCACTTCCTTTCAGATGGCCGGTCAAATTCTCCATGCCTGGCATCGCACCTAAAGAAGGAAAGCTAATGTTGGTAAACTCCCCGTTAACGGCATAGTGTTTTTCATCCAGATCAGCAAATAAAGAAAGTTCTTCCAACGACCCTTGGAGTTGTATTTGAGCCAATTTTTTAAACTGTTCATCCGATAATGGCGCAAAAAACTGTAATATTTTGGATATTTCCTGTGCATCCACTTGCTTGACAAACAAACCTATTTTATGCGGTAAATTACCATTCCCTGAAATACCCAATATGGTCGCAGGCCATTTTTTATTTGCCGTTTCAAGCAAAAAGTCAGGTGCATCCAGATGCCACTGACTGCCATTAAGCTGCCAATAAAAAAGCGTGTTTAACTGTTTAATTAAAAACTCCTGATTGTCAGGCTTGCGTAATTTCAGTTGTTGTAGCTGCACATTACCCGTAAGAGAAACCAGTTTCGACTGTGCAAGCTTACTCCATAGCTTAACGTTGCCGGTACCCGAATGAATATTAATAGAAAACGGCAAATCACTGGTCAGCCATTCAGCCAGATGTAAATTTTTCCCTTCTATAAAAATAGTGCCATCAATAGCTAATGGTTTAAAAACATTACCCATTAAATCCATAGACACTCTTAACTCATTGCCATATTTTTTGGGTAACTTCACCAGAATATTCATCTGATGACGCTGGGCATTATTAATAATTGCAAAATCCACATCACCAACAATAGCGAGTTTATTTTTGCCCAACTCATCCTGCCAACTAATCTGACTTTGTAAAATCTCGTATTTATTACCCTGCAACAACCATAACGGCTGTTCGTCGCTGGCTTTTAAGCCAACAATGGCAATGCTGCCATCCTGTTTGCGTTTTACAGTGAGCTTGGCCCCCACTAACGTAACCCAGGTCGATGATAGGCGATCCCGATTAATCAGAACATCCAATAAATTAATTCCTAGGCGTATTTCTTTAAGTTGAATCGCAGACGGCTCACCAGCAACAGCTGAGGCTATGTTGATATCCTTCAGTACCAGTTGAGGACTATAGCCACGCATATTTGCACGTAAACGCCCTATCGTTACCGGAACACCCACCAGTTCGCTGACGCGAGTCGATAAATCAGCTTTATAATCATCAATCTGAAGCAACAATAAACGTACTGTAGTCAAGCTGACTGCCAAGGCAATTAAAGACCAAAAAACAAGATGCCGCGTTGCACGCTTAATGTGATGGATCATAAGGGCTGATCAAAGATACAAGGTTAATGGCACAAACAACATTTTTAATTTGGCACCTTAAAGAAGCACCACATCATACTGTTCCTGATTATATTCAGCCTCAACCCTAAACTTGATCTGTACGCCCAAAAATATTTCCAGCTCGGCCAACATGTCCGCTTCTTCATCAAGCAGCATGTCCACTACCTCATTAGACGCCAGAACCAACAAGGTCTGAACCTTATACAGCCTTACTTCCCGAATAATTTCCCTGAATATTTCCAGACACATGGATTCAGCCGTTTTTAAAACCCCCCGCCCGCCGCAAGCACTACAAGGTTCGCAAAGAATATGCTCAAGGCTTTCACGGGTTCTCTTACGGGTCATTTCTACCAAGCCCAGTACCGAAACTTCAGTAATTTTGGTTTTCGCACGGTCTTTTTCCAAATTACGTTCCAATGCCTGTAAAACCTGTTTTTTATGGTCTTCACTTTTCATATCGATAAAATCGATAATAATAATCCCACCCAGATTCCTGAGTCTAAGCTGACGCGCTATGGTTTGAGCGGCTTCAAGGTTGGTTTTGTAAATAGTCTCTTCGAGGTTACGCCCGCCCACATAGCCACCCGTATTAACATCAATCGTCGTCATCGCTTCAGTCTGGTCAAATATTAAATATCCGCCCGATTTCAACTTGACTTTACGATCCAGGGCTTTTTTAATTTCATCCTCAACACTGTAAATATCAAATACAGGACATTCACCCGTGTAATGTTCGATCACCGGCACGATTTCCGGTACAAAAACCTCGGCAAATTCAAGTAATCGATGATAGGTTTCTTTTGAATCAACGCGAACCCGATCAATACCCTCTTTGTATAAATCCCTTAGCGTTCTGACACTCAGCGGTAAATCCTTATGAATAAATTGCTTGGGTTTTGCGGTAGCAATCTTTTCAAGAATCGACTCCCATAATTTCAGCAAAAATGTCATATCGGCAATCAGAACCGATTCACTAGCGCATTCTGCCGCTGTTCTTGCAATAAAACCGCCACAATTATGCTCCTGCCTGAACGTATCAAGACAAAGTCTTAACCGGCCACGTTCAGCTTCACATTCAATACGCTGGGACACACCTGAATTGTTCGCATAGGGCATATAGACCTGATAACGCGAGGGTATTGATATTTCCGTGGTTAAACGTGCACCTTTACTACCCATAGGATCTTTGACTACCTGCACAACAACAGACTGGCCTTCATGCAAGTAATGCTCAATAACATCGGAACCTTTTTCTTCAAGGTCTTTCGTACACAAATCTGAAAGATGAATGAACGCCGCCTTGGGTAAGCCAATGTCAACAAAAGCCGCCTGCATACCTGGAAGAACCCGACACACTTCGCCTTTGTAGATATTACCCACTAAACCCCGCTCACGGCTTCTTTCAATAATGAGCTCTTGTAACACGCCATTTTCAATAACTGCAACACGGGTTTCCGGCGGCGTTACGTTGATTAAAATTTCTTCACTCATTTGAAAAACTCTATTCCTTGTTTAGATAAAAGTTCGGCTGTCTCAAACAATGGTAAACCGACCACGCCTGAAAAACTGCCTTTTATTAATTCCACAAACATGCCTCCCATGCCTTGAATGGCATAGCTGCCGGCTTTATCAACCGGTTCGCCACTGTCCCAGTAACTTAGTATTTCCCGTTCTGTCAAACACCTGAAAGTCACCTCGGTAATACTAACTGCCTGGCTATGCTCACGGCCTCTCAGCGAAACGGCACTATAAACCTGATGGGTTTTACCGGATAACTGCATCAACATAGCCAGAGCATCAGCCTTATCTTTAGGTTTTCCCATAATTACAGGTCCCAAAACAACCGCTGTATCGGCAGCCAAAACCGGTATTTCAGTATTGAGTTGGGCTTGGCACGCCGCAGACTTTTCAGCCGCCAAGCGCTGCACATAATCCAGTGGTGTTTCATCAGGCAATGGGGTTTCATCAAGATCAACCGGGTAAACCTGGTAAGTGACCTTGATTTGATCTAACAGTTCCTTACGGCGTGGCGAAGCTGAGGCAAGAATAATCTGAAAGGACATTAGCGATGATAAGGGTGATTATGGAGAATACTCCAAGCCCGGTAAAGTTGCTCAGCCACCAAAATACGCACTAGCGGATGCGGAAACGTGAGCTTGGATAAACTCCAGGATTCACGCGCCAACTGTTTGGCAGAATCGGCCAAACCTTCAGGGCCACCAATCAGTAAAGCGATATGCTGGCCACTTTCCAGCCAACGCTGCATCGCCTGTGCCAATTCGGGCGTAGTCCAAGGTTTACCGGGTATATCCAACGTCACAATATGAGTGCCTTGTGGAATAGCTGCAAGCATTCGCTCACCCTCGTCTTTTACAATACGGGCAACATCACTGTTTTTACTGCGCTTACCCGGCACAATTTCCTTGAGCACCAATTCACATTCACGCGGCAAGCGCTTGGCATATTCATCGTAACCTTGCTGTACCCAGCCCGGCATACGGTTTCCTACTGAAATTAAATTTATTTGCATGGACATGCAGGATACAGACAACAAGAGGTTAGTGCAATGTCGTCCACTGTATAAAAAATCAACGACTAATCATAAAAGCGGGAGAAAATTACGACAAACAACGCTTCCGGCTCTATCAACCTGTTTATGCTAACTTTCGCAGTGGCTGATCCGGTTAAAAATCCGCTATTCCAGCCACCCTCCCCGGTAAGAAAAGGGTGTAAAAAGTTAATTTACAGCGTTTGTAAGGACAAGATTTATAACTAAATTAGTTTAATCACCCACACTCAAACTGTGCGGATAATTAAAATCAGGCAACCTGAACAGGAATCGATGAGGAAGAACGTAACACTTCGTTTTTTTCATTAAAATAAACCAGGGTAGGCTTATGATTTTCGGATTCTTGCTGATCCAATAGTATATAAGTACAAACAATAATCAGGTCGCCGGGACAAGCTAATCGAGCCGCTGCGCCATTAACCGAAAAAATCCCGGAACCATTTTCTGCACGAATGGCATACGTGGTAAAACGTGCACCGTTATTGACATTGTAAATTTGAATCTGCTCGTATTCTTTGATACCGGACAAGTCAAGAATAGTGCCGTCAATTGCGCAAGAACCCTCGTAACCCAACTCTGAACGAGTCACTGTGGCTCGATGTAACTTTGCTTTAAGCATCGTAATTTGCATAATAAAACACTATAAATACGTTTAGAAACCGGACATTATCCATTAATTGCAACAGTCCATCAACTTTTTAGATAGCTGACATTAACTGCTTTATAACCCGGTTCAAAGTACAAGCACGGCATTTCTTAAGCTCTGAACCTGATAACACAACCCTCAAACAAGACCTACCTGGAAAAAAAAATATTATCAATCAACCGCGTCTTACCCAGCTTTACTGCCGTCAATAAAACCAAATCAACATCTTCTACGGCCGCTTTGTTTAAATCACTACTACGACACACAGAAAAATAATCCGTCTGAAAGCCTTCCTGCTGTAAAAACTGCAACGCCTCTTTCTCTATCCCGGCATAAGTCTTGTTACCCGCTAAAACAGCATCACGAGCCACACATAAAGCCTGATAAAGCATGGGGGCAATGCTTTTTTCAGCGTCCGTTAAATAACCATTTCTCGAACTCATAGCCAAACCACTTGGCTCTCTAACGGTATCTATGCCTGTTATTTCAATGGGGATATGTAAATCCCTCACCATAGTTTTTATTATAGTCAATTGTTGAAAATCTTTAAGACCGAATAAAGCCATATCCGGCTGGACTATATTAAATAATTTACAAACAACGGTGGCAACACCGCTAAAATGTCCGGGTCTGGATGCGCCACAATACCGGTCTGAAAGGTCGGTTACCGTGACGGTTGTTTTGGCATCGGGCGAGTAAATATCGGTAACAGCGGGTTGAAACAACAAGTCTGCGCCAACGGTTTCCAGCTTTAACCTGTCTTCACGTTCGGTACGAGGATAAGTCTCGAAATCTTCCCCCACTCCAAATTGAGTCGGGTTAACAAAGATACTGACGACGACACGGTCGGCATTTTTTTTTGCCGTACTAACCAACTGAAGATGTCCGGCGTGCAAATTGCCCATCGTCGGAACAAAAGCAACGCTTTCACCAGCTGAGCGCCATACTTTAACTGTCTCACGTAATTCGGATACGGTCTTAACTATTTGCATTGGTCTTAGAAGCTATGTTCAGCGGTTGGAAATCGTGATTGCTTGACCGCCTGATGATAAGCATCAATGGCAGCTTCGATAGTCGCATTATCCTGCATGAAGTTTCTGGAAAAACGCGGACGCTTGCCGATGCCGATATTGAGCATGTCATAAAGCACCAACACCTGACCGTCGCAATCAACACTGGCGCCAATACCAATAACAGGAATAGCAAGCTGAGTACTTATTTCCCTGGCAAGACTCGCAGGCACACACTCCAATACCAACAATCCTGCACCAGCCTGTTGCAATTGATGTGCATCGGCAATCATTTTTGCAGCATCAGCGGGTTCTTTGCCCTGAACTTTATAGCTGCCCAATTGATTAATCAACTGGGGTAACAAACCTAAATGTCCACAGACAGGAATACCCTGATCAACTAAAAATCGAACAATTTCAATCCGGGCGCCTTCCAGCTTCACCATTTGGGCGCCACCAACCTGTATTAATTTAGCCGCATTTTTAGCTGCCATAACAGGAGTGGCATAACTCATGAATGGTAAATCCGCAATAATAAACGCTCGTTGCCTGGCTGCGCTAACACAGCGGGTATGATAAACCATATCCCTAATGGTAACAGGAAGCGTTGTCTCATAACCCTGAACAACCATGCCCAGCGAATCACCCACCAACATCATATCGACACCCGCTTTGTCGATTAAGGCACTAAAACTGGCATCGTAAGCTGTTAAACAGCTTATCTTTTCGCTGCGCTGTTTCATGGCAAGCAGATCATTAACCGTCAAGGGCTTTACTGTAGAATCGTAAGCATATTGGCTCATATCAATTCATCCGCCTTAATCCAGACAATGGACACTTGGCAATTAGATCGGCAATAGCGCCCTTACCGGGTACAACCAGTTGTGGAGCAATTTCAAATAACGGATACAAAACAAAAGATCGTTCATCCACGCCTCTATGGGGAACGACTAAATCCGGCAAATCAATAATTTGATCGCCATAAATCAGCACATCCAAATCCAGGGTTCTCGCTCCCCATCGCTCACCTATTCTTACCCGACCCTGGTCATTTTCAATACTTTGTAAGCAACGTAAAAAATCCATTGGTAATAATTCTGTTGCGACACCCATAACCGCATTAACATAGTCAGGTTGATCCTGCGGCCCCATAGGTAAACTATGATACAGACTGGAAAACGCCAATTCTTGCAAGCCTGCTATTGCAGCTATTGCGGTTCGCGCTGAGGTAATTTGTGCCACTGGTTCGGCAAGGTTACTACCCAAACCGATGTAAGCAATAACCGGGGTTACTGGTGAGTTTTTCATAGTTAATCCAATAAGTAAAAGTTACAAAGCGAAGAGCAAAAAAATAATAAATTTCGCCTTACAACCTAAACCTCTTTCCCAGCACTACTCTCTTTACCATTGCCCCGAGGATTTCTTCTTCGTGTTGATTTACCACCGGATGCTTTACGCGGAGGCTGGGTCATTTTTCTTTGTTCGTTATCATTGGCATTCTGATATTTACCCCACCAGTTTGCTACTTCAGGATCAGCTCCACCAGTCTCTGCACGCAACAGCAGAAAATCATAACCCGCCCTAAAACGAGGATGGGTAATTAACCGACTGGGTTTAGAACCTATTCGGGCATTAAACTTTGGCTGCAAACTCCAGACTTCGCGCATAGCCATGGTAATATGACGTGGCAGGGCGGTACTTTTAACCTGCATGGCAATAACTTCATTGGCGGCTTCCTGATAGGCCATAAATTCAACCAGTCCATGCGCCATCTTTTCTTTAGCCCGCATCTGAACAGGCTCCCACAAGAAAGCGGCAAATAAAAAATAAGCCGTAACTGTTTTACCATCGGCTATTCTGTTGTCAGAGTTTTCAAGCGCTTTAATCAACAGCAATCGTGGAAAACCATCTTCCTCGACAGACAAACAATTTTCTGTCGCCGGAAACAACACTTGAAACAGCCCGTAATGCCTTAGCATTTCAAACGTTTGCAGTGCGTAACCAGACAAAAATAATTTAAGTGCCTCATCATATAATCGCGCAGACGGTATGCTGGACAATAATTCTGCCGCCTTATGCATGGCTTTTTCACAATCAGGATGCAAATTGAAACCCAGCTTAACGGCAAAACGCACGGCCCGTAACATACGCACCGGATCTTCGCGAAAACGAGTTTCAGGATCACCAATAAGCCTTAGCGTTGCCGCTTTATGATCAGCCATGCCGCCGACATAATCCACAACCGAAAAATCTTTTATATTGTAGTAGAGCGCATTAACTGTAAAATCCCGACGCCAAACATCTTCTTCAAGAGTTCCGTAGACGTTATCCCGCAATAAACGCCCTTCCTTATTAAGCACCTGTTTGTCGTTTTGCTCTTCCCCTGCACCTCGAAAAGTCGCCACTTCAATGACTTCCCTGCCAAAATAGACATGTGCCAGGCGAAACCTGCGACCAATCAACCGACAATTACGAAATACTTTCCTAACCTGCTCGGGATCGGCATTGGTTGCAACATCAAAATCTTTCGGCTCACGACCCAGCAATAAATCGCGGACGCAACCGCCAACCAGGTAGGCATCAAAGCCTTCCTTTTGCAGCTTGTATAAAACCTTCAGCGCGTTTTCACTAATCTGGGCACGCGAAACATTATGTTCCGAGCGTGAATATACTCTGACTTTCGTCGCGACTGGTTCAGCTTCATTTCTTGCTGACTTAATCAATTTTTTAAAGAAATTTAAAATGGCCTTTAACCCGGTTTGTTTTTTATTTATCGCAATCATATCATTTGATACATTCTATCCCACAATCAATCTTCTTTTTTTTACATTACCCTTTTGAATATAGTAAAATCATTGCACTGATTTTTACAAGCATACCTTGTACATTTACACAGATAAAAGATCAGACAACCATTTTTTAAACATTTGCGTAATTAACGGGATTGTTATGTTCAAAAAGATTTTTAATGGCTTCATTGACCATCCACTATTAACCAGCCTTTTTGTAACAGACTTTGGCATTCTTCTGTTCCATAGGCCACCCTTCTTATTTTCTTTACTAATGCTGGGGACACTAATGGCGATGTGTCTATATTTTGGTCAAAAACTCGCTTTATTTAAAGTTTAATTGTCCTCGAAAAAGAAAAAACTGCTAAAACCAGGTCAGAGCCCAGCCTCTGAACCTGGTTTTTTGCGTCGTTTGGCGGCGCTAATTTACGATCTCTTTCTGCTGATTGCACTTTTATTCCTCGCAACGGCACTATTACTGCCATTTACTACCGGTGAAGCCGTTAGCGCCCAACAGCTATTAATTTACCGTATTTATCTACTGGTTATCAGCTTCTTTTTTTATGGCTGGTTTTGGACTCATGGCGGACAAACATTAGGCTTACGTGCCTGGAAAATAAAAGTCCTCACGCTCGATCAAAAAACCATCAACTGGTATCAAGCTTTGTTACGATTTACCACAGCCATCGTTTCATGGGGTTTTTTTGGACTCGGCTTCCTGTGGATTCTTCTGGATAAGGATCAACGCAGCTGGTACGATCATCTATCAAAAACAGCGCTGTTCTTTGACCCTCAAAAAAAGTAATTCTTGACTATAGCAAGATCCGTGGTTTATTTGACAACACCACAAAAGCATACGTTTGTGTTATAAAATAACTAAACGCAGCCATAAAACATAATCAATACCATGACTAATCCTTTACTGACCAATCCTGCCCTGCCCTTATTTTCCCAAATAAAACCCGAACACATTGAACCCGCCATCACTCAATTACTGGATGAAGCACGTGCCGCTGTAAAACAACATCTACAAGCGACGACACAGTACACCTGGGGAAATCTGGTTGAACCGCTGGAAAATGCTGAAGACCGACTCAATAAAGCCTGGTCTCCGGTCAGTCACATGAATTCTGTCGTCAATACCGATGAACTACGCGAGGCTTATAACGCCTGCCTACCCAAGCTCAGCGCCTACTCCACTGAAATAGGGCAAAACGAACAGCTATTTAAAGCCTATCAAATTATTGCCGAAAGCGATGAATTTGCAACACTCGATAGTGCTCAACAGAAAATCATCCACAACGCGTTAAGAGATTTCAAATTATCCGGCGTCGATCTGGATAGCGAAAAAAAGCAACGTTACAAAGACATCAGCCAGGAATTATCACGTCTTTCCAGCAACTACGAAGAAAACCTGCTGGACGCCACCAACGCCTGGAGTAAAAGCATCAGAAATGAACTGGATTTGGCAGGATTGCCTGATTCCGCAATGGCTCAGGCTAAACAATCGGCGGTAAGCCAGAATGAAGAAGGCTGGCTGATAACCCTGCAATTCCCCTCCTATCAAGCGGTTATGACTTATGCCGACAACCGTGAATTACGCCATGAACATTACCAGGCGTACTCAACTCGCGCTTCAGACCAAGGCCCACAGGCCGAAAAGTGGGATAACAGTCCGCTCATGGAGCAAATACTGGCACTACGCCATGAAAAAGCCCAGCTATTAGGTTTTAAAAATTACGCCGAACTGTCCCTTGCTACCAAAATGGCCAACAAGCCTGATGAGGTCATGCATTTTCTGGAAGATTTGGCGGATAAATCCTGGCGACCTGCACGTAAGGATCTGGCTGAGTTACGTGAATTTGCCGAGCAGGAATACGGCATTAACGACCTTCAATCCTGGGACATAGGTTATTACTCGGAAAAAATGCGTCAGCATTTTTACCAGCTTTCACAAGAAGAAGTTAAAGCGTACTTTCCCATCACCCGCGTTTTACCCGGATTATTTGCTGTCGTAGAAAAACTGTACGGCTTAAATATAACCGAAATTGATGATTTTGACAGCTGGCATCCCGATGTGCGTTTTTTTCAGATACATGACGATATCGGTGAACTTCGTGGCCGGTTTTATGTTGATCTTTATGCACGCGCAAAAAAACGGGGCGGAGCCTGGATGGATGATTGTGTCGGTCGTAAAAAAACCGGTGATACCATTCAAACCCCGGTCGCTTACCTGACTTGTAACTTCACGCCCCCAACCAGCGATACTCCAGCCTTACTAACGCACGACGATGTCATTACCTTATTTCATGAATTTGGTCACGGCTTACACCACATGTTAACCAAGGTTGATCACTTGGGCGTCTCCGGGATTAACGGTGTTGAATGGGATGCCGTTGAATTACCCAGTCAATTCATGGAAAACTGGTGCTGGGAACAAGCCGCACAAGTACTAATTTCAGGCCATTATAAAACCGGTGAAACATTGCCTGACACCTTGTTTGATAAAATGCTGGCGGCAAAAAACTTTCAGGCCGGCATGATTATGGTTAGACAACTTGAGTTCAGCCTTTTTGATTTCAGAATCCACCGGGACTACGACCCGGAAAAAGGCGGTCGAATCTATGAAATTCTGGAGCAAGTCAGAGACCAGATTGCTGTTATTAAACCACCCAAATTTAACCGCTTTGCCCACAGCTTTTCACATATTTTTGCCGGTGGTTATGGAGCCGGTTATTACAGCTATAAATGGGCAGAAGTCTTATCCAGCGATGCTTTTTCCTTATTTGAAGAAAAAGGTATTTTTGACCCGGAAACCGGTAAAGCTTTTTTGCGTAATATTCTTGAACAAGGTGGCACCGAGAATGCGATGGACTTGTTTATCAAATTTCGAGGCCGTAAACCGACTATTGATGCCTTACTCAGACACAATGGCATCGCTGCATGAAATATCACGACCTGCGTGACTTTATCAAACAGCTGGAAAAACAAGGTGAGCTAAAACGGGTTATCATTCCTGTTGATCCCTATCTGGAAATGACAGAAATTTGTGACCGCACTTTAAAACAGGCCGGCCCCGCCTTGTTGTTTGAAAATCCAATCGGCCACAACATCCCGGTGCTCGCCAATCTGTTCGGTACGCCGCGCCGTGTTGCCATGGGTATGGGCGCGGAATCAGTCACCGAACTGCGCGGCATTGGCCAGTTACTGGCTTACTTAAAAGAACCCGAACCGCCCAAAGGACTGAAAGACGCATGGGAGAAGTTTCCGGTATTCAAGCAAGTACTGAATATGGCGCCCAAACTGATTTCATCACCACCTTGCCAGGAACTGGTTCGGGAAGGCGATGAAATCGATCTGGGCGATTATCCCATTCAGACCTGCTGGCCGGAAGATGCGGCACCTTTAATTACCTGGCCGCTAGTGATTACCAAAGGTCCCCATAAAGACCGGCAAAATTTGGGCATTTATCGCATGCAAGTTATTGCAAAAAACAAAGTCATCATGCGTTGGCTGGCACATCGGGGCGGGGCGCTGGATTTTAAAGAATTTCAGGCGGCCTATCCCGGCCAGCCTTTCCCTGTTTCGGTAGCCTTAGGTGCAGATCCTGCAACCATACTTGCCGCTGTCACACCGGTACCAGACTCGCTGTCTGAATACGCATTTGCCGGTTTATTGCGCGGCAGTAAAACAGAAGTTGCCAAATCGCTGCTTAACGATTTACGAGTGCCAGCCAGTGCTGAAATTGTTCTGGAAGGCTTTATTTACCCTGATGAATTTGCCGCAGAAGGGCCTTATGGCGACCACACCGGTTATTACAACGAAGTCGCTGACTTTCCGGTATTCACTATCGAAAGAATCACCCAGCGTCAGGCACCCATCTATCACAGCACCTATACCGGCAAGCCACCGGATGAACCTGCAATTCTGGGGCTTGCTTTAAACGAGGTATTTATACCTATCTTACAAAAACAATTTCCGGAAATTATCGATTTTTACCTGCCTCCGGAAGGCTGCTCTTACCGTATGGCGGTTATCAGCATGAAAAAGCAGTATCCAGGCCACGCCAAACGCATTATGCTGGGTACTTGGTCATATTTGCGACAATTTATGTACACCAAGTTTGTCATCGTCGTCGATGACGATATCGATGTCCGTAACTGGCAAGATGTGATCTGGGCGATGACTACCCGTATGGATCCTGCCAGAGATTTAACCATACTGGAAAACACCCCGATTGATTACCTTGACTTTGCTTCACCGGTTTCAGGTTTGGGCTCTAAAGTGGGCTTTGATGCGACTAATAAATGGCCGGGAGAAACCAATCGGGAATGGGGTAGAACGATTGCAATGTCACCGGAAGTGATCAAGAAAGTGGATGCTATGTGGGATAAATTATTTTAAATGCAACAGCCGATGCAAATACCGGTTATTTGCTAAGCATGGAGTATCAGGATAATAAAACAGCCTGATACTCCAATGAGTTGCAGTCCGAGCAATCAGACCGCTTTTTTTCTCGGTACAAACTTAACCAGTTTCACTGAATGTTCATCACGTTTTATTATTTCCAAAGGATGTCCGTGCAGCTTGATACTGGTTCCTGATTGAGGAATTGTCTCCATAAACTCAAGGATAAGCCCGTTAAGTGTCTTTGGCCCTTCCGTTGGTAACGTCCACTGCATAACACGATTTAATTCTCTAACCGTAATAGAGGCATCGACCAGATAACTACCGTCACTTTGTTTTCTGGCCGTCACATCGTCGGTGATTAATTCTCCTACTATTTCTTGTAACAAATCATCCAGGGTAACCAATCCTTGCACATCACCGTATTCATCGACAACCAGACCTATGCGGATTTTCTCGCTTTTAAATCTGAGCATTTGTGCATGCACGGGCGTACTTTCAGGAATAAATGAAGGTTTTATCAGTAAATTTATAATGGCTTGTTTATCAAAATCATCCTGATTAACCAGCAACAGAACCTTTCTTAAATGTAAAAATCCCACTACCCGGTCAATGCTTTTTTTGTATACCGCTAACTGTGTGTGCGGACTACTTTTGATTTGTGTAATGATATCTTCAATGGAATCTTCCAGATCAATACCGACAATTTCATTACGGGGCGTCATAATATCTTCAACTGTCGCCGACTCAAGCTCCAGTATGCCCAATAACATTTTTTGATAGCGCACCGGCATTAAACTTTCAGCTTCCGTGATAATGCCTTTTAACTCTTCTTTATTCAGTGATTCATGCCGGTTTTTATTAACATCAACGCCGACCAATCGCAGCAATAAGCTGACCAATAAATTAACGACCCAAACGATCGGATAAAATATTTTCATTAACGGCGTGTAAATCCAGGCCGCAGGAAATGCCAGAAGTTCCGGCTTCATTGCCGCAATAGTTTTCGGCGTTACCTCGGAAAAAATAAGCATGACAATGGTTAAAATAGCAGCGGCAATTGCTACAACCGATTCTTCATCAGCATAAAGCTTAATGGCAATGACCGTAGCAATTGATGAGGCGAAATTATTAACAAAATTATTACATAATAAAATAAGGCCTAACAAGCGATCCGGCCTTTTTAACAGCTTTTGTGTCTTTATTGCACCAGCATGTCTGAGTTTAACCAGATGTCTTAACCGATAACGATTTATCGTCATTAAAGACGTTTCTGAACCCGAAAAAAAAGCGGAAAGAATAAGCATAAGGGCAAGTATGCCAAACAGCATACCAAGGGACATATCGTTCAAAGAAAATTTACTCTAGGTTAGGAAAACAGCTCTAGTGTCTATGATGAGAATTTTTTGTCAAGTTTCAATGTAAAATATAGGGTAATTTATTCTAGTAGGGCATAATTAGCGCACGGTAAATTAATCGGTCGAGCAACGCTTTTTGTTATTAAAAGTAACACTCACCGCTTTAAAAACAGCCCGGCATTGGGACAGCGCCATATTTAAACAAAGTATCCCTGCTAAGCCCAACTATCTTAATAAAACTGTGTTAATGTTTTAATAAATGCTAAAAAACCTTTTTTATAATGCCAGAGCTTTTACAGAGAACCAATGATTTCGGCGGCAGTATCTATCAAGACTACAAGAACCTGGCATTATTCCAGAAGCAATCGGAGACAATTATAAATATTATTGACCGCAACAATGTACATGTGGAGGGAGATACTGGCCCGTTTCTGCTCTATGCCCATGGCTTTGGCTGTAGCCAACAAATGTGGAACAGGATTACTCCTACCTTTGCTTCCACACACCGTCAAGTATTGTTTGATTATGTTGGCAGCGGCAAATCCAATCTGGCGTCTTTCAATGTAACGCGTTATTCCAGTTTACAGGGCTATGTGCAAGATATACTCGACATTTGTGACGCACTCAATTTACAAAATGAGGTCACCTTTATCGGCCATTCAGTCAGTGCCAACATCGGCTTACTGGCTTCCATCGCACGGCCGGAACTGTTCGACCGTCTGATATTAATTGGGCCTTCACCCTGCTTCTTAAACTATCCACCTGACTATCTAGGCGGCTTTGAGACTGAAGATTTAATAGATTTGCTATCATTGATGGATCATAACTATATCGGCTGGGCCAACTATCTGGCACCGTTGATTGCCGGTGAAACACAAGATAGTGCGGTGTCTGGTGAACTCACCGATAGCTTTTGCTCCACTGACCCCGTGGCCGCTCGAGTGTTTGCAAAAACCACATTTTTCTCCGATAACCGCACCGACCTGCCACGAGTATCGCGCCCCTGCCTGATCCTTCAAAATCGCCACGACAACTTGGTACCACTGCCAATAGGCGATTATCTACACGAAAATTTGCAGGGCAGCACCCTCAAAATACTGGATGTGAGCGGTCATTGTGCACACATGAGCTATCCTTCCTTAGTGATTGAAGCCATCCACGAGTACTTAAACGCACCACAACCGCACCTATAAAGCAGCCAACACTGTATGCATGACCTACTGAATCAGTTACCTTGTCCTACGCTCATTACGGATGGATCAGGCTATATTTTGGCTGCCAATACCGAGTTATTGGCTTTGGTTGGAGGAACACTTGAGCAATGCCAACAAAAACCAATGGATAGCTTTTTCCCGCCAGCCAGTCGAATTTTTTTACAAAGCCATATCTGGCCTATGTTGCTCCGTGATGCAGTAGTACGCGAAATTCACCTGAAAATCTGTAATACTCAAAATCAGTCTATTCCAGTGTTACTAAACTGTCAGCGTGGAAATTTTGCAGGCGTTAACAGCTATTTCTGGGCGTTCTTTGTATCCGTGGAACGCAACAAATTCGAGCAAGAACTATTGGACGCACGCAAACGCGC
>NZ_JAOEGU010000060.1 GCF_025583945.1 Methylobacter psychrophilus
GATGCAAAATTTTCAGGATTGCCAAAGATGTTTATCGGGGCAAACACAAGCATTACTCCTTGACATGGAATTTAGTGGCTGCTCTTGTTAACTTACGCTATGGCTGTATTTAGGAAAGATGTCTAATGATGATGATAAAAATTATTTTATCTGGGTTAAAACGTGCGTTGCAGGAAGGAACCAATTATTAGACATCTTTCCTAAATAATCGACATAGAGCTTGGTCTTAATAAGATTAAAATAGCGACCTTCCTTTTGAAAACACGGATAACCATGACCCCTTACGCCCAACTGCCCAAGCACAAGCCTGAAGAATTCCTACGGACTGTAGGACTGTCACCAGAAGATTTTCTGCATCTTCACGGGAAGCTGGCGGCTTACCAAGATGAGCAAAAAGCCCTTAACCCACTGACAAGACGTGGCCGGAAAGACTCCAAGATGGCTTTGGAAGACCGCTTGTTACTGACACTCTATTATCTTCGCCACTATCCGACGTTGATAAATCTGGCTGCGGTCTTCGACATCAGCGAATCGTATTGCCATAAAATTTATAGCCGCACAGCAAGGCTATTGGTCAAAATCGAAAAACTCCCCAACCGCAAGGCGCTGTTAGAAGATCCCAAAGTTACCGTGGTCATCGATGTTTCTGAGCAACCTATCGAGCGTCCTGTTAAAAACCAGAAAGCGTATTATTCAGGAAAAAAAACGTCACACGATCAAAGCCCAGCTCGTTATCTGCCTATTGACGATGGCTATCCTCTCCGTGGTGACGGGTAAAGGCCAACAGCATGATTTTTCGGTCTTCAAAGACAATCGCCTATTACTGCATCCCGGTGCCCTGTTGTTGGCGGATTCCGGATATCAAGGAATACAAAAACACCACCCTAACTCGACTTTACCGGTTAAAAAGAAAAAAGGCCAACCGCTTTCGGCAGAAGACAAAGCCCATAATAAGGCGTTATCAAAACAGCGTATTTTTATTGAGCATGTTAATCGCCGATGCAAAATCTTCAGAATTACCAAAGATGTTTATCGGGGTAAGCACAAGCATTACTCCCTGACATGGAATTTAGTGGCTGCTCTTGTTAACTTACGCTATGACTGTATTTAGGAAAGATGTCTATTAATAGCTTGCTGTGCAATATTTTTATTCATCGCTAATTTTAGCGATTACCAGCAATAAACCAAAATCAAACTTGAGCTTTTCAATCAGACAAGATAATATTGATTCAATACTACTTGGAGCCAATCAAAATGAAAATAACAAAAAAGCATCTGTCCAAATCCGTCATCGCCAGTTTAGCCGCCCTGCTCTTGCCAATTGGCGTGCAAGCCGCTACTGCTGATGCAAAAAAAATGCATCAATTATATGAAGATAATTGCGCCAGTTGTCACGGCTCAGACCATGGTGGATTTATTGCTCCCGGATTAAATTCTGAATCATTAAAAGGCCGTAGTCCTACGGCGTTACGCAGCATTATTATGACCGGTAGTTTTGACACATTAATGCCTCCGTTTTACGGTCGTTTAACGGATGATGAAATTCGCGGCTTGGTCAAACATTTACAAGCCACTCCTAAACAGGCCAATCCTGCCTGGACGATTGATGATATTAAAGCGTCAATAAAAGTGTATGTTAAAGATGAAAGCACACTGCCAGCCAAGCCAACCTATGAAATCGACGATATTAATAATATTATCGGTGTTGCCGCTCGTGGTAAATACGGGCGCGGATTGGGTTCAAAAGCCGTATTTATCAATAGCGTTACCCATAAACAAATTGGTGAAATTGCAACAGGTACCGCTGCGCATATCATCGACTATGACCCCGCCAACCCGCGTTGGGCTTATGTAAAAAACGACACCGCAGAAATATTTAAAGTCGACCTGTACTCCATGCAAATTGTGCGTAGCGTTAAAACCGGCTTCAATGGTCCCGGCCTGGGTGTTTCCCGCGACGGTAAATACATTATGGCCGGCTCTTATGTGCCGCACAATGCCGTTATTCTTGATGCCAAAACGCTGGAACCACTCAAAACATTTGAGCTTGAAGGTATTGATCCAGACGGCAAAATGGTCTCCTCCGATTCAGGTATGATTATTGGCACACCGTTTGCCGATATCTTTGCCATTGCCCTGGAAAATGCAGGCCAAGTATGGGTGGTTGATTTAAAAGAAGGCTTTCCTGTTACCAAAATTGAAAATGTAGGTCGACATCTGCATGATGCCTTTTTAACCCATGGCGGTAGCAAGTTGATGGTAGCTTCTTATGACGACAGCATTGTCACCGCGATTGATTTAAAAGAACGCAAAATCATCAAAAAACTTGAAGCGGGTTGCGTACCCCATGTTGGCGGCGGCGCAGCGGTTGAAGTAGACGGTCGTACCTTGGGATTTGGTACCAACTTTGGCGATTGCGACAAAATGGTTGTTAGCGTCTGGGATCTGGATAAAATGGAAGTGGTTAAACAAGTGCCCGTTGCTGGCGG
Organism: Methylobacter psychrophilus; assembly: GCF_025583945.1. Lineage (GTDB taxonomy): Bacteria > Pseudomonadota > Gammaproteobacteria > Methylococcales > Methylomonadaceae > Methylobacter_C > Methylobacter_C psychrophilus. The sequence goes on from NZ_JAOEGU010000060.1 coordinate 2,490, forward strand.
AACTGAATCGCCTGCAGCCCATGCCAATGCACCTTATGTTGCCGTGGACATTATCTCTAAAGACAGACGTGCCCGCACCGTTCAGTTGATCGACAAAAAATCACTTGAAGTAGTAAAAACCCTGGATGTAGGCGGCCATGCTTATTTCCCTGAATACAGTGCCGATGGTAAATTTCTGTATATCAGTGCCGGTTACAGCGGTGATGAAGTCGTGGTTTATGATTCAACCTCTTTACAAAAAATAGCCTCCATTGCCATGGAAAGCCCCGCCGGCCTCTTCTCTCATGGTAGAACCAAATACATGACACGCGGTCTTTCACCTGATGAAATGAAAGGGGCAAAATAATGAGACTCATGGTACTTTCAGGCGTATTAATGCTGGGGTTGCTATCGACCCACAGCGTCAATGCCGCCAGTATTTATGCGGGACAGTCCAGAGCAGCAGCGGTATGTTCACAATGTCACGGCATTAAAACACCCTCTGCAGATGCACCGTTTCCACCGTTGGCAGGGCGTGACTTTGATTATCTGAAATTAGCGCTCGAACAATACCGTGATAAAACCCGAAAATCTGACATTATGAATGCGCTTGCCGGTTCATTGAGCGATGATGACATTGCCAATGTAGCGGCTTATTACTCTAAATTGAAACCCTGATGATATTTTTTATTAGAGTCCGAAAATCTATTTTTGGACTCTTACTATTATTGATTCTGTCCGGCTCAATGCAAACCGTGTTGGCAGTTGAGCCTTCGCCGGAGCGGCAAGTCGCGCTGCGCCATTTGCTTAAAAATGATTGCGGCGCCTGTCATGGCTTAACCCTGCAAGGTGGCATGGGGCCTGCATTATTGCCTGACAACCTGAATGGAAAACCGGATGAGTTTTTGGTTGCAACGATTCTTAACGGACGCAAAGGTACGGCTATGCCGCCGTGGCAACCGTTTATGAATCATGATGAGGCTTTGTGGTTAATTGGCGTTTTGCGTAAGTCCGTGCATTAAAATATATAGCCGGAAACATTTATTTGAGCGAAAGCCAAAACAGATGTTTCCGGCACACCACATGGCTTGCCGGAAAACTTAATGTGGGTTGCCTTATTCAGGCCTATGCTGACTAACAGGCATTGATGGCTAAGCTGATCTAATTTATAAAATTGCCGATGGCCGCTATAATTATTGACTGCTGTTTTCATTATTAACATTGTTATGAAAAAAATATTATCACTTTTAAGCTTTCTGTTGTCGTTCAACGTACTGGCAGAGCTACGCGCAACCGGCGATTTGGGTATCGTCATTGAACGCGAAGACGGGGCTGCGCTTATCATCAATACCACTGAACACAAACAGTTGGCAAAAATAAGTAATCTGGGCGATTTATCCCATGCATCCGTGGTATTTTCGCGTGATCAACGTTATGCCTATATTTTCGGCCGGGATGGCGGTTTAAGTAAAATCGATCTATTGCAGGATAAACTGGATAAACGCATTATCCAGGCGGGCAACAGTATTGGCGGAGCAATCTCTCAAGATGGCAAATTAATTGCCGTTTCTAATTACACACCCGGCGGCGTTAAAGTATTTTCTTCAGCAACGCTTGAGCTGATAGCTGATATTCCTGCTGACTACGGCGACGGTAAACTTTCCAAAGTCGTTGGCTTGGTCGATGCGCCTGGGCAGCGCTTTGTTTTTAGTTTATTTGATGCCGGTGAAATCTGGACGTTGGATATGAAAAACCCGCAAAAACCGGTTATTGAAAAATTTAAAAATATCGGTAAACTGCCCTACGATGCCTTGATCTCGCCAGATGGCCGTTATTATATTGCCGGTTTATTTGGTGAAGGCGGCATGGCTTTACTGGACTTATGGAACACCGGAAACGGCGTTAAACGTATCTTACCCGATTACGTTAAGGCCGATGAAAAACTCCCTGTTTACAAAATGCCTCACCTGGAAGGCTGGGCGGTAGCGGGCGACTATATTTTTGTTCCGGCTATCGGCAAGCATGAAGTCTTGGTCATCGACAAACAAAACTGGCAGCTTGTCAAAGCCATACCGGTTCCCGGACAACCTGTTTTTGTCATGGCCAGACCGGATGGACGACAAGTGTGGGTTAATTTTGCCATGCCTGATAATAATCAACTACAAGTTATTGATGTTAAGGACTTGTCCTTAAGAAAAACCTTAATACCTGGCAAGGCCGTTCTGCACATGGAATTTACGCCACGCGGCGAACAAGTCTGGGTTGCGGTAAGAGACGACAATCAACTGGTTATTTATGATACCGATACGTTACAAGAAATAACCCGACTGCCGGCCCAAAAGCCTAACGGGGTTTTCTTTAGTGCACGGGCACACAAAACAGGTTTATAAACGGATGCTTACCCCTTTACACAAAAGCCTGCTGAACGATTTTCAGCGCGACTTTCCGCTGTCATCACGCCCCTATCAGGACATTGCCAATACCCTGGGTGTCAGTGAAGATGACGTGTTATCGGCATTAACCGAGTTAAGTGATAACCACCTTATTAGTCGCATAGGCCCCATTATTCCACCTAATCAACTGGGCGTCAGTACATTGGTGGCAATGGCTATTCCTGAGACGCAACTACAGGCCGTTGCTGATAAAATTAGCGCGTATCCTGAAGTTAATCATAATTATGAGCGCGAGCACACCTTCAATCTATGGTTTGTGGTTATCGCCTCAAATGCCGAACATTTGCAAGCTATCCTTGATGCCATGGAACAGGAAACCGGCTACAAAACCATGCAGCTACCTTTACTGGATGATTTTTTTATTGATCTGGGTTTTAATATGGATTTTCATAATGCTTGATGCTCGCGACCGGCAACTATTGGAACAAATACAAACAGGACTCCCTGTTTGTCCCAGACCCTACGCTGAAATCGGTACTACTTTGGCCATGCCTGAAGCGGAGGTACTTGAACGTCTGACCCAACTCAAACAACAAGGCCTGATTAAGCGTATGGGTGTTATCGTCAAACACCATCAACTCGGTTATCGGGCCAATGCCATGATTGTCTGGAATGTACCCGATAATCTTGTTAAACAACTGGGTAGACAGATTAGCCAGTTTGCTTTTGTAACGCTGTGTTATCAACGCCCACGACAAGCTGAATGGCCTTACAATCTGTTTTGCATGATTCATGGCAAAGATCGGGAAACTGTCTTGATGCAACTGGAACAACTCAAGTCCAGCTGCGACTTGGCCAGACTTGACCATAATATCCTGTTTAGTCGCCGCTGCTTTAAACAACGCGGCGCTGTTTATCAACCCAAAAATCCCACATCACTGACACATGGATGACATAGATCGCCACATTATCAACACCCTGCAAGCCGGGTTTCCTGTTTGTGACGCACCCTATCAACAAGTTGCCATGCAATTGGGGTTAACCGAACAAGCTCTCATTGAACGGCTACAGACCTTATTGGATAATGGCACCTTAACCCGCTTTGGCCCGCTTTACCATGCCGAATTAATGGGTGGCGCCTTAACATTGGCGGCAGTTAAGACACCATTGGATCGCTTTGCTGAAGTCACTGAGATTATCAATGCTTTCCCGGAAGTGGCTCACAATTATGCACGTAACCATGCACTAAATATGTGGTTCGTTATTGCCACAGAAACACCTGAACAAATCCGCCACACTCTGACTGCAATAGAGCAAAAAACCGGTCTGGCGGTTGTAAACATGCCAAAAATCAACGAATATTTTGTTGGCTTAAAACTGGAAGCCTGATGATGATACTGGACGAAACAGATCTGGACATTATGCGGGCAACCCAGGCCGGCTTGCCGCTAACTCCTGAACCCTATCAATGTGTTGCCGAGCAGTTAGGACTGACAACTGAAGTTGTCATGACGCGAATGATAGCCATGCAGGAACAGGGTATTATTCGGCGTATCGGCGTAATACCCAATCACTACAAACTGGGTTATCATTTTAACGGCATGACCGTATGGAACATCCCCGATGATGTCATTGATAAATTAGGTGAAAAAGTCGGACAGCTGGAATTTGTCAGCCATTGTTATCACCGTCCACGACATCTGCCAGAATGGCCTTATAACTTGTTTGCGATGGTCCATGGCAAAACCCGGGAAGACGTTGATCAACAAATTCAGCATATTGCTCGTGTGCTTGGAGATGCCAATCTAGGTTGTGATGTGTTGTACAGCACTAAAATTCTGAAAAAAACCGGCTTTAGAAGTCGAGGTTAAAGCTCTCTGTATTCCTTCGCCTACAGCACGAACAGGCAAGAAAATTGTTTGGCTTTTTGCGGCATCAACCGCCAGTCATATTCATATAACGCAATATTACCGGCTGCTCATGGATATTAAATTCATGTTTCTCCGGTTTAATCAACATTGCGTCAACAATAGTCTGTTTTAGAATAGCCATATTACCCGGATTAGCCCTGAGCACTTTCTTTAAATCAACCGAATGTTCATTACCCAAACATAACAATAAGCGTCCTTCAACGGTCAAGCGCACCCGGTTACAAGTACTACAAAAATTGTCACTGTGCGGAGAAATAAAGCCGACGCGAGTTTGTGTACCCACAACCTTAAAATAATTGGAAGGCCCGCCGGTTTTTTCGGGAGTAGCCACTAAAGAAAATTTTAACGCCAGATCACGTTTAATCAAATCACTGGAATAATAAGCTTCTGAACGATCATGTTGCTCAACCACACCCAGCGGCATTTCTTCGATAAAACTGATATCGATACCATTATCAACCGCATACTGCACCAGTTCACACACCTCCTGATGATTTCTGTCTTTAAGAATAACGGCATTGATTTTTATCCGTTCAAAACCGACAGCAATGGCAGTTTGAATACCTCTGAGCACTTGCCGAACATCACCCGTCCGTGTGATGGCTTTAAACTTATCAGCATCCAGAGTATCCAGGCTAATATTTATACGTTTTACACCGGCTTTTTTTAAATCTGCCGCCATTGTTTCCAGTTGAGAACCATTTGTGGTTATCACCAATTCTGCCAAACTTTCAATTTGACCCAAGTTTTCTAGTAGCCCCAGCGCCCCCTTCCTGACCAAAGGCTCACCGCCGGTTATTCTGATTTTTTTTACGCCTAATTCAGTAAACGCTTTGCCGATTGTAAAGATTTCTTCCAGCGTTAAAATTTGCGCACGCGGCAAGAAGGTCATTTCTTCTGCCATGCAATACACACAGCGAAAATCACAACGATCAGTGATAGAAATTCTTAAATAATCCACCGTTCTGCCAAAACGATCGATTAATTGCACAGAGCCAGATAAGTCAGTCATATTTATCAACAATAAAAAACTAAGTCATCAATAGTAACATACTATTACCAAGAGATTTTTAACGATAAGCGACGGAATTTCCTATTGACCAAAAGTACCAATGAAACCATGTATCAATTAGCACATAAATGCATTGAATATGGCATAATGGCCGATTTGGATTCAAAGAAATAATCATGCCCACAATCCTGTTTATGGCCTTGCCCCGTTGCTTATCAAATCAACATAATGAACGTTCCGGCAGATCATGAAGCTCAATGACCAAAAACTTCGCGAATTAGGCCTGGCAGTAATTCAGGTTGAGGCGCAAGCAATTAATGCCCTGGCCGAACAAATTAATGATAATTTTGTAGCTGCATGCAAATTACTGTTTATGTGTACGGGGCGCGTGGTTGTTATTGGCATGGGTAAATCAGGGCATATTGCCGGCAAGATTGCTGCGACCTTGGCCAGTACCGGAACCCCGGCTTTTTTTGTGCACCCCGGAGAGGCCAGCCATGGTGATCTGGGCATGATTACCAAACAGGATGTGGTACTGGCTTTATCTAATTCAGGAGAAACTGAGGAGATTTTAAAAATCCTGCCGATTATTAAACGCCTGGGCGTACCCTTAATCGCAATGACCGGAAACCCTACTTCAACACTTAGCCTTGTTGCCACGACACATATCAATGTCACTGTTGCACAGGAAGCTTGTCCTTTAGGACTGGCACCCACTTCCAGCACCACGGCAGCACTGGTAATGGGTGATGCTCTTGCGGTGTCATTACTTGAAGCGCGTGGATTTACGCGTGACGACTTTGCCCTGTCCCATCCCGGTGGCAGTTTAGGCAAGCGGTTATTATTGCGGGTAAACGATATTATGCATGTTGGTAGTAACATACCCTCAGTACCTGAATCTGCATTTATCAGTCAGGCTTTACTGGAAATGACCGAGAAAAAATTAGGCATGACTGCTATCGTTAATGGAGACAAACAGGTCATCGGTATTTTTACTGACGGCGATTTACGGCGTACCTTGGGGAAAAGCCTTGATATTCAAAATACCACTATCAATGAAGTCATGACATCTCAGTGCGCTGTTATTTCTGAGGATATTCTTGCTGCCGAAGCCATGCAAATTATGGAACAAAAAAAGATCAATGCCTTGATCGTTGTTAACAAACAACAATTTGCGATAGGCGCTTTGAATATGCATGATTTAATACGGGCAGGCATAGTGTGATGACAGAAAAGACACCAACCTCTTTAACAACCCTCACAGAAAAAGCCAAAAAACTCAAGTTATTGATTCTGGATGTGGATGGTGTTTTAACTGATGGTAAACTTTTTTTTGATAATGAGGGTAACGAATACAAGTCTTTTCATGCCCGTGATGGTCATGGCATTAAGCTCTTGCGTCAAACCGGCGTTGAAGTTGCCGTTATTTCCGGACGGAAATCCAACTCAGTCGCACTACGTATGAAAAATCTGGGTATTGAGTATGTTTATCAAGGACATGAACATAAAAAAGCCGCTTTTTATGAGATTATTGAAAAATTAGGCATTACACCAGAACAAGCAGCACATGTTGGTGATGACTTGCTAGATTTGCCAATTATGATAAGAGTCGGCATGGCCATTGCCGTTGCTGATGCCAACTTTGCCGTTAAGCAACATGCTGACTGGTGTACAACACTACCTGGTGGACAGGGTGCCGTACGCGAGGTTTGTGATTTTATTATGCAGGCGCAGGGACGCTTTGATGAAGTATTGAATACCTACTTGATATGAGCCTGAGAGAAAGCAAGCTATATATTTACCTGGTCGTTATCGCTCTAATTAGCGGTTGGTTGGTTAAATTAACGGATTTTGATGAGATTTTTCATACTCAGGTTCCTGTACATAGCCCGGATTATTTTAGTAGTAACTATACAAAATGGGAAATGAGCGACCTCGGCACTTTAAAAAGTAAAGTGCTTGCCGACAAAATGACTCATTATAGCGATGATGGCACCACTCACATGGTAAATCCAATTATGTTTTTTTATAATGAAAAAACGCCGCCATGGGTTATTAATTCAGAAACAGGTATTCTGTCTAGTGATGGCAAGGATCTATTGTTAAATGGCAAGGTTATTGTTAACCGAGAAAAAGCCGAGGGTGTTGCTCAGCTCACTATCAATACCAGCGAATTAAAAGTAAAGCCGGAGACCAGTTATGCAGAAACTGATCAGTGGGCTGAATTGATCAGTCCACCAAACACGACCACAGGAACAGGCATGAAAATGACTTTTGCCCAGCCAATTCATCTGCAGTTACTCGCTAATGTGAAAGGAAAATATGAAACAAAATAAAAAACCGTCAATCTTTTATTGTTGTACATTACTACTGGCGCTCATCAGTTCCAATGTATCGGCTTTGGAAAGTGATTCTGATCAACCGATAATTATTGATTCAAATACCGCGACTTATGATGATGTAACAGCCACCAGTACGTACATCGGGAATGTGATCTCGGTTCAGGGCAGTATCCGTGTCAATTCAGATAAATTGGTTGTTTATTTTGTTAATGGTGATGCCGAGAAACTGGTATTTACAGGAAATAAAGCCAAATTTAAACAAACACCCAGCGAAGGCGGTGAAGATATAACCGGTGAAGCCTTTACCGGTGAATTCTATCCCAAAACAAATCTGTTGGTTTTGATCAATACTGCGACGGTTTGGCAAGGTAATACAACCTATTCCAGTGATTATATTCAGTATGATATTAAAACGTCTTTGGTTAAAGCGGGAGAAAAATCATCTGATAACAAGCGGGTACACGTTATATTGAAACCTAGCCCCAAAGAGCCAAAGCCTGTGCCAGAAAAACCAATGGCAAAAGATACCAAAAAATAATGACGCACAAAGTGCAAAATATCCGATATAAACCTAATAATATTGCACGACAGTGCTTTAACCTTTTTCTTTTACCTTTTATTGGTTAATAATGGCAATACTTGCAGCAAACGAGTTGATTAAAACCTACAATAAACGTAATGTAGTTGATGGCGTGTCATTGTATGTTACCAGCAAAGAAGTGGTTGGTTTATTGGGGCCTAATGGTGCAGGAAAAACAACCAGCTTTTATATGATGGTTGGCCTGATTAAAGCGGATCAAGGCAAAATCACCTTGGACTCAAAAGATATTACCCACTATCCGATGCATTTACGTGCCGCTAACGGCATCGGTTATTTACCCCAGGAGCCATCAGTTTTTCGTAAATTAAGTGTTGCGGATAATTTACGGGCTGTCTTGCAAATCCGTTCTGATTTAAGCTCGGGGCAGGCAGAACTGATAATTGAAGAATTACTGGAAGAGTTTCATATTGCACACTTGCGTGACCATATTGGCTTACACTTATCGGGTGGTGAGCGAAGGCGTGTTGAAATTGCCAGAGCATTGGCAACCAATCCCCAGTTTATATTACTGGATGAGCCTTTTGCCGGCGTTGATCCCATATCGGTAGAAGATATTAAAAAAATTATAGAACATTTAAAAGATCGTGGCATTGGTATATTAATTACCGAACATAATGTTAGAGAAACCTTAGGGATTTGTGATCGTGCGTATATACTAAACGCTGGCAAGGTAATTGCCGAAGGTGGGGCAGAAGCCATCGTTGCCAATGAGGAAGTGCGTAAAGTTTATCTGGGTAATAACTTTAGTCTTTAATAGAGTAGTAGCACTTGTGACTGACTAAATTAACACGCTATTTATTACCAATAATAAACCTATCCCAGTGTGCTCATCTTAACCAAAAACAGGGTAACCACACGGGATTACCCCTACTGAAAATTGTGATCGAATGAAACAATCCTTACATCTTCGGCTAGGCCAACAATTAACCATGACACCACAATTGCAACAGGCTATTAAGCTGCTGCAGATGTCGACATTGGATTTACAGCAAGAAATCCAGCAGGCTCTTGAGTCCAATATAATGCTGGAAATAAATGATGATGACAGCAGTCCTCGGGAAGCTCCTGCCACCTCCGAAAACAAAACAGAAAATCTGGATTCATTTACCAGCGAAGGTTCACAAACTAATATACCGGATGAATTACCCATCGACTCTTCATGGGAAGATATTTATGAGAGCGCGTTAGCTCCCGGCACTGATAATACAGAATCTGTTGAATTTGAATCTCAGCGCAGTAATGCATCAACATTGCTGGATCATTTACTATGGCAACTGGAATTGACACCGTTTTCAGAACGGGATCATGCGATTGCTACCGCAATAATTGATTCCGTTAATGAAGACGGTTATCTGAGTAGTACGCCTGAGGATATTTTTGAAGGCCTGCAAAATCAGATTGATGATCTTGATTTTGATGAAGTTAATGCCGTCCTGCATAGAATACAACAGTTTGATCCGCCAGGCGTGGCAGCGATTGATTTAAGTGATTGCTTAAAATTGCAGTTGCAACAATTGCCGGAAACAACGCCATACCGACAAGAAGCGCTCATTATAGTGACGCGACATCTGAAACTGCTAGCTACTCATGAACAAGCAAAGCTTACACGTCAACTGGGCGTTACCGAGCGGCAACTGGACGAGATCGTTGCTTTAATCAGAACATTGGATCCGAAACCGGGTGCACAGATACAGGAATCGGATTCAGAATACGTTATCCCCGATGTTTATGTATCCAAAGTAAACGATCAATGGCAAGTCAACCTGAATCCGGACATTGCACCTAAATTACGTATAAATCCGTTTTATTCAGCGCTCATTAAAAGAGCAGATAACAGTAAAGATAATATTTGCATGAAAGACCATTTACAAGAAGCCAAATGGTTTATCAAAAATCTTCATAGCCGTAATGATACATTATTGCGAGTTGCCCGATGTATTGTTGAGAAGCAAACAGGATTTCTTGATCATGGATCGATTGCCATGAAACCGATGGTATTGCGGGATATTGCTGAAGAACTGGAATTACATGAATCAACCATTTCCAGAGTAACAACACATAAATATATGCATACTCCGAATGGTATAATTGAATTTAAATTTTTCTTTTCCAGCCATGTTTCAACAGAAGGCGGGGGCGAATGCTCATCTACTGCTATCAGAGCATTTATTAAAGAATTAATCGACAATGAAAATCAAGCACGACCATTAAGTGACAGTAAGATTGCCGATTTTTTACAAGCAAAAGGCATTAACGTTGCGAGAAGAACCATTGCCAAGTATCGCGAAGCAATGCTTATTTCCTCATCAAGTCAGCGAAAACGTATTTTGTAACACAAAACAGATAGTACCAACCAATCATTTACCATTAAAGGAGTTTATTCCATGCAAGTTATAGTAACAGGCCCACATCTTGAAGTAACCGATGCTTTAAAAGCACACATAGATGCAAAATTTGAAAAATTAGCCCGTCATTTTGACAATGTTACCGATGTACACGTTATTTTAAGCGTAGAAAAATTGGTTCACAAAGCAGAAGCAACACTGCAATTAAGCGGAGCAAAATTATTTGCCGAAGATCATCAAGACGACATGTACGCAGCAATTGATGCAATGGTAGACAAGTTGGAACGTCAAATTACCAAGCATAAAGAAAAAACCGGAAGCCATAGATAAAGCAGGTACCAGGTTAAAAGTGCAAGGCAAGCTAGTTAACCTTGCACCTTTAACCAGTAATATATGAAACTATTAATTGTCAGCGCCCTGTCTGGTTCAGGTAAAAGTATCGCTTTGGATACCTTGGAAGATTGCGGTTATTATTGCATTGATAATCTTCCGGTAACCTTGTTGGAAGCTTTTATTAATAATGTCATGTTGGCGGACAAAAAAACTTATGCAAAAACAGCCATTGGCATTGATGCCAGAAATCAATTTGAAAGCTTGGCAAACTTCTCCGAAAATTTAAAATTAATTCGCGATAAAGGTATTGATTGTGAAATTATATTTATGCAAGCCGAAGAATCTACTTTATTAAAACGCTATAGTGAAACCCGCAGAAGACATCCACTAACGGACTATAATATACCGCTAAAGGAAGCCCTGAAAATTGAAAAGGAAATGCTCACACCAATTGCCAAGCATGCAAATGTTGTTATAGATACCAGTCGCACTGATTATCATCAGTTGCGTGAACTAATCAGGGATCAAATAGGCGAACGTAAATTCAGACATATTTCTTTGCAGTTTCAATCCTTCGGATTTAAACATGGCGTACCATTAGATGCCGACTTTGTTTTTGATGCACGCAGCCTGCCCAATCCTTACTGGATTCCAGAATTGCGCTCATTAACCGGAAAAGATCAACCCGTGGCAGATTTTCTTAAAGAACAACCCCTTGTCGCTGAGTTTTTTAAGGATATTACGACGTTTCTTGAAAAATGGATACCCCGTTTTGAGGCCGAAGGACGAAGTTATTTAACGATTGCGATTGGTTGTACCGGTGGACAACACCGCTCTGTTTATTTGGTTGACTCACTGATCAAACATTTTAAAAGCCCCTTCGTAAATGTCATTGTCCGTCACCGGGAATTGCATTAACAGTCCGATCGCGATGGAAATTACTAAATCGTAGCGACAATTTTTTGTAATTATCCTTCAAATGGGCAACCACACAGGATTGCCCCACACGCTTTCTTCACAGAAAAATAGTTATCCCCATTGAGATTTACGAACCATAAAATTGCGGTTTTTTATTTTGCCTTTTTGTAAGCAGGCAAGTGCTTTATCCACGCTATTTTGCTTGATGGCAACATAAGCATGAGCATCAAAAATATCGATTTTGCCCACTTCACTACCCTCAACTCCACCGTCGCCGGTTAATGCACCCAAGATATCACCCGGACGCACTTTATCTTTACGACCACCATCTATCCACAAGGTCACCATGGGAGGTTCAAACCGGTTTTCATAACTCATCTGAAAAGTGGCGATCTCATCCCACTTGGCAGGAATAGATTGATACTCTTCAATGGATTTAACCCTGTTTAGCTCCAGTTCGGTACATAAACTAAGCGCCAAGCCCTTTTTCCCTGCACGACCGGTACGCCCGATCCGATGAACATAAATTTCAGGATCCCAAGGCAGATCATAATTAATCACGGCTTGCAGTTCTTTAATATCCAGTCCCCGCGCAGCTACATCGGTAGCAACCAGGACTGAACAGCTTTTATTGGAAAACCTTACCAATACTTGATCCCGATGTTTTTGATCCAGATCGCCATGTAGAGCCTGAACAGAAAAACCGCTGTTCTCAAGAGCACTGGCTATATCCTGACACTCTCTTTTGGTATTACAAAATACCACTGTTGATTCAGGGCGATGATACGCTAACAAATAGCCCAACGCGTTTATCCGTTGAGACTTTTCTATTTGATAAAAACGTTGCTCAATAACGCTATCGTGATGACTACTATCAATGCTTACTGAAACCGGCTTATATTGAAATTTCTGACTGATTTCCCGAATAGGATCGGCATAAGTCGCTGAAAACAGCAAGGTTTGCCTGTGCGAAGGCGCATAAGAAATCACCTCGGTAATAACTTCTTCAAAACCCATATCCAGCATCCGGTCAGCTTCATCCAATACCAATACCTTTAAGTTGCTTAAACGTAAACTACGTTTACGCAAATGCTCTTGTAGCCGACCCGGAGTACCCACTACAACATGCACACCATGTTCCAGGGAACCTACCTGTGGTCCAAACGGTACACCACCGCATAAGGACAACACCTTAATGTTTTGGGTAAAACGCGCCAGTCTACGAATTTCCTTACATACTTGATCGGCAAGCTCACGGGTTGGGCAAACAACCAAAGCCTGCACTCTAAAACTGGTCAAATCCAGTCGAGACAACAAACCTATACCAAACGCAGCCGTTTTACCGCTGCCTGTTTTAGCTTGGGCAATAACATCCCTACCCTCCAGAATATGCGGCAGACTTTCCGCCTGGATAGGTGTTAAATGGGTATAACCCAAGGATTCAATATTTTCTAGCAGGGCGGGTTTTAACGGTAAGGAAGAAAATTCAGCAGTATTCACAAGGACTCTTTTATATCAAACGCTAGTGGCGGCGAACTGCCGTCATTTAATCGTCTATAATAACAGAAAAAAGACTGTTAAGTTGACCCTAAACAGCTAATTCACATAGCAAACTTATTCTGCCCACAAAACCTGTAGCTAGTTGGAGTTAGTTAAGCTAATTCTAATTATTCCTTCGCCATTGCTGGATAAAATCCATTATTGACACTATACTCGGCAAAAGTTGACTGATAGCAGGGCGACTTCCCTTCAATATTTAACGCCTTGCCAACTGTTACAAAAATATGTCCTTAAGCTTTTATTGATCATTGAAATGAGACTGACCAGCAAGGAAGATTGATTAATCAATGTCCATGCCCAAATAACCCATCGAATTATTTTAATCAAAGGCACTCCATGCAAAAACTAACTGGTTTATTGTGGCACTTTGCCCAACAACAACGACTGACTTCATTTATTTTTTTTGCACTGGTATTAATTACGCCTGGCATCGCGCTGGCAGGCGAAGCCGATATCGTGGTTCCGGATCTGAGCCAAGGTATGTACCTGGGCATAAATGGCCGGACACTAATTATGGTCGGTCTTGCGATTTGCACATTAGGTATGATATTTGGCCTTTGGGTCTTCAACGAACTTAAGAGCCTGCCTGTCCACCAGTCCATGCTCGATATTTCAGAACTAATCTATGAAACGTGTAAAACCTATCTGCAAACCCAAGGCAAGTTTATCATGCTGCTATGGATTTTTATCGCCGCCGTCATAAGCGTATACTTCGGCTGGTTGAAGCCTATTGGCGAAGGCACTGAAGTCATAATAAATCTAGCGATTATCCTGGTGTTTAGCTTGATCGGCATCGCTGGCAGCTATAGCGTCGCGTGGTTTGGTATCCGAATCAATACATTCGCCAATTCACGCACGGCTTTTGCGAGTCTGCGAGGGTTGCCCTATGCGACTAGTGCAATCCCGCTCAAGGCTGGCATCAGCATAGGAACGGTCTTGATTGCAATCGAACTGATCATTATGCTCGCTATTCTGCTGTTTATCCCGGGGCATTTGGCTGGCGTGTGCTTCATCGGTTTCGCTATTGGTGAATCTCTCGGCGCGGCGGCTCTTCGCGTGGCTGGCGGCATTTTCACCAAAATCGCTGACATCGGTGCAGACCTCATGAAAATTTTCTTTAATATCGACGAAGACGATGTACGCAACCCTGGCGTCATTGCCGACTGCACAGGCGACAATGCAGGCGATTCAGTTGGTCCAACCGCCGATGGTTTTGAAACATACGGCGTCACCGGTGTCGCACTCATCACCTTTATATTGCTTGCTGTTGCTGATCCGAAAATTCAGGTTGACCTGCTCATCTGGATTTTTGCCATGCGTATTATAATGATTGTCACGTCAGTTGTATCATACTGCCTGAACGGACTGATCTCGAAAGCAATGTGGGGTAGAGCCCTGGAGTTTGACTTTGAGCAGCCGCTAACTAATTTGGTGTGGCTTACTTCGTTATTATCAATCATTATGACCTATACGATCTCGTATGCAATGATTCCTGATCTCGGCGGCAACCCAAGTCTGTGGTGGCAGCTTTCGACCATCATCAGCTGCGGGACACTGGCTGGTGCAATTATCCCGGAACTGGTGAAAGTATTTACATCAACCAAATCAGCACATGTTCAGGAAGTCGTCACGGCATCTCGTGAAGGTGGTGCTTCGCTGAACATCTTGGCAGGTCTGGTTGCTGGTAACTTCTCTGCCTACTGGATTGGCTTGACCATCATCGCTCTGATGGGCTGCGCCTGGTTCGTTTCCGGAATGGGCTTAGGTACTGTGATGGCGTCAGAAGCTGTATTCGCATTTGGTCTGGTAGCCTTCGGATTCCTTGGCATGGGTCCTGTGACAATAGCCATTGATTCCTACGGCCCGGTAACAGACAACGCCCAGTCCGTTTACGGGTTATCCATGATAGAGTCGCTTCCTAACATCAAAGCAGAAATCAAGAAGGAATTCGGCTTTGAACCGAACTTCGAAAAGGCAAAACATCTGCTCGAAGAAAATGACGGTACAGGCAACACCTTTAAAGCAGCAGCCAAGCCGGTTTTGATCGGCACGGCCGTCGTTGGTGCGACAACCCTAATCTTTTCAATTATATTACTTATCGCCAAAGGCGAAGGCTCGTCTGGTCAATTAAGTATCGAACAAATCAACGCCTTATTACTAACCGCCGGATACAATTTCTCGCTGCTCAACCCGCTCTTTTTACTTGGACTTATCGCTGGCGGCGCGATCATTTACTGGTTTACAGGTGCCTCAATGCAAGCTGTTTCGACAGGCGCTTATAGGGCTGTGGAATTCATCAAGATACACATCAAGCTCGATGCCGGCGCAACTAAAGCATCGGTCGCTGATTCCAAACGTGTCGTTGAAATTTGCACTCATTACGCACAAAAAGGGATGTTCAACATCTTTATGACGGTGTTCTTTACTACGCTCGCCTTTGCATTCCTAAATGAGTTTTTCTTCATCGGCTACTTGGTTTCAATCTCCATTTTCGGTTTGTACCAAGCCATTTTTATGGCTAACGCAGGTGGCGCATGGGATAACGCCAAGAAAATTGTCGAAACCGAACTGCATGAAAAAGGCACAGACCTGCACGCAGCCACCATTGTGGGTGACACTGTAGGCGACCCTTTCAAGGACACCTCGTCGGTCGCGATGAATCCAATCATCAAGTTCACCACCCTGTTCGGCGTGTTGGCAGTGGAACTGGCCCTCAGCATGAAACACCTAATGACGTTACGCTTATCGCTGGCCGCCTTATTCTTCGCTGTGGCCGTTGTGTTCGTGTGGCGTTCTTTCTATCGCATGCGGATCAAAACAGAAATTTAATCAGCCAACTTATAGTTAAACCGTTAATTGACATCCCTCCCCACATTAAGACCAGAGTTATAGATTTTCAGATAAATATTTCGATACCTACGGATACTCTCGTTTATGAATGTTATAAATGTGGGCTCAAAATTTCATGTAATGGAAGTTTAATTTCTGAAAGACTGTTTCTACGGCTACTAATTTAAAGCGGGACAAATTCACAAATACCATCACTTCAAGGAAGAGTATCTGTATCGATTTAAATTAACCACCTACTTTTTTACTCTAGCCGATCTTTGTTGAGATACAATTCTTCAACTTGGGCTCTCGCCCACGGAGTTTTTCTTAAAAACTTCAGGCTGGACTTAATGCTGGGTTCATGATTAAAACAACGGATATCAATTATTTTTCCTAACTCGGCCCAGCCATAATAATCTACCAGTTTGATTAGTATCCTTTCCAGAGTGATACCGTGTAAAGGGTTATCTGGTTGCTTGTCATTCATTAGACATCTTTCCTAAATAATCGACATAGAATTTGGCCTTTATAAGGTTAAAATAGTGATCTACCTCTGAAAACACGGATAGCCATGACTCCTTATGCTCAATTACCAAGACACAAGCCTGAA
>NZ_JAOEGU010000061.1 GCF_025583945.1 Methylobacter psychrophilus
AATTCTTCAGGCTTGTGCTTGGGCAGTTGGGCATAAGGGGTCATGGCTATCCGTGTTTTCAAAGGCAGGTCGCTATTTTAACCTTATTAAGACCAAGCTCTATGTTGATTATTTAGGAAAGATGTCTTTTGTCTATCATGACTTCTGACGGTTTTCTTAGTCCTGTACTTTCGCCATACCTAACCGGAACACGAAACAATGGGGTGTCCCGTAACTCACTGGTTATTGGAATGATGGTTACGGAGGGATGCTCAGAAAATAAATCTGATTGAATGATCAAGGCAGAACGCGGTTTGCCATAAGCGCCTTGTAACATAATCGTTACCAGATCACCGCGCCTCATTCCCACCCCTTGGTGTCAGCCGCAGCTTCCAGCCAGTTTGCCATGTCGGTTTCTTGTGGATCACCTTGCAGGGCAAGGGATTGACGGCGGCATTCATCAGCAAAGCCGGTACTCCGTGTATCTGGAACCCATATCTGCACAGGCCGTAGTCCGGCAGCTCGTAGTCCGGCCCGATGTTTTTGCACTCGATCAGCAGTTGTCTTGGTAGTCATAATTTTTCCATTGCGGTCATTACTTTTGCATTACATGTAACACAAAAACAAAAAAAGCATTTGAAAAATGGCAAACATGCTGTTGATTATTTTAAAACAAGCTGCATTCCCACGCAGTAAAATCCGCATTACAATTTGCCTTGATGATGCAATAGTTAGGGCATATAAAGCCAAGGCCGGTGGCCGTGGTTATCAAACCCTAATTAATGAGGCTTTACGCCGTGGCTTGGAAGCTGACAGTGTGAAGGTGGCCATTACGTGAGGTGATCCGTGAGGAATTGCACCTTGGCTGAAAGCGGGCAGGGTTATTTTCCCTGATCTTTTTTTCAGGACTTTTAATTGCCAGACTTTAATGGTTTTGCCTCGGCTATCTTCTTAAAATGGGGCGTGGATTTATAATCTCGAACTAAACGATTAAGTATTTCAATCTATACGACTGGATACGGATCCTTTTAAATTAAGTCTTTTATTTAAAACATCCATGCCAGCTTTATATGCCTCTTCATATATTTGGTATTCTTGCCCCGTTAAGTTAAATTTTTTGCTGAAGCTAGAAACATTCATATTAAGATATCCATTTTTATAGGTAAAGTATTCCTCTATGTCAATTTTTTCTTTTAACAGCAAGCCTAAAAAACTCGCTTCATGAATATATAAATTAAAAGATGATGAACCACACCAGAAAAATGGCCTTACCTTGTTTTCATAAGGACTTAGTTCTTGCTCAATGGCTTTTTCTGCCGCTTCATATGAGTCATAAAATATTCCCTCAATATTACCAATAATTTCGTATAGGCTATACGAATCCCATTTAAGGCGTTCAATAATTTCGATATTTAATTGCTTGTATTTATTTAACTTATCGTTTGTAAGATTATTTATATTGATTTTTTCTTCTATGTTTTTAGAAAGTTCGCAGTAATCATTAAAGAACTTTGAAAAGCTATAAGGAACATCGAATTCTTCAAGTTCTATATGTGCATCTTCTATTGCTCTCATGCCTTTAAAAATAGTAATAAATGATTTTAATTTTTCTGCATCCGGATTCATAATCAATAGCCCCTTATAATTTGTATTTCGACACACTGCAATTATATGTAGGAAATCACAGACCAGATGTTTATATTGGCAAATAAAAAACGGTGACGTTTTGTAAATATTCTTTCAGTTGGGTTGCACTGGCTTTATTCATTACGGCCTCCATAATTTATGGGTATTTGATGAAAGCAATTTCTTCTGATGTAAGGTAGGCCTACAATGCTACGCTGGCTCGTTTATTGAAATCTCCTTTAGCAATTCTCGAACAGAAATGCGGCGAGTTTGATGTGCCGCAAGAATTATGACGTGACCAAGATCGTATTCTTTATCCTTTGGAATATTAATTGAGTCTGCTGGACAATTAATGCAGCTTACAAGATTCCCAAAGATACCAACAACAATCAAAATTTGATCCTTTTGAAGACTTGTAATGAATGCAACAAAAGAATTATTAATATGTTTTGACAATGCTTCAAGAAGTGCATGTATCGACTCCTGACCTTGTTGCGGTGGAAATGACCAAGTCCAAATTTTAGACTTGAGTCGCTCAATCGCTTCTTGGTTATGATACTTGCCATATAAGTGCATCAAAGACCGAAGTTCATGTGCGGCGATACTGCTCCTAAATTCATCACCAAAGACAAAATATCCTGCGGCTAATCCAACTTTAGCAGCGAATCGCAAACGTAGGTATGGATAAAAAGGTATCGAAATTTTTAAACCATGTTGAAAAATTTCATCCGCTGAAACAATTGTCTTTAGTCTTGGATTGTATGGTTGAAGGAAGCCACTTGTATCAAATACGAAACTTGTAGGTCTTTTTCCAATTGATTTAGTTCGCGGTGCTTTTATTTCTGTTTGTCGGTGTCCTCGTGCATTATTTTTTCGTCTATCAACAGCTAAGAAGAAACAATGCGCTAGTTTTTCATCGATTTCTCTATTAACAAGTGAATTGAGTTCTTTTGATACCTGAAGGGTGAAATCGTTTTTTCCACCGAGCGTTAATGGAAATATATGCTCAGAATTTGTTTCTTCGTCAGCAACATCTTTATCTGAGTATATGCAATACATGGAGAATGATCTCTCTTTAAATTAAAAGATAAAAGGTACGAAGAATCGCTATCTTGCGGTTGAAACGCATTGCCGCGCTATTCAAGTCCCCCCCAAGACCATTTTGGTAACGATTCAAGCAATTTAATTTTTTCTGAGTTAAGTTTATTGATTTTATTACTTCTTCTTTGATTTGATACCCATGTGCCTAAATTGAAATGTTGATATTTCAATCCATCAGGAACTCTTGCATGACTATGTTCGGCAACATATTTTTTTAAATATTCAAATGCTTCTTTCCATTGATCTTCAATGACATCCCAAGACCATTGTGGTAATTCTTCAAGTAATTGAATTCTTATTAAATCAAGTTTGCCCTTTCTTTGTCTTTGGGTAGCTATCCAAGTGCCTAACTTAAAATCCTCATATTTAAATCTGAGTGGCACTCTTGCATGACCATGTTCAGCAACATATTTTTTTAAATATTCAAATCCGTCACTCCACTTGTCTTCTAGTAGATTCCACGACCATTGTGGCAACTCTTCAAGTAATTGAATTTTATTCAAATCAAGATTATCTTTTCTGAATTTTTGAACTCCTATCCATTGCCCTAAAGAAAAATTTTCATATTTTAATTCTTTAGGGACTCTTGCATGACCATTTTCAGCAACATATTTTTTTAAATATTCAATTCCTTCATTCCAATTGTCTTCTAATGGTGTCCAAGACCAATGAGGTAATCTTTCAAGCTGGGTAATTTGTTTAAGATTTAATTTACTTTTATTGCTTCTTAATCGTGACACCCATTTACCTAAGGGATAGTCATTATATTTTAATTGAGCAGATACTCTGGCATGACCGTGTTTTTCAGTATATTGTTTTAAATTTTTGAATCCTTCATTCCACCGTTCTTCGAGTGGATTCCAGGACCATTGCGGTAATTCTTCTAATAATGCAATCCTTTTTGAATCAAGCGTATCCTTTTTCATTCTTTGGCAATTTGCCCATGTACCTAAATTGAAATTTTGATAAATTAATTGAGTAAGAACTCCTGCATGACCATGTTCTTCAACATATTTTTTTAAATATTCAAAGCCTTCACTCCATTGTTCTTCAAAGACACTCCAAGACCATTTAGGCAAGTCCTCAAGTAACTGAATTCTTTTTAAATCAAGTTTATTCTTGCCAAGCCTTTGAGTTCCTATCCATCGTCCTAAATGATAGTTTTCATACTTAAACATGCGGGGCACTCTCGCATGCCCATATTCCTCAACATAATCCAACAACAACCCATACCAAAAATGCCAAGAAACAGTTGTCACCTCAACAATTCTTGTATTTAACGCAGCAATAAACTCATTGCCCACTGTGCGCGGCAAATCAATTGTAATTTTTGAAAAACCACCGCCAGAACCGCCATTATTTCTCCCTAACGACGTTCTAAAATTATCCAGTTCTTCGGCAAGCACTTCATCATGCGACTTTAAGGCATTTAAAACATCCCAAATCGGTTTGTACCTGCTCTTTTCCAATTCAGCTTGAGGATTATCACTGTCGTCAATAAACACAGGGATGACAATTACCCCGTGGCTTTTATTATCACTTTTCCGGATTGCCCGCCCCACCGCTTGAACAATATCGACCTGACTTTTGCGCGGATCAATAAAAGCAACGCCATCCAAAGCCGGAACATCAACCCCTTCTGACAGACACCGTGCATTAGCCAGTAAGCCTCTTTCTGCGCCGTAAAGCGTTTTCAACTGTTTAATTTTTGTGCTTCTTTTGCCGGCATTCATTTTGCCAGAGACATAATCAGTCACCATCACGCCTGAAGGTTTATGTTCCGCATCTACCCAATTGAGCACATTTAAGTAGCCGTTGGCAAATTCTTGTGCTCGCTTTACCCGGCCATGAAAACTAATGACTCGTTTTAAATCATGATCTCGCATCACTTTCATCAAGCCGATGTAAGCCGCAAAGGTTTGGGCATCGGCTTCAATACCCGTATCGGTTTGAAGAAATTCGCGCTGATCAATCCATGCTTTTATCATCGGGTTATCGACACCAACAATAATCACTTTGTATTCAGTTAAAATCTCTCGTTCAATAGCAGTACCGAAATTTAAACGATGCAGAACCCGTCCAAAAACCTGTTCATCATCCATGCAGGCAATTTCAACACCTCGTCCTTCGGCAGCAATTTTTACTGCGGTAGAAAAAACTCTCGGTGTAGCGGTCATAAATAATCTTTTTCGTGCCCTTATTTTTGCCTCATCCAATACGCAAGAAAAATCATTTGAGACCTTACCTGCACAACGATGAGCTTCATCGGCAAAAACGATATCAAAAACGGGAATGTCCGGATTTTCTTGGGCTTTGGCAATCTGGGGCGACGATTGATAGGTGGAGAAAATGACTTTATTACCTGAAGTCAGCAGAAATTGTTCAATCTCTTCATGACGGGTGGTGACAGGGAAACCAAGATCCAAGGTATTAGAAATTGCCTCATCTTCTTCTTTACTGACTGAGGCATCAGAACAAACACAAAGAAAACTGAATTCTTCATTTTTAGCAAAACACCACTCTCTAAGCGTCTGAGACAGTAAACCTAGCGAAGGCAAAAGTACCAAAGTGCTTTGGGATTTTAAAGCTTCTTTTATCCATAGCGAGGTGAAGGTTTTGCCTGTTCCGCAACACATAATGAGTTGACCTTTATCATCGGTCGCTAAGCATTGAACTACCTCATTAATGGCTTCTGTTTGGTGTGGTTCGGGTGTTGGTTTTTCGCGTTGTTTAACCTGAGTTAAATTTTCAGGATCAACAGGAAACACAATATTAGAATCCTCTAAATGCGCTAAAAGAACACAAACTATTGGTTTTTCTTGGGCTTTGATGACTTGTTCTGCACCAGCACCTAACTGGTTCGTAGTGGCAACCAGAATGCGTCCGGCTATTTCTTTACGATTGGATTCTGACAGAAATGAATCAATACCAGCTTTCGTTAAGGCATCATCAGGATGATAGCATTTAGACTGAACCGCCCAATGCGTGCCATCTTTGAATAAACAAACGAGGTCAATCCCTCTATCTCTAGCCCACTTTGCAGGATAATCGTTCCATAACCAGACTTTTTCAATTTTGGCTTTCCATTCTGGATCATTCTCCAAAAACCATTTAGTGATTCTTTCAAATTGCTCACCCTTTTTATTGTTGTCAGCAGAAAGTGAATTGAAAAGGTGATTGAAAGAATTCATAGAATAATGCGATGAGGATATTAAATTAAAGTGGTTGCCCTTGTAATCTTGTAATCTTGTAGGCTGGAATAAGCATGTTTGAGAGAGAATCAGGGAGGCAAGTATCGCATTATTTTAAACCAGTCCCACTTTATCATGCTTGATTGCAAGGCCTTACCTTAACCTCCGTTCTTATAATTTGCAATTAAGTTGTCTATGTTTAATCTTTCTTTACCCAATCAATCCATAATCAGGTTTGGCAAATTTTGTGCTTTTGTGTCAATATCCATCAAGTTTAATGAACGACCCAATTAGAGTTTTATTGTACCAATTGAGCAAACAATTTTTAGGTAATAACATGGCAAAAATTACTAACCTCTCACAATTGGATTTAAACGGCACCTATAGTTATGCCGATTATTTAACGTGGCAATTTGATGAAACTATTGAATTGATTAAAGGCAAAATTCAACTGATGTCGCCTGCGCCGAATGTGCGTCATCAAAGTATTGTGACTGAATTAGGCGGGCATCTATACTCGTACTTTCATAAAAAAACCTGTAAATTGTTTTACGCGCCGTTTGATGTGCGTTTATATAATCAAAGAAAATCTATTCTTACGAATCAAGAAATTGTCACGGTTGTGCAACCTGATTTGTGTGTCATTTGTGATATCGAAAAATTAGATATTCAGGGCTGCAACGGTGCGCCGGATTGGATTATTGAAATCTTGTCGAAAGGAAATTCCAAACGTGAAACCCAGGAAAAATATGCTTTATACCAGGAAAGCGGCGTAAAAGAATATTGGCTGGTTTATCCTTATGAGCAATCGGTACATCAATTTGTTTTAAACGCACAAACAGAAAAATATGAATTGATAGCCATGTTTTCAGCAGAAGATAATGCCAGTCCGGTGTTGTTTCCCGATTTGGTGATTGATTTGGCTGAGGTATTTGCGGAGTGATTTTTCAGCATAACAGGCTTTTTAATTTGAGCTGAAGCTTGATAATTAAAGTGTAGATTCGATTCCTGCGGCCTACTCACTAATAGTTATAATCCGGGGCGTAAAATTGTGGGATCCATGCCGGTAGTTATCATCAGTCGCTGGATTAGTTAATCACTATTGAATTGACTGCTGTTGCCGGAGAGGAAACTGTAAGGGGAATTTACTGGTTGCAAACCATAAAAGCATTAGCTGAAAAAGAGGGCTTTTTTGTATTGTATTTGCAGTAGGACAAGGGTTTTGGATAAGATGGGTCTTCTAAATTTTATTGTATGGAATTATTGATGAAGCAGATGTTGAAAGTGTTACCGATTTTATTCGCGCTATCCTTTTTTATACCGCATGTGGCAATGGCGCGAGATTATCCTACTATTGTCGGTGAAAAAGTGGCGACTGGTTTTGCCAATGCAATTACCGGAGTAGGCGAGATTCCTAAAACCATCATGGTAATGAGTAATGAGAAAGGACCGGTTTACGGAGCAACGGTAGGCTTTATGGTAGGTCTTGGGCACACTTTGGGACGCAGTTTGTGTGGTGCTTTGGATTTGGCGACTTTTATGATTCCCACCGAGTCAATAGTTAAGCCTAATTATATCTGGGATCATTTTGACAGGGAAACCAGTTACAGTTCAACTTTTAAAATGCGCTAATAACCAGCTCAATAAAGGTACATTCAGCAGCTAAAGCAAAAGCGCTTGTCTGCTGAATGTACATGCTGTCTTATCCAAATTATGCTTGTCGCTTTAACGGGCAATCAAACACAATGACTTGCTGTTTTAATTTCTGCCGTTAAATGCGCCCAGCAATTGCAACAAACTCAGGAACAAGTTGTAAATAGACACATATAAAGAAACCGTTGCCAGAATATAGTTGGTTTCACCACCGTTGACTATTTGGCTGGTTTGATAAAGGATCATACCTGACATCAGCAAAATAAACATGGCTGATACAGCCAGTGACAAGGCAGGGATAGCAAAAACGATTGCGCCAATACCCGCCAGAAAGGCGACCAGCACGCCAACCATCAAAAAACCGCCCATGTAACTAAAGTCTTTGCGTGTGGTTAATGCATAGCCTGAAAGCCCCATGAAAATAACGCCGGTGCCGCCTAAGGCCATCATGATAAGTTCGTGTCCATTGCTGAAAGCTTGAACATACATGGATAAAATAGGGCCCAGTGTTAAACCCATAAAACCGGTTAACGCGAAGACAAAAAGCAGACCTAATGCACTGTCGCTAAATTTTGCCGTTAAGAAGAATAAACCGTAAAAACCTACCAAGGTAACAATCATGCCAAAAGGTGGCAGATTGAGGTACATTGCGGCACCTGCGGTCATGGCACTGAAAATCAAGGTCATTGATAGCAGCATGTAAGTGTTTTTTAGAACTTTATTGCTTGCCAGAATGCTTGATTCCGGACGTGAAATAGCAGTATTTAATCGCATTTTAATTAGATTCCTTAAATAAATGATTAACAAAACAGGCTTTGTGTAAGTCGGGATAAACCATTAAGAGTTAATCCAAAGTTGCCACTCAAGTTAAAAGCCAACGGGCAAAGAGACACTTAGATTCTACAAGAGTTTCATTGTCTTTGTAAGAAAACTTAAAACAAGCACTTCGGTATTCTTGTTTGGCATCGCTTAAGAGACGGTGAAATTTTTGTCAAAAAATGGGTTAAAAGCATTATTCACCACGAAAGCACGAAGAACAATATTCACATTTTTTTAATTGCGGTCACGCAGATTACTACCAAAGTGGTGGTTTATTTTTGCCTCTTGCTTCCTGTTTAAACCTGGCAACAATGCAATCAGTGGTCGCGCCACGTATAATTTATCGTTTAATTACTAAAAAAAAAAGCAGAAACCATGACTAAACCCTCAGTAAATTTTTTAGACAAGGAATGCACTATTGCCGGTCCGGGCTTCAATCGCTGGTTAGTCCCGCCAGCGGCGTTGGCCATTCATTTGTGTATTGGTATGGCTTATGGCTTTTCAGTTTTTTGGTTGCCGCTTTCTAAAGCTCTCGGTATCAAAGACAGTATTGCCTGTGGTGCTGATGTCGGTTTTTTTCAGGAATTGTTTGTTAGCCATTGTGACTGGAATATCTCTACGCTGGGTTGGATGTACACGTTATTTTTTGTGTTTTTGGGTTCATCTGCATCACTTTGGGGGGGATGGTTGGAGCATGTTGGCCCACGTAAAGCGGCAGTAATCAGTGCCTTATGTTGGTGTGGCGGTATGTTGCTGTCGGCGTTAGGTATTTATTTACATCAGTTTTGGATAATGCTGCTCGGTTCAGGCGTCATTGGCGGCATCGGTTTGGGGCTGGGTTATATTTCTCCGGTATCTACACTAATTAAATGGTTTCCTGATCGCCGTGGCATGGCAACCGGCATGGCCATTATGGGCTTTGGCGGTGGCGCAATGATCGGTTCACCGCTGGCAACGGCATTGATGAATCATTTTGCAACACCAACTGATGTGGGTGTTATGCAAACTTTTATGGTTATGGCGGTTATCTACTTCGTTTTTATGATAACTGGTGCCTTGAGTTATCGTATTCCTGCTTCCGGTTGGAAACCATTGGGCTGGACGCCTCGCATCGCCAAAAAGAACAATGGCATGATTACGCCGCATCATGTGCATGTCAAAAACATTTACAAGATTAAACAGTTTTGGTTGCTCTGGGCTGCTTTGTGCATGAACGTTAGTGCCGGTATTGGCGTGATCGGTATGTCATCGCCCATGTTGCAAGAGGTTTTCGGCGGTCAATTAATTGCCGTTGCCAAGACCTACAGTGAACTGGATAAAATCGAACTGGCTGCGATTGCCGGTATTGCTGCCGGTTTTACTGCACTGTTGAGTTTGTTCAATATCGGTGGCCGGTTTTTTTGGGCAACTTTGTCAGACTTTTTCGGCCGTAAACTGACCTTCATTATTTTTTTCGTGCTGGGCGGTTTGTTGTATATCAGCATTCCTGGCAGTGCCGATGCTGGTAACAAGCTGCTTTTTGTCGCTGCATTCTGCGTTATTTTAAGTATGTATGGTGGTGGTTTTTCGACGGCTCCCGCTTATCTGGCGGATTTATTTGGTACGCAAATGGTTGGGGCCATTCATGGTCGTTTATTGACTGCCTGGGCAACAGCGGGGATTTTGGGACCGGTGATAGTTAATTATATGCGTGATTATCAATTGAGTTTGGGTTTGCCTCGTGAGCAGGTTTACAACCAAACCATGATGATCTTGGCCGGATTGTTGCTTTTAGGCTTGCTGTGTAATTTATTGATTCGACCTGTGGCCGATAAGTGGTTTATGACCGCTAAGGAACTGGCCGAAGAAAAATGCCATGCCCGTGAAATAATAGCGGAGGAAGATGGGCATTTAATAGCGGATAAAGAGCAGGGCAGGGAGGTTATTAAACCAACGCCACTGGCAATAGTCTGGTTAGCCTGGATAGTCGTTGTTATCCCATTATCATGGGGAATTTACAAAACCCTGATTAATGCCGCGAAGTTTTTTTGATGTAACATCTTGGTGGGTGGCAAGGTACAAGGCGAAAGATACCGGTGTGTATTTTTTAACCTTGTGCTTTTGTCATCAATCAATAATCGCTTTGTCCACATTTTTGGCAGAACTCAAACCTTTTAACTTCGATTTATCCTTAACACCGGCAAATTTGGTGCCCGCCAGATCCGCTCCTGCAAAATTGGTGTCTTCAAGCGACGTACCTGTTAAATCAGCGCCTGACAAATTAGCACCTGAAAAATCTGCGCCGGAAAGGTCAACGCCAAAAAGTACGGTATTTTGTAGATTAGCGCCGGAAAAATTGGCAAAGCGCATCAAGGCACGGTCAAAATTGGCATTGGAAAGATTGGCTCCCGAGAAATTGACATTATTCAGGCTTGCCCGCATCAAACCCATCGACTGGTTTTTCATATCCGCTCCCCAGTTGGCATGTGCGAGATTGGCATGAGACAGGTTGGCTCGATCCATTATGCCAATAAAGCGGCTATTACTTAAATTGGCATTACTCAAATTTGCACCGCCGACATGCACT
Organism: Methylobacter psychrophilus; assembly: GCF_025583945.1. Lineage (GTDB taxonomy): Bacteria > Pseudomonadota > Gammaproteobacteria > Methylococcales > Methylomonadaceae > Methylobacter_C > Methylobacter_C psychrophilus. The sequence continues at coordinate 10,936 of NZ_JAOEGU010000061.1, forward strand.
GCAAAAATACTGGTATTGGATAGATTGGCATTGGAAAAATCAACTTTCGATAGTACCGATAAATCCAGATTAACACCGGATAAATCACTATTGCTGAAATTGGCACGGCGTAAATCCGAACCCCATAAATCCGCAGCTTTAAAGTCGAGGCCCGATAAATCAAGGCTGGTTAAATCCTTTCTACGTAAGTCGGCGAGATGCGCTTTATTTGCTTTGGCGAGACGATGTTCTACGGTTGACCGATCCAGGTCGGCTGCAGACGCCGACATACAAAACAACGCTGTCAACAGCCCTGTCCAGTGAAAATGAGTTTTCATATAGTTGCCTTTAAGTCGGTCAATAAAATTGTTCAGTAATAACAAACTGGCTGTTAGCTTAAACAATCGATGATTTAATCATTCTTTCTTAAGCCAAGTCGGAAGGGCTGTTGCAAGCCGCTTTATTTTTAACTGCCCTGCTTTTCAGCGGGTAGTTAAAAATAAGAACCCAAACTTTAGCGTTATTTATAGTGTATTGCAATGTTGTCGTAGGCAGTATGGCTATTTGCAAAAAGCTTGCTATATTAATCCAATGCTTCGGACAATTTTGCTTTGCTTAACATCAACTATCGACTTTCAGAAATTAAATTTCCAATCCACGTCACTGTAAACTTGGACAGAGAAATTTATCTGAAAATGTTTATCGTAATGTGCATTATGAATTAACTTCCACTATGTTCTTTAACGCACAGACCAGGTTCGGTCTCGTGTGTAAAATCTGCAACCAGTGATCAGAAATAGTATTTGGTATTTCACTGATGATTAACTCATCAGGAAATTTTTATGAACAATACTTCGGACAGTTTTGATTATTGGTACTTCACGAATAGTAAGACTTGTGTCGGTTTGTGGAGGGAATAAATCAAATTTATGCAGAATTGCATTTAATGTTAATTAATTGAAAATTAACGACTTATTTGTTGGCACCGTTATTGAATTTTTGAGATGATTTATTAAAGAACATATTATTTTAATAACTTAAAATTGTCCGAAGTATTGTTAACCACGAATGAAAAAATAAATTTAATAAAACTACGGGTTGTTCCGGGTTTTTTATCTGCTCTTGGCAAAGGTCTTGTCGAAGGATAATTGTCAGGAATTTGGTTTTTATTAGTTAAATTAGTTTAAAGTTAGTTAGTATAAAAATTGTAGTTTATGTGATTTTATAACTGCATAAAATTTATAATGCCTGCAATATAATATCATTTGAGCTAGACTCCATATCAAATGCATTAAATTATAGTGAATCAATATACCAATTTCATCCGTAGCAAAATCTGCAAATTCTCTCTTACTAATATTAAATAATTCATAATTTATGACAACACAATTACATACACAAATGCCGATTAAGATTGGCCCTTACCATTTACCCAATCGTATGGTGATGGCTCCTTTGACCAGGCAACGTGCGCCTGAGAATAGTCCTACTGATTTGATGATCACTTATTATGAGCAACGAGCCAGTGCGGGTTTAATTATTACCGAAGCAACACAAATATCCACACAAGGTGTTGGTTATCCGGCAACCCCGGGTATTTATAATGAGCAGCAGGTCGCAGGTTGGAAGAAAATAACCGAAGCTGTCCATGCAAAAAATGGCCATATTTTTTTACAACTTTGGCATGTTGGCCGTATTTCTCATCCCGATTTTCATAACGGCAAATTACCGGTTGCGCCCTCAGCAATAAAACCAAAAGGTGAAGCCGTTACGCCAAGCGGCATGAAGCCTTTTGTAACCCCACGCGCATTAGAAACCGATGAAATTCAAGGTATTGTGGAAACTTATCGACAAGCGGCAATCAATGCTCTGGCTGCGGGTTTTGATGGCGTTGAAATACATAGCGCCAACGGTTACTTACTGGATGAATTTTTGCGTGAAGGTACTAACAAGCGTATTGACTGTTATGGAGGAACGTTTGAAAACAGGGCCCGGTTTTTGCTTGAAGTAACGGAAGCGGTAGTCGCTGTTTGGGGTGCTGATCGTGTGGGTATTCGCCTGTCACCGAGCGGTACAATGAATGATATGAATGATGCCGATCCGGAAACATTTTTTGTTTATTTATTGGGTCAATTAAATAGTTTTGGTTTGGCTTATCTTCATGTGGTTGATGCTCTGGAAGGTGATATCAGGCATGGCGCCAACGTTATCAATCTTGATGTTTTGCGTAAAGCGTATAACGGAACCTTGATAGTCTGTGGGGGCTATGACCGTGCGCGTGCTGAAAATGCTATCGCCGAAAGCAAAGCCGACGCCGTTGCTTTTGGACAATTATATATAGCCAATCCTGATTTGGTCGAAAGATTTAAGGTAAATGCACCGTTAAACGAACCTGATGCGGCTACCTTTTATGGTGGCAACGAAAAAGGTTATACCGATTATCCGGCATTGGCTGATTAAAATTGACGGGGCAGGTCAATACTTGCCTGTCCATTCTATTTTCGATGATGTTGTGGGCAAAAAATTTGTCCACAATATCGGCTTTTCATGAGCCAAACTAGCTTGCTTCATTGATTTTTCTTAAGCTAAGCCGTTATTTGTACCAACAAATAAATGGTTAGATCTCACATTGTCATAAAGACAACGCTATTATTCTATATAATGTACTGGTAACCCCCCTCTATTTGTCATCTACAGAAATTCTAAAATGCCTTTATTACGTTTATCGAACATCTCCATAGCTTATGGAACCCACGCTTTATTAAAAAATGCCGATTTTCAGCTTGATGCTGGCGAAAGAGTTGGTTTGTTAGGCCGTAATGGCGAAGGTAAATCAACCTTAATGAAGATTATCGCCGGAAATGTGCTTCCTGATCATGGCGATATTTGGCGACAACCTGAATTAAGACTTGCATGGTTGGAGCAATCGCCTGACCTGCCGGATGATGCAACCATTTATGACGCCGTTGCCGGTGGCTTGGGTGAGTTGGGAGAATGGCTTACCCGTTATCATGCCCTGACTTTGTCCATGGATTATGATGATGATAAAGCGTTAAACGAAATGGGCGATTTACAGCATAAGCTGGAATCGCATAATGGCTGGCATTTTCAACAACGTGTTGAAACGACCTTAAACAAGCTTGATTTACCCGGCGAATTAAAAATTAGTGACTTATCCGGTGGTTGGAAACGTCGCGTAGCGTTGGCAAGAGCCTTGGTGATAGAGCCCGAAGTATTGCTGCTGGATGAGCCTACCAACCATCTGGATTTTGAAAGTATTAACTGGCTGGAAGAGCAAATGCTTAACTTTCAGGGTGCGGTTTTATTTGTCACCCATGACCGGTCATTTTTGCAAAAACTGGCGACCCGAATTGTGGATTTGGATCGTGGTAATCTGGTGTCATGGGCTGGTAATTATGATGATTACTTAACCCGTAAAGCCGCCGCTCTTGAAGATGAAGCCAATCAAAATGCTGAATTTGACAAGAAACTGGCCGATGAAGAAGTCTGGATCAGACAAGGTGTAAAAGCCCGACGTACCCGTAATGAAGGCCGTGTCAGAGCTTTGGAAAAATTGCGTAATGAACGCGCCCAGCGTCGTCTTCAGCAAGGTACCGCCAGATTGGCTTTGGAAAAAGGCGATGCGTCCGGCAAAAGAGTTATTGAAGTTAAGGATATCAGTTTTGGTTATGGCGAAAGGCAAATTATCAAGAATTTTTCAACACTGATTCAACGTGGCGATAAAATTGGCTTGATTGGTGCCAACGGTGCAGGTAAATCAACCTTGTTAAAAATACTGCTGCAACAACTGGTACCTGATAGCGGTACGGTAGAGCAGGGCACAAAGCTTGAAATCGCCTACTTTGACCAATTACGCGATCAACTGGATCCTAATTTAACCGTTGCCGACACCGTGGCTGATGGTAATGACTTTGTCGAAATAGCGGGTAATAAACGCCATGTTATGTCTTACTTGGGTGATTTTTTGTTCGCACCTGCAAGAGCGCGTTCGCCAGTAAAAAGCTTGTCAGGTGGTGAAAAAAATCGTCTGTTGTTGGCGCGATTATTTACCCGACCTGCCAATCTTATCGTCATGGATGAGCCAACCAATGATCTGGATTTGGAAACCCTGGAATTATTGGAAGAAAAATTGGTAAATTACGATGGTACCTTATTACTGGTAAGCCATGATCGGGCGTTTTTAGACAACGTAGTAACCAGCGTTTATGTTCTTAATGGTTCAGGTGATGTTGATGAATTTGTTGGTGGTTACACGGACTGGAACGCCCATGTGACACAAGAAAAACAGAATAAACCTGCTGTGGTAGCAAAAAAGCCGGTAGCAGTATCGAACCAGGAAAAACCAGTTGCCGCAAAAAAGAAAAAATTAAGCTTTAAAGAGCAGCAAGAGCTTGATAAATTGCCGCAAATGATTGATGAGCTGGAAGCTAAACAATCGGCATTAAACCTGCAAATCAGTTCATCCGCTTTTTATAAAAAAGATGCCTTGGCCATTGCCAAGACGTTGGATGAATTAAAAGTAACAGAAGCCAAATTGGAGCAAGTTTTTGCCCGTTGGAATGAGTTGGAAGGACTGACCGAAGAAGATGCCGGCTAAAAGTCATTGCAACAAAGCTGAAACTAGTTTATCCTTGTCGGTTCCCATAGCCTCTATGGGAAGATAAGTAGGAGAGATGGCCGAGTGGTCGAAGGCGCACGCCTGGAAAGTGTGTATACGGCAACGTATCGAGGGTTCGAACCCCTCTCTCTCCACCAATATTTTGGGGTGTTAGCTCAGTTGGTAGAGCAGTGGACTCTTAATCCATAGGTCCGGGGTTCGAACCCCCGACACCCCACCAATAAAATCAAGCCTTGTAGCGTTTCTTCGTTACAAGGCTTTTTATTTGCGGTGCCTTTTACGGTGCCTCTGTAAAAAACATCGGCTTTTGATATTCTATTCATTGCTTATAAAAAATTTAATATCTTGCCCTTTTCTATCCGCATTTAAAGCAGCGTGGCATATTTTTTGACATTTCTTTAGCCCATATAATATAAAAAAGTTGCGTCATCTTCTACTGTTATTTCTGCATCTAATTTATCGCTAAGAATATTAAGCCCTTCTTGTTCTAAAATCGCCGTAGGGCATTTTAATCTTTTTATATCTGTAGTTTTTTACTCCGTACCATCTAAAAAATTATTAATCTGATCTAATCTCCATCGCATTGGCCGTTCAATTGCTGGTTTAACAAACTTTCCGGCCTTTCTCATTTTGTAAAACCAGGTGCGACTGACATTAAGCATTGCAACTACCTCATCCAGTTTTAGATATTTATGCTCTATCATGTTGGCAAAACCTTTTGTTATTAATATATTCACATAATGTTTTTTGCTTCTGCAATGACAGCATCTTCAGCATAGCAATAATTATTTTTTGTGGTATTTTTGCTTTTTTCATAATTACCTCAAAAGTGCTTGATTGAGTGGATAGTCGTTTTTGTTAGTTAGATAGTTTTTGGATTAGCGAGAATCGCCAAAATTTCCGGGCCGATATCACCTATTAGCCTGGCTTTGGCGCGTGTTTTTACAGAGTCTTTTAATTTGTCTTCATATAGATTTGGCATAGATTAATGGTATCGATAAAATAATTCGACTCAGATTATACTATATATCGAGATAAATAAAATATTAAAATAATATATAATGAGAATTTATTTAATGCGCTATATTGTTTTCTGGCCTTCGTGGATTTATTTCGTTTTCTGCTATTCCTGTGGGGCTTGCTACCCGCTATGGTCTCGAATGATTTACTGTCCAGGTGTATTTCTTTGAGAAGTCCGGCTAAAGGTTTATCCAGCGCATCTGCAATTCGTTCTATAATCTGTAAAGACGGATTACCTTTGCCGTTGAATAAATTTAAAATAAATGATGTGGATACCCCTGATATTTTTGAGAGTTGTTCTTTTATGGCCCTTCATTCTTACCAAATATTCGAATGATACTGGGTAGGAATATGGTAGCTATAAATTAGCTAGTTATTGCCCGAGAAATTAAGCAGCTAAATTTTTTGGTAGTTTTTCCGGGGATTCAATTGATGCTATGAATTTAATGTACGATACTGTTTATTAAAAAATATTCGTTATATCGAATATAAATTAATTGTGATTGCTCTATTCGAAAGTGAGGCAAGGGACGATCTTTTCTGCTCCTCTATTAATATGTATTCAATCGTGGATTATCCCTATCGGAATAATTAAGGCATAGTAATTGAATTATTACAGCGTTGTTATACGGTTGCTTAGTTTATGTGACAGAAAAACGGCCTAACGGTGTTTTTATTACAAATTCTGTGTTAATCACCTTATTTATCATCCAAAACCATAGATATAGGCAAGCCTTGTCAATAACCAAAGAAGGGTTAGATGTAGAGGGTAGAAATAATAAAATAGCCACTGATAACGGGGCACCGGAATATTGACGGTGGTACTGGCGATTAAAATAGGTAGGGCAGCGAAAGCCCAATAATTGCCGTTAATAATACGCAGTAATAGCAGGGCTACCACAGCTATTATCAAGGGAGTGATTTGCGGTGTTTTACAGTACCACCATAGTGCGATTCCAAGCGCTACAGCAGGCCACCAGAATTCTACTGATGAACCTCCGATAATAAATACAGCGCAAGCGATGAGATAACCCCGGATCGTCTGTTGCTCAAGGCAATAAATAATGGCCGTCATTGCCAGTAAAGCAAACAAAATATTTAACGGCCACCATCCCGCTAGCAAGCCACCCAAGGCGATGAAGGGCGGTGTTGCCAATAGCCCAAATAGTGCCAAGCGTTTCATGGTTCGGCCATGTGTGCCGCGCTTATACGCGTCTGGCCGCGCCAGATTATAAGCCAGTACAAAAATAAAGAGTGGCATGGCTACACGACCGCAGTTAAATAACGTGTGCGATGCATCGTGTAGCAGGTATTTATTAATATGATCACCTACCATGAGCAGCAGAGCCAGCCATTTAATGGCTTCAAGCGTGCCATCCGATACTACTACGCGTGGGCATTGCATAGTCATCTGTACTGACTGCTAACGGTGATACTACGAGGAACATAGGCTTTTTTGAAAGCCTGTACTACGTTGGTTACTTTACTTGCCTGTTTAGTTTCTGGCTTTATCGTGTAGGTATTGATCGTTGCATTATTGAGCTGCATGAATTTATCTAACCAGTTAGCCCAGCGGTTGGCTTTGACCATCAGATCAGCGCGATATAGCTGATTGAAGTAAGGTGTCCGGGAGTGATAATTTGCCGCTCGCGTCCATATATCACCGGGATCTTTGGTTAAATGCCCATGAATGCGCCATGCGGCCAGATCATAAGCGTAACAACCGGCACTGGCTACATCCTCTGGTGAGATGCCGTACTTCTGGAGTGTTTTGAGGTAAGTGGTATTAAATTGCATGGCCCCAACGTCGTGGGTACCGTTGGTATTTTTTACCCAAACACCGGGCTTGCCATTTTCTTTTTCGGCTACTGCAAGCAGAATATTTGCTGGAACAGCGTATTTTTCAGCCGCTGTGATCGAGCAAACTATCCGCTCTTGTTGATGGTGTGACGGTGGTAAGTCTGGCATTGCCGCCATGTCGCCTCCTTATTTTTAAATTCGATAAATTAATCGTTTTCTCAAGTGCCCAATTTTTTGATAGGATTTTCCGAAAATTTTTCTGATTTTCATGACTATATTTTCAGATGTCCTCGTTTTTTAAATTTCCGCTAGCCATCACGAAATGCGGCGATTTCATCTGCCCTTGAATCGCCTGTGCCGGTTGTTTCACCAGACAGACTATTGTTATCGAAGGTTTGGCTTGAGGCTTTGTTATTGTGCGTTTGCGTTTCTGTGGACTGATTGATAGCTGAGGCGACTTGCCCGCCAACGGTTTGATTTATTCGTGATTGTATTTTTTCGCCCAAAACCTGTGTGATTCCCGATGCCAAGTGTGCGGCAGTACTGCTGGATTGTCTGCCCTGGTTTGTCGTACCCGATGAGTTGCTGAAAAAGTTATTACTCGCCAAGCTATCGCCCATTGCTGCTGCAAGTGGGCTTGATGCGGACGATGAGGAGCTAGAGGTGTTACTATCTAATGCGCCACTGACTATGCCGCCCATCCTCGAAACAAGGTCAGAGGTGCTTGATGAGTTTTGTGATGCCTGTTTCGCGGCTGCCATCACCGCCTGAGCGCCACCCGCTATATTTGCGGCACCGGCGACAGCCGTGCTGCCAGCCATTGCCGCGGCCGCTCCCGCTACTCCGGCAGCGGCTATGGCCGAACCCGCACATGTCCCTTATACCCATCTCCGACCCCACGAGACCCCACGCTAACCCGTATTCCGGTCTCTGCCTTAAAAAAAAAACCAGACACA
>NZ_JAOEGU010000062.1 GCF_025583945.1 Methylobacter psychrophilus
CTTCAGGCTTGTGCTTGGGCAGTTGGGCATAAGGGGTCATGGCTATCCGTGTTTTCAAAGGCAGGTCGCTATTTTAACCTTATTAAGACCAAGCTCTATGTTGATTATTTAGGAAAGATGTCTATTATTTATAAAGCTGTCCCGTTTTAAACTGAAACCCGCAATATCCACCCCATTGATTTGGTGTTTTGGCCTAACAGCAGTAAATAGTCACTCAGGATTTACCTAAAAGTGTCGCATTTATTTAAACGATTTGGGCTTTAAAGTTCAAGACTATAAACCTTATTGTTTTTCCATAATTCGAGACGTTTCCCATTAACGTAACAAATCAGTTTTCCGACTAACAATAAAAGGAGCAACATGATGATTCCAACTCACCGGTGGCAACGCTTGTTTCAACCGACTGCAATAACGCTTACCGCTCTAGCTGCTTGTCTGTTGGTTTCGACCGCACAAGCAGAAGAACAAGCACAGACCAAAAAACCTAATATTGTTGTTATTATGGGCGATGATATTGGCTGGTTTAATATAGGTGCCTATCATCAGGGTATGATGGCAGGCCGTACACCCAACCTCGACAAACTCGCCACTGAGGGGATGCGTTTTACCGACTATTACGCTGAAGCCAGTTGCACAGCTGGACGTGCCAATTTCATTACCGGCGAACTGCCAATCCGTACCGGTATGACTACGGTTGGTCAAGCAGGCTCTCCGGTCGGTTTACCCAAGGAGGCTGTGACCATTGCCACAACACTCAAGTCCATGGGTTATGCTACAGGTCAATTCGGCAAAAACCATCTGGGTGATTTGAACGAATTCTTGCCTACGGTGCACGGTTTTGATGAATTCTTTGGCTATTTGTATCACTTGGATGCGATGGAGGACCCGGCTCATCCCAATTACCCACAGGAGTTGTTAAACGTAGTCGGCCCACGCAATATGGTCCACAGTTGGGCGACTGACAAGGATGACGTAACGGTAATGCCACGCTGGGGCAAAATTGGCAAGCAGAAAATCGAAGATGCAGGGACTCTTTATCCCAAACGCATGGAGACGGTGGATGACGAAATTCGTGATCTATCCTTCAAGTTTATGGAAAAAGCCAAGGCAGATGGCAAGCCCTTTTTTCTCTGGCTTAACCCCACCCGCATGCATATCGTTACTCACCTCTCGGAAAAGTATCAGGCGTTACGCAACGCTCAAAACGGCTGGTCTCTTCAGGAAGCTGGTATGGCGCAGCTTGATGATGACATCGGTCTATTGATGCAGAAACTTAAGGATATGGGTGAAGACGACAATACCATCGTCGTCTTCACTACCGATAACGGCACCGAGACATTTACCTGGCCGGATGGCGGCAATACACCGTTCAAGGGACAAAAAGGCACTATCTTTGAAGGTGGCTTTCGCGTTCCCGCTATTATTCGCTGGCCCGGCAAGGTGCCTGCCGGCAAAATTGAGAACGGTATCTTTTCCGGTATGGACTGGTTTCCGACTTTTGTGGCCGCCGCTGGCGACCCGGCTATTGTCGATGAGTTATTAAAGGGCAAAAAAATCGGCGATACCAAATACAAAGTGCATCTTGACGGCTACAACCAATTGGACTTGATTACCGGAAAAGGCCCTTCTAATCGTCATGAAATTTTCTATTTCGGGGAAAGTACGTTAGGCGCGGTGCGCATCGACGACTACAAGTATCGTTTTATTGACCAACCCGGTGGCTGGGTTGGCAGCAAGGCGCATGTGGACGCGCCGGTACTGACAAATCTACGTCTTGATCCTTTCGAGCGCCTGGACTTCCCTGCAAACGGGACACTAAACGGGTCACAGAATTACTTTCAATGGTTTCAGTACGAGTTTTGGCGCTTCGTATTTGTCCAGCAGCAAGTGGGTAAGCTGGCTATGACGGCTCTTGAATATCCGCCCATGCAGAAGGGCGCGAGTTTTAACCTTGACGCCGTAAAAGCGAAGATCGAAGAAGCCATGAAAGCCCAACAAGCAGGGCATTAGTCGCTCTGAAGATCAGGCGGGTAGCTTACAAAATAGCTTGCCCGCTTATTTTAAAATCAGCAAGAGGCGGTTTTCTAGAAAATCAGTAAGCCAATTCGCTACGTTTAATCTGTTATTCACCAGACCTGTCAGGATCTCAAAACCTGACAGGTCTGCATTCTGTAATGCATAAGAAGTTACTTTTTAAATAACCACTTACTAAATATTTGGAGAAAAACATGAACGTTAAATTGAACAATTCAGAATACCAAATAAAAGCCGGGGCCGGTTTGCCGTTGGTGACTCTGTGTTTGTTGATATTAAGCGCCTGTACAACGACTCAAAAGGTTGATCTTAAACAATCTGGCGTTAATTGCGCCTTTCTTGCCAAAGAATGTTCTCTGCTCACACCCGGCGGGAAGGAGCAGGTTGGTCTACGTTATATTAATCCTACCGCAAAATGGAGTCAGTACAACAAAATCCTGATTTCTCCGGTGACTTATTGGGGCAGCGATTCTTCAAAGCTATCCCCTGCTGATCAGCAGATGCTGGTTAACTATACCTCGCAACAATTTACAAAGCAGCTCGGACAGAAATTTCAGATCGTCGACCAAGCGGGGCCGGGGGTCATGAAGATTGATGCTGCCTTGACCGATGCCGAATCCGCCACGCCAGGACTACGCAGCATTTCGATGATCGTTCCGCAGGCACACATGCTGTCCAATCTCAAATATCTGGCGACCGGCACTATGCCGTTCGTCGGTGCGGCACAGGCTGAAGCCAAGTTAACCGATTCGGTATCAGGACAAATACTTGCATTGGCGGTGGATCGACGGATTGGCGGCGGTTCGTTTACGACCGGTTTTCAGTGGAAATGGGGTGATGCAGAAAATGCTATCGACCATTGGGCTGAACTAATGACAGAACGATTATCCGCCTGGACTTCAGGCACAGCGGCACCTTAAGTCAGGGGGGTTATTCTTTAAGGTTGCTGTAATCGGGGTGCGCGTTAGCGTTTCCGGATACTTTAAATTCGTGAATGTCACGTAACCAGTAACTATGCGCGACGAGGTTTACAACCCTGTCCCAAAAAATCAAGGTGAACTTGCATGATCATAAAAGCCGATTTTTTACCGACTTTCAAAGCCTTGGCTTTTGTGGTCGCTTTGGCCACAGCCTCTGGCGTTCACGGCGCAGGAACTGCGAAAGGCGATCCTGCCGCCGTCAAAAACCCCTGGGCTTTCAATCTCTCACTCTACACATGGCTACCAGGCGTGAGCGGTGACTTCTCGGTTGGTCCTTATAGTAAGTCGGTTGATGCCAGCTTCATCGATATAGCCGGGAAGCTGCGTAATTTTCCGATGGCTTTTAATGGGCATTTCGAAGCGCATTACGAGAAGCTGGGATTCTTCCTGGACGGCAATTACATGAGCATGGATTTTAAGCCTCGTTTTGATCGGATCAGTTCGGGCTTGTCGATGGAGATGGGTATCATGGATTACGGGGTAATGTATCGCGTGTTTGGTCCCTCAGCCTCAGAGCGCGTTGGTAACTGGAACAAGAAGTCGAATTCTAACGGCCTCGAACTCTATGCTGGCGGGCGTTCCATTTGGTTGGGCAATCAACTCGATCTCATTCGTGGCATCAGCGTTTCTGGCAGCAAGTCCTTCACCGCTCCAATAATAGGCGGCAAGGTCATGGTGGAGTTCTCCCCGCATTGGTTTGCCTTGATGGACGGCAATGTCGGTGGTTTCGGCGTTAATAATGTGAGCTTTACCGGCGGAGCACTCGGGATGGTCGGCTACCGTACCAACTTCTTTGGTATGCCTTCGTCAGTGGAGGCAGGTTACAAGGTGCTGCGGATTAACGTCGACAAGGGCATTGTGGGAGCCGATGTAACCTTGAACGGGCCCTTCGTCGGATTGACGGGGTATTGGTAAATATCAGGTTAATAAACTTCCTGCTCCAGCGGGACTGTCTGTAATCTAACCGGTTTATATCGTAGATTATTTACTCTTGTAGTTTGTCAATGGGCCTTAAATCAATCTTTACAATAGGAAACTTTAATGAAAATACCAACGTATTTTTTAAGTTCTAAAACAATTGATGTTCTGTTTGACTCTGCGCTAACTGCAATCCTGATAGGTTGCTCTGCCATTAACAGTGCCGAAAAAGATACTCAAGGTCTAAGCAATGATGCAAAAGCTGCCGTTATAGCACCTGCTCCCGACACGGCTTTTACGCCAAACGCGCAACGGGAAAAGAAAGTTGCTTACTTACCTTTCCAAAGAGTCTGGATTAAACCAGGTGTCGACTTTAAAGCGTATCAATATCTTGTGGTCGCCCCCGTCAATACCCAATACATGCTACAAATGGACTGGCTACATAAATTAAGCTCCGTCAATTATGTGACGAATGTAAAAAAAGACATACAAGACGTAGCCGTCTATTTTCAGAATCAAGTGCTTTCCGATTTTAAGAATAATGATAATCAACATTTTATAATGCTTGATTATCCGGCCCAACAAACGCAAAGCGTTTTACAACTGGAGTTGGCGTTAATTGAAATTGATCCCTCAATGCCGATGCTGAACGCAGCTGGATGGCTGGTAGTTGGTGGAGGCACCGCTGCAGGTTTGATCAATCAACGAGCGGTAGCTTTTGAAGGGCGTATACGTGATTTAGGCACCAATAAAATTATTGCAACCTTTGCAGATCGTAATGTACAGGATGTTGATCCACTCGATTTAACCCGATTGACCTGGTATGGCCCTGCTAAACAAGTCATTGACCAATGGGCAAAGGAATTTGTTGAAATTGCCAATCGCAAACCTGGCGAAGTGATTACTTCTCCTACAGCGTTTAGCTTAAATCCTTTCTAGCGGTGCAGATTGAGTTGTGCTTTTTGCAACCCAATATTTGTTGCATCAATGTGTTTGGTTAACGATAAAACCGTTAACCAAACCTACGTTAATGAACATGGGATCACCCATTAATCAATCAAAACAAATTCCTCAGGCAGATGCCTAATTATTTTACGCCCACACGGTTATTTTATTTTTTTATAAATGATGCGGTAAATAAATGATGCAATATTTTATATCTATACAAGTGCTTAATTTTAATCTGGCAATAGTAGAGAAGGATATCTGGTGTCAGCTCCGTTAATTGCGTTCATTATTCTTGTCTTTATGATTTTTGGAATGGCGCTGGGTTCATACCTCCGGTTGGTTTTACCCTATGATCATACGCAAGCTGACTCAAAAGATATTTTAATTTCCTCGGCAGGCATGATGGCTACACTGATCGCTTTGATTATTGGTCTGCTGGTGACGTCAGCGAAAGGCAATTACGATGTTACAACCTCAGGCATTACCCAATCAGCGGCGAAAATCATCACGATTGACTATTACTTGTCTAATTACGGACCGGATGCGAAAGCTAGCAGGGAGCTTGTACGTCAAGCGACCGCCACTGCAATCGAACGCATCTGGCCAAACGAAAGCACTCAAGGGGCCGATTTGGCCAAGATGGAAACAGCCACCGGGATGACTGACGTTTACAATAATATTCGTGGCCTTACACCGCAGAACGACTCGCAAAAATATCTTCAAACTCAGGCGCTGCAAATAAGCTCAGACATGATGCAATCACGATGGATGTTAATCGAACAGTCGCAGACGAATCTTCCGAGGATATTTCTGGTGGTGCTAACCTTCTGGCTCACCGTTCTGTTCGCTCAATTCGGCTTGTTGGCTCCCCGAAACCGGACAGCCAAATCGGCATTGTTCATCTGTTCCCTATCAATGTCGTTTGCTATTTATATAATCCTGGAATTAAATAATCCACTGGAGGGAACCATTAAGGTTTCGAGTGCCCCGCTACATAAAGCCCTTTCTTTAATCGGAAAATAGCTGATCGGGATGCAAGGCTGGTTACTGAAATGGAAGTTGCCAACTCTTGCCCGCTTAATGAATGGATAGACCATGAATACTGATGCCATGGATGTTTTGGCGATTATTATCTCAAGCGCGCCATGTTTACCATGCTTGATTTGGGTGCCAATTAGTCTGCTGATACTAATGGCAAGCCCATAAGTAGTGATCAGCAATAGGTGTTGCATTTTAAAAAAGGAAGGGCTGCCGCCGGTAGATATTTTTTGATCAGTGACGATAATTTATGACATAGAAAGCTATGAAATTCATCATCTGATCAACCGCTTTGCAGTCAGTCCCTTTAATTAGACAGCAAGCAGAGTGAATAATACAATCAAGCGGGATTTCGTGACAGGCAAGGTTATTCATTCACGTAATGCCGACAGTAATTCAAGACCTTAGCCAGATGATACACAACGACAAGTTAACGAATCGAAAGGAAAAAACCATGAAAGAAAAATTACCCGGTTATGTACTCATTGTTTTGGCATTGATAACTTGCGCCGTTGTTATGCCTCAGGCACTGGCGGAAAAGACTCAAGGTAAATCCGGTAAGTCAACGGCTAGCAACGACACCAATCAAGCGGGTCAATTGCAGATCACTGGCACGCCGGGTTCGCCCAGCGCCACAACCACTATCAGCGGTAAGCAACTTCCGGCCCCCGATCCGAAATTTGGTGGTGTAATCAAGGACGATGCCCTGCGATCGAAGCCTTGGTGGGCGCCACGCATCGTGCCGCCCAAGGAAGCACCCAACGTGCTGCTTATCATAACGGATGATGCCGGATTTGGCGTTCCAAGCACCTTCGGTGGTGTGATCCCTACGCCCACGATGGATCGTATTGCGAATAACGGTCTACGCTACAACAATATTCACTCTACCGCACTGTGCTCGCCGACGCGAGCCGCACTCATCACCGGCCGGAACCATCATTCGGCGGGCTTTGGCGTGGTCTCCGAGCAGTCCACGGGGTTTCCCGGCTATAACAGCATTATTACCGAGGATAAGGCCACCATTGGGCGGATTCTGCTTGATAATGGTTACGCCACTTCATGGTTCGGTAAGGATCACAATACCCCGGCGTTTGCCGCCAGCCAGGTTGGGCCGTTCAACCAATGGCCGACCGGCATGGGCTTCGAGTATTTCTATGGCTTTGTGGGTGGTGATGCCAATCAATGGCAGCCGAACCTGTTTCGCAACACTACCCAGATCTATCCATTCGAAGGTAAGCCCGAATGGAATCTGGTTACCGGAATGGCCGACGATGCCATCGATTACCTGAATCGCGTTAACCAGACGATGCCCGGTAAGCCGTTTTTCCTCAAATACGCGCCTGGGGCAACCCATGCACCGCATCATCCAACCAAAGAATGGGTCGAGAAGATTAGCAAATTACACCTCTTTGACCAAGGCTGGAACAAGCTTCGCGAGCAGATTTTTGAAAACCAGAAACGTCTTGGGGTAATCCCGATAGACACCCAGTTGGAACCTTGGCCGACAAACGTCCTTAAAAATTGGGATGATTTGACACCTGAGGAAAAGAAGCTTTTTATCAAACAGGTGGAAGTCTTTGCCGCCTTTGCCGCTTACAGCGACAGCGAAATCGGGCGCGTCATTCAAACTATTGACGATATGGGTAAGCTAGACAACACGCTCATCATCTACATCAACGGTGATAATGGCACCAGCGCCGAAGGTGGCCCTATGGGCACGCCCAACGAAGTTGCCTGGTTCAATGGCGTCAACGAAATGCCGGTAGCAGATCAAATGAAATGGTATGACGTCTGGGGTACCGAGCAGACTTACAACCACATGTCGGCGGGCTGGTCATGGGCTTTCGATACGCCTTTCACCTGGTTCAAGCAGAACGCTTCCAAGCTCGGCGGAATTCGCCAGAACATGGCTATTTCGTGGCCGGCGCGCATTAAGGACAAAGGCGGCCTGCGCGAGCAGTTCAGCCATGTGATTGACATTGTTCCGACGATTCTTGAGGCCTCCGGCATCCGGGCACCAGAAACGGTAGACGGTATCAAGCAGGCGCCGATTGAGGGCACTAGCCTCGCCTATACGTTTGATGCAAAAAATGCCAAGGCGCCCTCTCGGCACAAGACCCAGTACTTCGAGATGATGGGGCAATGGGCCTTGTATCACGAAGGCTGGCTGCTCAGTACCAAGGTGAACCGAGCACCATGGGAAGCCTTCGGTGCCGCCAATACCGACCCGCTCAACAACCAGGTGCTCGAACTCTACGACCTCAACACCGACTTCAGTCAGTCCCAGAACATCGCCGACAAGTTTCCCGGCAAAGTGAAGGAGATGAAACAGATATTTATCGCGGAAGCCAAGAAATATCAGGTATTCCCGATGGACGCCTCGGTGGCTGCACGTATCGTGGCCCCACGTCCAAACATCACCACCGGTCGCACGGAGTTCGTTTACACCCATCCGATGGTCGGTCTGCCGCAGGGCGATTCCCCGTTCCTGCTCAACAGTTCCTACACTATTACTGCGGATCTTGAAGTGCCCCAAGGCAGCGCGGAAGGTATGATCTTGACCTCAGGCGGGCGCTTCGCCGGCTATGGTTTCTACCTGCTCAAGGGTAAGCCGGTGTTTCTCTGGAACCTGATTGATCTGAACCGCATCAAGTGGGAAGGCTCGGACGCGCTCACACCCGGTAAACACACCCTGGAGTTCGACTTCAAGTATGACGGCCTTGGTATCGGCACGCTTGCCTTCAATAATATGAGCGGTCTTGGTCGTTCCGGCACCGGCACGCTAAAGGTGGACGGCAAAGAAGTCCAAACCATTACCATGCCGCATACGCTACCCATGATCCTGCAATGGGACGAGAGCTTCGATATTGGCTCAGATACACTGACCGGCGTGAACGACACCGACTACAAGCCGCCGTTTACGCTGACCGCCAAGCTCAACAAGCTGACAATCAAGGTGGAACATCCGAAGCTGACGCCCGAGGATGAAAAGAAGCTGATGGAGGCGCAGCGAAACAATAAGGCCAGCGAGTAATGAAATGGTTTAATTAAACAGGACACTTATAAAGACAGCTTTATAATGTCAACAGAGGTGAACATGAGTAATCAAGCTAAACAAAAACGACTCAATTACACGATTGAATTTAAACAAGATTTGGTTAATTTAATTGATGAAAAAGGCTATGCAAACTAGCAAGCAGTTGATAATTCAGTTATTTCTCTTAGCGCTATTCTGTGATGGGTGAGAGCTAAACAAAGGATTAATATCACCACCGGTGACCAAGAAAAGCGTTTTGAACTTGACTGATCAAAGTGAGTTAACGCGGTTACGTAAAAAAGTTGAGCAGTTGCGAATAGATTACAAAATATTACAACAAGGTGCCCTTACATTGTCATAGTCTCAGTTGATTCATTAAAATTGACCGACAGCTTTACGTGAAACTGCTGCCGCACGTAAATCTTGCTTCAATGACGGCAATGGGTCGTGGGCTGAAGACCAAAAATCTCAATGTAGTTGATTTTCAGTGTCTGCTTTGCATATCCAAAGCGTGTGCTTTGGGCCATTTTAAAGTCCTTCGGATCATTGTAAAACGACGTAATTTCCCTTTTTATATTAAAATATTTTCTGGCGAAAAATAGTTTAAGACTTAACGCCAATGTCTGCGTAGAACCCCATAATCGATCAGTAAAATAGTATTCAGTATATTTACTTGTGTTGATAAGTGATACTTAACAGTATACAATTTAACAATGATAAAAACTTTTCGACATAAGGGCTTGCAGGTCTTTTTTGAGACAGGAAGCAAGGCAGGTATACAGCCGCACCATGCTGTAAAATTGCGCATATTGCTGACCACATTGGACAGCGCAAAACGTACAGATGATATGAACGCCCCTGGCTGGAAGTTGCACCCATTGACGGGCAACCTTGATGGGCATTATTCCGTGACTGTAAACGGAAACTGGCGATTAACCTTTACCTTTGATGGCGAAAATGCCGAACTGGTTGATTATTTGGACTACCACTAGGAGTAATTGATATGAGCAGAATGCACAATCCCGCACATCCCGGCGAAGTATTACGGGAATGGCTACCGGAAGGTATGACAGTAACAAAGGCAGCTGAAGAATTGCAGGTTTCTCGCGTCACACTTTCTAAAGTTCTGAACGGTAAGGCGGGAGTAACTGCAGGAATGGCCTTGCGCCTTTCTGTATGGCTTGGCACGTCCCCTGATGTTTGGCTAGGTATGCAAACGCAATGGGAGCTATGGCAAGCCGAGCAACAACCACGCCCGAATATCAGACCTCTTGTCAGACAAACAGCCTAATCCAAAAATGACCGGCTTAGTGCGAGCCCCTCCGGGAATGTGTTGATTTTTAGTTGGAACTGACCGCCAGCCAACGGCCAAAACCGGTCTGTCGTAACCGTTTGCTTTACGGCAAGCAATTTTGCGACATGGAGTTCATCTTAGTGCGCCAATTTCTGCCGATGAAGTTAAGCACAAAACTTCTTGTAAAAGTCATAATATTCCAGAGAATGATTCATAATCAAGCTCAATAAAATGGTTTTATGTAAATTCCGCCAACCTTTGATTTAGTTCATCTATCTGGAAATTTAAAGTTTACAATCTCATTTTACCTTTTGCGGCACTAATCGTGTTGCAGGAAGGCTATACTGATAACTTGGTTCCGTAGAAGATCATGCTAATAAATGTTATAAAATAATGTATTCAAAAATATTCAATGATCTCAATGCACTGAAACTGGTAGTTGACTTTTTACCTATGGCTGTCTTTATAAAAGATGCAGAGAGCAATATTCTGTTTTTAAATAAGGCTTGCGAAGCGCAATGGGGGATTAGTGAAATGGTTTAATTAAACAGGACACTTCTAAAGACCGCTTTATAATGTCAACAGAGGTGAATATGAGTAATAAAACTAAGCAAAAACGACCCAATTACACGATTGAATTTAAACAAGATGCGGCCAAGTTAGTTAATGAAAAAGGCTATACACAAAAGCAAGCAGCCGATAACCTAGGTATTTCCCTTAGCGCCATTGGGCGATGGGTGAGAGCCGAACAAGGATCGCCGTCACCATCGGCGACCAAGAAAAGCGTTTTGAACTTAATCGATCAAGATGAGTTAACGCGCTTACGCAAAGAAGTTGAACAATTGCGAATGGAGCGCGAGATATTAAAAAAGGCCGCAGTCTTCTTTGCGAAAGAACTCCAATAAAATACGGTTTTATTCGAGAGCAACAGAAGACTTTTCCAGTTACCGTGCTATGTAAAGTAATGCAGGTTAGTACCAGCGCCTTTTATGCGTGGGCGAAAATGCCTAAAGATACTGACAAAAAAATACGCCAAAAACAGCTTGAAGCTAAGGCGATTGAGCTATTTGGAGAAAACAAGAACGTTTACGGTTCTCGCCGTTTATCGGAAGCTTTTATAAAAGAAGATATTCAGGTCGGGCGCTATAAAGCAAGGCAATTGATGAAAAAATTGGGCTTAAAACCACGCTACCCCAAACGATTCCAAGTGACTACAGACAGCGATCATAATGAGACGATTGCTCCCAATCTGTTAAACAGGCAGTTTGATGTTGCTGCGCCCAATAAGGTTTGGACGACCGATATTACTTACGTCTGGACTCTTGAAGGCTGGCTCTACGTCGCGATTGTTGTTGATTTATTTTCCAGGCAAGTAGTGGGCTGGTCCATTGCCGATAACATGCGTACCTCACTGTGTGTTAATGCCTTACAAATGGCGTTTTGGCGGCGAAAACCTGAGCCAGGCTTGGTGCATCATTCGGATCGGGGTAGCCAATATGCTAGCCATGAATACCGGAGTCATTTAGGAATAATGAAGATGCAACAGAGCATGAGCCGTAAAGGTAATTGTTGGGATAATGGTGTGCCACGAAGGATTCAAGAAGGACGAAGTCTTTTTTTGAATCCTTGCTGTGTAGGAGATGAGGGTTGGCCCCTCGAAGTCTGGTTACAGGACTCGGCTTCAAACCACCACGAGCTGCTGTAGTCAAAAACTATGGTAGTGAGCGTCGTTGGAAAAGGCACATTTAAGTGTCAGGTGAGAATCAAGAAGATGAATGAAAATGAACAGTCGATGACATGTCGAAAAGCAATTAAACTAACGTCAAAACCGAGTAGAGTTATTGACTCGGGACAAATCCAGACAGCACCTGTTTATGGGCTGGGTGGCGTTCGGTGTAGAGGCTGCATGATCTTGATTCAGGCTCTTATGTGGAACGTGGGAACCTACTGGTTTAATGTTAAGGGAAGAGAAGTGATGAAATTAATTTACTTTGCAAGTACCAATGTAAACCAGAGGGGCGGAGCAACTCGTAGTAGTGATGAAGCGTCTGTAATGGATGTGGAGCAAAGGGGTTGCGTTATTTGGTCAAACTTAGCTATCAACCAAATAATGGGAGGAGCAGTTAATTTTGGCAAAGTCATTTAATTTATCTAAAAAAGAGGTGTGGGACGCCTATTTATCTGTCAAAGCCAATAAAGGCTCTGCAGGTATTGATGGGCAAACAATGGAGGATTTTGAGTCTGAATTGAAAAACAATTTGTATAAAATCTGGAATCGACTGTCATCAGGAAGTTATTTCCCTCCACCCGTAAGGCGTGTAGAGATTCCGAAGTCTAATGGTCAGGTACGGCCACTAGGAATACCAACCATTTCGGACAGAATTGCACAAATGGTCATTAAGAAACGTTTGGAACCCCTTGTGGAACCTTACTTTCACCCTGATTCGTATGGGTATCGTCCGGGAAAATCAGCGCTTGACGCCATAGCGAAAGCCCGTGAGCGGTGCTGGAGAGATGACTGGGTTTTAGATATGGATATTAAAGGATTCTTTGATGCTTTAGATCATGCATTAGTATTGAGAGGCGTATCAAAATTTACTCAGTGTAAATGGACACTGCTTTACATCGAACGTTGGTTAAAAGCCGATGTCATTCTCCCAAATGGTGAGCTATTGCAACGTACGCAAGGCACTCCACAAGGGGGCGTGATTAGTCCGTTACTGGCAAATATATTTCTTCATCTTGGCTTTGATCAATGGATGCACAAAGAATTTCCCTGCATTCATTTTGAAAGATATGCTGACGATATTGTAGTGCATTGTCGCAGTCAGAAGCAGCTGGAATATATTGAAAGTAAAATAAAAGTACGATTTACTCAATGTAAACTTGAGCTTTGCCCAGAGAAAACCAAGATTGTTTATTGCAAGGATACTAACCGTAATGGGGATTATCCAATTCAGAGCTTTGATTTTCTGGGTTACACATTCAGACCAAGAAGTAGTCGGAGCCGTGATGGTAGGTTTTTCGTTAGTTTTTCACCTGCTGTAAGTCGTAAAGCGTTAAAAGCGATGCGGCTTAAGGTAAAAGAGCATCCTGTGGTTGAACGATGCTTTAGTAACAGTGTTGAGGAACTAGCCAGAGCGATTAATCCGATGATTCAAGGCTGGATAAATTATTATAGTCGTTTCAGGAAATCAGCAATGTCGACTATTTATGATTATATCAATGGTAAAATCATAAAATGGGCGAGACGAAAATTCAAGCAATTGAAAAGTCGAAAATGGCGCTCTGGTGAATGGTTGCGAAAATTGTACTTAGAAAATCCATTGTTGTTTGCACATTGGCGAGTTTGGAATTGGATGGCTAAATAACAAGAGCCGTATGAGTCGAGAGGCTCACGTACGGTTCTGTGAGAAACTGAAGGGGGCAGTTCCCTTCGGTTTACTCGACCGCCGACCGAGCGATTTTTTCGAAGCTTAAAACATGAGCAACTAAACTACGAAAAATTCAAAGCTAAAGAGGCGGCAAAGCTGAGTATTATTGATTATTTTGCGTTTTATAATGGCAAACGATTGCATTCAACATTAGGATACCAATCCCCACTGGAATTTGAACGAGAATTTTACAAGAAGACTGCTTAAGAAAGTGTCCGGTTTTACTTGACCATTACAGTCATGTAAAGGTGCAAAAAGAAATACATGCTCTACGAACTCGTCACTTAAATTGTGTGAGGGTGCGACATATTTAGCGATAATTCTTGAGTAACGGGCCATGCGCTCAAGATGAGCACCTGGTTTCAAAATCGCGTAAATGTGCAAAATCACGGGCAAGCTTTGCTGAGGTGACAATAGACCTGACTGCGGCTAGTTCACTAGAAATACTCATGTTAATGAGGCTTGCATGAAGACTAAGATCGCGTTGGATTACTGGTGTAAAAGCGGCATGCTCCGTTGAGTCAAAAAAAATGAAACCAATGAACAATCCGCTATCGTAAATGGGTATGGTAAAAGACGAGTTATAGCCTTGTTTCAATAGCCAAGTTGAATGTAATGAATTTGACTTGATAACGGTCTGAATTTCATTAAGTACACGAGGTTCTCCGCTCTTTGCTATGATCAGCAATGAAGGGCTGTCGGCAAGCTTATAATCATAGGCTACCATTGCTTCACCTTTACGGGTGCTATTTAAGAACGTTTTAAGCTGATCCTGCTCGGCGTCGTAAATAGCGCAAGCGATACGCTCTACCAATGGCATTGTATGCAAAATTCGATCGTGCAGATAACCAACCCTTTCATTAAGCGTACCTGATCTTTCAAAGAGTTGTGAAATAAAGTTCTGATCGAAAGATGTCATTCAGTGGTGTCCAATTTTAGATGTTTTTGAATATTTAATGGGTAGATAAAGCATGATAACTCATGCGGTTAAGTTCTTTTTACTTTACTCAATTTAGTTGGTGTTGGACAATTAAAATTCCTCCCATTCATCGCCATAAAGCAGCCACTCACCACCGTCAGAAATGACCGATCTGGGACGACCAAGCAATATAAAAGATACTAATTATCAGTGGCTACTACTTTGTCTATCTTAGCGAGCAAAATTGGAGTGGTTAGATATTAATGTAGGCAGCATTTCTTAAATTTCTTGCCACTGCCGCAGGGACAAGGATCGTTCCGGCCAACCTTGGGTGCGGGGCTGATTTCTGACAAATCAGAAAAATCATCTGAACCGGTGTCCTCCAGGTTGAATAGCGATCTCAAATCGTGAACGGTTTCTTGCATTTCAGAGTGATAGTTTGGTGCGGGTGTAGACCGCTTATGTCTTAAACCCAGGTCGATTTCGACGTCTTCAATATCTCCGGGGATACAGATATTGACGCTATTGCTGTTAAAAGCCTCTCGAATGGTATCTATGGTTTCGGTGGCTTTCAATTCCAGCAATGCGCACACTGTTAATCCGGCTAAATCAGCAGCGGTGTTATTGGCTTTTTTCAAGAAATTGGTAAGAACATCAATACATTCGCTGCGATGAAATTCACCTAATGCTGTCAGACAGCTAATAGCATTTGATCGTGCAAATTGCGATTTGGTGGTATCGTCAAGATATTCCTTGAGTTTAGCGATGGCAGGTAGGCCCATTAAGGTAAATACTTTCGGAAATTCATCCTCGAACAGTGCGTCGAATGAGTACTCTTGGTTTAAATCAAGAAGTCTCGGAATGGCTTCAGTGACTTGTAACTGCCCCAATGCGTACCATGCATGGATAACAGCCCAGAACCCCGGATCATCTTCTTCAGCGGTTATCAGCGATTGATCAGTTGCCAAGCGTATTAATTCAGTTGCATGCTCAACGCCTATCCCTAATCCGGGGAGGTCCAAGAGTAGATTTTGGCATTCGCCTATGGTAAGCAATCGCTTGACTGGTTCAGTATATTCCATGCGTTAAAGTAGATTCATTGTGTTGGATGTGATGGTGCAAAGGTAGCAATAATGGTGAACAAAATTGGGTGTAAATCAGATTTCATTTCTTCCCATTTTCAGCCATTATCTTACCAGTCAATCCCGGTAATAGGCACAAGGATTTATCTTGTTCTTGCGAATCAAAGAAAAAGTGATTGTTTCTGTATTGAAACGGTCGATACGGGTAATGATGACTTTCAAATATCCCACCTGCCCATGCTGATGACATAGTTAGTTTGCTGGATTAATTTGGCCTGTTACTTCCTCTGTTTGACGTTTATTAGGATCCAAATCGGGCTCTTAATTTTACAAAAGATGCCGACTTTTTCTTAAGGGTAGCGCTTGTTATATGAGACGCTCGACGGCAAGATTAAGTAGTGTAAGCACCAAGCTCCCCAGAAATGCGGGCCCAAAACCTTGCACACGGATCCCTGGTACCAGTGCTGCCATCAACCAAAGCATAAACGCGTTGATCACCAAAAGAAAGAGCCCAAAGGTAAGGATCGTAAAAGGTAACGTGAGCAGTACCATCAGCGGTCGCACAACGGCATTCACGAAACCGAGAACAAGCGCGCCCACGAGTGCCGATCCAAAGTCCTGCACATGAACGCCGCGGACGAGGTTGGCTACAAGCAGTAATAAGACGGCTGTTAAAATGAGATGTGTAAGGAACACGAGCATAAATACCTCTATTAAGTTGGTATCATTGATCCGTTTAAACAGGTGCCTAAGAGATCAAGATTAATTTTAGTTTACGCTATTGGTTGCTTTCATGGCGGTGTAATTCTTCGAGAAGCCAACATTTCAATACGTTGATAATGTAAGCCTGCTCATCAACGCTTAAAGAATGCCCCTTGAGAATTCGATGCCATTTTTCCAGGCAATCACGACAACAACAGGCCGTTGCATGTTGCGCAACAAATACAGGATGCCCACGAAACGGCGTTTGTTTACCATCCTTTTTTGGTAGCGGCATCGTAGATATATTGGGTGATGACTCCATTTCGGGTGGCTTTGATGCGATTTAGCTTATGCCATAGGTATTCTGGACAATGTCAATTTTTAAGGTAAGTTAAAACTGGGACTGATAAAAAACCGGTCCGGCAATTATTAATCAATCGACTGTAGATTCCAATAAAGGTAGGAGAAATTCATGGGGGCTAATTCTCAAAAGACGGTACAAGGCATGGGTAGTTTTTTTGATATGCTTTATCAGCATCCAAGTTTAATGTTTATTTTTGTGGCCGGTACAACCGCTGCGGGTATTTATTTTTGGCGCAAAAGCAAAGCTGAGTAAACAGCGGGATGGTGATTTTTACTTAACCAAAGCCAACTCCCGCCAATCGGTGGTATAGCGCGGTGAAACGCGCTCTGCTTTGGGTTTCCAAGATTTATCAAAGCCGGTGGCCGCGACTGAAAGCTTTTGGGGAAGCGCCGGTTAATATTATCCATAACCGCCATTAAGGGACGGTTTTCGTTGGGAAGACTGCTATCGGCAAAATCGAACAGTTCAAGCTGTCAATGGCCAATAGAATTGAGCAAATTAAGGGATAGTCGACCGTCAAAAATCGACCCCTTGCGGCCATTGAAGCCTGATTCTCAAATGACTGCACCTTCACACATAGCTGCCGATCGATTTCAACAAGCCGACATAAAAGAACGCAAGATTTTCAAAAAGCCACTTAAAATCATTCCAAAAATTTGCCACCGAAACCGAAGAGCCTATATTTTTCCAGCAACAGGATTCCATTGATTCTTTGGATTAAACAAAAGCGCGGTGAATGGTGTTATCTAATTTAAAACACAGTACCTAAGCCATTTTATTTTTTCTCAAGTAACCGCTTGATTCGTTCAAATTCGACGCAAGTTCAATATATATCTTAGATAAATTAATGGCTTACCCGCCGTAAATTCTTGTTAACAGCCAATTGCTCAAGGCGCTCTGCCAACCAGACTTTTATGATGGATTGACGGGTTACACCTACGCGACTTGCTTCTTTATCCAGTGATTCAAGCATCCAAACCGGGAAATCAACATTGACCCTTTTTTGATCTTGCAGAACTCTTTTAGCTTTCGATAAATCCAGGTAGTCCAGTATATCCTCATCATTATCAAATTTTTCATCAAAATCTTTAGCTTTCATACAGGTTAATCTCTTCTTCTCGTGAGCGGCGCACAGAAATAATTCTAATATTAGAGCCTCGGTAGGTAATAACGCCTGACCAGTGTTTATCGGCAATCCTGCCTATGCATAAAGATCGAGGTTCATCGACTGCTTTTGCCGGTATCTCAAGAAGATCAGGATCATTCCATAATTGCTGAGCAATCGTGAAATCTATTCCATGCTTTTGCATGTTAGTCTGGCTCTTATTTTCATCAAACTCAAATATTATTGTGGTATAAAAAATATACCATAATTATATAAGTCACAAGTGAATTTTCCCACCGGCTTTGATTAATCCAACAGAAGCCCTTGATTTTTGATGGGCACTAATGGCTGTGTATTGATTTTGTTACCGTTGGGATTTTCTTTCTAAAACCGATAATGGTAAGTAGCCTCGATGAAACGCAGGGGAATCGAGGAAGTCGGAGTACTGTAAATCCTCTATGCCACCTTGCTACAACGTCGCTACGTACTACACTTTAATAGTTAATTTGGAAAAACACCAATCTTGGTTTTATATTACAAACCTATTCATAGGGTTGAGAGATAGTTGGTTGGTTGGTAGTTCGTGAACGGCAGCAATAGCTCATATCGCAGACGTTGATTGACAGTAACTGTCTGACTGGAATTGGTTCAGACTGTGTGAAAACTACAATCCAGCTATAATTATATTTTCAATTGAAAGCATATCAATCAATACCTTCGTCAAAATTTAAGCCGCTCTCGCATGAATCCTGCCAATTTCTGCGGCTTGGAAGATACGGTCGTCGATTAAAAATGTGTCATCATTTTTGTCCAGCGAATTAATAATCCGCTGCGTG
>NZ_JAOEGU010000063.1 GCF_025583945.1 Methylobacter psychrophilus
GCCCTACAGAAAATAATGTAGCTTAATCAACTTGGGACTCTATACCATCCCTTATAACTGGTTACCAAGCTGAAACTTGGAAACCGGTTCAATATGCCACGAACCACAAAGCTCTGAAAGGGTATAATACATAAGCCCAGTCTAGCCCTATGAGACAGTGAATTGTGTAGATATTTATGCCTATCAAAAAATTGTAGCCATCTTATGAAAATAACTTAATGACTATCGATTACTTAATTATCGGCCAAGGCTTGGCGGGCAGCTTACTGGCATGGGAACTTATACAACGGGGTTGCAAGGTTATTATCGTTGATAATGGCAAGGAAAATGCCTCACAGATCGCCGCCGGCTTAATCAATCCGGTCACCGGCATGCGTTTTGTAAAATCTGTGGGTGTAGACAGCTTGTTGCCGACAGCACAACAATGTTATTCAGAATTAGCCGATTTTTTTCAGCAGTCTTTTTATAGGGAAAAACCCATGCTGCGACTTTTTCGCAGTGCCAAAGAATTAAGCCATTGCCTTAAGCGGCTTCAAAATCCTGATTATCACGACTATTTGGGCGCAATAACGCCGACTGACCAAACCATAAAAAACCTGATAACACCTTTCGGCTTGTTGGAACAAAAACAAACCGGTTATCTATTAACCCGGCCATTATTAGCGAGTTTAAAAGATTTTTTTATAGCAAGGCAATGTTACCGACAGGCAAATATTGATTACCAGAACATTCAACTGCAACCGACTTTACGCTGGCAGGATATTTCTCCCAAACAGATTATTTTCTGTGAAGGCCATCATGCCACCGGTAATCCCTGGTTTTCCTGGCTGCCTTTTCAATTGGTAAAAGGCGAAATTTTAACGCTGGAACATCAAAGCCAATTACCTGATAAAATTCTTAATTTTGGTGACTGGTTAATTCCTTTAAACGATCACCACATCCGTGTTGGTGCAACATTTGATAGGGAAAACTTGAACAACCTGCCTACCGAATGCGGCAAAAATGCTTTATTAACGGCGCTTAATACTATTTCAGCGGATTTAACGCAGGTAAGATTACTTAATCATCAAGCCAATATTCGGCCCTGTACCCTGGACAAACAGCCCTTCATAGGCCATCATCCACAACATCTGAAACTCGCTGTTTTTAACGGTTTTGGCGCTAAAGGCAGCTTGCAAATCCCCGAATTTTGCCGGCATTTCGCTGACAATTTATTAACTAACACGCCCCTACCCTCGAACATTCAACGTTATTATGCAACGCATTTCACTGGTTAACACCGCCCATAATTTTATCAAAGAGATTCTTCATCCTGGCGCTATTGCGATTGATGCAACCGTAGGTAACGGCCATGACACTTTATTTCTGGTCAAGCAAGTCAGCCCATCCGGCAAAGTTTTCGGCTTTGATATACAACAGGCTGCCATCGAATCAACCCGGGCAAAATTCCTGCAAACACAGGGTATGAAATGCTTGACGTTAATACAGGCCAGCCATGCCGACATGAGTGACATAATCCCCGCAAACCATCACGGCAATATCAGCGTAATCATGTTTAACCTGGGCTATCTACCGGGTGGTGATAAAAACATCATCACTTGCACAGATTCAACAATAACGGCTTTACATAGTGCTTGCGAGTTATTATCCAGCCAAGGCATTATCACGATAATGGCTTATCCCGGCCATTCAGGTGGTGATCTGGAAACAGCTCAAGTTAAAAACTGGTGTGAACAACTGGATAAGGAGCATTTTAAAATTGACATCATTTACAGCGTCGATAATAAAGACTCTGCACCCAGGCTTTTTGTCATTCAAAAGATGCACTAAAACCAACTGACCAGAAAACAATCTGCTATCATTCCCTCCCTGTTTTACTCATTGTTAACCATTATATTTAAGGACCAACATGTCAGAATTTAATAACGTATCCGTCATCAAAAAAGCCAACGTCTATTTCGGCGGTAACGTCAGCAGTCGCACGATTAATTTTGCCGATGGTTCTTCAAAAACACTGGGCTTTATGTTGCCGGGCGAATATACGTTCAACACCGCTGATAAAGAATTAATGGAAATCATCGATGGTGACCTTGATGTTTTATTACCTGAAACCGACCAATGGCAAAAAATAACTGGCGGTGAATCATTTGATGTACCGGCCAATTCAGCATTTACAGTAAAAATTAATACGCCTACAGATTATTGCTGTTCTTTTATCAAATAACAGGATGGACAAAGTCGCCATCTTTGTCGATGTGCAAAATATTTATTACACTACCAAGCAAAGCTATCAACGACATTTTAACTACAGCGCATTCTGGACTAAGGCAACTGCCAACAGAACGGTTATCGGCGCGTTTGCTTATGCCATTGATAAAGGTGACAGCAAGCAACTGGGCTTTCAACAAATACTGAGAAACATTGGTTTTGAAGTCAAACTTAAGCCCTATATACAGCGATGTGACGGTTCTGCCAAAGGTGACTGGGATGTCGGTATTACAATTGATGTAATGGAGTATGCCGCCAAAGCGGATATCGTTATTTTGTTATCCGGCGATGGTGACTTTGATCTGCTGCTGAATAAAGTCGGCAGCACTTATTCTGTTACGACCGAAGTATATGGCGTACCTGCACTGACCGCTCCATCGCTAATCAACGCGGCTAGCCGCTTTATCGCAATTGACGATAAATTGCTGCTGTAAGCTGTTAAAAAATTTCACCACGAAGACACGAAGAAAAAAAACCAAATCATAATATAGACTTTCAGATAAATAATTTCGATGCTAACGGATACCATCCCTTCAAGGGATGTTATCCGTACGGGCTCAAAATTTAATGTAATGGAAGTTTAATTTCTGAAAGTCTATAGCTGGACAATGAATAAAGCTTAACTTACGCTGCCCTGTATTAATTTGATAACCAAAGAAAACTTCGTGTTCTTCGTGTCTTCGTGGTGAATAAATTTATTGCTTAGCCGATACTACCTTTGAGAAATAAGAATTTACAGGCTATTTCATGATCAAAATAGCTCCCATAAAAAAACCGGATTTCAGTTGCCTGAAATCCGGTTTTTTTGACTAAAACGTACCAAACAAATTATTTCTTGATGATACTAATGCCTTTTAGTAAATTTAAGGCTTCATGCAAGGAATAGTCTGCTACATCCAGCTTGTCCTTATCTTTATCCAAGCCATCTTTTTTATCAGTAACAGCACCTTTTCCACTCTGTAAATGGCCCGACAAATCAGACTCTTTAACCGGTGAAAAATCAGCTTTACCCAAAGCCTCCAACTTGACACGCGCCAAGGTAACATCAGGCTCAATACCTTCAGCTTGTATGGAGCGACCTGAAGGCGTGTAATAGCGTGCTGTTGTCAACTTCACTGCTGCACCATTACTGGTCGGCAATATCGTTTGTACAGAGCCTTTACCGAATGATTTTTCGCCCATAATAACGGCGCGTTTTTGATCCTGTAAAGCACCTGCGACAATCTCTGATGCCGACGCAGAGCCGCCATTGATCAATACCACGATAGGCGCACCATCAATCAAATCATCAGGTGATGCATTAAAGCGCATCTCTGAATTTTCAATACGTCCTTCCGTATAAACAATGAGACCGCTTTTTAGAAAAGCATCACTCACTTCAACTGCCGCATTTAAAACACCGCCGGGATTATTTCTTAAATCAAGAACCAGACCTTTTAATACGCCGCCGTTTTCTTTTTTCAATGCAGCCAATGCTTCTTTTAAAGAATCGCCTGTACCTGATTGGAAACTGCTAATACGCACATAACCGTAGCCTTTTTCCAGGATTCTGCTCTTAACGCTTTTAACTTTTATAATGTCGCGGGCCAATGTTAATTTCAAAGGCGTTTCTTCGCTTTCACGAACAATGGTCAGGACAATTTTACTACCGGGCTCACCACGCATCAGCTTGACTGCATCTCCCAATGACATACCCTTTACCGGCTTATCATCCAATTTGATAATAAGGTCTCCGGCTTTTATTCCCGCTTTTTGGGCTGGTGTATCATCAATAGGTGAAACTACTTTTATAAAGCCGTTTTCCATAGTCACTTCGATACCCAAACCACCAAATTGTCCGGTAGTACCTTCTTTTAATTCCTGATATTCTTCAGCAACCAAATAAGCAGAATGCGGATCAAGACCGCTCAACATGCCTCGAATAGCATCTTCCAATAATTTTTTATCAGAAACAGGCTCGACATAATCTCTTTTTATCCGCCCAAAAATTTCTGTAAATGTCCGCAAATCCTCATAAGGTAATACTTCGGTATCGGTTGCAACATCGGTATTAGTTCGTTCGGCAAATACACTGCCGCAGATACCCATAAAAACACCCAACATAATCCCTAAGGATAAAATAAAAATAGTTTTCTTTTTTAGCATGTGTGTTAAAACTCCAAATCTTCAATTTTCTACATTTATTATCATCAAACGACTAACTGCTTGAAGACCATTTAGGTGATATCCAAGAATAAATATACCCAAGTGATACAGGATTTTTGTTTATTTACAAGACGGAGAAATAGGCGCGTAGCTGGCTACGTAACTATTTTGACAACGCAGTAAATGAATAAAAAGACCAGCAAGCTGGGGATATTATTCGCAGGAAATCGCCTTATCTTTGGCACCATTCAAGCGGATCAATGGGCACACCTTTATTGCGTATTCCAAAATATAACCCGGACTGACTGCGCCCGCCACTTTGTCCAACAGAAGCGATAATATCTCCAGTCGCTACAAAATCACCCGCTTGCTTATAAAGACTCTGATTAAAGGCATACAGCGTCATATACCCCTGACCGTGATCAATAATAAGCAACAAACCATAACTGCGCATCCACTCCGCATAGACTACTTTACCTGCGGTAACAGCCTTTATTTCCTGACCTTCATTCGCATCAATCAACACGCCATCCCAAGTACCGGTTGTTCGGGCACTCCCAAATTTCTGTGCCAACTTACCATTGACAGGCCAGGACAACTTACCTTTGAGTGATAGAAAATCAACTTTTGGCTGAGCAGACTGTGCCACGGATACAGATACAGGCACTGCCATTACCTGATCGGGATCAACAGCAAGCTCGGCTTCGGTAACGGGTAAAGAAGCCATCAAACTTTTCAGTCTGTTTTCACTTTCCTGCAACTGACTTAATTGTTGTTCATTTGAAGAAAAGTCCGTATCAATTTTCACCAACAAGTCATTTCTTTGCTTTCTGGCCTCATCAAAAACCGCTTGCTCTGTTTTCTTTCGCTCAAGATCTTGTTCCAACAGCTTGGTTTCAGCTTGTTTTTGCTGATCCAACTGGTCCAGACGCTGAACAGCCCTTTCTATATCAGTCAGTTTTTTTATTCGGTCTTTATTGAAATAATTAAAATAAACCATCATCCGGCTGGATAAAGCCGGATCTTGCTGGTTAAGAAGCAACTTCAATTTTTCTTTTTCGCCAATGGCGTAAGCAACTCTTATTTGATCAGCCAATTGCTTGCTTAACTTATCTACTTCAGCCTGATAACCTTGCATATCATCGCGAATCTTGTCCAAGCCCTCACGTTTTTTCTCAATTTGACCTTGCAATATTTTCAATGAAGCGGCTATTTCACCATAGTGCTTTTCAATCTCGGCCAACAGACTCTGCAAAGCATCTTTTTGCTCTGCGAGCTGCTGCAAGGTCTGCGTAACACCAGTAATATCTGACTCAACCTTATTAAGCTCATTGAGCTCAGGGTTAGCCTGCAAATCCTCTGCATAACCCTGATTAAGCCAAGTGCCCAGCAAAAAAACAAAAAACAGCTTTTTTCTCATTCACAAATCAAGCAGCATTAATGAGTGATCGTCCCGTCATTTCAACGGGTTGCTCGACACCTAAAATAGCCAGCATAGTTGGCGCTAAATCCGATAAACCACCACCAGAAGCCAATGATTTATGCCCGCCGACATAAACCAACGGTACCTGGTTTGTCGTATGCGCCGTGTGCGGTTGCCCTGTTACTTTATCAAGCATTTGTTCAATATTACCATGATCAGCCGTTAACAAGAGCTGCCCATTGACAGACTTTAACGCATCAACGACGCGTTGCAAGGCTTTATCCACAGCCTCTACAGCAAGAATCGCCGCAGGGATAATGCCGGTGTGACCAACCATGTCGCAATTAGCATAATTACATATAATAACATCGTATTTACCACCGATTATTGCTTCGACCAAATGGTCAGTAACCTCTCCCGCATTCATTTCCGGTTGTAAGTCATAAGTTCTAACTTTTGGCGATGGCACTAATATCCGGTCTTCTCCAGGAAAAGGCGTATCAACACCGCCATTAAGGAAAAAAGTGACATGCGCATATTTTTCAGTTTCTGCCAGCCGAAGTTGCTTCATACCCAGTACTGACAAGTATTCGCCAAGACAATTTTTAATGTCTACCGAAGGGAACGCTATATCATAACCAAAATCTTGATGGTATTCGGTTAAGGTACAGAAGTAACCTTGGAAAGGTTCGCAGCCTCTATCAAATGAATCAAACGTTATTGAGGTTATTGCCTGAGAAATTTCGCGTGCCCGATCAGCCCGAAAATTCATAAAAACTACCGAGTCTTCAGGATCAAGTACAACTACCTGACCTTCACTATCGACCACAGCGGTTGGTAAAACAAACTCATCCGTTTCGCCTCTTTCGTAAGCCGTTGCCAATCCTTGCAGGGCAGAATCAACACAAAAGCCGGCTTCGCCTTTAGCAATCAAATTGTAAGCGGATTTTACCCGATCCCAACGATTGTCTCTATCCATTGCATAAAAACGCCCCATTATTGAGACTATACGACCAACACCAAGCTCAGCAAATTTTGCTTCCAATAATTGAATGGAAGCGGTTGCACTTTTAGGTGGAACATCCCGACCATCCAAAAATGCATGCAGATAAATTTTAGTTAAGCCTCGTTTTGCTGCAAGCTCGACCATCGCCGAAATTTGCTCTTCGTGACTGTGCACACCACCGGGAGATAACAAGCCCATAATATGTAGTGCTTTACCTTTATCTTTGGCATGATCAACGGCACGACAAAGCACCGGATTGGTAAAAAAACTGCCATCGGTTATCGCGTCATTCACTTTGGAAAAATCCTGAGGCACATAACGTCCTGTCCCTATATGAATATGCCCCACTTCAGAATTACCCATTTGGTCATCAGGCAAGCCAACGGAGTGACCGGAACAATCCAATAAGGTCATGGGATAATCTTTTTGTAACTGATCCCAACAAGGTGTATTGGCCATCGCAATGGCATTACTCTCTTGCTCCAATGAATAACCAAATCCATCAATAATCAGCAAAACTAAAGGCTTAGGTCGGTTCAACATCTTTCATTTATCTCTGTATAATAAAAAAAATCGGGGGCACCTGGTGGATAAAATATAAATCAGAAGCACTATTATATTATCCATTACCCAAAATGGTTCAAAATAAGGTATCATTTTGTCAAATTTGTTGTTTGGGTAAACAGGCAAAGTAATCATTATATTAATACACGTTGGTAGTAGTTGTGTATAAATAATTCTTCGGAAGTTCTTTATTGACGATAAAGACACCGTAAACCAGTAGCATTACGTAGTACTATGGAAACTAAAAACCAACATATTTTATATAATGACACCGACATAGCCAGAGCGGCACGCTGCCTGAAAGCCATGTCACATCCATTGCGATTAAAAATATTGTGCGTTCTTGGCACTAATGCAATTAGTGTACAAGATATTGTCGAGCAAGTAGGCACCAGCCAGAGCAATATTTCCCAGCACTTATCAATTCTTAGGGAAAAAAATATTCTCGGCTCAAAAAAAGAAGCCAATCGTGTTTATTACTTTATTGATGATGAACGTATGCTGCTACTTATTAAAATGATGCGAGATGTTTTTTGTTCCAAAAGCTGATTTATTTTTGACATTTTGACCTTCACTTAACCTAAAACATATCCTATGGACCGTTATCTAGACTTTATTTTAAATCATTACATATTATCGCTGGCACTGGCTGTTGTTACTTATTTATTGATCCAAGAATTATTTGACACCGCCTTTAAGAAATTTAATGCTGTTTCACCTTTGCTGGCTGTCGCTAAAATGAACGATAGCGATACACTGGTTATCGATGTTCGCGAGCCCTCTGAATTTATTCACAATCACATTGAGCAATCCATCAATATGCCTTTAGGTAAATTACCGGAAGAGCTTGCAAAAATAGCCGAACATAAAACCAAACCAGTGCTTATTTCCTGCAAAACCGGTACTCGCTCGGCATCAGCCGCCAAATTATTAACAAAAGCAGGATTCGAGCAAGTTTTCGTTATTACTGGCGGTATGGATGCTTGGGAAAACGACTATAAATTACCCATAAAAATAACCAGTAAACAAAAAACCAAAACCAACCCAAGCGCATGAATTCACTAGCAACTAACGCTAATAAATCTCACGCATACTAAAACCTTAAACAACACATTAATTATGGCCGAAGAGCAAACAGCAATAGAAAAACAATTCTCTATTCAAAAAATTTATACCAAAGACATGTCTTTTGAAACACCCAATTCACCGACCATATTCACTGAAAAATGGGAACCTTCCGTTGATTTTAATCTTGGATCTCACGTTGAGCCCTTGGAAAATTCACTATATGAAATTGCACTGACCGTCACTATCACCGTTAAAAGCAATGACAAAACAGCTTACCTGGTTGAAGTCAATCAAGCGGGAATCTTTGCCTTAAACGGTTTTACCGATCAAGAAATGGGCCCTATGGTAGGCAGTTTTTGTCCAAACATTCTTTTTCCGTACGCCCGCGAAGCTGTATCTGACTTGGTTTCAAAAGGCGGTTTCCCACAACTGCTTTTAGCACCAGTGAATTTTGATGCCTTGTATGCCCAGCATTTACAACAAGCACAGCAACAAATCCCGGGCTCTGAGACTATCAATTAATTGGTGTGATTAACAAAAAAATAGCTATCCTGGGCGCAGGTTCCTGGGGAACGGCTCTTGCGCTTCTGGCAGCCAGAAATGGTTGCCAGACTCTGTTATGGGGACATAATCCTGAGCATATGACGGCACTTGCAAAAGACCGTCAAAATAAACGCTATCTACCTGAGCATTATTTCCCTGCCACTCTTGCCGTTACTTCAGACTTGGCCGAAGTTGCTGCATTTAGCAAGCTGCTACTGGTCTGTGTGCCCAGTCATGCCTTTAAAAAAACCCTGATTGAGCTTAAACCCTACTTATCAAACGAAGTTAAAATAGCGTGGGCAAGCAAAGGATTCAATCCTGATGATGGTTCATTACTCCATGAAATAGTTGCTGATATTTTTGGCCCGCAAACCCCGGCGGCCATTCTTTCAGGGCCTACCTTTGCTCACGAAGTTGCAGAAAACCTCCCCACTGCCATTACTATAGCCTCATCCCAGCCGGGCTTTGCCAAACAACTTTCCACCATTTTGCATGGCGGACAGTTTAGAACCTATACCAGTGCCGATATTGTCGGCGTAGAAGTGGGTGGTGCGGTAAAAAATGTTCTGGCTATTGCTGCCGGTATCGCTGATGGTTTGGGCTTTGGTGCCAACACCAGAGCCGCATTAATTACACGCGGCCTTAATGAAATTATTCGCTTGGGTGTTGAACTGGGAGGAAAACAAGAAACCTTTATGGGTTTGGCAGGCTTGGGAGATCTTATTTTAACCTGTACCGACAACCAATCCAGAAACCGGCGCTTTGGTTTGGCATTGGGACTCGGTAAAGACAGAGTAACAGCCATGCAGGAAATTGGCCAGGAAATCGAAGGTATTTCCGCCGCCAAAGAAACGTTATTATTAGCCAGAAAACACGGCATAGATATGCCCATCACTGAGCAAACCTATAAAGTGCTCTACGAAAACCTCGCACCACTGACTGCCGTACAAAATCTGTTGGCACGTGAACAGAAAGCCGAATCTTAAGGCTCCCTGTTTAATTGACTCAATGCATCACCGGCGTTTGCAATCACAACCCTTTCAAAGTAGCCTTACGCATCCTAAGATAAAAATCTTCCATCACGTCGATAAAAGAGTTTTGTTTTTGCCAAAACGCAGGAAAATCCCCGCCTTTTTTAATTAACATAGCGGGAACAGTTGCCGCTTGGCCGGGTTCCAGACTTTTTGGCAACGGCAGCTGTCCCTGCCAAAAGTCTTTCAAGCGAATTTCCTTAGGCAACTCTGTTAATACCGGTCGAGTATAAAAACTGCTCACCGGTTGCGTGTCAACAGCTGCACTGCTTTTTGCATCACTTAATACTTTACCTAAAGGTGATAGCGCCAATTCCTGTAATAATTTTTCGGGTGCCAGTCCGCGCATTTCAAATAACAGAAACGGATCTTGATCTAATTGACCCGCCAAGCGGTAACAAACACCAGCAATATGTTTACAGGGGACTTCATAATCGGGGCAGTTACAGGACACGTTAAAATCTTTATAATCATTGGGCAGAAAATGCACACCCACATCAGTAAACACCGTTTCAATATTTTCCGGAATTTCATTGAGCAATAATCGGGCAATAAAACTGGCGCGTTGGCTAAGTTTTTGAATTATTTTTTGCCATTGCCCCTCTGATAAATGCGTCATTTGCACACTGACTTTATAAGTTGGCTCTTTATAAACACCAAAATAAGGATTGATGTTCCCGCGCATTTTTGCCTCGACTTTACCTTTCTGCAATACCCATTGCTTGATACGATTGTCGGTAGAATAAGAGCGTCCACGCGCAAGGCGACCACTGTCGGTAAAATCTTCCAGGGCGGCTATAAATTGCTGTCCCCACCAGGTTTTTGCATGAGCACTCATATCAGTCTTCCATAATGCTGTGTTTATTGAGTGTAATCAGTTCTTTAAATGCCTGATTATCAAGCTTGGTTAGCCAGCTTTCATCATTACCAACAATGCTGTCAGCCATTTTTTGCTTATCACTAATCATTTGATCGATACGCTCTTCCAGTGTCCCCAGCGTTACAAATTTATGTACAAAGACATTTTTTTTCTGGCCGATACGAAAGGCCCGGTCAGTCGCCTGATTTTCAACCGCAGGATTCCACCAACGATCAAAATGAAACACATGATTGGCCTGGGTTAAGGTGATACCCACA
This sequence comes from Methylobacter psychrophilus, assembly GCF_025583945.1. Lineage (GTDB taxonomy): Bacteria > Pseudomonadota > Gammaproteobacteria > Methylococcales > Methylomonadaceae > Methylobacter_C > Methylobacter_C psychrophilus. Next base: position 11,186 of record NZ_JAOEGU010000063.1, read on the forward strand.
CCACCGGCTTTGAGCGATAAAATAAACACAGCAGGACCGGTATCCGGATCTTGAAAATCACTGATCATCAATTCACGTTTGTTACGTGGCGTGCCACCATGCAAGTAATGGGTTTTATAATGTTTTTCTTTTCTTAGATAACGTTCCAGGTGCTCACCTATTTCAGTAAATTGGGTAAATACCAACACACTATCGCCTTGTGCCATCGCTTCTTCGAGCATTTCGCTGATGCGCTCAAGTTTATGCGAGCGCTCTGGGGTAAAGGCACTGCCATCTTGTAAAAACTGCATCGGATGATTACAAATTTGTTTTAATTTCATCAAAGTCGACAACATTAAGCCCTGCCGTTGAATACCTTCTGCTGCCTCTAACTGGGTAACCACATCTTGCACGACGACTTCATACAGGGATGCCTGTTCTTTGCTAAGATTACAATATATCTTGCTGTCAATTTTGTCGGGTAAATCCTTGATAATCGCTTTGTCCGTTTTCAAACGCCGCAAGATAAACGGCTGGATCAGTCTTTTTAAGATAGTCGACTGGCGCTGGTCATTATCACGCTGTACCGGCAATTCATAGGTTTTACGAAAATGTGCCTGTTTACCTAAATAACCCGGATTAAGAAAATTAAAAATAGACCATAAATCCATTAAGCGGTTTTCTACCGGCGTACCTGTTAAGGCCATACGCGAATCGCCATTAAGCTTTAAAATAGCTTTGGTTTGTGCCGCCTTGGGATTTTTAATATTTTGCGCTTCATCCAGCACTACCCGATGCCAGTGCAAGGCACCCAGTAATTTACTGTCTTTACGGGCAAGCGTGTACGAGGTAATCAGCAAATCATGTTGTAAGCAGCGTTGCTTGAAAGCATTAACCGCTTGTTCACGGTCACTGCCATGATGAATCAACGTGGTCAGCTGCGGGGCAAATTTTTCAATTTCTTTTTGCCAGTTGCCAATAACCGAAGTGGGCGCAATCAGTAGCGTAGGACCTGGTTTTGTTTGCTCGCGCTCCATGACCAACAAACTAATCACTTGCATGGTTTTACCAAGCCCCATATCATCGGCCAGACAACCATTTAAACCCAAGTTTTCCAGATAACGTAACCATGCCACACCACGCTTTTGATAATCGCGTAGCTCTGCATTAAGTCCCGCCGGATTATCGATGAGTTCTAACTGACTGTTATCCGATAACTTGGCCAGCATCTTTGCCAGACTGTCATGTACATCAAGTTCAAAATTGTCAGCATCTTCGGCTAATTTTTTTAATAATTCCTGCACCGACAACTCAGGGACTGACGTATTTTGCTGTTGAATAAAAGCCAGCATGTCTTGCATGTTATCGCGATCCAACTCCATCCATTGACCGCGAAAGTAAATCAACGGCACTTTGGCATCTACCAATTGTTGCCATTCTTCAGGGGTTAGCGTTTCATCACCGATAGCCAACTCGTAGTGATAATCTGTCAGCGTCTCCATCGAGAAATAAGCTTGCGAACTGGCAGGTGCAGACTTGGTTTTACCACCAGAACGCAGACGAACTTTTGCCCGGCGGCGACCTTTAGGGGTTAACCACGCCGGAATAATAACTTTAAAACCAGCATCCTCCAAAATCCAGGCGCTTTCTTTTAAAAACTCAAAAGCTTCATCCATGGTTAATTGCACACTATCCGGCTCAGCGCCTTGCATCCCCTGCCAACATTTGGGATAAATACGTGCCGCTTGTGCCAGGTTAATTAAAATTTGCTGTTCAATTGCCGCCCCAAACTGTTGCTGTAACAACTCATGAAAGTGATCTTTATGTGCCCAAAAATCAGCCAAATCCAGTTTAAGCGAGGGATCGTTGTGAGACGATAGAAAAAACACCAAACGCCACTGGTCAATCGCCTCTGCATTCGCTTCAAGCAACTGAAACCCCATATGCAAAGTGCTCTTTACTTGGGTTCCCAACAGTTTTTGCTGCCATTGCTGCCAGTGTATAAAGTCATCAGGTAGCTGTTGGCAGATGGCAATCGACTCGGCGGAGTGTTTGTGTAACAGAATGGTTTCTAAAAAATCACCCTGAATTTTTTTAGTAAAAATCTGCGGAATTTCCAGTGCAGCAACGGTAATTAGCTCATCAATAACCACTTCGGCAAAATGCCGTAACAACGATTCAGGCTGGTGCTGTTGACTACACGCCAGCGGCATTTGGGTAATGGCTGCTTGTATCAAGCTTTCATAGTTGCTTGATACCAATTGCCAGCGCCGATACAACTCAATTTTTGCACCCGCTTTTTTGCTCAACAACAAAGGAATATACTGATCTTTAGCCAGAATTTGTTTTAACGATTGGCTAAAGTAATACCAAAACAAAAAATCACTACCGATTCGGCTATTACTGGCCTGATAACAACACAAAAAATGAATGTTATTAATCGCTTTCAGCGGGACTGGTAACGGATAAGCGTAGACCTGCCAGCTCTGCAATATCACCGTGTCGTCAATTTCACTATACTGTAGCTCTTGAGACGGCAATGGCTTACCGGCATAGGTAGGTAACAGCAGCGATAATAATGCCCCCTGCCCTGTATCCACCAAACCGAATGCCAAGTCATTTTTTAAAAATTCCAAACAAGGCTTTTGGGGCAAATGTTGAGGGTGCAGCGTTAAATTTTCTGTCTTCCCAATCTCGTCACTTTCTACCCACAAGTAAAAATCACCCACTTGCATAAAATCTTGGGTGTCTTTAGGAATCCAGGCTCCATGTATTACGTTCATAAAAGCGATAGTTTGATAAGGTTAATAAAAGCAAATAATCAATCGAGCTATAAATAACTGATAAATCAACTGCAACCAGATTTATTGACCAATAAAAATTGGTCCATAATACCTGTGCGTTAGTCACTGTGTCTAATCAGGCGCTTATTTTTTTGTCTCGTGTAAAAAGAATGGTTACTTGAGGATAAGGAATGCAAATTTATGAGTAAGGCAGATTCACTACTTTACGGTTCATCCCCACGGGTGCGGGAAACGTCGGTAAAGCCAGTGATGGAGCTACAAAAATTGCTTCACGGGAAACAGGGAAACAATCATTAAATAAAGCGGCCATGATAGCTGAAATGGACTCGCAAGGTATTAGGTAATACTGAAATGGGTGACGGTGCAAAATACATTAAGTAAGACAATATCGACTAGCACAAATAACCTCAACATTTCTTTTTTACCATCATTTGGGTTATTTGATAAGTATAAATTAACCTTATCATCTGCAATTTTTAGCGCCTGACCGGTAATTATGTCGCCAGAATAGCAAAATAATGGTGGTTGTTTTTGAGGTCCCAAGTATCCGTTGACATTTAAACACTAATTAACACACAGCAGACATACATTTCAACGCTTTTCTTTTCAAGCTCATTGCCATTATTCATCTTGTTAAAAGCATTAATGCTCAAATCAGCATTAGTAATGAGATGAGAATAAAACCAGGCATACTGTTAATATTTTTTTTCATATAAAATTCAAATAATTAAGTTAAATAAATGCCTTTATAACTAAAGAAAGCATACCTGCCATAAGAAAGCCAAGCATCCACTTGAGTAGTGCAAACTGGCCATCCTGCTCAACCATTTTTATGCGCATAGACTGAATATCGCTACGAATATCCTTAATATCATTCTTGGTAGCCAATTCAGCCCGTGTTATTTCATCAAGAAAGTCTTTTTGTGCTTCTGCAAAAGCCTCTGCTTGATTGCGTGGCACTCCTGATTGCTCAAGTTTCTGTGCAAATTTTAAGGTATCAAAAGTTATCGTTGTCATTATTTTGCTCATCAAATTAATACATAAAACCAGAGCCAATCTACGCTACAAACCCATTAAAATCTATACATGGATAATAAAATAACTGGCTATGATTTACAACTAATGACCGGATACTGGCTAAAATCGCTGGTAAATGGTTATTTGGGTTCAAAATACGGATCAGATACTAAAAGTATTTTGCAGTTACCGCAATCAGATCTATCGGCTGATGAGTAACTGGAGAAACTAAAAAATGATGTATTAGTATTTCAGATTATGTCGCCAAATAGCGCTAATTTATATAGTATTCAGTCAGTTACTGACCAATTTGATATTATTCTTGAGGTATCAAGCACTACTTTCACAATTAATGGGTAATTATGTTTACTAAAGCAGACGGTTCATCTCCACGGGTGTGGGGAACGCCTGCTCAAGTTCCTGACCAGTGAGCTTTAATGCGGTTCATCCCCACGGGTGTGGGGAACGCTGGTATTGTCCCTTAGATCCGTTATTTATCATCGGTTCATCCCCACGGGTGTGGGGAACGCTGGAAAACTGGTTATTGATACCTTGTTATCGGCGGTTCATCCCCACGGGTGTGGGGAACGCCTTTCGTAATCAATGAAACCCTCAACAGTAAACGGTTCATCCCCACGGGTGTGGGGAACGCTGTCGGCTTCATCTGCCATTAATAGCCCCTCGCGGTTCATCCCCACGGGTGTGGGGAACGCTTTCAACATCGTCTGCATGGTCTTGGTTACTGCGGTTCATCCCCACGGGTGTGGGGAACGCAAATACCCCCATTTCACCCACAGATTTAATACCGGTTCATCCCCACGGGTGTGGGGAACGCTGTAAAACATGCAGTGGTTATGGTGATATAGCCGGTTCATCCCCACGGGTGTGGGGAACGCGGGCGAATATTCACTGGGAAAATACTCGTACATGGTTCATCCCCACGGGTGTGGGGAACGCTTGTTGTGTTTCCTGCGGTTCCGGTATTACCGCGGTTCATCCCCACGGGTGTGGGGAACGCCAATGAAGATGCTGCTCAAGTTCCTTTTGAGCCGGTTCATCCCCACGGGTGTGGGGAACGCATTGCAGCTAATAAAACGCTGGTACTAGAGTTCGGTTCATCCCCACGGGTGTGGGGAACGCCGATTTGCTAAGGATCCGGCGCGACTCTATAACGGTTCATCCCCACGGGTGTGGGGAACGCTTTCTGCTTGCACGACTCACTGCATGTATATGCGGTTCATCCCCACGGGTGTGGGGAACGCGCACAACGACCAGCACAATTCGTATTGCCAAACGGTTCATCCCCACGGGTGTGGGGAACGCGAAAATCCCAAACCGTGAAGCTATTAGACTACACGGTTCATCCCCACGGGTGTGGGGAACGCATGGAAACCTAATTATTATGGCTAATACCACGCGGTTCATCCCCACGGGTGTGGGGAACGCTGCGTTTTAAATCCCTTTTCGATTTGTAATTCCGGTTCATCCCCACGGGTGTGGGGAACGCAACCAACAAGGATTTTCTTATGAAAAATATAACGGTTCATCCCCACGGGTGTGGGGAACGCTACTGCACTGTAAAGCGGGCAGTTAAAAGCGGCGGTTCATCCCCACGGGTGTGGGGAACGCACGCGCTAAAACATCAGACTTAGGAGCAATTACGGTTCATCCCCACGGGTGTGGGGAACGCTCGGAGCCACGAACAATTTATGGATTTGAAGGCGGTTCATCCCCACGGGTGTGGGGAACGCATTAGTTCCGCAGAGTACATGACACCAATCTGCGGTTCATCCCCACGGGTGTGGGGAACGCTGATAAATCAGATTGCAATTTATCCCGCTCCGCGGTTCATCCCCACGGGTGTGGGGAACGCAACTCAGAACTGGCTACAGGAACTACCCCTGTCGGTTCATCCCCACGGGTGTGGGGAACGCTCTCCTTTCCCATTCGATGAAAAATCAACATGCGGTTCATCCCCACGGGTGTGGGGAACGCGGGGAAAGTTTGTAGCTAAATGTAATGAGTCTACGGTTCATCCCCACGGGTGTGGGGAACGCGGGCCAACATCAACCGTCACCGCAAACTTACCCGGTTCATCCCCACGGGTGTGGGGAACGCTTTCTGTGCGGGTTTAGTCGCATGTCGAATACCGGTTCATCCCCACGGGTGTGGGGAACGCGAAGATGCGGCTATTGCTACTAACACGCTGGGCGGTTCATCCCCACGGGTGTGGGGAACGCAAATATCCTGAACTTTGGCCGTGTCGGGATAGCGGTTCATCCCCACGGGTGTGGGGAACGCTATTTGCGCGTTTTTTCCGGTTAAGTTCTGGTCGGTTCATCCCCACGGGTGTGGGGAACGCCGCGTTCTGATTCCGTGCCGCCTTTGGTCATTCGGTTCATCCCCACGGGTGTGGGGAACGCTAACGCATAACCAGCGACCGAATAAGGCACGGCGGTTCATCCCCACGGGTGTGGGGAACGCCCGATCCTGATCTATTTGGTCGGGATTTGCGGCGGTTCATCCCCACGGGTGTGGGGAACGCTGTAGTCATTGCTTCGGATGGTTCAAAACCGGCGGTTCATCCCCACGGGTGTGGGGAACGCCCGTTTACGCCTCAAACATTGCCAAGATGGTGCGGTTCATCCCCACGGGTGTGGGGAACGCTTGCTGCGGATTATTCGGCTGACTACTCATTACGGTTCATCCCCACGGGTGTGGGGAACGCAGATAACAATCGTTTTTATATTTCTTTGCGGCCGGTTCATCCCCACGGGTGTGGGGAACGCTGTAGTCATTGCTTCGGATGGTTCAAAACCGGCGGTTCATCCCCACGGGTGTGGGGAACGCCCGTTTACGCCTCAAACATTGCCAAGATGGTGCGGTT
>NZ_JAOEGU010000064.1 GCF_025583945.1 Methylobacter psychrophilus
TTTGGTAAACTCAAGCACTATCGCAGAATTGCTACACGATATGAGAAAAAAGCTATTAATTACATGGGGATGCTGTCATTTTCCTCGGTGCTTTTATGGCTGAGGTGAAACGTCAACAGAACCTAGACAAAAGCCTGTCCCAACTAAAATTAGCTTTAATTTGGACAAAGTTTGCATTAAAAAACACTGATTTTACTCATTTACGCGCGAATCCTTACCATCGGTGTTCAGCCAATATCTTTAACGTGGAAATGTTGGGCACGAAAAGACATGCCCAACTATCAGGCTACCAACGTAACGCCGACCACGCTATTTTCCCTTTAAAAAACCGTTGTGCCGTGCGATAGCTGCCACTCTTTTCAGTCCAACGCGATAAGCCAAGAATGGTTAAATGTTCCGTCATTGGTAACATGGATTTAATAATCAGCGTTATTTGTTTTAGAGTCGATTCTGGTAAATGTGGACTTAGGTTGTTTACTATTGCTATAGTGTGCTTAGTTAACCAAAAGAACGATTTGTTCCGCCCCCCCCTGGAGTCCTTGGTATCACTAGCTTGTAGCCGAAATATCGATTTCAAATTCGGCTGATATATTTTTAATAACTTATTGAATAATATAACATATTAACTATGGGTACTAATAAACAAAAGGATCTAAAGTTTCACGAGCTTTAAACTGTCTACTGAGTACCAAGAAATTTAACACCGTCCGATTTTAGTTTCATAAATGAACCGCTCTGTAACTCTTATTTTAATGGGGTTAAGGAGGGCTAAATAGCTAACATAGCAAGTAAATCGTACAAAATATCATAAACCTAACAAATAATAAGTGAAATTTTGTAAACGTAGAATTCGCAATACCCAGGATTTTAAGTTCTCAAAAAAGCACATCTAAAATCAGCCAATTTTTGGGAGATAGAAAATCGCCTTTAGAGCTTTATGCATAATAGGTTAACTAAAATCCCATGAAACTTTAGATCCTTTTGTTGATTAGAACCCAACATTAACTAACTAATATGAAGATTACTTATGGCTAAACTAGATAGTCCTCGACAAAACTATCTTCTCAATGCACTCCCGGTAACCGAATACGAGCACCTTTTTCCTCATCTGGAGCAAGTCCCGATGCCGCTCGGCAAAGTACTTTATGAGTCCGGAGATGAGTTGCATCATGCCTATTTCCCTACGACCTGCATCGTGTCAAAACTTTACGTTATGGAGAATGGCGCATCGGTGGAAATTGCCGTGATCGGCAACGATGGCATCATTGGTGTCAGCCTCTTCATGGGTGGCGGCGGCATGCCCAATCGCGCCGTCGTACAGAGCGAGGGCTACGCTTATCGGCTGAGAGCGCATGTACTTATACAGCAATTCAACCGCTTTGGGGGACGTCGTAGCGGAGTGCTCAACCATTTGTTGTTGCATTATACCCAGGCGTTACTTACCCAGATGGCACAGACAGCGGCCTGCAATCGGCATCATTCAGTGGACCAGCAACTCTGCCGCTGGCTACTGCTTAGCCTCGATCGGCTTGCTTCTAACGAGTTGATCATGACCCAGGAATTGATCGCCAATATGCTCGGCGTGCGCCGTGAAGGCGTCACGGTAGCCGCCGGAAAATTGCAGAAAGCGGGATTGATTAATTATCACCGTGGTCACATCACAGTGCTGAACCGACCGGGATTGGAAGCGCGAGTCTGCGAATGCTACCAAGTAGTCAAAACGGAATTCGATCGCCTTCTCCCCCGCTCACCTGGTGGTGGGCCATTCGAACGGTGCGTTAACTATCGTTAATTGAAATGATCAACTAAAAACTAGATACTATCAAACAGCGTTAAAAAAATTTCCAGTTTTTGCAAAAAGAGCATCTAAGTTTTTCCAGTAAAAATTGGCTATTATTGCCCATCCCATCGGCACCAACATGGTTTTGCACCATTACTTGAACAAATGGCACAAGAAATTTCTGATTGGACTATTCAGGTGTCTAAAGACCATTAAAACTAATGCTACTTTTGGCAAGGTTAAACCGGAAAACCAGGGCAATATTGTTCTGCGCTTGTTTTATGACTTTGCTCTAGCAACTGCAATGCGGCGTTAGAGGTGTAAAACCATTCAACACAGTTTTTTGTGCTGGTTGAGTTTATGAAAGCCACTATGGCGATGTCCATTGTGAACTAATTTCCAGTCGGTTCGTTACCGCACCGACCAAGTTCAATTTTGTGTGTAAAATTTTTAACCAGTGGTTGGAAATAGGTTTTCGCAGCTCACTCATGACTAATTTATCAGGAGATTCACATGAACAAAGATCAAGTAAAAGGCCGTATCGAAGAAACTAAAGGTAAAATTAAAGAAGCGACCGGCGTTATTTTGGATGATGAAAATATGGAAGCAGAAGGAAATATCCAAAAAAATATCGGCAAGGCTCAATCAGGACTTAGTGATCTGAAAGAAGACACTAAAGAGTCAATTAAAAAAGTTATCGATAAAATCTAAAACCAGCGGCTTAGGCGAGACAAGCCCAAGTCAGTTTGCGGCATCGCCACAAGCAAATAATTACAAGCCATTTTTACAGGAAGAAAACATGAAAATTAACGAGATGAAACTTAACAATTTTGGACTGGCCATCATTTTAACCGTTTGTTCATTTGGCGCTTACGCCGCAGAAAGCCAAGACCAGTCACTTGTCAACAAAGATCAGGTCAATGGCCGGGTTGAGGAAGCAAAAGGTGCTGTTAAGGAAACCACTGGTCAGGTGATAAACGACAAAAGTATGGAAGTCGAAGGCAATATTCAAAAAAATGTCGGTAAAGTACAGTCAGAATATGGCGATATTAAGCAAGACATCAAGAATGAAGCCAAGAAAGATAAATAAAAACAAGGGGTTAAATATTTCTGTTACGGTGAGTGGATAAGCCACCTGGTTTTTTCGTTACCGAATATCCTTTATCACTATTACTTCATATCGTCAGTCAATCGACAGGCCCTTACGGAGAAAAACAATGCTTGAATCCATAGCTATCATCCTAATCGTCCTTTGGGCACTGGGTTTAGTATCCGCCTACACATTGGGCGGGTTTATTCATATTTTATTGGTTTTCGCAGTCATCATAATATTATTACGTATTATTAATGGCCGAAGATCTGGCATTTAAACGCCCTTAGAATTAAAACCAGACGGTTGCGCTGTTAGAGCTGTCTGGTTTCAATCCACTTTGCTCGATCAGTGCGATAGCCACTTTTTAATGACAAAAAAACGGCACCCTTCATTTTGAAGCAAAAGTAGTGAACAGTTGACACATAAGGCACAACTGTCCCTCAGGTTTCCCTGATATGTTTTTTAAAAAAGTCAGCCTAAAAAATGCTTATTGTTGGCTTTGAATTGTATCTGTAAGAGCCGGTCCAACCAATCGGGGCGGCGAGTAAATTTAATGGCCTTTTCATGTTTTTCCTCATCCTGGCGGTCACTGATGAAACGCGCTTTTTGGTAACTTAAGCCCAGTTTTTTCAATAAGCTTGGCAAGTATTTTAGGTTATAGCAAACAGAAAAATTGAGCACAATGAGCTCTGCAATCATGGCACAGTTCCATATTCCGCTAGAAAATCCGTGAGCTTCAGGGCCTTGAGTTACCATGATGCATAATTGTTTTTGCTCCGCCTTCGTCAGTTTTTCTTTGCGGCCACGTCCGTGGTAATGCTTACCCATTACCCAATCTATTCCTCCGGACATGAATTTTAGTAGCCAGTTGACGATAGTTTTGGCGTTTATTCCAAACAGTAGTGCAATCTCCTTTACTTTTCCCCCTTCGCCATAACAAATCAGTGCTGTTGCTAATCGGTAGGCTTGAATATTTTTTAATTTGAACGCGATTAACAAACTTGCTCGTAGTTTTTCTAATAGCGTTTTGGAAATAGATATTGCTAACACTGCCATTGATATGATCACTTAATATTGGTAATATGATCATATTCTAACGGAATTTTTGGAAGTTTAATTTCTGAAAGTCTATAGGTGACTCCCATTAAAAACATCAAAAACTTTTATTTAAAAGCCGGTAACACAATAAATAAAGCCAGCGCGAATAAATTTGAGTTCACGCTGACTTCATTTAAAAACTGCGTGCTAAGCTGGAAAACCTAATCAGTTTCCGCGGCCAAAAGCCGATCCAAAGTGCGTATATGCGCTTGTTGAGCAGGCAGCAGCTTCGTTTCAATCAAAGAGCGAATATCTGAAGACAGCTCAGTCTCCTGCAACGCTTCCTCATAAGCGTCCGCGCCACTTTTTTCTCCGCCCTGTAAAGACTTTAGTGCCGCTTCTTTACCCAGCAGATTAGCGCTTCCCTGGACTATTTTCGCCCAAGTTCCCCAGGCTCCTGAGTCCTCACAGGGGGTCCCTCCCAGTCGACTGATGAGTGCCTGTAAACTGGAAACTGCCTCTTTATGATCCTCATAAATGGGCCTTAGATCCTTCGATTCACCCAGTCTGGCATCTTCCCGAAGTTTATCCAACGCCTGTTGGTAGGTTTCCGTTGCAGATAATTCATCTTTCAGAAATTTGTTGAGTGTTTCAATGTTATGCATAATAAAAATCCTAATTGATTAATTCTTGATTACGTACAATAGCATCATCAAGCTTAAACTAACGATTCCCCAGTCGAGGAAATATCCTCGGCATGGTTGCGCTCGAATATTTTTTTTGCCTGATCAACGGCTTCGCTGGTAGGCGCATGTACGGAAATCAGCGCGCTTCCACCCGTGATTTTTCCTTCATAGCGTTTGGCTTCATACTCCGGGATACCCAGCCCGATTAAAGCGCCAGCCAAACCGCCGGTGGCCGCGCCTACGGCCGCACCGCTCAGTGCTCCCATAATGGGCCCTGCGGCGATTAACGGACCGACGCCTGGAATAGCCAGAGCGCCAATCCCGGCTAACAAGCCAAGCACAGCGCCGGTCCCTAAACCCACGGACCCACCAATAGCAGCACCTTCCGGCGCTTTGGTATGCTTTTCATGCGCAAAATCCTTGGTGGTGGATTTGTCGGGAAACAGCACCGATATATCATTATTTGAAAAGCCTGCGGTAATCAGGTCATTAACAATGATTTCTGCCTGATCGGTATTTTTGGCGATACAAAAAACTGCTTTAGTCATGTCATTCTCCTGGGCTTTTATGGCGCTTTAATTTCAAGTTCATTATTTACCTGCATTACACCAGGCGTTTGCTTGGTGATATCTTGCAGTTTAATTTTTTCGGCTTCACTTTCAACAGGCCCGCGTAAAGTCACCACGCCATTACGGGTGATGATTTTTATATTTTGCGCATTGACTGATAGCGACTCATTTTTAACCACAGCTTGCCGTATGGCAGCTGTGATTTTGATATCGCCTTCGGTTTCCTTTTGATCTTCCGGGGTTAACGTCGTGTTATCCTTGTCGCGAACATTGATCTCGGTATTTTCCAATGCCGAGTCGGCCGCCAAATAGATGGCGGTATTCTGTTCGGCTCGAACAGTACCCGTCATCATTAGTAAACTGCCCGTCAAAGTGAACATAGCTAACAATAAGCGTGTAGACATAGTAAGCTCCTAAATAGTGAGTGTTTCTTTTTCGAAATAATTGAATGGCATCGGCTTTATCCTTCTGATTCAACGAATGACCACTCACTTTACCTAACCACAAACGACATTGTTATTCCGCTGTTGCTCGGTAAAACCTGTTATCGCACGGCAACCAGGTCGATGGTCTAGCGACTGCTCATCAGACGGCTTAACAGAAAACCGGCTCCGACGGCTATACCTAATGAAGCTGCGGGGTTTTTATGAATGTAACCCCGGCAGTTTTCTAAAAACTGCTGCTCCACATTTTTCAATTGCTCGCTTTTTTGACCCAGTGCTTCTGCCGCCTGAGTGGTTGCATTGGCTACTTTGTCGACAGTCGAGTGAGCTCCTGATCTAAGTCTGTCAACGGTGTCATCGACAGTATGGGTCTTGTCTGTTGCTTCCATAATGGATTCCTTATAAAAAATGCAAAAGGATCTGTTAAGTTTTAAAATCTGATGGTTTCAAAACCATGCTGATTAAAGATGGCACGCCGACATTTACATTCTTTAAATGGCTGCAGGTGGACTGAACGATTAATGATTGAACACCAAATAAATAATGACCAAAACAATCACCGGCACGCCAACTAGCCAGCCTATGAAATATTTACCCATGACACATCTCCTAAAATATTCGTATGTATATGTCTATTGATTGATTTTGGCTCGCATTAAAGAGGCTGTTAAAAGACCTCATGATGCAAGCTGGTGTAAAGTTTATGGGAAAATCGTCTTAGAGTCGGTGCGGTGTCGCACATTGAAGATGAATTGCTTTATCTGCCAAAACTCAGGTTTTTTGAAAATTATTTTAATCTCCCAAATTTCTTTTTTAGTTCAATTTTCATCCGGTAAACCTTCCAACACTTGTGTAGATGACAAGGTAGCTTAAAGACTCATTGTTAGACCCAACGAGAGTGTAGCGCTTGGGGTCCGCTGGTATAGCTCGACTTAAAATGCCACCCTTGTCATCTACGCCATCCATACGCACTTGCCGGAATGATGCTTAAGCAGGGCTCCGATTGCAGACGAGCTGGATGGATGATCATTTCATAAAACCGGAGTCTTCTGCCGTCACCGATTCGCAGGGGTTTCCGAGCCCGCAAAAAAATCCTACGCTATGTTAGGTAACGAACCGACTTAGCGGACTTACCAACCTATTATGGTTACAAGCGAGACGGGCCATCGCCCGGGGACATAGCTTCTGAGCCGGTCCGGGGGGGTGGCAGCCAGCGACATTCCGCAGCCGTAAAGAGCCGCATGACTTGGAACCCCCAAGTCTGACCTTTAAAATTTCTTGAGGACAAAGTTATGACGAAGACCGCACTTAAACCCGCCATGCAGCACGGAGAGGACGCCATCACGCTACTCACTGAAGACCACAAGAAGGTAAAAAAACTGTTTGCGGATTTTGCCAAACTCGCCAAGGGCGATGGCAGCGATAAAGCAAAAGCAGAAGTGGTTCGGCAGATATGCACGGAACTGACCATCCATGCCCAAGCCGAGGAAGAAATCTTTTACCCGGCGGTTCGCGCCGCCATCAAGGACGACGATTTGATGGACGAAGCTGACGTGGAGCATGCCGGAGCCAAGAACCTCATTGCGCAACTAGAGGCCATGACACCCGCACACGACCACTACGACGCAACGGTTACCGTGCTTGGCGAGAGCAGCGATCATCATGTCAAGGAAGAAGAGGGAAAAATGTTTCCCAAGGCAAAGAAAGCCAAGGTCGACACCGCCGCTCTAGGTGCAGCATTGATCCAACGCAAGCACGAGTTGCAGGCGGAGAGAGGCGAAGCCGAACCACCGGTCAGCCCAATCGCGTTGAGTGTTGCCAACATGGCATCCTGCTTAGGCCGCCCTGCGGTTTCGTGAATCCCAGTGCCGGTACTACCAAAACGGTGGCACTGGCACAGGAGCCGCGAAGTCAGTCAAGAATGAAATGCAACTCAAATAAACTTAACTAGACGAGGAAACTACCATGGACATTACAGATAAAGTATCCCATTCCGCACATGAAGCTTACGATAAAATCGCCGATGCGACCAGTCAGGCTGCGGAAACGCTTGGCGAAAAAGGCGAACAACTGAAAAAAACCGAGCAGCAATTGATGAAAAATTGCTCAGGTTTTATCAGCGACAACCCCATCACGTCGGTGAGTATCGCGGTAGCGGCAGGCTTTCTGCTGAGCCGCTTGGTGAGCGGCCGTTAGATTGTCAAACATCATGAACCCGACGCCGCAAATGACCTACGGCTTAAATAGAGAGGAAACCATCATGGAAATAATAGACAAAGCTGCTAATTCTGCACATGAGTCTTTCGATAAGTTCGCCAGTACGACCCATCAGGCCCCGGAAGAAGCGCTTGGCGAAAAAGGCGAGCAACTCAAAAATTCCGAGCAGCAATTACTGGAGGATTGCCGCGTTTATGTTCGCGACAACCCCATAACGTCGGTGGGTATCGCAGTGGCGGCCGGCTTTCTGCTGAACCGCGTTTTGAGCGGCCGTTAGACCGTCAAACCTCATGAAGCACGACGCCTTAAAGCATGAAACGCCTGTTCAAACTGAAACGTGCGGTGATCCGGGGAGCTGCGCCGGTATGCTGGAAGATGCTCAATCGCTATGGTGTGAGCTGCGCGGGCTAACCCACGATCGTTTTCGGCTTGCCACGCTGGAGACGCATCGGGCTGGCAAGAGCCTGGTGGACATGATCGTAGCAGGAGTGATGGTTGGTGTGTTACTGATCGGTGCCTGGCTAGGACTCATGGCAGCCGCCGTGCTGAAACTGGTCGAGCATGGCATCGTGGCAGCGAGTAGCGCCATACTGCTTGCCGTCGCTTCCAATTTGCTGATTGCACTTATATTCTTTGGCGTGATACGCCGTAAGAGCCGCTATCTACAATTTCCCGCGACCCTTCGCAGTTTTCAGACCCCGTCTACTGAGCGACGGGATAGGGAGAAGTCATGATTAAGGCCCACTTTCCAAAGCGAAACAAACCAAAGTCTCTGTCTCTGAGGATTCAAATCGGAGAGGCTGAGCGAGAACTTTTGATCCGTCAACGAGGGTGTAAATAATTTCGTGTAACTGCTCATTTTTAGTATAGTGAAATTCCTTTAGGAGGAATGAAAATGAGCGATATTATCAAAGACCCCATTTTAGTTTCAGCGATTCAGGATCTGGCTCGTGGTATTAAATCCGAGGCTGACCTCTCTTCGTTAACCCGAGAGCTACTCAAAATCACCGTAGAGGCCTCACTCAATGCGGAAATGGAGGCTCACTTGGGTTATCCCAAGCATTCGCCTGCGGGGCATAATTCCGGCAACAGCCGGAATGGCTATGGTACTAAATCACTTAAAGGTGATCACGGTGTGCTTGAGATCGAAACGCCACGAGACCGCAACGGCACTTTTGAACCTCAGTTTGTACGTAAAAATCAAACGCGGTTAACGCATTTTGATGACAAAATTCTGACCTTATATGCAAAGGGTATGACAACACGGGATATCGTTGATACTTTTGAAGAAATGTACGGTGCAACTATTTCTGCCACTCAGGTTTCAACGATCACCGAAGCTGTTATGGAAAAAATCATCGAATGGCAATCCAGGCCTTTAGATGAGGTTTATCCCATTATCTATCTGGATTGTATCGTGGTAAAAGTCAGGCAAGATAAACGCGTTATTAACAAGGCAGTTTATGTAGCACTGGGTGTCAATATGGCAGGCCAAAAGGAATTGTTAGGGCTCTGGTTATCCGAAAATGAAGGCGCCAAGTTTTGGCTTTCTGTATTGACCGAGCTTAAGAATCGAGGCATCAAGGATGTGTTTGTTGCTTGTGTGGATGGCTTGACTGGATTTCCGGATGCCATCGCCACAATCTTTCCTAAAACGCAGGTTCAGCTCTGTATTGTCCACATGGTGCGGAATTCATTACGCTTTGTTTCCTGGAAAGATCGAAAACTGATTGCAGCAGATCTCAAGAAAATCTACCAGTCAATCACGGTTGCAGAAGCAGAAATGGAGCTCGAAGCCTTTGCGAGGACTTGGGACAGCCATTATCCATCAATCAGTCAATCCTGGCGTAATCACTGGCCTAACCTGATTGCTTTCTTTGATTATCCTAATGAAATAAGAAAGATAATTTATACTACCAATGCCGTTGAATCCGTGAACAGCGTGATTAGAAAGGCGACTAACGCCAGGAAAATATTTCCCAATGATCAATCGGCAACGAAAGTCATTTATCTGGCAATAGAGAACGCGTCAAAAAAATGGTCTATGCCATTGCGCGATTGGAAACCGGCCATTAATCAGTTTATGATGATGTATCAGGATAGGATGCCCGATTTTAATTAATAGCAGTTTACACAGATTTTCTTACACCCTCCCGTCAACGGAGGGTCAGAGTTTGCACTGCCACGTTGGTCCGAAACATACATCAACAGGTGACCGCTCCGGCCACTTTACTGCTGGCTGGCGGCATCGGTTTTATCCTTGGCGAACTTACCCAGCGCCAAACCACCCAATCCCGAGGCACTGCCGGTAAGCTACGCACTACCGAAACGACACCCCTGAAGACTGCGCTGAACCTCATGACCTCGATCCACACCTTATACACAGCCTTGCCTCTAGCCTGGTTAATGAAGGCCTTCTACCCGCGGGATTTGTCGGGTCAAACGTCCGAACAGCAATCCCAACCCATGACATCGGTTTCCAATGCAACCGATAGCCGCCGAAGGTCAAAGCGATAGCCGAGCATGTTCAACATGACACACCTGTCAGCCAGCCCCCAACCTTTGCTGGCAAACAGGGTTGAAATTGACCCTATCTTTAATTTAATCTTTCAATTGCGCTTTTTAGAATCTGTTTCTTGTCTTCAACTGTAATTTCATAATCATTCAGCGAAGCCAAAACCTTGTTTATCATCCCTAACATTTCATCACTAATTGTTTTTCCCTGTGGTGTAATAGGGCTATTATCCACATCAGGATGGCTCAAATTTTGTCTTGGTGTCTCCATATGTTCACATCGATATCTGATGTTCCTGGCGGCTTGTCAATTACTACGCCTGGCTGATTATTTTCAAGTTTTTGATGCCCATTTTTGTTACCAAATAATTTGTTACATAACTTTGACGGTGCCAGTTCCGTGGCTATTGGGGTTCTGTGTGTATCGACATCAGGTTTAAAGTAGCTAATTTACTCCTTAAATAATCTCTTTCATATTCTACTTGTTCAAATAATTTCTTCGTAAATTCCAATTCACCAGCTGTTGCCTGTCGCTTACTTTTCGATGGTGGCTTTCCTTTTGATATAAAGAGTCTGAATTAACTTAGCTGAGCTTGGTACGGTCTATAATTTGTGCGTTTGGCAATTTTTATCGACCGGCGCTGGTTTAATTTTAAAATAGCAAAAAAAAGCGGGTTATTCACCCGCCGTTCCTTGCGTTACCGAAGCCGACGCTCTTTTATTGCGCGGCTTTCAGATGCGTTACCGCTTCTTCGGCGGATTTCTTCGCTAAGTCGGTATGCTTCAGCTTGCCGTGATCGGTAGCATCATTCAGGCTCGTGATGCCAGCATCCAAATGTTCATCGGCGGTTTTTGCATGGGTCTTCGCTGCCTCCGCATGTTCGACGATAGCCTTGCTATCGTCGGCTTTAGCTGCGGACTCTGCGTGCTTAAGTGCTTCTGTCATGTGACTTTCCCCGGCATAAGCGCCAAGCGAGGCTAAGGTCAAAAAGATGCCAGCCCATAAATCGGTGAGTTTCATGTTGGTGTGTTTCATATTCATTTCCTGTGAAAAAAGTATTTGTGAGAATCTCGTTGCCGCCGTGCAGCAGCAGGCCAGCATTTCTGGAATCGGCTGCACGGCTCAGCGGTACGCGTTTTATTTGTTTTTCTTAATATCTTCCTTGAGATCACCAAAGCCCGCCCGGCCCTTGCCGACGTTCTTTTGGATATTTCCCTCTACTTCCATACCCTTGTCGTCCAGCACCTTACCGGTGACTTCCTTGACTTTACCTTTGGCTTCTTCGACTCGGCCTTTTACTTGATCTTTGTTCATGATTGTCTCCTGATAATGTGTTAGCCATGACCAGATAGTCATGACCAAAGCCTGGAATGATGTATCCCATCGCTTAACGATAACAGTACACGCTAAACTGAACGCGTTCGGTGCGTTAACGCACATAGATTCAGGGTTGTCCTTAAATGCGCAGGCTATTTAGAACCGCTTAGGTGCGGTAAGAATAGTTACGGATTAAGTTTGCAACTGCCTCATGACGGTATGGCTTTATTGACGGCATATCGCCGACTTTATCTTTCATCTGCCGCGTATGCAAAACCGGCCATCGTTCAAGAGTGCCGACTGGTTGCGATAACAACTTGTCTATACCGGCTCGATTCATCATAACCATGCAAATGTCGGGGAGCCGGAGCCTATCACCGGAATGCGATAGTATGTGTGATACCGTACCGACGGCGTCTGATGTTTCGGTTAGATTTATAGTTTTTCAGATAAATAATTTCCATACTAACGGATATGATCCCTTAAAGGGATGTTATCCGTGCGGGTTAAAAATTTTATGTAATGGAATTTTAATT
Source organism: Methylobacter psychrophilus (assembly GCF_025583945.1). Classification (GTDB taxonomy): domain Bacteria; phylum Pseudomonadota; class Gammaproteobacteria; order Methylococcales; family Methylomonadaceae; genus Methylobacter_C; species Methylobacter_C psychrophilus. Next base: position 12,195 of record NZ_JAOEGU010000064.1, read on the forward strand.
TCTGAAAGTCTATAGTTTGGGTTTATGAACATCACGATGTACCGAGTAAATCTGTGACCTTGCTGAGATCGTTTTAAGAAACTGGAAGAGGATGGTATGAAAACATTAAATCCCATTATAACGGTGCTGTTATTGAGTGCGACTTTCGTGGTCACCTCCTGTGCAGTCAAAGAAACGCAGAAGGAACTCAAGCAAGAGGGTCGGGGAGAGTCGGCCAAACGCGCCCAGGCGCCCAACGAGTCGATGCAGCAGGTGACCCGGGCCAGCAAGATCATCGGTACCCCTGTAAAAAATCCCAACGGAGATAATCTCGGCGACATCAAGGAGTTAGTGCTCGATCCGTGGAGTGGCAAAGTGGTCTATGCCGTTCTTTCCTACGGTGGTCTATTGGGTATGGGGGACAAGCTCTTTATTGTTCCTTGGAAGGCGCTTAATTGGCCACTCAATAAAGAATATTACGTCCTCGATTTGAATAAATCTACCTTAACATCGGCTCCGGGATTTGATAAGAAGCACTGGCCGGACACTACGAATACATTGGAATTGCAGCGCGAGGGGCTCAATCAGTTTTATCACAACAATAAACCCTGAAAAATGGCTTCCACGGGGGGCAGCGATCTTTGGAATGATTTGGCAATAACTTGCACTAATCATGAAGGGGGTCTACGCCCAAACCGCCGAAATTTCCGACGCCATGAATATGTTTATAACCTGTTGATTATTAGTGTAATTTGTTGCATATCAAATAACGGTCGTTAAGAAGTTATCAACCTGATAAACATAAATACCGTATAAGGCACGAGCAATTTGTATGTTTTTCTAGCGAAAAACAGGTTAAGACTTAACACCAATGGCTGGACGGAATTTTCGGCGGTTAGGTCTTAGAGCCCCATGAAGCGAAAAAAAGGGGGGCACAAACCGTCTGGGATCGACAACCTAATTATTGACAGGCCCCGTGAAGTACTAACTTCATTCGGCATGAGCTTGACCAAAGGCCAGAAGGTAACAGGCTCAGCCCGAACGATTTCAAACATTTATCAAAATTGAATTATTTACGCCGTTAATTCCTCTTTACCTCTCAACTGGAGATGCCGAATGCACCAACGTTTCATTTTTCGCCTGTTCGTCTGCCTGTTAATACTGAATCTTGACGCCTGTGGTGACGTAGCGACATTGCCGGAACAGGCGGGCATCGGTCCCCATCCGACGCTACCGCCGCCGAACCCTACGCCACTACCTACGGTCAATATAGCGCCGGCCAAAGGCTGGTCAGCAGGCATAACGCCAAGGGCTGCCGCTGGCCTTGCAGTGAACGCCTTTGCGACCGGCCTCGACCACCCGCGCTGGCTCTATGTTCTCCCCAACGGCGATGTACTGATTGCCGAAACCAATGCCCCACCCCAACCCGAAGATAACAAAGGCCTTAAAGGCTGGTTTATGAAGTGGTTCATGAAACGCGCGGGGGCGGGCGTACCGAGTGCTAATCGTATCACCCTGTTGCGCGACACAAATGGCGACGGCATCGCGGAAACGCGAACAGTCTTCCTGCAAGGGCAAAACTCTCCCTTTGGCATGACGCTCGTTGGCAACGACCTTTATGTTGCCAATACCGATAGTCTTGTGCGTTTTCCTTATCGCACCGGCGAAACACAGCTCATTGAACCCGGTGTTAAAGTGCTTGATTTGCCCGCAGGCCCGATCAACCATCACTGGACTAAAAATGTAATCGCCAGCCAAGATGGTTCGCGTCTGTATGTCACGGTTGGCTCGAATAGCAATGTCGGCGAAAACGGTATGGAAAACGAGGTCAACCGCGCCGCCATCTGGGAAGTTGAGTCGGCAACAGGCCGTTCGCGCATCTATGCCTCGGGCCTGCGCAACCCCAATGGCCTTGCCTGGGAACCGCAGCGCGGTACGCTCTGGACTACCGTCAACGAACGCGATGAGATCGGCAGTGACCTGGTGCCCGACTATATGACCTCGGTGAAGGACGGCGCCTTCTACGGATGGCCTTACAGCTATTACGGCCAGCATGCCGATACGAGAGTGAAGCCGCCACAGCCTGATCGGGTGGCTAAAGCCATTGCGCCGGATTATGCGCTTGGTGCCCATACAGCTTCGCTCGGGCTGGTCTTCTATGTCGGTAATTTATTGCCGAAGCGCTTTACAGGCGGGGCATTCATCGGTCAGCACGGCTCCTGGAACCGTCAACCCCGGAGTGGTTACAAAGTGATTTTTGTGCCGTTCGCCGACGGACACCCGGCAGGGACACCTGAGGATATACTCACCGGTTTTGTCAGTGCGCAGGGCGAGGCGCTGGGCCGTCCGGTTGGCGTGGCCATTGACCGGACAGGCGCACTGCTAGTCGCCGATGACGTTGGCAATAGCGTATGGCGAGTGACCCCCGCTATGGCGAAATAAGGCTGCATCTATTTTTTATAGTTTAAACAGGTTGCAACTCCGAACTCAGTTAACTTTAGTGTGCGACAACGCACAGACTTAAGCCGTCAAAACAGAGAAACTGAAACCGTCCCGTAATGGAATAAAAGGGTGCAAATATAAATTAACCACTATTTTTAATTTTAACCAGGAGCAAAATAATGAACACTAAAACCATGCAATCCTGCATCGACGCCTGTACGAAGTGCTATCAGACTTGCTTACAGACCGCCATGAATCATTGTCTTCAAACCGGCGGTAAGCATGTTGAACCGAGCCATTTCCGGCTGATGATTAACTGTGCGCAGATTTGCCAGACTTCAGCTGACTTGCAATTGTCCGGCTCGGAATTTGTCGCACAATACTGCGGCCTTTGTGCTGAAGTATGTGAAGCCTGCGCCAAAAGCTGTGCCACCTTGGGAATGACTGATTGTGAAAAAGCTTGCCGGGATTGCGCGGCAAGTTGTCGCGCTATGGCAAGCCATTAAAAGAGGCTTTATTACACCCAAGATGCACGTAAAGTCCCGAACTTCTGATGGCTTTAACCGTGATAACTTAGTAATGCCATTTCAACAGGTTCTATGCAGACAAACTAGAAGCCACAATCGCCGCCGACGACCGGACCCCTAACTTGCGAGCGCTTTTCCAGTAAAGCAACGCGTTCATAACCCACAGCATCGCGACGGCAAGTAGCCGTCGCGCAAAATCAATTGGAGATTCATGATGACCAAAACAAATACAGGGGGTCAACCCGTCAAGGGCAAACCGGCAAAGTCCGGGCCAGAAGAAGTAACCGTTTCAGCCGGCAGCGGCGGAGAGTGGCACCAAACAACCACCGGCGATCAGCCGGCGTTGACGACGAATCAGGGCTTGACGATTTCCGACAATCAGAACTCCCTGAGAGCCCATTCGAGCGGCCCGACGCTGCTGGAAGATTTTATCCTGCGTGAAAAAATCACTCATTTCGACCATGAACGAATTCCCGAGCGCATCGTCCATGCCCGCGGCACAGGCGCACATGGCTTCTTCGAACTGACCCGATCCCTGGAAAAATACACAACCGCCAAAGTGTTGACCGAAGTGGGCGAACAAACACCTCTCTTTACGCGTATTTCAACCGTGGCAGGCGGGTCCGGTTCGGCCGATACCCCACGCGATGTTCGCGGCTTTGCCGTCAAGTTTTACACGAAAGAGGGCAATTGGGATTTGGTCGGTAATAATATCCCGGTCTTCTTCATCCAGGATGCCATCAAATTTCCCGACCTCGTTCATGCCGTCAAAATGGAACCCGACCGTGGCTTTCCTCAGGCAGCGACGGCGCACGACACCTTCTGGGACTATATTTCACTGACACCGGAAGCAATGCATATGGTGATGTGGATCATGTCCGACCGCACCTTGCCGCGTTCGCTACGGATGATCGAAGGCTTCGGTATTCACTCATTCCGTTTGATTAATGCCGCAGGCGAATCGACCTTTGTAAAATTTCACTGGCGGCCGAAACTCGGTTTACAATCGACCCTCTGGGACGAGGCAGTCAAGATTGCCGGCGCCGATTCCGACTTCCATCGCCGAGATATGTTCGAAGCGATCAGCGCCGGCGATTTCCCGGAATGGGAATTGGCGGTGCAGTTGTTCTCCCAAGAGGAAGCAGAAAAATTCCCGTTCGATCATCTCGATCCGACCAAATTGATACCTGAAGAATTAGTGCCGTTGCAAGTTATCGGGCGCATGGTGCTCAACCGCTGGCCGGACAATTTCTTTGCCGAGACTGAACAAGTGGCGTTCTGTCCGTCCCATATCGTGCCCGGCATCGATTTCTCGAACGATCCATTATTGCAGGGTCGCCTGTTCTCGTATCTGGACACCCAATTATCCCGCCTGGGCTCGGCGAATTTTCACCAGTTACCCGTCAATGCGCCGCAGTGCCCGTTCGGCAATCACCAGCGCGACGGTCATATGCAAATGGCGCAACCGGCCGGACGCGTGTCCTACGAACCCAATACC
>NZ_JAOEGU010000065.1 GCF_025583945.1 Methylobacter psychrophilus
TCCATGCGTTTCTTTCCCTGATTTAGTCACCATGACCTCATCCCCAATCAGCAACCATATACCTTTAGTTTCCTGTGTGTGTTGCTTTATGAGCTGCCAACGTAACGCCGACCACTCTATTTTTTCTCTAAAAAAACGCTGTACCGTTCGATAGCTGCCACCTTTTTCAGTCCAACGCGACAAACTCAGCATGGTTACTCGTCCCGTCATCGACAGCATGGCTTCAATAAGCAGGGTCATCTGCTTTAGCGTGCGGGCTTTTAAATGTGGACTTACGGTATTTAGTATTGCTATGATTTCGTTCATGGTCAGTTTGGCTGCGAATGCTCTGTTAGAAGCGGTATTCTACCTTCTCTGACCTTTCTCCTTCCTCCGATATCTGTAAATTACTCATCCCAATTGGCGAAGGTATTGATAGATGATAGTTAATTTACATTGCTTTTCGCCTTATTAGCCATATGATTTAAACTTACCCAATTTAATATTCTGGAATTCTACGCCCAAACTGCGGAAAAGCTGTTTAAGTCATTGGACACTAGTTTTCTAGGTTCTGTTGACGTTTTGTCTAAAAAATTAATCTATATTTTTCAATTAAATAACTTAAAGCACGATTTTTTAATCGTAATTCCGGCAAGAATTACCGTTAGTTACAACCCATAAATAACATCTCATCATCTGGATACCAGCATTTATTAACGAGATGATATTCTACTGTTGATAATAAAGTGGCCCCTCAGTGTATATACTCCGTGCGGTCACTATTGCGGATTCTTAAGTGTGCTTAACACCATATATTACAAAGGGTTAATGTGTTTCTATTTTCCGCATCCGTGACCGCGCGGAGTATAACTCTAATTTTTCTTTTTCCAGGTCAAAATAATACACTTTTTGGGAGGCGTCTGCGTAACATCAGTTAATATTTAAGTCGACTCCTATGAATCAATACTTCGGACAGTTTTAAGTCATTGAAATGACAAGTTCTTTAACGAAGGTCCTTAAAAAACTTATGTTTATGAAAATAAATAACTCGTTAATTTTCAATTAGTTAATATTTAATGTGACTCTGCATTTTGCATGAATTTGATTTAATTCTCGACAAACCGCCACAAGCCTTGTTATTCGTGAAGTATCAATTATCAAAACTGTCCGAAGTATTGTAACTGGTTAATCTGGAAATTTAATTTTTGAAAGTCTATAGGTCAGTTATACTAATCACTCAATATTCAACTCACTCAATTAAAATTGGTTGACGTGCAACTGTTAAAAAAATTATTTGGCAAAAAATCACAAAATAAAGGCATAGTCGGTATTAGCTATCTGCCGCATGGCCTTGCTTTAGCGGTTGCTAACAATGTTGACAATAACCAAATAAGACTTAACCATTGCGAATTTGTTCACATCCCGAATATTAGCGAACAGTCAGCTGTTCTTCGTGAACTCGTTGCCCAATATAGCCTTGATGAGTACGACTGCCATTTGGTGTTGACTCCCGACAATTATCGTCGCGTAAATATTGATGCGCCCGCAGTCGCTGAAAACGAAATGAACGAAGCTATTCGCTGGAAAATCGTTGATCTTATTGACTTTTCTATCGACAAGGCGGTTTTCGATTATTATTCCGTGCCAGTGTCTTTGCGTGCAAACAGCAGCAACATGTTGGAGGTGGTTGTCAGCTCCAATGAACATATCAAGGAACTGGCCGACAAATCTACGCAGGCTGGCCTGCAACTTAAAGTAATTGATATTCAAGAAACAGTTTTGCGTAATTTGGCTGTGTTTATTCCAGAAAATAAAAACGGGGTTGCTGTTTTGTATCTGCAAGAGTCTTCGGGAACCATCCTGATACAAAAAGAAGGGATTATTTATCTGTCTCGCAATTTTGACATTGGTTATCAGGAGTTGGGGTTGGCTTTGCAAAATAGCCGTGATGATAGTCAGAGCGGTATTAAACAAAACAATCTGGCTTTGGAAATACAACGGTCTTTGGATTACGTTGAAAGCTATTTTGGCATTCCGCCCATTTCGGGGCTGGCAGTTATTCCCTTGGCGGAAAATACCCATGAATTAATTAATATTCTCAACAGCAATCATGGTATTACCGCCAGAATCATGGATATTTCAGCGATTGTTGACAGTGATATTTTACTGGATGATGCCACCCAATCAAAGTGCTCACCGGTGATTGGTGCCACTTTGCGCTACGCAGTGGAATCCCTGTGATGCAACAAGTAAATTTATATAGAGAAATTCTCAAGCAACAACAAACGCAGTCCGGCATCAGTCTGACTACAGTGTCATTGGCGGCATTGGCTTTGTTGTGTTTAAGCTTTAGTGTCTATTTGTTATGGGATATCAGCACAACCAAAACTGAGCTGCATCAAGCACAGTTAACACTTAACCAGCAACAAGCCCAGGTTAATGAGATTTTATCCAAAAGATCCAGCCAAAAACCAAATACCCTGTTGATTGCAGAAATCGAACAGTGGCAAAATAGTATCAATGAAGCCGAGCAAACCCTAGAACTGCTTGCTGGCAAGGAGGCAATTCTGACACAAGGGTTTTCAGTTTATTTACAGGCGCTAGCCAATCAATTTGACCCCGACGTCTGGTTAACAGCAATTCATATTGACGGCCAAAATCGAGGGTTGAGGCTTGAAGGCAGTACCTTTAAACCACAACAAATTCCGCAAATGTTGCAGCGATTGCAAAGTGAGCCAGCATTCAAGGGCCAAACTTTTGCCAAGCTTGCAATGCAACAGTCTGTCAAGATAGCCGGACAAATGGACTATACACTCAGCAGTTCCGAGCAATCTTTAACGTTGAAAGATCATGCTCAGTAAACTCCAGGAAAGATTTCAAAGTCTGTCCAACCGTGAGAAAGTTATCCTAATCGGCGCATTATTAGCAGCTTTATGGGGCGGCTGGGATCATTTTTTTTATCATCCATTCGCGCTAGAACAAAAATTACTCAAGCAACAATTGGACAGCCTTAACACGCAAATAGTCATCGATCAGCAAACGTTAACCCAACTTGAAAACAGCGGTAACACTGATCTAAATGTTGATAATCAGAATAAGCTGATCGAGTTAAAAACTCAATACAGTAGGCTGCAAGATCAGATTATGCTTGGCGACAAAAAATTTGTGCCGTCGCCTTTAATGGCAAAGGCGCTAAGCGATATGCTTAAACAGAATCAACAACTGACCTTGAATAAATTGGAGTCATTGCCACCCACCACCTTACTGGCCGGGAAACAGCAACACCTGCCTATCTATAAGCACGGACTGGTTATCACTTTTATTGGCAATTACACCGATACCGTTAAATACCTTAAAGCACTGGAAGCGTTGCCTTGGGCCATTGTTTGGGACAGCTTTGATTACCAGGTTAAAGAATATCCTATGGCTGTTTGTACCCTCCGTATGTACACTCTCAGTTTTGAAGAGGGTTGGTTAGGTGTTTAAAAAGCTATTAAGCGCATTTTTGGTAACCCTGGTGTCACTACCAAGCCACGCTGAATGGAGAGACCCCACCCGGCCATCTTACCCGGAGAAAACTGAGACTGCTGCTGTTAACATGGAAGAGGAGCCAAAATTGTCAGCAATATGGATCTCCGCAAAGTCCAGACGGGCAACTATCAACGGTATCCATGCCAAACAAGGCCAAATCATTTCAGGCAGCATCAAAATCATTAACATTCGTAAAAATTCGGTCACAATTAATCAGAATGGCACCATCAAGACCTTGCAACTGTTGCACCGCCCTTACAAAACTAAATAAATGCCAAGAATATGCATAAAATGACCAAAGCCAATTCCGTCATTACTATCGCGTTACTATTACTGATGACATCGTGTTCGCCTGTGCAACGATTCACGCCTAGCGAACTTGCCGAGGTTTTTCCTAAAAAAACAGCGCAGATACCTCGCAAACCGTTACCCCCCGTATCACCTGATATTCCAGTGGCTGATTTTAAATCGTCAACGGCCCCCTCCGGATACTCAGTGCGGCATCCGCTTAATGTGTCCGTGCATGAGGTTGATGCTCGCGAGTTTTTTATGGGTCTCGTCATTGATACTGATGATAATATGGTGGTGCATCCGGAAGTCAAGGGTAGGATTTCTTTGGAATTAAAAAACGTCAGCATTCCACAGGTGTTAGATGCAATACAAAAAGTCTACGGTTATGACTATAAAAAAACTGATATTGGTTATGTTATCTACCCGGCAACCTTACAAACTAAAACTTTCAAAATCGACCGTTTGGATTTGTTGCGTAAAGGCGCATCTAACACCGTCGTATCTTCCGGGCAAACCGGGACTTCATCAGGTTCATCCGGTTATGGTGGCCAACAAAGCCCGAATTTAATGCAACAGCCCAGCACTGGTCAGCCCGGCACTAGTCAGAGGGTTTCTCCAGTTTCTGGCAGCTCGATTACCACCACGACACAGGCCGACTTCTGGAAAGAGCTTGAGGACGCATTAACCACCCTGATTGCCGTCGATAAAGAAGCTACCTTCGTGATTAATCGGCAATCGGGTATCGTGATTGCTCGGGCAAAACCCATGCAATTGCGCGAAATTGAAAGCTTCTTAACCTCTATTCAGAATCAGATCAGTCAACAAGTGATACTTGAGGCGAAAATATTGGAAGTGAACCTTAACGACAGTCACCAAGATGGTGTGGAATGGAAAAGCATCGTCAGGCAAGGCCTGGAAATTGCGCCTGGAGTATTGACCGGAGGGGTATATACCCTGACTGCAAATGCAGGCAGTTTTGTTGCCGGAGATTTCACTGCAATTGTTACACTCCTTGCAACCCAAGGAAAAATCAACGTACTCTCCAGCCCGCGAATTTCAACCTTAAATAATCAGCAAGCCATCATCAAGGTAGGTCAAGATGAAACCTTTGTTAATGGCATTTCTCCCGGTATCTCGGGCGGCATCAACAGCGGCAATGTGCAACCTGCCCCCATTTTGGCACAATACTTTTCCGGCATTGCCCTGGACGTCACACCGCAAATCAATGAAGGCGGAGATATTTCCCTGCATATTCACCCTTCTATTACCAAAGTGGAAAACCACGATATAACTTATGCAATTGATGGTATAGGTTCTTCATCAGTGGTACCAACCGCGCTTATCACCATCAGGGAATCAGACAGCATTGTTAAAGCCAAAAATAGCCAAGTTATTGTGTTGGGCGGTTTAATGCAAGACACCAGCGATGAAAACAAAGAAGGTCTATTTGGTTTTGCCAAAATTCCCTATCTGGGTAATCTGTTTAGGTCTAATACCGGCAACAGCCGAAAAACAGAGCTGGTTATTTTGCTAAAGGCCACGCTGATCAGTAGCGACGCCAACTGGCAAAACGATATAGATGCCAGCGAGCGGCGAATTAGAGCCCTGAATGATCAGCCACGCTGGAAATAAAGGCCCTCAGATACTGAACTTTCTACGCGTACACAGCCATGGACATTAGCAAAAAAATTCGTATCGGTGACTTGCTAGTTAAGAACCAAATTATAACGTCTGAACAACTATTGTCCGCGCTTGCCGAACAAAAAAAGACCGGCAGAAAACTGGGTCGTACACTGATTGACCTTAATTTCATTAAAGAAACCGATTTACTTAACTTCCTGTCACGGCAATTACAAATCCCGTTTTTGGATTTTTCACGGTACCCAAGAAACCCGGATATAATCAAAATATTGCCGGAAATCTTGGCTCGACGTTTTCGTGTCATACTACTGGAAAATAATGCCAACGATGTACTTCTGGCAATATCTGATCCTACCGACTTAATGGCTCTTGACGAATTAAGGCGGCTGCTTAAAAAAACCATTCGAGTGGCAGTGGCCAAAGAATCAGAAATATTGGACGCCATTGATCAAGCCTATCGGCGCACCTCTGAAATTGGTCTGTTGGCTGAAAAATTGCGCAATGAACTCTCAGAAAACGATGTTGATCTTGATGCTCTGCTGACGTCTGAAAAGGTTACCGATGCGCCGGTCGTCAAGCTGTTGCAATCGTTATTTGAAGATGCTGTGCAAGCCAAGGCTTCTGATATCCACATTGAGCCCGACGAAAAAGTATTGCGTATAAGGCAGCGGGTTGACGGTGTTTTAATTGAACAAGTGCTGGATCAGGCCAATATCGCTTCTGCGATGGTGATCCGTTTAAAACTGATAGCCGGACTTAATATCTCCGAAAAACGATTACCACAGGATGGTCGCTTTAGTATCAGGGTGAAGGGACGCGCCCTGGATATCAGAATTTCCACGTTACCAGTGCAAAATGGTGAATCCGTGGTGATGCGCTTGCTGGATCATTCGCACGGTCTTTTAAATCTTGAGCATTTGGGTATACCGGCAACCATTCTTACCCGTTTTAGAAAACACATCAATAGCCCCCATGGTTTAATTTTGGTAACAGGACCCACCGGTAGCGGTAAAACTACAACACTTTATGCGGCCCTAACCGAAGTCAACAAGCCAGAAAACAAAATTATTACAGCCGAAGATCCGGTTGAATATAGCTTGCCCAGAGTTAATCAGGCACAGGTTAACGATAAAGTGGGGCTTACTTTTGCCAGCATACTGCGATCAGCTTTGCGTCAAGACCCTGATATTATTCTAGTTGGCGAGATGCGGGATAGTGAGACGGCTGAAATTGCCATTCGGGCATCCATTACCGGTCATTTGGTGTTTTCCACTCTGCATACCAATGGTGCCATTGAAACCGCCACGCGGTTATTGGACATGGGCATTGAGGGCTTTATTTTAGCCAGTGCATTACGCGTAATTATTGCCCAGCGGTTGGTGCGCCGAATTTGTGAATATTGCGCAGAACCCGCGGTTTGTGAACCAGGACAGCTGATCTGGCTGGAAAAATCCCAGAATAAAGATTATGGTCAAGCCAGCTTCCAGCACGGACGTGGGTGTCACCAATGTAATAATACCGGTTACAAGGGCAGGATTGGTGTGTATGAATTGCTGGATCTTCAGCCCGAAACCCTGGATGCCTTACGACGTAATGATTCCGCAGGTTTTACGCAAGCTGCCTTACAAACCCCTGGCTTTATTCGTTTTTCAACCTGCGCCGCCGAGTATGCTCAACAAGGCATTACCACAGTAGAAGAGGTATTGCGCATTACCGGCGCTGGAGAATAACGTGGCGCATTTCAAATGCACTGCTCGTAACGCCGCTGGCCAACTGGTCACCCATGTGGTTGAAGCCGAAGACCGTTCTGGAGCAGCCCATATTATAACCAGCCGGGGCCTGACACCGGTATCTATTACACTAGAACTCATAAAATCTGATTTACTCGAGCAAATCAACCATTGGCATGCTCTTAATAGTCTTAGCCTTGCTGATATGATGCTGTTCAGCCGGCAAATGCACAGCTTGTCAAAAGCCGGCGTACCCCTGATTAGAGCTTTGCAAAGCCTGACCGAGTCCACGCGTAACCCGGCATTGGCGGGAGCTCTCAAAGATATTACCAAGCGCCTTGAATCGGGTTCGCCTATAAGCCAGGCTATGAATCAGCACAAAAAAATATTTAGTCCGCTATTTATCAATATCGTTAATGTCGGTGAAGCCAGCGGAGAGCTGGATCAGGCATTTTTGCAAATCGCCAACTATCTGGAACGGGAAAAAGAAACCCAAAGTCGAATCAAATCGGCATTCCGTTATCCGACCATGGTGATTATCGCCATCAGCATCGCTATGGGGGTCATCAACATTTATGTAATTCCTTCATTCAAAAGCGTATTCGACAGGATGCAAGCGGAGTTGCCCTGGCAAACTAAACTGCTGATGACCATCTCCAATTTTACCGTCAGCTACTGGCCCTATATACTTGGAGTGCTGCTGGCTTTGGCCACTATTTTTATCAAATACATCAACACCACTAATGGACGCTTGCAATGGGATTGGTTAAAGCTCCACATTCCCGGGGTGGGTAGTATTGTTGAACGCTCTATTATGGAACGCTTTGCGCGTTCATTTGCTATGACGCTGAGTTCTGGAGTGCCTTTAATTCAAGGCATCAGCATCGTTTCTACGGCCATTGGCAATAGCTATATCGCTTCCAAGCTGGAGCAAATGCGTATAGGCATCGAAAAAGGCGACTCTATTAGCCGCATGGCAAGAAGCACTCAATTATTTCCACCGTTGGTTATACAAATGATCATGGTGGGTGAAGAAACCGGAAATATTAGCGAGATGCTGCTAGAAGTTGCTGACTTCTATGAAACAGAAGTTGATGCAGAATTAAAAAACATAGCCAGTGTCATTGAGCCTTTCTTGATCGTGATAATTGGCATAATGGTGTTGATAATGGCGCTGGGTATCTTTTTACCGATGTGGAACTTATCGAGGGTGATGCATTAGATTAGATTAGATTAAATTAAACGCAGCGCTTCGATAGGTCTCTTCTAAAGCTGTCAAAGAGCGCAATTAAAATAGCGCAAAATTAATGAGACTTTTACTTGGTGTGCCGTGAGTTCTTGGGTTGTACTCAGGAATCTGGTTGAACGGTCGAACCATAAACGTAACTTATTTTATAATCGATACTCCAAGCTCCCGCGACACGTAATCGGCCCCACCATAAGCACCAAATTCACTGTGTGCATTTATCATATAAATGCTCGGATTATCGCCACCCTCTTTGTAAGATGCCAATGTGCACGTCAAATTAACAGTAAATCCAGGTAGGTCCGGAAGAGTTAACGCCGTCTGCGCGTTTACATCTACGCAGCCCCCGCCCGTGCTGATTTTGGCTGCCGCCCAACCCAAGCCGGCTCTTGCCGCCTGATAAGCTTTTGTACTTTGTAAAGCATAACTTGAAGTAGCGAGTTGCACACCACTAAGCCGCACCATATAACTACCTAGCAGGCCCAGTACTACTAAAATAAAAATTGCCATTACGATGGTAAAGCCCCGCTGTTTACTCTCCAGGCAGGCGGTATTTCTAGTCATGGAACATTATCCACATGAACCTGCTGCATGAGTTGTACTGACTCACCCATTGCATCGGTCAGGGTAATTTCCACCGTCACCAAGCCAGAGCGGGAGGCAGTGCCGGGGCTATAAGTAAACCTGCAACTGGCTATCTTATCGGCCTGCAATTGTCCGATAACGCCGGCTGGCGGGTTAGGTTGTGCCGCTCCGATAACGTAACCGGAATAGCGCAATAATTGGTTATTGATACAAAGGTAGGTGATGGGGGTATCAACAATAAAAAAACGTTGCTGCGGCGAGCTAAAAGGAAACTGGAAGGCATTAAATTTGATCACTTTAGCGTTGCTTGAATTGACTACCGTCGTGCGATTATTACCCACATAAGCATCGGCAGACACGCCGCCAAGATTATAAATAACCAGAGATTCTCCCGTGGTCGCCACGGGATTAAACACCTTTAAGGTGCCCATTGCCTCAAAACAATTGTCAGCCAAAGTGAAATCCAACACATCACCGACCGGGTTAGGTGTGCATAAGCCAGCAGTTGCGGGGACGCTAAAATCTTGCCGGGCTCGATAACGCCCACCATCTTCGATATGCAGCAATTCAATCACGGTGCCGCCGCTAATTCGCACACTGTTGGGAAGCGCCCGGCGAATATCTCGCTGCATGCGCCTTAACGTAAGTTCCGCTGTATCAACCAGGGCAGTGCGGCGTTGCAGATCAAGATAACTTTTTATCGGCAAAGTAATTATATTGGTAGTCATGGTCGCCAAAATGCCGACGATAACGATCACCATAATCAGCTCAATAAGACTAAAACCTAGATATTTATGCGGGGTCATCTATAAATAAGCAAACTTATAACCGACCAGAGTAAGACCCGAAACGCCAGGCCCTGATACAGTGACTGTAATTTCTTTCGCAGCCAGACCTGAGACTGATTGGTCAACTACAGCAACCGATACATTGTAAGAAGATAAGTTGCTCATTAAAGCGCCTTGTTGATTGTAGGCGCCGACGTCGTTCAGGCCATTATAGTCAGCCACGTTGTCATAACTGGCGCGAGTTTCACCGGCATTAGTGCCATTAGGGTCAGTAAAAGATTGCAACAGGATTTCTTCCAGATAGGCCTCAGCAATTGCTATCGCCTGATATTGAACAACGGGATCAGCGCTATGACTAACAGTTAGATTGATCACCGAAAAAACACCGGTGACAGCAATGCTGATAATCAGCATGGACAGGATTAGCTCAATCAGGGTTACGCCGGCTTGCTTGTACCCCAGAGGGTAATAACGCTTATTGATAGTCAATTGCACCTCAGAGCCCATAAACAAAGCCAGTGTTGCTAACTACAGCAATGGTTTTGACACCGGCAACCGTTAACAGTACATCCGCGGAAGCACGCCCCAAGGCGTCAAAATAAAACGTCGCGGGGGTTGCTGTTAAAGACACCCCCGGTTCGCTGTGTGTATAAGCGGCTTCACCAGTGCCGGGATTACGAACCGGCAGCGAAAAAACCGCAGAATTACTTATGCATTGACTACGATCAGCCGGTTGATTTAAGACATAGGAATTGGCATTGATCGAAACCTGCACCTTACACCCTGTGGCCACCGCCAGCTTTTGTGCATAGCGAACCGCGCTAAGCGTATCATCGAAAAATGCCTGCTGTTGATAACTGGAAACAGCAAAGAATTTTGGTAATGTGGTTGCCGAGAGTATGCCCAGCAATACAATCACCATGACCAGCTCGATCAGCGTGAAACCATTTGCTACCCCATTGTTCCCTGTTAACGGGTATGTTGAGGAGCCTTGATGGCTTAGAGAAACCCAGCTAAGTTGTGTTGCTGAGCTAAACTGCCGGCCCACTCCGCAAAAATGATTAGCAACCTGTAGTTGTCACCGTTATCGTTGGTGGCGTAGCAACTGCTGTTGGCTCAGTATATACCAGGGAACAAGTCGCAGCAGTGGGTGCGCTGACTGGAGATATCGTAAGGCTAGTGCCAGTAGCGGTCAGCGTATAGTCAGTCGCGTTCAAACCGGCGGCGGCGGCCAAATTCACATCTGCCTTAGGATAGCCAGATGCAAAAGCCGTAGAAAATGTAATTGTTATCCCCTCAGCAACAATTGTGGCAGGCGCTGGATTGGATACCAGATATTTTGCATGCGCCATTGCAGCGGTTGCGCTTAAAGCGCCTCGGGCTGCATTTACACTGGCAATACGTGCATCTTTACCCATATCAATAAACTTAGGTAACGCAACCGCCGCCAAAATGCCTAAAATCACTATCACCATGACCAATTCGATCAATGTAAAACCTTGTTGTTTAGTTGTTTTCATTTTTCACCTCTTTATTTTTAAAATAATAAATAAACTGAAGTTTTCCAATAACTTCAAAGGTAAGCCGCCGTAGTAATTAGGCATTAGTTTTATGCCGGGATTAGCGAGAAATGTAGCGTATCCATTACCCCCCGGCATGCCCGACCAACCCCTAAAATCAGGAAACTAGAGATTAAAAATAATGACTACTAATTAATAAAGCAATTTGATTATACTCCTGAAAACAAATGGCAGTCTAAGCTAAAAAAGCGATGAAAATATTCCTAGGCCTCTTTTTTAAAAAAATATTATTAATTGATGTGATGTTGTAAAGTAATAATTAAATATGACAGTGCTTTTAAGGAATTGTTAAAAATCAAATAGCCCTGGCATGGAAGAAAATATCTAACCGATTAATAATAAACGATTCTATAAATAAGCAGTTACCAATAATTTCATCTAAACGCAATCCTATCGATCCTATTTCCATCAAGAAATCTTATGAGCATACGGAAAATAATTTTTTGCGACATTTGTAATCCACAAGGCATACGAATCATCGAATTTCGTCGCGCGCCAAGAGATAACGAACGCAATGGTCGACGTATCAGTGACGGCCGTGCCTGGATTGAGTGCGACCTAGCGCATGCCACCAAGAATGGCTGGTTATGTACGCCAGATGGTCGACACATTTGCCCATATTGCCAAACAATTAATCATTAAACTTCTGTTCTTTTTGGGTATGTGTCAGCATAAACTTTCTGCCATAAGTCGGTTTTTCCTGGTTTGTCCCCTGTGGTGCGTTTTTTTGTTTGCGATAGGGCCAACCTGCGTATATGGAGCCTGGTTTAATGCAACCTGGCATTATCGGGTGCCCGTTAATATCCCGGCGACAGCGACTGTCAACAGTACTGTTAAAGTGGATGTGGATTTTACTGCCCTGCTAGCCAGTTTGGGAGTTGCGGGAACATTTGATGGCAATTCGCCCCGCGTTGTTCGTTCTGATGATCTTACACTAAGCACCAATCAGCAGTATACGGATACAGTTTATGCCGACGCAACGGATGCGGCAGGAAACAGTCGGGGTGAAATTCGCTTTATTCTGCAAAATGCCGGGCCCGCAACGTATTATTTGTATTTTGATGTGGCTTCCTCCGGTCTGAAAGCGGCAAATCCACAGATACCTATCAATGGCAATTTCGAGTTTGGCGCTGTTGCCGGAGCAAATCCTCAGATACCGCCGGGGTGGGCTGCTGCGACGCGATCCAAAAATACAATGGATTCGCAGATCCGCCCCGCAGAAGCTCCGGTTGTTATTGATCAAACCACAGTCACAACCAATGGCAATCCCTATACGGGAGCGGCTGCTTATTTGCAAGGGTTTCGTTCGGCGACCGATGCGGGCGGAAATGGTGTATTAACCAAGTCCTTAATCATTCCGGCCAGCAATCCAGGTTCTATTAGCGTTCGAATACGCCCTGAAGGTTGGCATAGTGCCAAGAATGGAAACACGACTAGTTATGACTTTATTCGGGTGCGGCTGTTGAAAAGTTCAACGGTGAAGCTTGATATTGTTGGCCCGGCGCTTAATAACTATGCAACTTGCCCGTTCAGCCCTAACTATTTTACAAGTTCCACCATATCCTCCACCACACCCGGTTCTGGTCTATACAACTATTGGGATAATGGCAGCGGCAGAAACAATCATACCCTGGGTATGTCGGCACTTTATAATCGCGGCTTGGAGCCTTGGGTGACCTGTACAGCCAGCCTTGCCGGAGTTGCTGGGCAAACCCTGACCCTGGAAATTCGCAGCAATTATGTCGCTTCAAAGAGGAGTTGGTTTTTAATTGATGATCTGGAGTGGTCAGTGGTGACGGCGACATTGGGTTCGCCCACCGCTTCCGCAGTGGCGGCCATTGTCCCGGCGAATTTCAATTGCGTCGAAGCAGGGAACGATTCCGCAACCGGCCGTTTGTACACTAAGCTGGTTGGGTCACCATTTAACTTTGATGTTGTTGCGCTTAAGGCAGATAGCAGCGTGAATACAGGTTATGTTGCCGGCACCAGTAAAACGGCAACTATTGAATTAGTCGATGGTTCTGCCGGTATCGATTGTGCCAGCCGCGCGGCCCTTTTGCCCGCTATTTCGCAAACACTCTCTTTCAGCGCTACAGATCTGGGCCGTAAAGCCATTGCGCCGATTACCCTCGGAAAGGCTTATCCCAACTTACGTTGCCGGGTGACCGATGCCAATCAATCGCCCAGCATCGTGGGCTGCTCTAGCGATAATTTTGCAGTTCGCCCGAGCGGGTTGACGGTGACTTCCAGCATCAATGCCGATGCCGCTGGTCTTGGCAACAGCGCGGCCCCAGTGCTCAAAACCGGTGATTTATTCACGCTAACTGCTGAGAGTGGCGTCGCTGGTTATAACACCACACCTAGTCTCGATGGTAGTAAAGTTAACGCGCATATTGGAGCGGCGCAGGTCGGAACTTTGGTGGGTGACTTTGACGGTGCAGACCCGGTTAACGGAACGGCGACAGGTTCGATCTTTACCTATTCTGAAGTGGGTTACTTCAACTTAGCCACAAATGGCGTTTATGACGACAGCTTTACTGCAGAGGATTCGGCTGTGAACGATTGTACAGATGATTTTTCTAATAGCTTGGTTGGCGGCAAAGTGGGTTGTAAATTCGGCAATACGGCAGAGACAACTTATTTCGGTCGTTTTATTCCCGATCATTTTGATATAACGCCTGGCTCGATAACGCCTGCCTGCAGCTCATCGTTTACTTATTTCGGTCAGGATGGCTTCAGTACATCGTTTACCCTTATTGCACAGAATGCCGATGACACCACCACCCAGAACTATCACGGTGGATTCGCCAGACTTGGTCTAACGGCGTGGAGCATGTTTAATTTTAGCTCACCCGGTTTACCGGCCGGCTCGTTATTGTCAGCCAGTATCACTTTGCCTGTGGGAGTTTGGAGTCAGGGAGTGGCTAATGTAACAGCAAAACATCAGGTAAGCAGGCCAACTGCGCTAACGGGAGAAACCAGTGTGGTTGTGCAGGCAGCGCCAATCGATTTAGATGGCGTCACCATGTCGCCTACAGCCGTCGCGGATCCAACACCTTTACGCTATGGGCGTTTACTTTTGCAAAATGCGTATGGTTCCGAGCTGATGGCTTTGCCAGTGTCATTGACCGCACAATATTGGAACGGTAGCGCTTTTGTGCTTAATACCGATGATAGCTGCACTTCGGTGGTAGCACCTGCCAGCGGCGCAGGACTGGCTTTTTACCCGGAGGTCGCAACCACTGCGCAGGGTAATCACCTAAGTGCTACTGAAATCAGTGCTACAGTCAGTACCACCGGTAAGCTTGTTACCGGCGATGGGGGGCTTAAGTTTTCTGCCCCTGGCATCGGGAATGATGGTTATCTGGATATTCGCATTCAGGTACCCATCTGGCTTAAATTTGACTGGAACGCCACCACTGCAGGTGACGAATATCCTTCTGCTCGTGCCGCATTCGGCATTTATAAAGGCAATGACAGTCAGATTTATCTCCGTGAAGTGTATTAAACAGTGGCCTTAGAAGGTAAGCCCAACAAATGGAAAGCATACAAAACCGGCGGAGCCCATGCTGATTCTGTCTCCCTAGCGATAGCGCCCGCCGTCGTTGAGGGTAAGCCCAGTGTAGGTAGGAATTCTTCGTCCGCTCTCAACAGCTGTGCATTGTTAAGTCTTGGGTTATTTTGCATGCTCTCCACAATATGTGCTGACATGGAACTTGCCTAAATTATTTCATGCGTCGATATTTATAGGCGGTTGGTTTTTTTGCCAGGGTTTGTGAAAAGTGTAGCACATCGATTAAACATACCTCTCATGCCAGTCATTTGTTCAGTTACCAGAGCCTTCATGGTTATTTTCAACACTAATTGACGAGCAACCAGTGGTTGTTACCTTCAGCGTTGGAGACGATGTGGCCGATGTCGGCTCAGTATATACCACGGAACAAGTCGCAGCAGTGGGGGCGCTGACTGGAGATACCGTAAGGGTGGTGCCAGAAGCCGTCAGTTTGTAATCAGTCGGGTTCAAGCCAGCGGCAGCGGCCAAATTCACATTAGCCTTAGGGTAACCAGGTGCAAAAGCCGTAGAAAAGGTAATGGTTACCCCCTCAGCAACAATTGTAGCAGGCGCTGAGCCTGATACCAGATACTCGGGGAGTCACTATTTTTCTAACAACGTCATCCCGGGCTTCCTGCTGGGGATAACACGAAAAATTACGCTACTACTATGCCTTCCGGCGGTCTCAGCCGTCCTGCTTTACTCTCCGAACACCCAACAAGGGGTATTCAGAATCGTGCACGCAATGACTCGACGCTCTTCACTAATGCTTCGACATTTTCACTGCGCTAACGCTTCGTGAAAACATCTACGCGTTGCGCTTCTGAGAACTATTTTCCACCACTCAACTGTTCGTTTCGCTTCCGGGAAAACAGCGTTCGCATGCGCCATTGCAGCGGTTGCGCTTAAAGCGCCTCGGGCTGCATTTACACTGGCAATACGTGCATCTCTGTACCCATATCAATAAATTTCGGTAAAGCAACCGCCGCCAAAATGCCTAAAATCACTATCACCATGACCAATTCGATCATTGTAAAACCTTGTTGTTTAGTTGTTTAGTTGTTTAGTTGTTTAGTTGTTTAGTTGTTTAGTTGTTTTCATTAGACATCTTTCCTAAATAATCGACATAGAATTTGGCCTTTATAAGGTTAAAATAGCGATCTACCTCTGAAAACACGGATAGCCATGACTCCTTATACCCAATTACCAAGACACAAACCTGAAGAAT
>NZ_JAOEGU010000066.1 GCF_025583945.1 Methylobacter psychrophilus
TCAGGCTTGTGCTTGGGCAGTTGGGCATAAGGGGTCATGGCTATCCGTGTTTTCAAAGGCAGGTCGCTATTTTAACCTTATTAAGACCAAGCTCTATGTTGATTATTTAGGAAAGATGTCTATTAATTGCATAATTTATGCCTGCCTGATTAAACGCTTGTTGATATTAACAAGTTGTGATTGTTACGTTAGTTGATTCGCTTCCGAGGCTTTGTTGTAATCAACGCCAACACTGACAATAAAGCTGGTGGCTTCTTCAATATTCATCGCCGATTTGATTAGTTTCGATTTATCAACAATGACCGTAAAACCTGAGGTTGGGTTGGGTGAGGTGGGGACAAACAGGATGTATTTGTCATCGTGTTTGTTGGTAACATAAGCCGGTACCCAAACACCCTCTTTAGGGTATTCAACATAAACGACTTCTTTGGTCATGGTTTGCTCATGCGATGAAAGCATGTTGATCACTTTTTTTAGCACACGGTAAATGGTATTTAAAAAAGGAATTCTGTCGATAATAAAATCAAAAGCGCTAATAATCCAGGAGCGACCTTTTTTGGCAGTCGTGCTGCCTATCCAAGCTAATAGAATAAAGCTGACAGCAAAAACCAGGATAGTATAAAGATAGTTATCAGAGTAGCCGTAAACGAAGTTAAACAAGTTGGCAACGAGGTCTTTTACAAAAATAATAATTTGCAGCACTACAACAATAGGAATAACAGCAAACACGCCTATCAGGAAATAATTTAATAATTTTTTAGTGAGCTCGTTCATTTTTTTCTCAGTTTTTTTATGCCGACTTAATTATCATCTAGTATTTGATGACCGTTTAATATTTTCTCAATCAGTAAATATTAGCTTACGGACTGGAAGAAAAGATATTTTTTATTATAAGCGAATTTATGCTTGAAGTCAGAGCGATAGAAAATACTTTTAAGGGCAATAAACAAAGAGCGATTAATTAATCTGAACAGATTATATTTAGTCTGGGGTGTGTGATGGAGTACAGTAATTTTTCTGAATCGGGATTGTGCTAATGCTGTCGATGTATTAATTTTGATAATTCTTAGCGCGTTCCAGGAGATGGTTTTTTTATCAAGACATCTAGAGAGTAGGACGCGGCGCTGGATCGAAGTGCAATAAATTCTTAACATCAGGATGGGCTATTATGCAAAAAAATGTGTTGATTACTGGGGCTGCCAAGCGCATAGGTGCTACTTGTGCCCGCTTACTGCACAGTCAGGGTTGTAATGTATTTTTGCATTATCGGTCTTCAAAAGAAGCCGCTTTGCAGTTGTGTTATGAATTAAATCAGCTGCGCCCTGATTCCGCTTATATGATGCAGGCTGACCTGCTCAACAGGGAAGAGTTGGAGGCGTTGGTAAGTGAGGCTTGTATGGCATGGGGAAAAATAGATGTATTGGTTAATAATGCTTCGTCTTTTTATCCAACGACCATGGCTGGTGTTACCGAGCAACAGTGGGATGAGTTAATGGGGTGCAATTTAAAAGCACCCTTTTTTTTGGCAAAGTTATTAACAGAAACCTTAGCGGACAATAAGGGCTGTATTGTTAATATTGTCGACATTCATGCCGAGCGTGGATTAAAAAATTATCCTGTGTACAGTATTGCCAAAGCCGGATTGGTGGCCATGACCAAAATTCTGGCCAAGGAGTTGGGGCCGGTTATTCGTGTCAACGGGATAGCGCCCGGTGCCATACTTTGGCCGGATAATGAGTTGTCTGAGCAGGAAAAACAAGATATTTTGCAGCGCATAGCTTTACGGCGTAACGGTGAGCCTGATGATATCGCCAGGGCATTATGGTTTTTAATTAAGGATGCTGATTATATGACCGGGCAAATACTGACCATTGATGGCGGTCGTACCTTGTATTGCTAAATTTAAGACGCGATGCCTTGCGTCTTAATGGTAGTTAACGAGTCCAGTCAGGTATAACCCGTTTTTGTTTGAGATTGGTCTTATCGAATTTTTCCCAGAGTTCAGCATAGCTAATATGGCTGATAGGATGGGTCAAATTCGGGGCTATTTCTGCTAAAGGTTCAAGTACGAAGGCGTAGCGTTCAATTTCATCGCGTGGTATTTGTAGTCGTCCATCATTTAATATCACGTCATTATATAAAATAAGATCCAGGTCGAGAGTCCGGGGTGAAAATTTTTGACTATTGCGGGTACGACCATTATCTAATTCAATTTGTCGTAACAATTTGGCGACTTCTTTGACGCTTAATTCAGAGTTAAAGCCGACGACAAGATTGTAAAAACTATCGCCGATAAAGCCGACCGGTTCTGATTCGTAAATACTTGAGATAGTCAATTCGCCAAAGTGGCGCTCAAGCTCCTGTAGGCTGATAAGAGTATTCTTATCTTTGTCGATATTGCTGCCTATGCTAATGAAGCACTTGGGCATGATTTATCTCTCGCCTCTTTCTATGATAATGCCGACATCGCTGGCCCCACGAATAGCGCCTTTTTTATTTAGGATTATTTTTACCCAAGACACATTAAATTCATTTTGGATAATGGCGGCTATCTCAGAGATTAATTTTTCAACGAGAAGAAATTGACTGGTTTCGACAAAAGCGATAATGCGTTTGGAAACGGTTTTGTAATCAAGTGCATATTGAATGTCATCGGTCTCGGCAGCTTTTTGAATGTCAAAAGCCATTTCTATATCAAGGACAACAGTTTGCTTGGTTTCTCTTTCCCAATCATAAATCCCGATGATTGTTTCAATTTCAAGTCCGCCTAAAAAAATTATATCCATAGTTATTTCCGGTTATGATGTGGGTTTTTAACAAAGTAGTAAGTATCAGGGAAATAAGCCCTGCTTACAAGTTCTGAATGAGGAAAAAGTTACATGATTGAATGGTTGTTTGTTCCGGTTGCCTATCTTGTAGGTTCTATTTCCAGTGCAATTATTATTTGCCGCTTGATGGGTTTGCCAGATCCTCGCGAGCAAGGCTCAGGTAATCCGGGTGCGACTAATGTCATGCGTATTGGTGGCAAAAAAGCGGCGACTATTACTTTGTTGGGTGATCTGCTTAAAGGCTTGATTCCTGTTTATGCCGCCAATTTATTTGGGGTGCCGGTTTATTTGTTGGCAGCTATCGGTTTGGCGGCGTTTATGGGGCATCTTTATCCGGTATTCTTTAGGTTTAAAGGCGGTAAAGGTGTTGCGACCTCGATTGGTGTTTTACTTGGCTTTTCCTGGTTGCTTGGTTTTGCTTTTATAGGAACCTGGCTGCTGATTTATAAGGTGGGAAAAATTTCTTCTTTATCCGCATTGTGTGCCTCTATTTTATCACCGCTGTATGCGTGGTTTATGCTTGGCGATGTTTTTATCGTGGGCGCTTCAGTCATCATGATGATGTTTTTGTTATGGCGGCATAAAAGTAATATTCAGCGATTAATAGCCGGTGATGAGTAAAGGCAAGCAAAGATAATATAGACTTTCAGTAATTAAATTTCCAATTTTTGTAGTTGTAAGTTTACACAGATAACATCCTTTCGAGGGATGGTATCTGTCGACATAGAAATTATTCGCATCCTTCATTCCTCTGTTTGTAATTTACGCGAATGTGTCGGGTTACGACTATCGCCTAATCCGACAGAGATTATTAGCATTTTTGTGATAAAAAAAGTACCAACTACTTTTGGGCTTCAATTAAAGATGCCAAATTATTTATCTGAAAGTCTATTAAGTGCGAGGTGTGTTTTAGTCTGTTGTTTGTGATAATTCACTTATCGGCCAGCGTGGGCGGGCAAAAATCTCCAGTCCTTGCTGTTGTCCTGCCATTAAGCGCTGGCAACCTGCGTAAGCAATCATGGCGCCGTTATCGGTACAAAACTCCAGTCTGGGAAAATAAATTTGTGCTTGTTCTTTAGCGGTCATTTCCGTTAAGGCTGCGCGAATTTGTTTATTGGCGCTAACGCCTCCTGCAACTACCAGTCTTTTTAGGCCGGTTTGCTGTAGTGCTCGTTTGCATTTAATGCTGAGTGTTTCGGCAACCGCTTGCTGAAAGCCTGCAGCAATATCGGCCTGGTCTTGTTCTGTTTTTTTGGAAGCGTTAAAAGTATTTAATGTGAAGGTTTTTAAGCCGCTAAAGCTAAAGTCTAATCCGGGCCTGTCGGTCATGGGGCGGGGGAATTTAATTTGTGGTGTGCCGTGTTCAGCAAGTGCCGAGAGTTTTGGTCCGCCCGGGTAACCAAGTCCCAACATTTTAGCGGTTTTATCAAAAGCCTCGCCTGCCGCATCATCCAGTGATTCACCTAGTAATTGATAGCGGCCTATACCTTTGACCTGGATCAGTAAGGTATGACCGCCGGAAATTAATAAAGCCACAAAAGGAAATTCTGGCGGATTTTCTTCCAGCATGGGTGCCAGTAAGTGGCCTTCCATGTGGTGTACTGCTACGGCAGGAATTTTCCATGCCCATGCCAGACTTCTGGCTGTTGTTGCACCGACTAATAAGGCACCCATCAGTCCGGGACCTGCGGTGTAGGCAATACCGTTAATGTCGGCGCTGCTTAGCCGGCTTTCTTGCATTAATTGCTTGATGAGTGGAGCTAATTTTCGGATATGATCGCGTGATGCCAGTTCAGGAACCACGCCACCATATTCGCTGTGCATGTCCACTTGACTGTGTAAATTATGATTGATCAAGCCTTGTTCGCTATGATAAATAGCAACAGCGGTTTCATCGCAGGAAGTTTCTATGCCTAAAACGTACATTGATTTTTTTGAAAATTATATAAAGTGAATGTATAATCGGGAGTTCTGTTTGTTCAGTGGATAGTAAATATCCTCATACACACAATATTAACATAATTGGAATCATATAATGCCGTCAGTGAAAATTAAAGAAAACGAACCTTTTGACATCGCCATTCGTCGTTTTAAGCGCGCTTGTGAAAAAGCGGGTGTGTTGGCAGAAGTGCGTCGTCGTGAATTCTACGAAAAGCCAACTGCTGAACGTAAACGTAAAGGTGCTGCTGCAGTTAAGCGTCATTTGAAGAAATTGGCTCGTGAACGTTATGCGTTGAAAAATTTACGTCGCGGACGTCCTGTACTTTAATACAGGTTAGGCTAATGGATTTGTTAACAGATCGTATCAAGGACGATATGAAGGCCTCCATGAAGGGAGGTGCTAAAGCACGTTTGGGAGTGATTCGTTTAATTTTGGCTGCTATTAAGCAGGTTGAAGTAGATGAGCGAATCCAGCTCGATAATGACAGGGTTATCCTGGTTCTTGACAAGATGCTCAAGCAGCGTCGTGAATCTATCAGGTTGTTTGCTGATGCCAGTCGACATGATTTGGTGGCGATTGAAGAGGCTGAAGTTCTCGTCATTCAGAATTTTTTGCCTCAGGCGCTTAGCGAAGAAGAGGTTGATGCCATGGTAAGCGAAGCAGTGATTGAGTCAGGTGCCGAGTCCATTAAAGATATGGGTAAAGTCATGGGTTTGCTGAAAGCAAAAATGCAAGGCCGTGCCGATATGTCGGTTGTAAGTACCAAAATTAAGGCAGCATTAGCTGGATAATTCTTTTTTCCGGGTAAAAAATGTCCGGTAGAATCCCTCGCGAGTTTATTGATGAGCTTTTGGTGCGGGTTGATATAGTTGATTTAATCGATTCGCACGTTCCTCTAAAGAAAACGGGTACGAATTATGTTGCCCGTTGTCCTTTTCATACTGAAAAAACCCCCAGTTTTTCTGTAAACCGTAACAAGCAGTTTTTTCACTGTTTTGGTTGCGGCGTAAGTGGTAATGCGATCAGTTTTCTGATGGATTTTAGTCATCTTGATTTTGTCGAGGCCGTTGAAGATCTGGCCGCTTTTGTTGGTGTTGATGTACCCAGGGAATCGGTTAGTCATCAGGCGGGGCCAAAGAAAAATGATTTAAATAGTCTTTATGTGCTGATGGAGCAAGTGGCGGCTTTTTACGTCGAGCAATTGCGTGCCAGCCTTAAAGCGGTTGACTATCTCAAGGCTCGTGGAGTTAAGGGCGAGGTTGCTCGTGACTTTATGATAGGTTATGCGCCTGACAAATGGAGTATTTTGGCCGGGCAATTTAATCAGAAATTATTGATTGATGCAGGATTGTTGGTTAGCAAGGATGATGGGCAAGTTTATGATCGTTTTCGTGGCAGGATCATGTTCCCTATTCGTGACAAGCGAGCCAGAATTATAGGTTTTGGTGGGAGGGTGTTGGATGATTCTTTGCCGAAGTACTTGAATTCTCCAGAAACGTCACTATTTCACAAAGGCAAGGAAGTTTATGGCTTGTATGAGCTCTTGGAAAGCAATTCAAAGCCGCAGAGGATTTTAGTTGTTGAAGGTTACATGGATGTTATCGCCTTGGCGCAGTATGGTATTAATTATGCCGTTGCAGCATTAGGTACGGCGGCATCACAGGCCCATCTTGATTTGTTGTTTCGGTTTTCATCAGAGTTGGTGTTTTGTTTTGATGGTGACCGGGCTGGGCGTGAAGCTGCCTGGAGGGTAATGGAATCGGCCTTCTCCAGTTTAAAAGAGGGTCGGTCTTGTCGTATAATGCTGTTGCCGCAAGGTCATGATCCAGATTCGCTGATACGCGATGAGGGGTTAGATAAGTTTGTTGAGCGTGTGCAGACAGCTCAAGCCTTGTCAGATTATTTTTTTGAGCATATCTCGGAGGAATTAAATCTTTCCGAAATGGAGGGGCGAGCGCAATTGATTGGTAAGGCCAAGCCTTATTTGGAAAAATTGCCTGAAGGCGTGTTTAGGGAGATGATGTTTTCGCGTCTTAAGGAATTATCCCGAGTAATGACGCTAAATATTTTGGATGATGTTACCGCTGTGGATTTGAATTTAAAAAAACCGCGCCAACAGGATCTTAATCGATTGTCAACGGCACGAGTCGCCATTGCCCTTTTGCTGCAAAATCCCGGCTTGGCAAATAGTGTTGAGCAGCAGGATATTGATTGGAGTGGTCTGGAGTTTCGGGGTATTGAGTTATTTAAAAATATTCTGCAAGTGATTTTAGATAAGAAATTTGTCAATACCGCTGTTTTAGTCGAGTACTATCGGGATTCTACTGAGGAAAAATCCGTCAAGGCGTTGGCGTTGTTAGATGTGTTTGTTGATGACGACAAAATAGAAGATGTGTTTTTTGATGCTTTAAAGGTTTTGCTCAAGCAGGGAACGGAGGCTGGTATCGCAAGATTGGAAGCTAAAGCGAAAGTCAAGGGATTGGATAGTCAAGAGCTAAGTACATTAGTTAAAATGTTGGCAAATAAATAGTTTGATGTTATATAAACTTATTAGTATAATCTTCTGTTAAGTACGACCGTACTCAGCAGAGTATTCAGTGAGTAAACAATGAATCAAGAACAGCAACAGTCCCAGCTTAAACAATTGATAGCCAAAGGCAAAATGCAGGGGTATTTGACCTACGCCGAGGTTAATGATCACTTGCCCAGTGATATTGTTGATCCTGAGCAAATTGAAGACATCATTGGTATGATCAATGAGATGGGCATTCAGGTTCATGAAACTGCACCTGATGAAGATTCACTCATTACTGACTCGGCTGCAGCATCTACAGATGATGAAGATGCTGAAGAAGTTGCAGCTCTGGCGTCTGTTGATAGTGAATTTGGCAGAACCACAGATCCTGTACGTATGTACATGAGAGAAATGGGTTCGGTTGAGTTGTTAACGCGTGCTGATGAATTAAAAATCGCCAAACGTATTGAAGAAGGGCAGCAGCAGCTTGTTAAAGCCATGGCTCGATCTTGTGTTGTTGTTAACGATTTCTTGCACTCATTTGATGCTGTGTCTGGTGAAGAAGGTGCCGTTCGTCTGACTGATTTAATTTCAGGTTTTGTTGATTTAAGTGATACCGATTATTTGACTGCCGCTCTACCTGCAAGTGACGTCGTTGAAGAAGGTGCTGATACTGAAGAGGAAGTAAAAGGACTTAATTACGAAGAAGTTCAGGAAAAAGTTGAGCCTCTTAGAAAGCAATTAAAAGTAGCTTCAGCAGCGATTAAAAAGCATGGCTATACTAGTGATAAGATGCAAAAAATCTTTGAAGTATTGGCTGATTTGTTCATTGAGTTTAAATGGACACCGCAATATTTAAAGAAATTAACGGCTATCATTCCTAATGGGGTCGCTACTGTTCGTGAGCAAGAAAAGCTGATTCTGGACATTTTTGTTAAAGAAACAGATATGTCACGTAAAGATTTTATAACTTCATTTACTGAGAGTGAATCAAGTTCAGAATGGTTGGAACAG
The DNA here is from genome assembly GCF_025583945.1 of Methylobacter psychrophilus. Lineage (GTDB taxonomy): Bacteria > Pseudomonadota > Gammaproteobacteria > Methylococcales > Methylomonadaceae > Methylobacter_C > Methylobacter_C psychrophilus. The sequence continues at coordinate 8,300 of NZ_JAOEGU010000066.1, forward strand.
CATCTTGGTGGTGGACACAGCTACTCGGATGCTTTGAAAATTCGTGAAAAAGAACTAAGAAAAGCACAAAAAATACTGGTTGAGATTGAAGCAGAGTTTGGTTTGCCTATTAGCGCGTTAAAAGATATTAATAGACGCATGTCGATCGGTGAAGCCAAAGCAAGGCGTGCCAAAAAAGAAATGATTGAAGCTAATTTAAGGCTGGTTATTTCCATTGCTAAAAAATATACTAATCGTGGATTGCAGTTTCTGGACTTGATTCAGGAAGGTAATATTGGTTTAATGAAAGCGGTAGATAAATTTGAATACCGTCGTGGCTATAAGTTTTCTACTTATGCGACATGGTGGATCAGGCAGGCTATTACACGATCTATTGCAGATCAGGCCAGAACCATTCGTATTCCAGTCCACATGATTGAAACGATTAATAAATTAAATCGTATTTCCAGGCAGATTTTGCAGGAAATGGGGCGTGAAGCAACACCTGAAGAACTGGCTGAACGTATGGAAATGCCGGAAGAAAAAGTTCGTAAGGTGTTAAAAATCGCTAAAGAACCGATTTCAATGGAAACGCCTATTGGTGACGATGAAGATTCTCATTTGGGGGATTTCATAGAAGATGCTAAAGTACTGTCACCAGTCGAAGCTGCTACTATTGCCGGTTTACGTGAATCAACGCAAAATGTGTTGGCGGGATTAACGGCAAGAGAAGCAAAAGTTCTCCGTATGCGTTTTGGTATCAACATGAATACTGACCATACCTTGGAAGAAGTTGGTAAGCAATTTGATGTTACGCGTGAACGAATTCGTCAAATTGAAGCAAAAGCATTACGAAAATTAAGACATCCTTCCAGGTCAGAGCAATTAAGATGTTTTCTGGACGGTGAGTAAGTAATAAATTAGGGCCCTTAGCTCAGCTGGTTAGAGCGTCCGACTCATAATCGGCAGGTCGTAGGTTCAAGTCCTACAGGGCCCACCATAAATAAAAAAGGCTGCTTATGCAGCCTTTTGTGTATTTGAGTTTTTAGCATTAACAAAGGTGGTAATGTGAGTAATAACTTTAGTTTTACATCTGAATCTGTTTCGGAAGGTCATCCCGATAAAGTTGCCGATCAAATTTCGGATGCAGTTCTTGACGCGCTGTTGGCACAAGATCCACGATCACGGGTTGCCTGTGAAACACTGGTAAAAACCGGCATGGTTATTTTGGCTGGTGAAATAACCACTAATGCTTGGGTTGATCTTGAGGCTCTGGTCAGAAAAGTAGTTTGTGAAATCGGCTACGATCATGGCGACATAGGCTTTGACGGCCAAAGTTGCGCGGTACTCAATGCGATTGGTAAACAATCTGCTGATATCGCAATGGGTGTTGATGAGGATGAAAATCACGAACAAGGCGCAGGCGATCAGGGTTTAATGTTTGGTTACGCCAGTAATGAAACCGATGTATTAATGCCCGCACCAATTACTTATTCACATTTGCTGGTCAAGCGTCAGGCGGAAGTTCGTAAAAATAAGACTCTGCCATGGTTGCGCCCTGATGCAAAGAGCCAAATTACCTTCCGATACGAAAATAACAAGCCGGTTGCGATTGATGCAATTGTTTTATCTACCCAGCATTCACCAGAAATTAGTTACAAATCATTGTGTGAAGCAGTGATGGACGAAATTATTCTGCCAATTCTGCCTAAAGAATGGTTACATAAAGATACCAAATACTTTATCAATCCGACTGGACAGTTCATCATTGGTGGTCCTGTAGGCGATTGCGGCTTAACGGGTCGTAAAATTATCGTTGATACATACGGCGGTATGGCAAGACATGGTGGCGGAGCTTTTTCAGGTAAAGATCCTTCAAAAGTTGATCGTTCGGCAGCCTATATGGCGCGTTATGTAGCAAAAAATATTGTTGCGGCAGGTTTGGCGGAGCGTTGTGAAATTCAGGTTTCTTACGCAATTGGCGTTGCCGAGCCAACTTCCATCACTGTGGAAACGTTTGGTACCAGTAAATTGAGTGAAGACAGGCTGGTACAAATTATTAGGGATAATTTCGATTTAAGGCCTAAAGGTTTGATTAAAATGTTGGATTTATTAAGACCTATCTATCAAACTACAGCCGCTTATGGACATTTTGGTCGTACCGAAGATACATTTAGCTGGGAAAAAACTGATAAAATTGACGCATTAAAAGATGCGGCTGGTCTCCAATAATAATAAATTAGGGTAGATAAAATAATGAGCCAACAAGATTATAAAGTCGCTGATATTGCTTTAGCAGCATGGGGCCGTAAAGAAATTAACATTGCTGAAACAGAAATGCCGGGCTTAATGGCATTACGTGAAGAATTTGGTGCAGAAAAACCGTTAAAAGGTGCGCGGATCGCGGGTTGTCTGCACATGACGATACAAACAGCGGTATTGATAGAAACACTGACGGCTTTGGGTGCAGAAGTGCGATGGTCATCATGTAATATTTTTTCTACCCAAGATCATGCAGCATCTGCAATGGCTGAGGCAGGTATTCCTGTTTTTGCCTGGAAAGGCCAAACTGAAGAAGAGTCTGAATGGTGTATAGCTCAGACTATTGAAGGTCTTGATGGTTGGAGACCCAATATGATTCTGGATGATGGCGGTGATTTAACCACTATGATGCATAACAATTATCCAGAGTTAATGGCTGATGTTAAAGGCTTGTCTGAAGAAACCACTACAGGTGTGTTACGTCTGTATGAGATGGTGGCAAAAGGCACGTTAAAAGTACCGGCTTTCAATGTTAATGATTCAGTAACCAAATCAAAATTTGACAACCTGTATGGCTGCCGGGAATCTTTGGTTGATGCTATTAAACGCGCAACCGATGTCATGATTGCCGGAAAAATTGCCGTAGTCTGTGGTTATGGCGATGTCGGTAAAGGCAGTGCGCAATCTTTGCGTGGTTTGGGTGCAACGGTATGGATTACTGAAATTGACCCGATTTGTGCTTTGCAAGCGGCTATGGAAGGTTATCGCGTAGTGACTATGGAAGAAGCCGCGCCTATCGCCAATATTTTTGTAACCGCAACGGGTAACTTTGGCATTATTACCCATGAGCATATGTTGGTCATGAGAGATCAGGCTATCGTATGTAATATTGGACATTTTGATGCCGAAATTGAAATTGCTTCATTACGTCAATATGAATGGGATAATATTAAACCTCAGGTTGATCATGTTATTTTTCCTGACGGCAAGCGCTTACTTATTTTAGCTGAAGGTCGTTTGGTTAATTTAGGTTGTGGTACCGGACATCCCAGTTTTGTGATGTCCAATTCATTTTGCAACCAGGTTTTAGCGCAAATAGAATTGTGGAAAAATGCTGCGAAGTATGAAAATAAAGTCTACATTCTGCCTAAATATCTGGATGAAAAAGTCGCCAGATTACACTTAAAGCAAATTGGTGTAAATTTGACTACGTTAACTGATGCACAATCCAAGTATATTAATGTTCCGGTTGAAGGACCTTACAAAGCCGATCATTATCGTTATTGATTTATCATTATCCCCACGCTTCGGCTTGGGGATACAAAGCCTGTAGAGGCGCAACTTGCGTCTCTACATCTTGCATCTCAATTTACAGATGTAAGATATGCATAATCTTCACAGCGTTATTTTCATGAAGACCCTGGCGTATCTAAATGTAGATTCCCGTCAGTGAGACCAAAATGCAATCACAAAAAAAATATCCCCGACTATTCAGTTTTGAATTTTATCCGCCTAAAACAGAAGAGGGTGCGGTAAATTTACAAATTGTGCATGACAAGCTGGCAAAACTTAATCCTGATTTTTTTTCTGTTACTTTTGGTGCGGGTGGTTCAACGCGCGATAAAACTTTCGATACAGTCATTGATATTCAGGAAAAAGGCATAGCGGCTGCACCGCATTTATCCTGCGTTGCTTCGACTAAAGATAATATTCGTACGATTCTTAAAAACTATCAGGATAATGGAATTGCGAAAATTGTTGCCTTAAGGGGTGATTTGCCTTCCGGAATGATGTCAGCTGGCCAATTTCGTTACGCCAATGAGTTGGTCGAGTTTATTCGCCAGGAAACCGGTGATTACTTTCAGATTCACGTTGCCGCTTACCCGGAAGTCCATCCGCAATCTACCAGTGCCTCAGAAGATTTTAAAAACTTCAAGCGTAAAGTTGATGCCGGTGCAAATGCAGCGATTACCCAGTATTTTTATAATGCTGAAGCGTACTTTTACTTTGTGGATGCTTGTGAAAAAAATGGTATAACTATTCCTGTTATCCCCGGTATTATGCCCATTACCCAATATACGCAATTATTTCGGTTTTCAGAAATGTGTGGTGCGGATATTCCTCGCTGGATGAAAAAACGCCTGGAAAGTTTTGGCGATGATAAGGAGTCGGTTCAAGCCTTCGGTCTCGATGTGGTCAGTAATCTATGTCAGCGCTTACTCGATAATGGCGCGCCAGGCCTGCATTTTTATACCATGAATCAAGCGGCACCTACTTTGGCGATTTTGGAGAATTTAAAATAAATTTTCCAAAAATAAACTGCTACAGATATGCATTGATTAGAAGTGGTCAAGCAAAAATTTTTTAACATTTTACTCACCACGAATAGTACAAAGTTAACGGCTTTTCTTCGTGGTAATTAAGAGTCTAATCTGTGAATCTGTGGCACCTTTCACTTTCACCTTTCACCTTTCACCTTGACTAATCAATCCCTTTCCAATCGCGATCATTCTGTTTTGTGGCATCCTTGTACTCAAATGAAGGATCACGAAAGCTTTCCGATTATTCCCATAAAAAAAGGCCAGGGCGTTTGGCTGGAAGATTTTGACGGTAATCGCTATCTGGATGCGATTAGTTCGTGGTGGGTTAATTTGTTTGGTCATGCCAATCCTCATATCAATGCCGCTTTAAAAGACCAGCTCGATACTCTTGAGCATGTTATTTTTGCCGGGTTTACTCATGAGTCGGCCATTACGTTGGCTGAAAAATTGGTAGAAATGACTCCTAAAGGCCTTGATCGTTGTTTCTATGCCGATAATGGTTCAGCGGCAGTGGAAGTAGCGCTCAAAATGAGTTTTCATTATTGGCGCAATCACGGACAAACACAAAAAAACCGCTTTATAACACTGGAAAACAGTTATCACGGCGAGACTTTGGGGGCGTTAGCGGTTGGTAATGTAGCGTTGTATAAGGAAACTTATGCGCCGTTATTAATGGATGTGATAACAGTGCCTGGCCCGGACTGTTATCATCGCGAACCGGGCGAGTCGTGGTCTGATTATTCTACCCGTCGTTTCGCATTGATGGAGCAGACATTACAAGAGCACGCAAAGACTGTTTGCGCTGTTATTATTGAGCCTTTAGTCCAGTGTGCCGGTAGTATGCGTATGTACGATCCGGTTTATTTAAAATTGCTGCGTGCAGCTTGCGATAAATATCATGTGCATTTAATTGCCGATGAAATTGCTGTCGGTTTTGGACGTACGGGGACATTATTTGCCTGTGAACAAGCCGCTATTAGTCCGGATTTTATGTGTTTGTCCAAAGGTTTAACGGGTGGCTATTTGCCGTTGTCGGCAGTATTAACCACTAATCAGGTCTATCAAGCGTTTTATGACGATTATCAAAAATTGACTGCATTTTTGCATTCACACAGTTATACCGGAAACGCACTGGCCTGTAGGGCAGGACTTGCAACCCTGGAAATTTTTCAGCAACACAATGTCATTGCCAATAATAAACAGCTGGCTATGGCTATGGCGAAGGCAGCGGCCCGTTTTAAGGAGCATCCCCATGTTGCGGAAGTTCGACAGACAGGTATGATACTGGCCATTGAAATGGTTAAAAACAAACAAACACGCGAGCCGTATCCATGGCAAGAACGACGTGGGCTTAAAGTCCATCAATATGCGCTGTCTAAAGGGGTATTACTACGCCCGCTAGGCAATGTCATCTATTTTATGCCGCCTTACATTATTACTGAGGAGGAGCTTTTAATGATCGCTACAGTGGCTTGGGATGGCATACAGCAAGCAGTTAAGGATTAATATGCGGGTTTCCAGATTATATACCTCAGCGGATTTGGCTTTGAGCAAAAAAATTGAGCTGGATGATGACAATGGCCATTATGTCAGAACGGTATTGCGCTTAAAAAAAGATGCTGAAATTATTTTATTTAACGGAACTGGCGGTGAATATTTATGCACCGTTGCGGAAGTCAGCCGAAAAGTAGTACTGGTTCTGGTTAACACATGGCAGGATCGTAGCGTGGAATCACCGTTGTTAGTGACTTTAGGCTTGGGTATATCGCGTGGCGACAGAATGGATATGACCGTACAAAAAGCAGTGGAACTGGGCGTTAATATTATCGTGCCTTTATTAACCGAGCGTTGCGTGGTGCAATTTAAAGGCGAAAAAAAACCGCAACGCTTGGTGCACTGGCAAAAAATAGTCCAACATGCAGCCGAACAAAGCGGCAGAACAAGTGTCCCCGAATTGCCCGAAATCGAACAAATGCAACAGTGGGTTGGTAAACAGAAAGGCTTGAAAATATTTCTTGATCCCTACGCAGAAAAAACGTTGGCAGATATAAAGCCTATAGACAAGCAAGTGACTTTACTTACCGGCCCGGAAGGCGGGTTTTCTGACCAGGAACGCAATATCGCAAAAGCCGCCGGATTTATTCCCGTGCGTATGGGGAGTCGTATATTAAGAACTGAAACAGCTTCTCTTGCTGCCTTGGCTGCCGTGCAGATGCTGTGGGGTGATTTTGGAACGCAGACTTTAGAAGTTTTGCCTTCTTGCACGGATGTTGTGTGATGCGTTATCTGTTTTATACTATGGTACCGTTTCTGGTGTTGCTGGTTGCGACAATATTATCCTGCACTTTAGGCTATTTTATGGTGCTGGGTATTGGTGATGCCATTCCTTTTCGGCAAATATTAACCCGGTCAACACAGCTATTTCTGGTGCTAAGTATTTTCCCTGCGATGGCGTACCTGAAAATTAATAAAGAAGCGCTGGGCTTTGCACCGATATGGCTTTTTTTTAAACAATTGTTGCAAGGCTTCGGGTTGGGTTTTATCACCTTACTGCCCGTTTTTATTATCCTGTCTGTACTTGAAATCAATGTGCTTGATGAAACACAAGTAGTGACAGTCGGGTTGTTGGCTAAAACCATGACCATTAATTTATTGCTTGCCTTACTGATTTCGTTGATTGAAGAGCCGCTGTTTCGAGGGCTTTTGTTAGTCAGTTTGCATAAAAAAATGTCTGTTATAGCGGCCATTTTGATTAGCTCAATTTATTATGCGGGCCTGCATTTTTTAAGCATAAAAACTGACCTGCCTGTTCAGGATATTAACGCGTTCAGTGGTTTTAAATTGTTGGGCGAAGCGTTTGGTAATTTAATAAATCCCGCTAATCTACCGGCATTTTTTGCCTTGTTGATGGTGGGTATTTTTTTAGGTGTGCTCAGAACCCAAGTAAAGGTCAGTTTGGGTCTCTGTATCGGTTGCCATACTTGCTGGGTATGGCAAATAAAAATGAGTAAAAAATTATTTAACACCGATTTAAGCTCGGAATATCTTTATCTGGTCAGCGACTACGATGGTATTATCGGACCTTTAGTCGCCGGATGGTTACTGCTGGCGATTGCCGGATATTTTATTTATCAACAAATTAATAAGTCTAAAACTCGATGTTCAAGTTTTTAAACTCTTTACATTCTTATTTTTGGCAAATCATCCAGCAGCACGGTACTGTAGCGAAGCAGTCGGTTCCAGTCGGCCTAAATCTCTACCAACCATATGCTTGCCGGAA
>NZ_JAOEGU010000067.1 GCF_025583945.1 Methylobacter psychrophilus
GGTTTAGGCTTTTCGGCTTGTTTTTCCTTTTGCTGTTGTTTGTGGTGTTCCTGCTGACGCGCAGCGTCCTGTTGCTGCGCCTGCCGAGCTTGTTCTTGTGCACGCTCAGCCTGTTGCGACTGCGCTTCCACTTGCTGTTGATTTTGTAGCTCCTGCTGACGCGCCGCTTCCTGTTGCTGCGCCTGCCGAGCTTGGGCTTGTGCACGCTCGGCCTGTTGCGACTGCGTTTCCACTTGCTGTTGATTTTGTAGTTCCTGCTGACGCGCAGCTTCCTGTTGCTGCAACTGCCGAGCTTGGGCTTGTGCACGCTCGGCCTGTTGCGACTGCGCTTCCACTTGCTGTTGATTTTGCATTTCTGGCTGATGAACAGCTTCCGGTGACTGTATTTGCGGCAACGGCTCTACGGCATGATCAGCTTGTTGCAACTGCGCCTCCACTTGCTGTTGATTTTGCATTTCTGGCTGATGAACAACTTTCGGCACCTGTATTTGCGGTACCGGCTCTACGGCATGATCAGCTTGTTGCAACTGCGCCTCCACTTGCTGTTGATTTTGCCTTTCTGGCTGATGAACAGCTTCCGGCGACTGTATTTGCGGCACCGGCTCTACGATATGATCAGCTTGTTGCTGCTTCAGCTTATCTTGGCTACGCGTCAATTCTTCTTGTAACCCGCCTATTTTCTGTTGGCGCTGTAAATATTCTGACTGTTGACCTTCTGTTTGTTGTTGACTCACTACGGAATCTTGAAGCGGATGATTGTCAGATTGTTTTGCAAGCTCCGAAGGCTGCCGCGTATCTTGAATAGGCGGTATCAATGTAGAAACTGGAACGCCAGCTTTATCACCTGGTGGCGAAGTTAACGCCATCGGCGGTATAACAGAAGAAGATTGCTGATCAAGGCGTTGAATGGGCAACAGCGGTTCTTGCTTGCTGTCGAATGCAGACTTTTTATGCTGCGTATCAGGATTGATATCAAGCATTGACGATTCAGGTATTGCCGGTTTTGGTAAACCCTCTCCAATGGCTTCTGTCAGTACCGGATTTACTTGCTCCTGCGCTGTATAAGGAGATTGTACAGAAACAGGCACTCCAAGCAGTCGCCCTGGTAGTTGCGGCTCATGATTACCGGATTTTCCTGAATCAGGAACAGATAATTCGGTTCTGGTTCCATCGGTATTTTTTCCATCTAATCGCCTTGCCAACTCCTCATTATGCTGAATTTCCTGATGCGTAGGAGCAGTCATTGGCAAGCGAACAATATCAGGTTGCCCTTCACGCTGTTCGTGTCTATTTGTATCGGCTCTATCGTGTATGTTAGGCACGACAGATTCTACCCGACGGCGAGTCACTTCTTCGATCTGCTTAACGGGCACACCCTGATTAACAATAGTATTGTTAATCAGGGTTACGTTATTGGTGTAGTTCGTCACATTGATAACTTGTCTATTGTGACTCCGCGGACTTATGTGTCGACTAATATGTCTGTCAGGCAAGTCATGTTCACGTACTGCCACCCAGGAATCCCATCTTAAATCACGGTCATAATTAAAATAACTGATGTTCAGGCCAACGCCGGATTGCCACATAACATTAGGTGGCATTGGTGCCCAAGCCGCATAACCACCGCCCGAACGCCAAAATACCCATGCTGGAGCCCAGGTTCGTCCCGGCACCCAAATCCAACCGTACCAGTTGTCCCAAGCCCAACGCCCATAATGAAAAGGTGCCCAACCCCAAGGCTCATAAGAAACCCACAACCAACCGTAATTATCGGTATACGCCCAATAACCATCCGTATAGGGACGCCAGTCTTGCGCGACATTATCCGGATACCAAACCTGTCCGTATAGCGGGTGATCAACCCAGTTACCATAAGGTGCCAAGGCATCGTAAAAAGTGTTACTCTCAATATTAACACGGGAATCAGCGTAAACCTGACGTGCAGGAATCAAACCGGAGAATAAAATTACGATTAATAATGGTAAAAAAATTAATCCAAATCGAGGGCGAGAGCTCATTAATAATAACCTGATTAAAAAACTTAAAATAACTTTAATTTTCTGGTAGAGAATTCATTGCAAAGTCTAGGTTTTCAGCACTGAATAAAAGCTGAACAGGCTATTACCCATTGGCGTCAGAACCGCTATTACTTTTTGTGAAATTACATATTTCATTCAAGGAAGTGTTAACTCATTTTAAAAATCAGTTATAGTCAGTTGAAATAATTAGGCTCAGTAGGATTTTTAATATTTAGTGACAGAAAATGTTACTTTAAAAGCTTGCACTCACCAATAAATACTCTATTCACCATTATTAAACCAGCCAATATAAGTATTTTCAGGTAAAAAAAAACCCGCTATAAAGCGGGTTTTTATTTTTGGCGGCTCTTAAAAGCTTAAAGAGCCACCAACCTTACGATATCAATAATCTTTAAGGATTTAAAGGCATCTGAGGTTGTCCTTCAACTTCCAATTGTACGCGACGATTATTGGCGCGTCCTTCTTCAGTATCATTGGTATCTATAGGTTGAGTCCAGCCATATCCACGAGTAGTCAGATTAGGTGAATGAGTACCATCAACCAGGTATTTTTTAACTGCTAATGCGCGACGCTCAGACAATAACATATTGTGCTTGAATCCACCGGTTTTGCTGGTGTGGCCTTGTATTTCAATGGCTAATTCAGGATGCTCCTGAATTGCTTTAGCTGTATTATCAAGACTTGGGAAGTATTCTGGCTTAACAACAGCTTTGTCGTTGTCAAATTTTACATCAACAATCCAGCAACCTTTTACGCTGACTTGAACGCCAGGCAAGGTGGTAGGGCATCTGTCATTGCAATTATTAACGCCATCTTGATCGTCATCCATAGTAGAGCAATCTGCAACAGCAACAGGCGTTGGCTCAGGAGCTGGAGCCGCTACAGGCTCAGGTGCTTTAGGTTTCTCGCCCAATGGAATAACAAAGCCAACATTCACAACCATGTCATGAAATTCATTGGTGCCTGGTTGCAGGTTGGCATTGAAATTTTGATTGTAACGATAACGTACATCACTACGAAGCAGGAAGTTATCACTAACTTCATAGGTAAAACCGGCACCGGCTTCACCGATCAAGCCTGCACCACTATCACCATTATGGCTTGTGTTCATTCCACCTAAACCAAGCACGGTATAAGGCGAAAAGGTATCACGCATAATGTAATATTGCGCTTCCGCAATACCACCGGTCATATCAGATCCGCCGTATGTACCACCATGCAAGTTTTGATAAAAACCTTTCAACTCGACGTTAAAATGCTCATCAATCATCTTGCCAAAGCCCATTCCACCGCCCCAGCCGTTATCAGATTGACGATCACCGCCGGGTTGAATAAATGTTCCAAAAGGGGCAATATAAAATCGGTCATCTACTACTTTATCAGCGGCTTGAGCCATAGGTAAAAAACCCAGGCCTGACAGTGCTGCAACAGCAAACAAGTGTCTTTTTAACATAACATTCTCCTTAAATTAACTTAAATAAAAACAGCAAATCGTAAAGTAAAAAAACCAGCTCCATCACCTTAATGCCCATTGGTTCTGGAGATTGAGATGCTAGCGTAGCATAAAAGCCACAATTTTTGCAGATTATGCCACACTATTTTATAGTGTGTCATTATTTTTATGCTACCTCATCATTTGATCGCTGATATTTTCATATTATTTCGTCGGCTTTTTTCTAACATAAAATGAACGCTGACTAAGCGGCAATCAAAATATTACTATAATATTAACCGTAAAGTAAAATTGGTAAGCAAACCATCATTCAATTTTCAAATTTTTGACTAGTATATTAAAGGACTTGATACCTTGGCTCTTGGTCATTACTCTAATGGTTGAAAATTAATATCCATCTCGCTGAAACTTTTAATTACGCTCATAGCGTATGAGTAACAATCTGATTTTTAAAAAGCTCCTCAAAATAAACACTATTTACTTGCTACAAACAATTTAAGATCTCTACTTTTGTTGGCAGGCAACGCTATAATGCCAAACTTGAAAATTAACCACCTGGAAACAACATGATTAAAATCTTTCACCTTACCTTTATCTTGCTATCCATTTTCAGCTTTGTCGGAAGAGTCATCTTGTCCGAAACGCATCCGGCAATCCTTAAACAAAAAGCCCTAAAAATCGCTCCTCATGTCATTGATACACTGCTACTTGTTAGCGGTATTACGCTGGTTTTTCAAGGTGGATGGTTAGCTACTGAATATGGCTGGATTATTGCTAAAATAATCGCCTTGCTTAGCTACATTGGTTTGGGTGTCGTTGCCATGCATAATCGAGGAACTGTACGCTGGGCCGCCTTTGTAGGCGCGATGGCCTGTTTTGTTTATATCGGCATTGTCGCAGTGACCAAAAATGCCTTCTTCTTTTTTTAAGCCGGCACGAAACCGTTATAAATAAAAGTCAGTATTATTCATTTTTAAATCCAGCCAGCGCAGCACATCCTTACCACTATTAAATGGAGCACTATCAAATTCAAGAGACTGGTGATCCGTCATACTATCCCAACGTGATAACTGGTTTTTTAATTGCATACGCTCATTAACGGTAAAATGATAACGCTGTATCAACGGCTCAAAAAGTTTAGGCTCGGATACCGTTATCGATGCTGCCGTTGCCACGACTTGTGTCAGTAATGATTCAATCAAAGCAAGATGTGCTTTTATTAGCCCGGCAACCTGTTTAGGTTGAATATTGCCTACCGGCGATAATTGATTGTCTGAAATAATTTTCAGACAAAGAATCATCTCACTTGACGTAAAACGCACGGCTGTTTCGTAAAAAGCGGAAGCTTCCATATCACAAAGAGATGACTCATCATAAACGGGTAGTGGTTTTGATACTGTCTGAATGCTGCCAGTAGGGCAAGGCGGCGTAAAAATTAAGGACGGATAATAGCTTCTTTGGCTATCAACATCGATAATTTTATTGATCAAAAACAAGCTACCCAAGGGATGATCGCGATGGCCGGCAATACCGATATTGACCATAACCGGATGCTCAACCGAAGTAAATAGCGCTTGAGTATAAGCGACTCCGGCGGCCATTGCGCTTTTGCCAAGTCCGGTTACCGTCAGGCAAATGTCCTGATTTGCATAAACGGCAAATGGCTTAATGGTAATATCTTTTTTTAACTGAAAATATTCTGCCAAAGACTTTGCCTCACAAGGCAAAGCCGTGTATATAAATATCTTGTGTACAGGACGGCTTATCATTAATAGTGGCACTCACTTTGTTAAAATTTTAATGGCATTGCTTTTAAGATAAATCAACCAACTTTTAAATCGGACACTTTAAATAACTCACTGAATATGTTTATCAATACGTTACCAATTATATTTACTTATACCAGCCTGTTTTCTGTTGTTGAGGCTATTATATTTTTGGTGGCCATTTTTTTTCTGGTTTATTTTTGTACACCGGAAGTTAATAAAAAATGGAACAACAAGCCCGGCAATACTATTTATCAATTTTTACATTTTGCGTGGCAGGGAAATTCAGCATTATGGCGCGCCTTTTGGCCGTTTTTCCTGCTGGTCAACATTGTACTTTATTATATTGATTACCGGATAATGAACGTCACTTACACCATAGCAAGCTGGAAAACCGTACATGGAATGCTGCTATTACCCATCGTCTGGTGGACGCTATCGGTTTGGCGATGCTCCCCGAATACCCGCTATAAAATCTGGAGCAGTGCTGCACGAACCATCACTATTTACCTGTTTTTAGAATATTTTTTACGCTTTATTATTAGCACCCAATATCCCAATACTTTCTTTGATTGCCAACTATTAATAATAAACCACATTGACTGCCTGTAAAACAACACCCAGGCAACATAAACCAAACACTGAGAGAATCAACTGACAGGACACAATATGTTTATATTTGGATCATAATCATTAAAAAAAACACCTTATTGGTGCAAATAAACCATACAATTGCACTCAATTGAATCATTTCTGTAATTAAAAGCTTACTGTTTTTAGTCATAATCTTCGCCCTCAAATAAGTAACCCATGCGTCAACCCCTTAGCTATTAAAGCCTACAACAACTCCCTCTTGATTTAACAGTAATCTGATGAGCTTATGGCCCATAATTTGCTGATAGTTAAGATAAGGAAAGTAAGTGAGCTTGAGTCACCGGATGAATCAAAAATAACTCACTCCGGTTATCAGATATTTTTACTGGTTGATATTGATCACGATAAGTTAAGCCGATAACGTTTGATGAAAGCTTATGTCATCAAATCGTCATTAAGAGCATTTAACATTATTGTGCCTATCAGCTTTAAGATGAGGAAATAACTATGTTAAGCCCAACTAATTTACTTGAATTTGATTTCAAATGGCCAACAGTTGTACCTGGTGAAGTGCTGGCATTAACCCTGCTTATGGCTTTCGCCATACTATCAACACTTGAGTTTCAGGCACCCCGGGATAAACTACCCGCAAAATTCTTACGCCGATCCTATAAAACCAATATTAGCCTGTTCGTTGTTAATAGTATCGCCATGTCGCTGGTATCTGCCTCATCCCTTTTGATACTGGCCGAACGTTATTCAGACAAAGGACTCCTTAGCTCTTTATCCAGTTCGGGATGGAAAGCCGTCCTGTCGTTTTTGTCGCTTGATTTACTGATGTATCTCTGGCATATAGCCAGTCATAAGGTTGATTGTCTGTGGATGTTTCACAAAGTGCATCACAATGATCCTTATTTAAATACCTCAACCGCATTTAGAATACATTTTCTGGAGCTTTTTATTACCCACATTTTAAAAGCTGTTCTGGTTGTTATTCTAGGCATAGAAGAAGCCATGCTAATGATCAGCGAGCTAATAATGACCCTGTTCATCATGTTTCATCACACCAACATTACCTTCAAAGGTGAAAAACTGCTGAGTCATATCATTATCGTTCCCTACCTGCATCGCACGCATCATTCGACTGAGCGGCATGAACATGACAGTAACTATGGCGCTGTTTTATCGCTTTGGGATCGGCTTTTCGGGACACTGGTAGAGCAAAATCCGATTGAAATAGGCATCAAAGAAAATTCGCCACAGGATCTTGTTAACCTGATAAAGTTTGGCTTTACCCTGCCGGCACCATTATCTGCTCAACCGGTTAATCTTGACAACATGATCGCCGAGGCCGCTTACTACAAAGCCGAAAAACGTAGTTTTTATCCGGGTAATGAAATGCATGATTGGTTGGAAGCAAAAAGAGAAATCACCAACTCGGTTTACCAAAATCAGTCGATTAAAAGTAATCGGGCACGCAAGCTTCAGTATAATTATTTAAAATTCATGAACCTGGATATAAACTTTAGGCGCATACAAAATTTTTAAGCGTTACGACAAGCTTATTCACCACGAAGAACACGAAGAAAAAAACTTCATACCTTCGGCATCCTTCATAGAAGCCAAAAAGTAGTTGACACTAAATTTAGGTGATACCTAAGAATTAATTCCCAAGTCTGGAGTTACAAATTCCGATATGCAGAAGAAAGACACAAAAAAACTTCGTGTTCTTCGTGTCTTCGTGTCTTCGTGGTGAAATTATTTTAGTAACTCATGCGAATGCCAATTTCAGCGCTACGCCCTGGATCGGGTGCAAAATTACGCAAGTAGGAAGTTGAATTACGGATATTTTCATTGAGCAAATTTTTACCTTTTGCAAACAGCATCACCTCGGAATTGTGGAAGGTCGCCAAACTATATTGTCCGCCCACATTTAGCAGCAAATAACCCGGTGTGTCTGATTGATTTTCTCCCGCATAATTCTGTGCTTCTCCTCGCGTCAACTTTACATCGGTTGACCAGTCATTTTTTTCATAACTCACTTGCAAGCCATAGCGCAATGGCGGCATACGCGGAACATTGCCGCCCTGATCAAACGAGCCGCGCGTATAGTCACCGAATAAAGTTAAATCGACGGCACCATAACTGTTTTGCATCAACGGAAATACCGTCTTGGCTTCAAAACCACGAAAAATAGCGTTGGCTTGGGCGCTTTGTAACACCGGCAGGCAAGCACCAGGACTTGAGCAGTCAAGTTCAAAATCTTCCATATCCTCGTTAAACACACTACCGCTTTGCTGCTGATAAATGTAATCATTAACCCAATTATGAAACAAATTAAATTCAGCCGTCATCCAGTTGGCATTAAATCGATAACCCAGATCCAGGTTATAAGAAATTTCTTTTTGCAGATTTACATCGCCTTTTTCATAGCTCATGGTGGCCTCATGCACACCATTGGAAAATAACTCCTGTATTTGTGGTGCCCGTTGCGATTGGGTTACCGCCAGACTCAGCTGATGCTGTTTGGTAATGTCCCACAGCGCTGAAACCGATCCACTAAGCGGCACATAAGAAACACTGCTATAAGTAGTTTCCGGAGTAATGCCTTGCCATTCACCGCGTACACCCAACTCATAAGTCACGTCTTTAATTTTGAAAGACTCGACCGCAAACAAACCATAAGAATCAATGGCGGATTGCGGTACGAGCGCTTCAGCGCCTAGAGCAGCAAACTGGCTGTTAACAGACTGAAAGCCCAAGACACCTTTCACGATGCCTATTGGCTGATGCTGAAGCTCAAGACGGCTTTCGTAGGATTGATTGGTAAAGGTTGTCGCAGGCACCCCGGCATCCAATTCAACGTGCTTGTAATCCGTGTAACCAAATTTCATCCGTAGCTCTTCAGCCAGTGCGAAGGGTTTATTGAGTTGGCCTTTAAAATCATACTTGGTTTGGTTCATCTGAACCCTGATTGGCGCACCGCCTGTGCCGTTTGGCGGAATACCGTAATTATTTTCCAGACTGTTAATTGCCGCCCCCACCAAACCAACATCACCGATTATCGAAGCCCCTGCCGAACCACCACGAGAACGCCCGTTTGAGTTATTAATAACACCTTTGGGATTATCCAGTACCGGCGTACCTTGAAGGGTAGGATCGGTGGCACGTGCTGCCGCTTCATCTATTGGCTGCCCGCCAATATGGGTATTACCCTGATCATTATAAAAACCATCGACATGGTAGGCAAACAGGCCTTTGCCGCCGTCAAGCTTAAGCGCGCTTGAGGTCAGATCAGTTGCCGTATCATAACGTTGCATACCGGCGCCGCCCAGTACTTTATCAGGGACTTGTTCGGGAATACGGTTATCAATAACGTTCACCACGCCACCGATAGCCCCATTCCCATATAATAAGGTAGAGGGGCCACGCAACACTTCAATTCGTTCCGCTATAATCGGGTTTACGCCATTGGCATGATCAGGGCTTAAGGACGAAACATCATTATTGCCCAGACTATTTTGCATAACCCGTACACGCGGTCCTGATTGACCACGAATAACCGGCGTTCCAACGCCGGCACCAAACGATTGACTGGTAATCCCCAGTTCATTTTTCAGAGTATCACCAATAGTTGTGCCGATTTTTGTTTGTAAATCATTGCCTGATAATACCGTTACCGGACGAGCTGATTTTGAAGTCGACTGTTTTAGACCCGTGCTGGTGATGTACACATCATCCATCTTGTAAATGTCATTATCAGCAGCCAAGGCATTAGACCCTATCGTGCCTGTCGATAAGAAAAAAATGGCAAGTTTTTTATTCATAAAATGATTAAGTTGACGATAATTAATGGCAAAACAAGCAGTTTGCGTGTTCAGTGACTCATTCGGTATAAATCATGAGCGTAAATTGTGTACTATTATGGCGCATAAGGTATGTTATAACATAACATATTGCAAATATTATTTACTGCACTTGCCAATTTAAGAACCGAAGCAACACTATTAATAAGGAAAGTCTTTTACAAAAATACACCATCAAGACTTGTGAGGTTCGCGAAGATAAAAACTACGCTACCTGTACTCAGTTTACTTGATGGCCATTACAGTAATATTAATAACTGCTGTTACGCAGTATTTGTAACAGCTAAAACAACACCGGACCTTTCACTAAATCTTCAAGTTTTTAATTAACCGTCATACCCGCCGGGAAGCGGGTATCCAGTGCCAGGGACGGTAATTTCAAATACATCCATGTAGCCTGGATTCCGGCGGTCCATGCCGGAATGACGAGCTTTGTGACATTTGTGCATAACGATGAGAGCGTAGCAGGTAGTCGCGTTTCCGGCGCAATTATACAGCTAACATCTATTGGCCGTTGTGTTGCAGGTTATCCAGTATCTATAGACTTTCAGAAATTAAATTTCCAATTAACGTAGCTGTAAGTTTATACAGATACCATCCCTTGAAGGGATGGTATCTGTCGACATAGAATTATTTATGTGAAAATGTATATCAAAGTCAAAGTAAGAAAATTTGAAAGGTCTAAAATCCTGCCAATACTCAGCTTTTTTCAACCGATAAATCCTGGCATTTTGCACAAAGTCCATGAACTTCAATGGCCTTGCTGTAGACAATAAAGCCGGCCTGTTTGGTTTCTTCTGACAACGCCGACATCACCTCTTTGGCATTGCGCTCCTCCACTTCCTGACAGAGCTTGCAAATCAGTAATAATTGCTCATGCTGATGACCTGAACAACGACAACCGACAAAAGCATTAAGACTTTCTACCCGATGAATTAAACCTTGTTCCATCAAAAAATCCAGCGCACGGTAAATAGTCGCGGGTTTTGCTGCCTGTTGTAAAGGTTTAAGCCGATCCAGAAGCTCATAGGCTTTAACGGCTTTATGACTTTCCCAGATTAATTCCAGTACTTTATGGCGGATGGGTGTTAATTGCACACCGCGATCGATACATAAATGTTCAGCGGTAACCAGGGCTTCACTGACACAGTCGTTATGATTATGCTCTAAAGATTGCAGGGTATTCTGGTTGGAATGGATGTGAGTGGTCATGGCAAAAAATCAGTTACCGAAAGTTAAACGTTATAATATAGCGTTTAACTAAAGCGTGCAATTTACTCACTGTCCGGCGTAGAAACCATCATTTTTCTGGCAAAGCCATTCAGCTTAGGTTAAGCGCCCAGGCATTGTAATGCCTGCTCCAATAGTTATTAATCAGAAAATATTTAGCTTGGAAATACAACACAACAAGCACTAACCAGCGCCACTCAATAACGGCTGTTTTATTGCCAATAAAAGTAACTCTTGTGTTAGCATTACAACTACCTGGTATTTTTTGAAAAATATGCTATGTATCAACTTTAAATTCAAAGAGAAAACTATGATGAACAACAAATTACTTGTCGCTACAGCTTTAATTACCTTAACATTTTTAGCTGGCTGCAACAAAGCCGAAGAACCTGCGACAACTGCCGCACCGGAATCTTCTACCAGTACTACAGCACCGGCGCCAACTGCAACACCGGCTACTGAAAACAAGTAATACTAAGCTCAACCAGCTGCCAACATCCTTATTGGTGGCTGTATCCCTGCAAGCTCTGGTATCCTGCAATAGCGTGCCAGAGCTTACTCCAGACTAAAGCAGCAAAGTCTCCTGACCGGGTATGGCTTAACGGTAAGCCTACCTCCTGCCGCGCATCAGCTTTTCAGTTATGCTCTTAATCGCCCTATCAACAGCCGGCTTTTATTTTGAATACGAGTTTTATAAGGCCGTTTAAAAACAGTCATTTTCAGAACCATAATCCCCGCCATACTTAATGCTATAAAAAATACTGACAGCGCTTGATCTTTCCGCTTCCTGATTAGCAAGATACTTCAACTAATCAAGTGAAACAATGCCAAATCTGTGTCTCTTGAACCCTGTTGTATCGTGCACTATCAAATAAAATTAAAATAGTAATCATGAAAGGTAAATGAAAGCTATAGGGCCTAAAATTATAGTTAATTAATAGTCAGTTAATCTTTCTCCATACAGGAAAAGAAAGTTAACTATTAAAAAATGGGGCCACTTATTTCATGCACGCTACAAATAATGTCAGCATCCACTCCTTTATAATAATCCATAGCATATTTATAACAATGTTATGGGAATTGAAAAGAACTCTAATTAATGAACAAAAATAGTCCGCTGGATTTACGCCCTAATAACTTTCGCTCATTGTTAATGTTTGTGTTTGCATTAACCAATTATGCACTGATGTATGCCACCAATATTTTGTTGGCCAGATCACTCTCTATTAATGATTTTGATGATTACAGTGTAGCGTTATCAGTTGTAACGATGCTATCAACGTTAGCAACATTAGGCTTGGAAAAGTATGCTTTACGGGCTGTTGCACTGTTTCGTGATCGACAAGACTGGTCAAAATTTCGTGGCTTCTGGTTATTTTCTCTCCGTTCTATCAGTAGCTTCAGTTTATTATTGTTGGCATTACTTACTATTGGACTTGAAGCCATATTAGCGATACATCAAGAAGACTACCATATTGCCATTATTGTTTATGCCGCTTTTTTACCGGTATTGTCCATCACACTGTTTCTGGTTGAATTTATTGCCGCACATGGCGCACATTTACTGGCTATGGCTATTTACCGGTTATTTCTTCCACTTATTTATTTATTGCTTGTTATTGCACTTCTATTCAGCCCGCTGCCGTTGTCTGCCTTAACTGCCGTACTTTGCTTTGGTTGTGCCTGGGTCTTAACACTAATAGTCATTTGGAGTGTCAGTCAAAAGCTGATACCGGTTGAAGCGAAACAATCTGTGCCACATCAACATAAAAAAAAATGGCTACGCCGCTCCTTGCCTCTGGTCTTTAGCAGTCTGATGATGACCGTAATGACCAGTAGTGGTGTTGTTATTCTGGAATTACTGTTCCCTTCCGGCATGGCCGTAGGAACTTATGCCATTGCTGCACAGACAGGCGGCTTTATTTCCCTGATTGGCACATCAACTAATCGTTATTATTTACCAATGATGGTTGTCATGATTGAACATCGCGATAAAAAGGCAATACAGCGCTTAATGAGCCAAAGAACTTGGGCGCTAGGCGGAATGATCTTGATATTACTAACTATTCTGATAGTATCCGGCCAAAACATATTAGGCTTATTCGGTGCTCATTTTGGCGCCGGTTACAACACAGTACTTATTATTGCCGCTGGTGCATCAATTAGTGCCTTGTTTGCCGACACCCCCTATTGTCTTCAATTCATGGGCTTTCATCGCACCGTAGTCAGCTTAACCGCGCTGGCAACAGTAAGTATGGTGGTACTTGGTTTTTTACTCGGTGCCAAATATGGAACTGTTGGTGTGGCACTGGCATATATGATGCCAGTCGTATTGCTATTTATTACTCTACGTATTGTTGCAATATTACATTTCAGACGATTTTAACGAACGACGTTATTTTATGGGCATTCCTGAATAGATAGCTTTATCGGCCTGATTATTTAAGCGCAGAGCGCTGTAGTTGGGAGCATAAGGTTCATTTTAATTAATACAGACAATTTATTGCTTTCTTGTTTATTTGTTTATTTGTTAGTTCAATAGGGCTTTGCATCCTAACTGTTGTTGCTAAAAAGCGAACGAAATAATGGACTGTTTATCTTTAAAAAACAATGAGAAACAAAACCATTTCTTATTTGTGTTTTTTTAAAAAAGTAACTTGACATATTATTTGTTGCTTCGTAACAAAAATATAATGTCGCTGTCATAAAACTGTCACATTTCCCTATTATCCTTGCCTCATTATTTTTTAATTTTCGAGTGCAATACATGAAATTCTCTAAACTAACTTTGGCGATTGCAACCACATTAAGCGCAAGCGTATCATTCAGCGCTTTTGCTATGGAGCTTTATGTCGATACCAAAACCAAGCAAATATATGCTGAGCCAGGTCGTGGCCGTGAACTCATGGGTTCTTTCCAAAAAGTGGATGATGCACCAGTTAAAGCGGCTCCAGCAGCACAAGCTGCCGAACTGGCCGCCATTAAACAAGATTTGGAATTAAAAACCAATGAGATCAAGGCGTTGTCTGAGCATGCTGCAGAAGCGACAAAACCGGACGCTGTTACAGTTAAACTTGATGATGGTATCCATTTTGCAACCCGAGATGGCAATTTCACAGCCGGCATTAACGGTCGTTTACAAGTGGATTCACAGTCCAATATTAATCAGCAATTGCCTGTCGGTTATTTAGGCCCCAATCAACAAGGTATGCCAGCCGAGCTAGACAATGGTGCAACCCTGCGTCGTGCCCGCTTGGGTATTGAAGGTACTTTTTTTAAAGCAACCGACTATAAATTTGAATACGATTTTACCCGAGGCAATGGTTTAAATGCGGGCGGCATTACCGATGCTTACATTCGTTATAATTTTTCCAAACCTTTTTCACTCAAATTCGGTGCCTTTAAAGAACCATTTAGCATGGAAGAAGCGACCAGCAACCGTTACCTGACGTTTATAGAACGTAACATGGTTGTCAATACCTTAGTCGATAACCTCAATACTTATAAAGTCGGTATTGGTGCAAACTACTCGGCTGATCGCTGGTTGATCGCCTCATCGTTACAAACCGAAGGGGTAGGTGGTTACAACGCTTATGGTAATAACTCACTGACTGGCAGTACTGGTAGTGCCATTAACACTAACGGTGGTGTCAACCGTAATGGCGGTGGTGGTGATACAACTTGGGAAGTTAATACCCGTATAGCCGGTACTCCTTGGATGGCAAGCAAGACCAAATTCCTGCATGTCGGTACTTCAGGATCATATATTAATATTAACAACAATTACACTGGAAACAGCCAGTACAGTAACGGCGGCGTTATTTTCGCCAACGGTATTGGTGCCAACGTAGATCGTACTTCTATATTAAATACCGGCAACTTAACCTCAGGTTCAAAAACAGCCGGTAATCAAGCCGACTATCTGACTCGATTTGGTGCAGAATCTGCCTTGGTTTATGGACCGTTCTCAGCACAAGGCGAATATATACAAACCGATGTTTCAGGTCGCAATTATGACAACGCCTCCATGAATGGTTACTATGGTTATACCACTTACTTTTTAACCGGTGAGTCGCGTAATTATAAATCCAAGACTGCCTCATGGGATCGCATTAAACCTACTCGCAACTTTGATTTGAAAGGCGGTTGGGGAGCATGGGAAGTTGCCGGTGGTTATGACTATATGAACTTGAATAGCGGTAAAATTCAAGGCGGACGTGCGTCAACCCTTAAGGCTGGTCTTAACTGGTATCCCAACTCGCATGTTCGAGTCATGGCTAACTATCTTCACGCGTTGGACATCAGTACAACTAATGTTGCCAACGCAACATCAAAAGCCTTTAATAAGGCCGATTTGGATATGATTGAAACCCGTATTCAGTTGGACTGGTAAATCACTGGTCACTATCGCTAGTCCACGCTTATTGGTTATCGTGATTTAGGTTCCTCATTAATCCAAGCAACGATAATTACCTCTTTCGATAGTGCTCTATCAAGCCGCACCGGATATTCCGGCGCGGCTTTTTTTATAGCCAAAATTTGCCATTGCCTGCACTCTTGCTTAAACAGCTTGCTACTGTGTCGCCGTAAAAGCCATCCAATAAATTTACAAAGTCATCGATTATCATTAATTAACTTGCAAAGCCCATATCAGATCAAGGTGTAAATGCCTTGTTAAAACCAACAGCTTTGTAACATATAGCTTACCTTAACTAAATAACACTAACCACGTCTTGGCAAATAACTGACCCAGAGGTAGTTAGCGGGTTTCTTTATGTACATATCCGGTTTTTTTATGTAAATTTCGGGGATTTTCACGTAAATCCCGGGATTCTTTATGTGAATGCCGAGGTTTTTCATGTGAATGTCGGGACTCTTCACGTGAATCTCGGATTTCTTCACATGAATCCCGGTATTCTTCACGTGAATCCCGGATTTCTTCATGTAAATCCCGGATTTCTTCACGTGAATCCCGGATTTCTTCATGTAAATCCCGGATTTCTTCACGTGAATCCCGGATTTCTTCACGTGAATCCCGGATTTCTTCACGTGAATCCCGGATTTCTTCACGTGAATCCCGGATTTCTTCACGTGAATCCCGGATTTCTTCACGTGA
>NZ_JAOEGU010000068.1 GCF_025583945.1 Methylobacter psychrophilus
AAGGTTGTTAAATGGATATTCAATTCGTTTGCGACGGACTGAACTGATTGGTCATTACCACGATTGTATACTTTTACCAGGGCCTGCTCTCTGAAGCCTACTGAATACCTTTTATATTTTTTCATTTTTAATCTCAAATTTTATTTTTTCTTAAAATTTGAGGCGACAACTATTCTGACGCAGGGGGTGTTGAAGCATGGTGGCATCAGGTTCCAGTAAAATGTCGATAGCAGTGACTGACTCTTGTTTCACGCTAGTGGTATTTACCTTCTGGGTCGTTGTGCAGGCAGTCAATAACAAAAGGCATAGATTTAACAACAAGAAACCAGACCATATTTCAGTTCTATATTTTGAAAGTGTCAGGTTTTTGTTCATTATTTTTCCTTAATAACTATGACGCTGTGCGTGGCAACTAGAATACCTCTCACAAAAAAACCACGCTCCCGATTAACGGCGGGCGTGGCTATATAATCAAAAAGTACTTACTTGTCTGCTGGTGTTTGCAATTGTTCCAACACTTGATCGATGCTGAAACTTGCTGCCTTTTGACGTGGGGGGAACTCCTTGAAGGTAGACAAGTAGGCACCTACAAATTTCTGGGCTGGCGTTAATAAGAAGACATGATCCAGATACCAGTCCCAATAGGTATTGGCAGTAATGCTGGCTTTCTCGTAAGGATCAGTGCGCAGGTTATAGAGCCAAGGAATGCGTGTTTTCACAAATGGTTCGCCCCATACCAACATAGTACCGGGCGCACGTTGTTGAGCAAACACCACTTTCCAATTGTCGTAACGCAAGCCCGTCAAATCGCCGTCATCGGAGAAATAAAAAAACTCTTCGCGCGGGCTTTTAGGCGCTTGCCCGGTCAGGTAGGGAAGCTGGTTATAGCCATCCAGATGCACTTTATAGGTCTTTTTACCCGCTTTGTAGCCCTTGAGCAGTTTTTCCTTAACATCAGGCACACCCGCAGCGGCTAATAAGGTAGGCGCCCAATCCAGATGTGAAACTATGTCATTGGATACCGTGTTAGGTTTGATATGTCCAGGCCAGCGTACCATGGCAGGAACGCGGTAAGCGCCTTCCCAATTGCTGTTCTTTTCGCCACGGAATGGCGTCATTCCTGCATCAGGCCAGGAGTTCATGTGTGGACCGTTGTCGGTGCTGTACATGACGATGGTATTGTCGCTAATACCCAATGAATCGATTTTATCGAGTACCGTACCGACATTTTTATCGTGATCGATCATCGCATCGTGATAATAACTTTGCCAACGTCCAGCCTGACCGACATTTTCAGGTTTGGTATGGGTACGAAAGTGCATGTGTGTGAAGTTTACCCACAGAAACAGCGGCTTGTTTGCCTTGACTTGTTTTTCCATGAACTCAGTAGCACGGGCGGCAGTATCGTCATCGATAGTCTCCATACGCTTTTTAGTTAAAGGGCCAGTGTCTTCGATTTTTTGCGATCCATCTGGATTAGCCCAGCTATGGAGTACACCACGCGGACCAAATTTCTTGCGGAATTCCGGGTCTTTTGGATAATCGGGTAATTCAGGTTCTTCTTCGGCGTTCAAATGATACAGATTGCCGTAAAACTCATCAAAACCGTGCATGGTAGGCAGGAATTCGTCCTTATCACCCAAGTGATTCTTACCGAATTGTCCAGTTGCATAGCCTTGGGCTTTCAGCAACTCGGCAATAGTCACATCGTCTTTACTAAGACCGACATCGGCACCAGGTAGTCCTACCTTACTTAGTCCTGTGCGGAATACGCTCTGTCCTGTAATAAAAGCGGAACGACCCGCAGTGCAGCTCTGCTCGGCGTAGTAATCAGTAAAAATAACACCTTCATTGGCAACGCGGTCGATATTGGGTGTTTTATAACCCATCATGCCTTTCGTGTAAGTGCTGACGTTGGATTGACCGATGTCGTCGCCCCAGATAATAACGATATTAGGTTTCTTGTCTTCCGCTTGCGCAGAAAGCGCCGCCGCGCAGGTGCTCATCACAAAAAACGCGATCGCCGCCGGACGTTGTAGCAGGTTTCTTGTCATCAAAGTCTTTCTCCTGTCAGGGTTGATCCGAAAATGGATTAATTATATTTATATGGCAAGCTTTCCAGATGCTAACAGCGATAAAAAAATTTTCATATTGGACTTTAGACTAATAGGGTGAATTATCAGCGGCTACCTCTCGATCAAACAGTCTTGGTTGGACAAATAGCTTCATTATTTGCCCGCCAGGAACCGGTGTAATCGGTGGATAAATGATGAAGCCGTAGTAACAATTAAGTCTGGATTAATCGAGAAAGCGTACATGTCCCGTGTTTAGTTCATAGACGGCCCCGGCTAATATCACTTGCTTTTCCCGTAACGCCCGTTTTGCTTCCGGAAGCGCGAGCAGTTCACGCATCGACCAACGCACGTTGGCTTCCACAGCGGCATGCAGCAAAGCCTGCCGATCCAGTTTCAGATTGAGTTTCTTGAGTCCGGGTTTGATTGATTTGATCAGCGATTCGATGTGTTCGAGTTCTTTGGTTTTATTGAGCATTTCTTCTACAGTAGCAGTGACAGCTCCGCAACCTTCATGACCCAGTACCACTATCAGACGGGTATGGAGATGCGCCAGGGCATATTGCAAAGAGCCAACGACATCTTCCGCAATAATGTTGCCTGCCAGGCGAATGGTAAAGAGCTCACCGAAGCCTTCATCAAAGATAAGTTCAGGTGGCACGCGCGAATCGCTACAACCCACAATAGTTGCGAAAGGTTTTTGCGTTTCAACAAGGAGGCTGCGCCAAGACGCCTTTTCATGGTTATGCCGGGAGATGTCGTCCATAAAGCGCTGATTGCCATTTTTCAAGCGCATCAGTGCCTCATTGGCATTACTCGGATAAGACTCCGTATCGATTGCGCCAACATTAACCGTTTCGGCGACAACGCCCGAGGCTATTCCCAGACCTGCGCAACAAGCGCCGAACAACCATTGTCTTCGTGTGATAAATGGATTTGTCATTGATTGAGTAACTCCAAAATTCTGATTGCCGATTGTGTTTTTTATTTATAAAGTGTCATTAATTATTTTACGTCAACGCTCGAGATAAACTTCCAAGCGTCCTTTCTGCACAGCATGCAACAACGCTTTATAATCCAGTTCGTTCTGGTCGGCGTAGCTTTCAGAAAAATCCGCAATCGCTATATCGAAATCCTCTTTCTTACCCAGGTAGCCTGCGATTTTCGCGGCATCGCCGGAACGGGCATGGGATTGCGCCAGAGCCCAACCGCAAAGTTCGGCGTATTGATTCATCACGGATGGCGTGAACAACTCAACCAAGGGTTTCATCGAAGTCGTTAATAGCGAAGATCTGCCGCCGTTCTGGTGTAGCGAAGCTGCCGAAGTTGACCAGATGGAGATTGCATCATACGACCATAGCCGATCGGCAAAAGCTCAGGTACCCGACCGCTACTGGATTCAACCAGCAAATCAATGGGGTCGCGGCGATTTGCCGGGGCCAGCCACTGTGCATGGATCGCCAGCGGCACCGCAAGGCGTATCGCCTTGCCTTCGTCCTTGCGATCTACCCGCGAGCGACGATCGATGGTGATCGGCTCAGCGATTTTAATGGGGATGCTGTCTTTATGAGCGTGTTTTTTGGGAGCTTCTTTTTTCATTCTTATTTCCCTCGCTTTAAATTTCTGTTGAGGAACCGTTGATTAAGTCCCTTACGATACGTGCCAAAACGGTATGTTGTTGGTTTAAACGCTTCTCTCAACCTTCTCTTACAAGGCAAGAGGCTTATTTAGACCTTGCTTACGTTGAATGCACTTCTTTAATTTCGTTCGTCTGATCATAACAAAATGCCAAGCAATTGTTTTACGATATCTTCCAGGGAAATCATCGTCAAAGCCAATGGTAGTATGGGCAGCAAAATCGTAATAGCGGTTTGCAGCATCACAGTTTTACTGAAAGGAAATGGACGCATACTACGAACCACTTCAAAACTACCCGCCAGGTCATTCAAGGATTGAATAGCCCCGCTGCCGACTAATTGTTCATCAATCGGTGCTCCGCCGCGCAGCCATTTTTGGTCAAACTCATCAACGTAGGGGCTTGCCAGTGCGCCATACTCAAGCAAACCCTGCCGTTTTGCTTGCGCTAAACAGGGAGAGAATACGCACAAGGGACCAAGCACAAGCAACAACAAAAAAACTACGGCGGCAACTATTTCCGGTTTAAAGTCCAGTAGCGTCTCTCCCGCATAAAAAATGCGGACGGCGATCATGCCCGCAAGCAAAGTGCCTTGAGACAACAGCAACGGCATAAATGCAGCTGCGCTTCCTCCAAGAAAACCAAGTCCTGCTGCGCGGTCGGGATGCGTTGGCACGAGATGCAGATTCAGTCGGGAAACCTGCCACAGAAACCGCGTCCATACCACAATACGAAAATACCAGCGCAATAACAGGAACTGAAAAACCGGAATACTGACATAGGCGTACCAATACCCGGCGGGGGAAAGCCGTTGCTGCCCATCCTTAATTCCTGCAAACCAGGTGACTGTTTCCAGCGCCATTTGACTGGACCATAAGTAATGACCACCCGTCCATACCAAGATAATCAGCAAAACCTCGATTACCATCGAATTCCGTATGCGCATCGCAGAGCTGATAATGGTTTCGAACTCAGAGCGGGTTTGCCGTAGAACGATTCCGCGCTCGACAAATTGCCTAACGATCAATCTCATCCGCTGATGAACCAAGAGCTCCGCTGCCAATAACAATGGCAAAGCCAACAGAAAGCGGGCGTGTGTATCTATATCATAAAAAAAAGGGACTTTACTCGCGCGCCTTCCGCATCGCCGACCCACATCGAAAGTACCAGCAACGGCAGCCAGGTAAATAGGGAAATGACAATCATCCTGCGCTTGAGTAAACCGAGCGTATCGGTATTGATCCGCGCGCGAAT
The DNA here is from genome assembly GCF_025583945.1 of Methylobacter psychrophilus. Taxonomy (GTDB): domain Bacteria; phylum Pseudomonadota; class Gammaproteobacteria; order Methylococcales; family Methylomonadaceae; genus Methylobacter_C; species Methylobacter_C psychrophilus. The sequence goes on from NZ_JAOEGU010000068.1 coordinate 4,963, forward strand.
GAAAAGCTGAAAGAGTGGACCGCCCAGTACCAGGGAAAAGTCATCGGATTGTTTTCTGTCGGGTGAATGATTCATGCGATTTTTAATACCAAAACATTAGGTTATTTTCGGAAAAAGTTATTTTTAAGGACCTGCCAAGCAGCTATATGAGGAGGTATCACCCTCTTAAACTCAATAAAAAACCATATGGATAATGGTAGTTCACTATAAAGGAAACAAGTGATGAATTCACCAGAGAGATTGAAATATACAAAACGAGAATGTAAGTATCACAAAGTCTGGATTCCAAAATATAGAAAAATTCTTCATTAAGGTGTCAGTCAGTAACAATATCAAAATTGAATAAAAAAAATTGCTATGACGTTACCTGTTAAAGTAATTTATTTTTTAAATTGGTAAAAACAGACACTGGAAATGGTAGCTTTTCTCGCTATTTTAACTCTTATCAAAAACCTAGCAGTACTGACCTTTTAATCCCTGTTTTTGTAGCTCTCTCACCCAGTAGTGCCTACCACCGCAGGATTTCATGTCAATCAAACAGGGCGGATATTTTTCTAAAATAGGCGAGCATTTGCGACTTTCGTAACTGTTTATGCACACTGACTATTTCTTGACTATCCACGCCGTGTACTTGAAAAACATCTTTTGCCAAATCTATACCTACTCGTTTAATATTCATCTCGGACTCCTCCTGTATTTATCTGATGGCATCATAATATCAGTTTGGCACATTGATGCCGATAGGTGGGAGGGGGCCATCACATTGGTTTAGAGAAGCTTAAATCCATATTCGAATGACAGCAATTGCATAAATTGCAGACGCTGATTGGGAGTAACTATCGGGCAGAAATTGGCCGTTCTGGGACCGCCAAGTTTGATACAAAAATGAATGGAGCTAGCTCTTTGTTCAATGAGCAGTTTCGACCCAGTCATTCGCTTCTGATCTTCGAATGACCGCCTACCAATGAAAAACGGCCAGTCAGTTCTAGCGAACTATACTCCGCGCGGTCACGTATGTGGAAAACAGAAACATATTAACCCCTTGTAATATATAGTATTCAATGCTTTAAAAAAACCTGCAATCTTGACCGCTTGGAGTATAACTAATATCAATCTTGACCGCTTGGAGTATAACTAATATTCAGTCGGCATTGGTATGTCGGATAAAATCCGCGTTACCATCTTGAAATTGTTGATAACTCCCTCTAAAAGCACCTCTTTCCAATCATCTGAAAAATTTTAAAAACTAAGTATTTCGGATTCACTGCACCAAATTATCCATAACAGTTGCCAGGGTTATTAACCATAACAGATTGATTAAATGATGATCTGTACTTGAAAAATTGTTTTGTTTTGAATCTGTTATCAATTCTGTCTCGCTTGTAGAATTATAGCCGTCAGTCCCCTCATGGATTGACGTTTATAGAGCTTCCCTGTATCACACCTTTTTGATGCAGGGGTTTTTTCACTTATAGTGAGGAGTATTCCATGCCAGTAGTTCAAAAAGCGGCCCACGTCAAAGGCGATTTTTTTGTTGATTATGAAGAAAAAGTATTTGAGGATGTAAAAGCCCAACCCGGTGAAAAAGCACTGGTAAAGTTTCATACTGTGGCCTTTGAAGGCTCCATTGGTTTTTTAAATTTGTTACAAGCAACACGGCTGCAACGCAAAGGTTTTGAAACCTCAATCCTGTTATATGGGCCAGGTGTAACCTTAGGAATTCAACGAGGTTTTCCACGCTTGGGCGATGAAGCTTTTCCCGGACACCAAAATTACACTACCCAGATTAATAAGTTTATGGAGGAAGGCGGTAAAGTTTATGCCTGTAGATTCGCGCTACAAGCCATCTATGGTCTTGGCGAACCAAACCTTATCCCGGGCGTTCGAGCTATTAGCCCCCTTGATGTATTAGACATTGCGTTGATCCATAATCGTGAAAACGCCTTCATTCTGGATACCTGGACTCTATAAGTCTTTGCTAATTACTGCCAGCGCCCGGAATCGTTTTCGGGCCTGGTATAAAACCAGTAACAGGAGCACAAAGTATGACATCGCAAAAAATTGTTAGGGCTGCAGCGATACAGATTGCACCGGTGTTTGATTCCGCCGGCGGCACCCTCGAAAAAGTTTGCCAAGCCATTGCCGATGCAGCCAAAAAAGGCGCTCAATTGGTCGTATTCCCGGAAACGTTTATACCTTATTACCCTTATTTCTCTTTTATACTGCCACCGGTTGCTTCGGGCAGTGCTCATATGAAACTTTACGAATATGCCGTCGTAGTGCCGGGACCTGTAACCGATGCCGTGGCCGCCCAAGCACGCTCATTGGGTATCGTGGTGGTATTGGGTGTGAATGAGCGAGATCATGGGAGCCTTTACAACACCCAGCTAATTTTTGATGAAACGGGTTGTTTGGTGTTGAAGCGGCGTAAGATTACCCCAACCTTCCATGAACGCATGATCTGGGGGCAAGGCGATGCTTCAGGCCTCAAGGTAGTTAAGACGGGTATAGGACGTATTGGCGCACTAGCTTGTTGGGAACATTACAATCCGCTGGCTCGTTACGCATTGATGGCGCAGCATGAGGAAATTCATTGCAGCCAGTTTCCAGGATCCTTGGTCGGACCTGTTTTTGCCGAGCAAATTGAAGTGACCATCCGCCATCACGCGCTTGAATCCGGCTGTTTCGTTATTAACTCCACCGGCTGGCTAAGTGATGAGCAAATTCAATCGGTGACGCCTGATCCGGCCTTACAGAAGGCTTTACGGGGCGGTTGTTGCACGGCCATTATCTCCCCCGAAGGTCAACATCTGGCCGAACCTTTGCGCTCTGGAGAAGGCATGGTCATTGCTGATTTGGATATGTCCCTGATCACCAAACGTAAACGCATGATGGACTCCGTCGGTCATTATGCCCGCCCCGAACTGTTAAGTCTGATGATTAACGACAAACCGGCGGTACCGATGTTTAGTGAGACCCTGCCATCTAACCAGTACCCAACCGAACCGTTAGTATTTACGCCATTTTCATCTACCCACAGCAGCGAGTAATCCGCCCATGAATCAATCATCCAGCGTTGAATCCGTATCCTCACAGCTGATCACCGACCTACAATCATTGGGTTTACGGTTGGTGGAAACCGAGTATGGCGTAGCTGGTCGTCGCGGCGGTGCTGGTCCTTCAGATCATAAAGCCGTGACCTTGGGTGGTCGAACCGTTATGATCCCGATTTCCACCGCTTCGGCCAGTCTATCGCCATTCGTTGCCGATAGTCCGGATGCGCAGGGTAACAGCCTGATTCGTCGTGACGGTCATACCGTGGCGACCATTACGTTTCCTCGCCAACCGCGTTTTTATGGTTTACAAACCCTGGATGGCATCCCTTATTCCCATATAGCCACCTTACATGCTGCAGACGTGCTGGCTACTACAGTATTGCAATCTTGTATTCGTTATAGTAATCGTCAAAAATCCTGTCAGTTTTGCGCCATAGGACAATCGCTGGAAGCGGGGCGAACCATCCTTCGTAAAACCCCTGAGCAATTGGCCGAAGTTGCCCGTGCCGCAGTGTTATTGGATAACGTCAAGCACATGGTAATGACCACCGGCACGCCTAACATTACTGATCGTGGTGCCGCTATTCTATGTGAAAGTGCAATAGCCGTGAAAGCAGCCGTCGATTTACCCATTCAAGGACAATGCGAACCACCGGATGACGATAGCTGGTTTGAGCGCATGAAAGCGGCAGGCATCGATAGCCTGGGCATGCATCTTGAAGCGGTTACTCCTGAAGTTCGCGCCCGTATCATGCCAGGCAAGGCCAGCGTAACGCTGGATCGCTATATGAATGCTTTTGATGCCGCAGTTGCAGTATTTGGCCGAGGTCAAGTTAGTACTTACATACTTGCAGGCCTAGGCGATACAGCGGAGGCAATTTTAGCTGTTTCCGAACAATTAGTGAACAAAGGGGTTTATCCTTTTGTAGTACCGTTCATACCCATTACCGGTACGCCGCTTGAACATCATCCATCCCCTGATCCGCGCTTCATGCGGGAGCTTCTGCAACCATTAGGCGTTATGTTGAAGCAGGCAGGATTGCGCTCAGTTGATGTGAAAGCGGGCTGTGCCAAGTGCGGTGCGTGCTCTGCTCTTTCCAGTTACGAGGACTGATATGTTAAATGAACTTATCAAGCCGTTTGTTGCTAGCGAGTACCTTGTTAAATGGGCGACTCAGAACTGGGAGCATCAGCAAATGTTGCGTTTGCGACAGGCCGTGTTTTGTGAGGAACAAGGGGTTTTTTCAGGCGATGATCTTGACGAAATTGATCGTATTGCGATACCTATCGTCGCCATCGCCTGTGTCGCAGGGCTGCCTGACGAAGTGGTCGGGACTGTTCGTATTTACCAGTCAGAGCCGGGGATTTGGTGGGGGTCAAGGCTGGCTGTGGCAGTTGAATACCGTAAACAGGGGCACTTGGGGGCTTCGTTAATTCGTTTGGCGGTTACCACCGCCCATGCTCAAGGTTGTCGTACCTTTTTAGCTCAAGTGCAACGTCGTAATGTTCCTTTGTTTCGTCGTCTGCATTGGCATTCCCAAAAAGAGATTGAGCTGCATGGGCGGCCACATAATCTGATGCAGGCTGATCTGGATAAATATCCGCCTTATGACGGTGGTGCCACCGGTTTTGTAGCCACCAGCCGGATTATGTCATGAACGAGTTAGCCCAACTGACACAAACTATAAGCCAAAGCCTTGGTCTGGCTCATAAGCGTGATATCGCTGCTGTGATCACTATACTATCCAGGCAAATGCCATACCGGGAAGCCGGAGATATTATTTTTGGTGACGATTGTGCTGCTATACCTGATCAGAACGGATTTTTGTTATTGGCGACAGAGGGTTTCATGAACGAATTTGTCGACACTCAACCATGGTTTGCCGGTTATTGCGGTGTGATGGTAAACGTCAGCGATATTTACGCGATGGGTGGACGTCCCATTGCTGTAGTTGATGCGTTATGGAGTAATGGCGAAGAAAAAGCCCGACCGGTACTTGAAGGTCTGGTCGCTGCCTCCGATATTTATAAGGTCCCCATTGTGGGTGGACATAGCAATACCCGCAACGACCATTCCCAGCTTTCGGTAGCGATTCTCGGCCGTGCGAACAGGCTACTCAGTAGTTTCTCCGCGAAGGCAGGACAAAAGCTTTTAGCAGCGGTCGATCTGCGAGGACAATTTCGTGAGCCTTATGCGTGGTGGGATGCCAGCACTCAGGCTCCGGCTGAACGATTGCGAGAGGACCTTGAAATATTGCCTCAAATCGCCGAAGACGGGTTATGCGATGCTGCCAAAGATATCAGCATGGCCGGCATGATTGGTACAGTACTGATGCTATTAGAGTGTTCTGCTTTGGGTGGCGTAATTGATGTGACCGCCATACCATGTCCACCTGAAATACCTTTGGAACGCTGGCTTTGCTGCTTTCCCAGTTACGGCTTTGTATTGAGCGTGGAAGCTGAAAATACCTTTGCCGTTATTGAACATTTTTCCCGACGCGATATCGCCTGCGCTGTCATTGGTGAAACCGATGTCTCCGGTCGTCTACGTCTTGCTGATGGTAACAGTGAGGAACTTTTATGGGATTTACACGCCAGTCCGTTAACCGGATGCGGCAAAAAACTTAACAGCGCGGCTTAAGTCATGTCCAGTTTACGCATTGCCATGCTGACTCATTCCACCAATCCCAGAGGCGGAGTAGTACATGCCTTGGAATTAGCCGAAGCCCTCTATTTACGTGGACAAAAAATCACGCTGATGGCTGCGGACGAGCCCGGTAAACAGTTTTTTCGTGCGATTCAGTGCCCTGCTTCAGTAATATCGGTGCCAGCTTTGTCCGGTGATTTTATCACACGAGTAGGGCAGCGCATCCAGGCCTATATTGATTATTTTTCCAAACCGAATATACCTGCTTACGATATTTACCATGCCCAGGATGCCATCAGCGGTTGTGCTCTGGCAACATTAGTCGAGCGAGGCATCCTGGCCAGCTTTGTCCGTACGGTTCATCATCTTGATAGCTTTGAAAGTCAAACGTTGATGGCATGGCAAACCCGTTCATTTAAAGAGGCACAGCAAGTTCTGTGCGTCAGTCGCGGTTGGTATAAAAATCTCGCCAATGATTATGGTATTAACGCCATTCAAGTGAATAACGGCGTTGATACTCTGCGCTTTAATCCGGTACTTCAACCGGATGATCAGATTCTGCTCAGTCGCCTGGGTCTGGATTGTGGTGGTCCACTATTTCTTGCCGTAGGTGGCATTGAGGCGCGCAAGAATACTTTGCGCATTTTTACCGCTTTTTGTGTCGTACTCAAACAGCTTCCCCGCGCGCAACTTATTATCGTTGGCGGAGCCAGTCTGCTCGATCATGGTCAGTATCGGAATCAATTCGATAAGGCCGTCGCAGACAGTGGTATTGAAGTGGGTTCCGGTAAATCGTTGGTCTTGACCGGGCCATTGCCTGATCAGGACATGCCGCCACTATTTCGCTTGGCAGATGCCTTGGTATTTCCATCGATAGCGGAAGGTTTTGGTTTGGTGGTTCTGGAAGCCATTGTTTCAGGTACGCCGGTCATCGTTTCCCACCAGGAGCCTTTTACCGAATATCTGCAGATGCAGGACTGTCTTTGGGTCGACCCGGAAGACAGTGACGCGATTGCAGTTGCTATGCTGCAAGCACTTACTGCATTTCCCAACGCTGGCTTGCAGGCTTGTGCTCAGCGTTTGAGTGACGAATTTTCCTGGGAAAATTCAGCCCACACGCATTTAAATATTTACCATTCATTGACTACTCCAAGAGGTGTTACCCATGCCTGAAATGCATTTTCGCGTCCGTTGGCCGGACCAATCTACCAGTCTTTGTTATTCACCCTCGCTAGTGATTAAGGATTTTTTAAAGCCTGGAGAAACTTATGAACTGAACGATTTTGTTAGCCGTAGCCGAACAGCGCTTGATATCGCTAGTGAGCGCGTCCGCCAAAAATACGGTTATACCTGTTCCAGCGCCATGAGTCAGTTGGCTGAAATTGAAACCATAGCCGCACGATTTTCTAATGCTGAAAATCCCAAGGTATGGGTGGACGAATTTATTGAGTAAGCGTCTGCAAAATCAGACGACATCAGAAATTATCAACAGCTATAGAACTACCAACCGTTACCCAACAAGAAAGAGAAGACTGCATGAATAATCACCAGGAAAACAATCAACGCCCACATTATCAGGTCATCATTGTCGGTGGCGGTCAAGCCGGTTTGTCAGTAAGCTATTATCTGAAAAAATTACATATTAGTCATATCGTTTTTGAAAAAAATCGAGTTGCCCATTCCTGGAGAAACGATCGTTGGGATACCTTTTGCCTAGTGACTCCAAACTGGCAATGTCGTTTGCCGGATTTCCCTTATCAAGGCGATGATCCTCAAGGTTTCATGCTTAAGGACGAGATTGTTGAGTACGTTGAAGCCTTTGCCAAAAAAATTAACGCACCGTTAACTGAAGGTGTCGCGGTGACTCGTGTTCATAGAGATAGCCAAGGTCGACTTGAGGTCGCGACTAGCAAAGGCGAGTTCACTGCTGACCATCTGGTTGTGGCTACCGGTGGCTACAACATTCCGATTATTCCTGATTATGCACAAAACCTGCCGGATCATATTACCCAGATCCATTCCGTGCAATATCGTAACCCGCAATCGATTCCTGCGGGTGAGGTGTTGGTTGTGGGTACCGGACAATCCGGCGTACAACTAATGGAAGATCTGCATCTGGCAGGCCGTAAAGTGCATTTGGCCGTTGGCAACGCACCCCGTTCACCACGCCTGTATCGTGGCAAAGAAACCACGGAATGGCTATATGATCTGGGTTTTTACCAACTGACCTTGGACAATCATCCAATGGGCGATGCGGTTCGTCACAAAACCAATCATTATCTTACCGGACGTGACGGCGGTCATGAAATCAATCTGCGTAAATTTGCACTGGAAGGTGTTCGCTTATATGGCAGCATGAGCAATATATCTGGTACTAACCTGGAGTTTCGGCCTAATCTGACCGACAACCTTGATGAAGCTGACGAAGTCTATGTGAATATTCGTAACGATATTGACCGCTATATCGCTAATAACCATATTGATGCACCGGTTGAACCGCCATTCCAGAAGGTCTGGGAACCGGAATTTGATCCCTTGACTGTCGATGCCGATGTAGCAGGTATTACCTCAATCATCTGGGCGATTGGTTTTCGACCGGACTACAGTTGGATAGAGCTTCCTGGTTTCGATGACTACGGGCATCCACAATTCCAGCGTGGTGTATCCAATGTCGAGGGGCTCTATTTTATCGGCTTGCCTTGGCTTAACACCTGGGGTTCAGGCCGCTTTCTGGGAGTTGCTGAAGATGCTCGCTATTTAGCGGAAGTCATTCAGGGTAAGTTGGAGGCTGCAAAGGTTGACAGTGTGTTGTAAGGACTATTAAAACGGGCTGGATCAAGACGATTATGTAGACAATGCATTAATAATAAAACTATCCAAAAATTCGTCTATAAAAGACAAAAGGCACGAAAAATTTTATATTTTTCGTGCCTTTCTGAGCTTGTTTTTGCTATAAATCATATTGTTGATTGGGTATTATTGCTTCGGAAACCGGTTAAGCTATAAAGTCCCAACCAAAATTAAACTACCCGTTCCATTATCAAATCCCTAACCATATCCCCCAATTTCTTTAGCGCCCGCTCCACTTTATCAGACCACGGAACTGCACAACTGAGTCGGATAAAATTACTGTATTTTTTTTGCGTAGTCGAGAATAGTGGTCCGGGGGCGATGATAATGCCTTCCAGGCTTGCACGCCGGTGTAATTCCATGGCATCTATACCTTCCGGTAATTCGACCCATAATGCAAAACCGCCTTCCGGTTGCGTCATCCGGGTGCCATCAGGGAAAAAAAGGCTCACTGCTTTCACCGTACGGGCGACACTACGGGCATATTGTTGCCGTACCTGTCGCAGATAACGATCGTAACCGCCGTGTTCCAGAAAATGGGCAATAATAAGCTGGTTGAGTGTCGGCGTGGCTTGGTGCAACATATATTTTAAGTTTTCTACTTTTTCCTTATAACGTCCCGGCATCAACCAGCCGATTCGCAAGCCAGGTGACAATGTCTTGGCAAAGGATGAGCAGTAAAGTACCTCACCCTGTTGACTCCAAGACTTGATAACAGACGGCCGTTTTGAGTCAAAGCAAAGATCGCCATAAACATCATCCTCAATCAAGGGGATTTCGTGTTTTTCCAGCAATGTTACCAGAGCTTTCTTACGTTCATCGGGCATGCAGGAGCCGAGCGGGTTATTAAAATTGGAAATGACCAGACAGGCTTTGATCGGCCACTGTTCAAGGGCCAGTTGCAGTGCTTCCAGGGAAATACCCGCTCGCGGATGCGTTGGTATTTCAAGTGTTTCCATGCCGCAAGATTCGATCACTTGCAACAAACCGTAGAATGTGGGAGATTCAATAGCGATAACATCGCCAGGTTCACAGGTCGCCATTAACGCGAGCCTAACGGCATCCCTGGCACCTTGGGTAATGATGATGTCGTCAGGGCCATCAGTGCAGTTCAGTTCGACCATACGTTTTGCTATCTGGCGTCGGAGTTCTTGATTACCTAGCAATTCATCGGTATCAAAACTGTGTTTACCAAACAGGCGTATCACTTTGTTGGTTGTTTGTTGCAGAGGCCTTATCGGTAAAAAATCAGCATCAGGCATGGAAGCCCCCAGATTGACTTGACCAGGATTTTTAGCTGCCCAGAGTATTTGTCGAGTTAGTGATTGCCCTGTTACTCTGGAGGGTGTCGCGGGTGGATCAGAAATATCCGGTTCAGCGATAGCTTGTCGATGATAGGCGCTGACATAATAGCCCGACCGCGCACGAGCCTGAATTCGCCCTTGATCCTCCAATAGTCGATAGGCTTCAAGGGCGGTTGAGACACTGATATTCATTTGCTGACTTAAGCTACGTACGCCAGGCAATCGATCACCCTGACGATAAACCCCTTGTTCGATATGGGCAACGATGTTGTCTGCTACGGTTTCGTAAAGATATTTCATAAACTTTTATCTAATTGCTGCTTTAAATATTTAGCAGAACAAAATTAATTAAGGCATAACTGTACCGGTTAAGATTATATAATTTTTTCATCTGATAGGGTACTCAATCCCTCTTTATTTGAACCATTTCCAACTAAAATTACCCTGCTGTAAAACTCTAAATTAACTTTTATCGGAATTACTCTCACTTGGCACGAGACGAAGACGCAGATAGTGGGACAAAATTCATGCGTAGCCAAAGAGAAAAAAGGCTATCAAGCCATTTTGTGATTTGGGTGGCTAGAGTAAATTATGAGAGCGCGGAGCATATTCTCTGTTTCCCTCAATGACAGCTTAGTATCTGTGACCTGTCATTGGCCAATAGTTGCCGGTCGTCTATGATTTTACGCTTCCTTATACCTGACATTCGCCATGTAGCACTATCGACCCTAACCCGACGTTCGAATATTTATTAGTCTAAGTCACTAATCTGTTGCTTTAACTCGATGTTCAAGTTTTTAAGCTTAGAAAAACAGCAGGAAAACGAGTAAGCCAATCAGTGTTAGAATTGGACGTATTTCAACAGCATGTTGATGCACGAACCTACGCACTTTATAAAAAGTTTTGTCACTGATTTAGATGAGGCTCTGGGAAAGCTAAAGCCCACGGCTAAACTGACGCCACTACAAAAGATTTGGTTGGGATTTTGTTTGACGGGAATATTGCTGACCAA
>NZ_JAOEGU010000069.1 GCF_025583945.1 Methylobacter psychrophilus
CCACCGCATCAAAACTATCATCGGGATAACCCAGAGCCAGCATGTCGCCAACGTGAAACTCAATGTTTTCCAAGTGCCTGACTTCGGCCTTGGCTCTGGCCAGATCAATCAGGCGTTCGGCAAGATCTGCCGCAATAACGTGTCCATCCGGCCCAACCATTTCTGCCGCCGGCAACGCAGAACCTCCGCTGCCTGAACAAACATCCAGCACGCGTTCGCCCGGTTGCAGATTGATTCGTTCAATGGTTCGCCTGCCAAAGCGATGCCAAAAAGAGCTGACCGGATGGTCGAAGTGATCTGCGGCGGCATTGTAGGCTTTCGCTGCCTTCGCTTTTGCCTCATCTGTGTTTTGGCCATTTTTGCCACTGGTGCCTAAAATGTCTATTTCCACTGACTCGATCATGATTACTCTCTCGTTGAATTAGTTTGTGACGATTAGTTTAAAAAGAACTGATCAAGCTTTGTTAATTTTTACCTTACGGCGTAAAACCGTTTCCTGAAAAAAATGCTACATTTACTGGTGCAGTAAATGACCGGCACCCCGATTGGTTGTCCAGGCCAAAGGGGACAAGCCTGATTGGCGGCATTATCACAAACCGTGATCACAAAATTGCGGGCTATGACATCAGGTTTAGCAAACTCATTCCAGCTATAAACGCTAAAGGGCAAGTAGGTTAACGTGACCAAAAGGAAAACTACCGGTGCTGGAAGCCTGAAACAGGCCATTACGCTATTTACTTAGGAATAAACACGAAATAGTTTGAGCAACAATTGTAAAATTGTCGCTTCACGAATAGCAATGTAATGTCCGAATCGCGTTGACAGGATACACTAAAAACCATGAAAATTGATACTGTTAAGGCACATCGCAATACCGCACACGACTGGTCCAAAAAGAGATACCAGTTTTTTATGCCTTATGCGAAACAAGGCCAACCCTGTGGATAGAATAATGAGTAGATTTAAAAAAACGGCGGCAATGGCTTGGCTGATTGTGGGAACGTTAGTGAGTATAAGTATCGGAACAGCAGCTGGTGTGTCTGTCATGGGTCCAAGGCTTCGGCAATGGCGATCAGGATCGTTACAATAAGCACAGCCGACTTAGTGTGCGTGCCGTTCGGGCTTTTTAATTTAGATTTTTTATAAGACAATCGATGTCATATATATTGCGTTAGGAATGAATGAAACAAGACGAACATTACCAAATAATTAAAGCTGATGATTCCCACGCCGATTTCCTTACCGATTTCGGACGAAGGTCTTTTATCGATACTTATAAAGATACCTTATCATTAAGAGATTTGGAGGAATACACCAACGATGCATTTTCAAAATCAACTATAACTGCTGAAATCAACAATCCCTCAGTTATCTATTTTGTATGCCGAGATTTAGAATCAAACCTGTATGGATACTCAAAATTAATCCTGTCTCCTTCTCCCGCATGTATTAATCCCGATCGTACTATCGAACTTCAACGTCTTTATGTTGATGAAAGCTACAGAGGACGAGGGATAGGTAAGCTACTATTAATGCATGCTGAGTCACATGCCTGGAATCGAGGTTTTCGCAGTATTTGGTTGCGGGTCTGGAATGGAAACGTCATCGCACAGAGGAAATATTTAAATTGGAATTACTTGGTGGTTGGAAAAGAAAAGTATCAAGTTGGAGGGGATGCAAGAACCGTGATTCTGATGCGTAAATACTGCCAAACAAATAATGTTTTAAATGAGCGCAATTGTGTTATTTAGATGTCAGCCACTAAAACACACGATGAAAGAAAACCTGACCATTCTATAAGCCTTACCTAAATTTGAACAGACCAAATAACCTGATAACGGAAATTTCAGATCTACTATTGGCTGGTAGCACGAGTTTAATTATTTAAATTAGCTGGTCACTTTCGTGAGTATTGTCCCATTTAGAAATCTGGCTTGATTGCCTGCAAGGCATAGCGAGACTTTTCGTACAGTTGAATTTCAAGGCTCAGCCCCCTTATTAGACCAAACCTAAATTAAATGATATTATACCTTTTGCTTACTATATTTATTTCTCTATGCCTTCTAAATTTGGCTTTCTAAGTTACGAAATCAGTCACGTCATTCGTCAGCGTTTTAATAAAAAAGCTGAAAACATCGGTTTAACCCATGCCCAATGGCGCGTCTTGGTACATTTGTCCGGTAATGAAAACTGTCGCCAAATTGATCTGGCCGAAAGCCTTGAAATCAAACCAATTACCCTGGTCAGGCAAATTGACTTATTGGAAGCCGCAGGGCTGATCAGGCGTAATAAAGATACTAGCGATCGACGAGCTTATCGCCTTGAATTGATGCCTAAGGCGTATCTGGTTATGCAGGAATTATGGAATATTGCCGACGCAGTAGAAGCCGAGGTACTTGGCACCCTAACAGTCAGCGAACAAGAAACCTTAACTACCTTGCTTGAGCGAGTTAAAAACAGCATTAGCCCAAGTTCCTTGTCCAAAGCTGTCGCTTAGAAGAATTAATCTTCCGCATTATTCAATCAAGCTTTTTTATCAGGTGTTTGGCGGTATCTTTTACTGATCAGTTTTATAAAAATGACGAGACATTTTCTATGCCTGCGTCGTTGTACTTAAAGGAATTACATGCTCTTTTTATCAAAAAAACAGGATTGGCTCGGCAATATTCGCGGGGATCTGCTGGCTGGAACTGTCGTTGCCCTGGCTTTAATTCCTGAAGCCATCGCCTTTTCGATTATCGCCGGCGTTGACCCTAAAATCGGACTTTATGCGTCTTTTTGTATTGCGGTAGTAACGGCAATTGTTGGCGGCAGGCCAGGCATGATAAGTGCGGCAACGGGGTCTATGGCGTTGCTGATGGTGACCTTGGTCAAGGATCACGGATTAGAGTATTTGCTGGCAGCAACGGTATTAACCGGCATTTTTCAAATCATTTTCGGTTATCTACAGCTCGGCGGCTTGATGCGTTTTGTTTCGCGTTCGGTGGTCACGGGCTTTGTTAATGCGCTGGCAATATTGATTTTTATGGCGCAATTACCGGAACTGACCCATGTAAGCTGGCATGTTTACGCGATGACGACTGGTGGATTGGCGATTATCTATCTATTTCCCTACCTGCCTCTGATCGGCAAGACCTTACCGTCGCCGTTAGTGTGCATTGTGCTGTTGACCGGTATTGCCATGTATTTACATCTGGATATACGCACCGTTGGCGACATGGGTGCATTGCCTGATACCTTGCCGATTTTCCTCTGGCCTGAAGTACCGATGACGTGGGAAACCTTGCAGATTATTTTGCCTTATGCAGCCGGATTGTCGGTGGTTGGTTTACTGGAGTCGTTAATGACCGCCACTATAATCGATGATTTAACCGATACGTCCAGTAATAAAAACCGGGAATGTAAAGGTCAGGGGCTTGCCAATATCAGTGCCGGCTTATTGGGGGGCATGGCCGGCTGTGCGATGATCGGTCAGTCTGTCATTAACATTAAATCAGGTGGGCGAGGACGTCTGTCGACATTAGCTGCGGGAGTGTTTTTGCTGGTCATGGTAGTTTTTCTGGATACCTGGATTTCCAAAATCCCGATGGCCGCCTTGGTGGCGGTGATGATCATGGTCTCGATCGGTACTTTCAGTTGGCGCTCCATTGTCCAATTAAAAGAGCATCCTTTATCAACTATCATCGTCATGATAACTACCGTTATTGTGGTGGTATGGACGCACAATCTGGCCTTTGGTGTCATAACCGGCGTGTTGCTGGCGGCCTTATTTTTCGCCAATAAAATCGGCCATTTCATGGTGGTAAAATCTGCTCTGGATGAGCCAACCAATACCCGAACTTATCAGGTAACAGGTCAAGTCTTCTTTAATTCAGTCGATAAATTTACGGTAAGTTTTAATTTTAAAGAAGCCGTTGATAAAGTAATCATCGATTTACAGCGCGCACATTTTTGGGATATCTCTTCAGTTGCTGCACTGGATAAAGTGGTGATTAAATTTCGACGTGAAGGTGCCGATGTCCGGTTACTCGGTATGAATGAAGCCAGCGCAACGATTATCGATCGTTTTGGTATTCATGATAAACCGGAAGAAATTGAAAAAATCATGGGCGGACACTAATGGCAACGAATAACAAAATGGTCGTAGCGAGTATTGATGGTTCGTTATTGACAGAAGCCGTCTGTGATTACGCCACCTGGATTGCGCAAGGAATCAATGCACCGTTAAAACTGCTGCATACCATTGATCACCATCAAGAAGCCGCCGCGATAACTGATTTATCCGGTAATATTGGTTTGGGTAGTCAGGAAACATTGCTCGAAGCGCTGATCTCTATCGAACAGCAACGTAGCAAGTTACTATTACAGCAAGGGAAATTGATAATTAATGCAGCAAGAAACCGCATTATTCAAGCCGGACTTGCCGAGCCTGTTACCGATCAGCGTCATGGTAATCTGGTCGAATCACTGATAGAAATTGAAGACAGTATTCGTGTCCTAGTTATTGGTTTACGAGGAAAAGCACATGAAAACCAACCGGATCAGATAGGTGCAAAACTTGAGTCTATCATTCGCTCACTACATACGCCTGTTTTGGTCGTTAACGCCGCCTTCAAAAAACCGCAACGTATCATGATTGCCTATGATGGCAGCAAAGCAGCAGAAAAAGCTGTCGATATGATTGCAACAAGTGCGCTTTATAAAGGCTTGGTTTGTCATCTGGTTTATGTCGGCAAAGATGATGCTGTCACTGAACTATTAATTGAAGTGGCTGCCAGTAAACTGAGGAATGCTGGCGGTCTTGAAGTGATCAGCAAAAAACTTTCAGGCAAGCCCAATCAGGCACTTTGTGACTATCAGGACAAGCACGCGATTGATATGATAGTAATGGGTGCATTCAGCCATACCCGTATCCATGATCTGCTATTAGGCTCCTTTACTGCCAAGATGCTGCTAAATACCCAAAAGCCGCTGCTATTGCTTAGATGATTACCCACGAGGCTTGCAGGTTACCAGCCCTTAGCTGGCAAACACACTATTCAATGTTATTAGTTGTTACTGCTTATGAAATGTATTCTATGGGGATTATTAAGTCTCGCGTTATTTGCAATGCAAAGTAGTATCGCTGAAAATACTAATGCTAACACGCAAAGTCCTGAATCAACGGCACTATAAACAATAATACTATTTATGAAACTGAATCTCTCAATGTTACCTGGAATACCCGTTTTACTCTGGGCGCTGATGGCAGCATTACCTTTATATTGTTCCGCTTCAGATTTTCTTAAAGTGGATGGAACGAATATCAGGGACAGTTATGGCGCGGGCAAAGATGTGCATCTTTACGGCACCAATCTGGGTGGTTGGAAGGTTCACGAACCCTGGATGTCGCCATTAGCCGGCGCATCAAATGAGTGGGATGCGCGAAATATTCTTACCGCTCGTTTTGGTGAAACGGCTGTCAGTGATCTATACAATACTTATTGGAATTCCTGGATCACAGACATTGATTTCAAGAATATCGCCGACGCCGGTCTCAACTGTATCCGTTTGCCAATATATGCGCTTAACCATATCGATGATGAGGGCAACTGGAGACTGGACGATAATGGTGCCATTGACTTATCCCGGATTGAATGGACCGTAAACAAAGCGCAGGAATATGGGCTCTACACCATTCTTGATTTACATGGTGCGCCGGGGTCACAAAACGGTGCCCATCATTCGGGCCGGCAAAACGGCACGCTACTTTATTCCACTCCGCGCTATCAGAATCAATTGGTAGCGCTTTGGGAAACCCTTGCTACGCGCTTTAAAGGTAATGCGGCGGTAGCCGGTTATGACCTGTTGAATGAACCCTCAGGGACCTTTCCGGGAGCTATGGGGCCTGAGGTGGTTAATCTTTACGACCGTTTGTATCAGGCTATCCGAAAGATTGATCCCGACCATATCATCATTATGGAAGCTATCTGGTGGTGGGATACACTGCCCAATCCCCAAGAGAAAAGTTGGGAGAACGTCGTCTATTCTTTGCACTATTACCAATGGCAAAACAATGACGACTTCGCGGTGATGAAAAGTGCTGTAGATGGATGGATACAGGATGCTAAAAAATGGAGTTCAGAATATAACGTGCCGCATTTTATAGGCGAATTCACGCTGTTCGGAAATACCGAATCCTGGAATTACGGACTTCAGCAATTTACAGAAACCGGCAGCCACTGGACTACGTGGTCTTATAAGGTGATGGGCCGCAATAACTGGGGTATGTACAACACAGCAGAGCAAAACAGCAATGTTGTCAATATCGATACAGATGATTTAAACACGATCAAATACAAATGGGGTCAATGGAACACGCCAGACTATTTTTCACCCAACCCTACCGTCATCAACGCGATGCAAAAAGCAACCCTAGGCTTAAACCTGAAGCGACCCACTCAAGTCTTTACGGCTAATGCAGAAAAACCGGTGCCACAAAACAATCCGGTGACAGTAGAAGTAGCCTTTAAGTTTGCTGGTACGCAGGCCTTAAAAAATGAAAGCCAGGAAGATACCTTAACGGCTCTTAAATCCGAAGTAGAACAAAAACCGGCTGTCAGTGAATTAAATATGGATGAAAAAATCAATATCGACTTGCCACAGGATAAGGATCAACTGCACCAGGAAGTCAATGAGTTAAAAGCCAAAGTGGTGATGCTAGAGGACCTGAATGAACCCCTGCTTCAAGACCAGCAGGTATTGCAACAACATGACGCTATCCTTAAACAAAAAGACCTGGAAAACCATTCGGTAAAACTGAATAACTCATAAATTACCAGCCACACTGAACATTTAAGAGCGTGCTGAATAAGAAAAAAGTGGCTTCCAACTTGCACGGTCAGTTGGAAGTTTATCGCTCATTGGCTAAAACCGAACCATTGGCCTAATTAGTTAATTTTTCTTTTACATATATTGCTGTCAAATAACCGGATATTGCGCCCCAAATTAACATATAAATACCGTGTAATATTATTTCAAAATTAAGTCTATAGGCTTCTATATTGTAATCATACAGGTAATCCGCTATCACAATAAAAACCGTTATAACGAGAGCATTTTTGAGTGTAAGTGCTTTTGCATACCAAAAACTAACCCCTATGACAAGAAAACCCACCAAAAATCGTAGACTGGCATGGATTATCCAATCAAGATTGGGTAAATAGGTTTTTAGTAGCGCTACATTTAAAAAATAGAGTAATACAGAGCCCGTAATAATAGAAAAAATAATTATTTTCATGAAATGACCTTTGTTGATTTAGACGATGTAAATAATTTTGTGTAACCACTTATTTCAAACCAGGTACCGTTTTGAATGGTCACCTACCTACCCTGCTGCGAGCACGAACCGATGCTCTGTTTGATGGACACTGACAGACGAGGATCGGCCGGCCATTGAATTAAAGGGTATACCAAACTTCTAGATAACTAGTTTCTATCCGTAACTTAACAGTTAAGATACGAATAGAATTGCTACGCATAAACGCGCTGAGAAAAGGTTATTTTATAGAGTAGATCGTGGTAACTTGCTGAGACAAGTAATAAATACCCATTTATAAAGAAATTAGCTGAGTTTGCGGTATAAAGTACTTCGGTCTAATCCGAGTATCCGAGCCGCTTGAATTTTATTGCCACCGGTTACTTCTAAAACATGGTGAATGTAAGCTTGCTGAATATCATCTACCGTCCATCCTTGTATTATAGCTAAGTCCAGAAAACCTTTGTCGCTGACCGGTATTTTCGATGCCTGGGCCAAATCTTCTAATAAAATGGTATCGTGTTCGGCAAGTACGATAGCGCGTTCCAAGGTATTGGCAAGCTCCCGGATATTACCCGGCCAATGATAGGCCCGAATCCAACGTAACACTTCCATCGAAATATTAACCGATCCTTGTTTGCCAAGACGTAGACAAATTGTATCGATTAATGTCTTGGTTAACTCGTCAAGATCCTCCTTACGCTCTCTTAACGGTGGCACTTCAAGATTAATCACATTCAGTCGATGATAAAGATCGAAGCGAAATTGCTTGTCGTTGACGCGCTGCTCCAGAGGCTGATGGGTAGCGGCAATTAAGCGGACATTGACCTCGGTTTCTTTAGTATCGCCCAACGCACGGACTTTTCCGCTTTCCAATACGCGCAGTAACTTAGGTTGTATTTCTAACGGTAGTTCAGCAATTTCATCCAGAAATAGCGTCCCTAAATTGGCTTGTGAAAACAAACCTGGCCTATCTTTGCTGGCATCGGTAAAAGCCCCTTTACGGGCACCGAACAATTCACTTTCCACTAAACTGTGTGGCAATGCAGCGCAATTAACGGCGATAAAAGGGCCTAGATTATTTTGACTGTTGTTATGGATCCAATGGGCCAATGCGCTTTTTCCGGTACCGCTTTCCCCCGTTAGAAGTATCGTTGAATTTACTACCGCCGCCCGTTTTGCCATACTCAACAATTGCTGCATACATGGGCTATGGGTTATAAAGATGCTCGAGTCGCTATTTTTATCACCGATATAGCCTATTTTTACTGCCGTACGCCGCATTTGCCGATCTTCAAGTGCATGTGTCACGGCAGAATAAAGATCTTCGATACGAAAAGGCTTGGTTAAAAAGTCGCATGCACCTGCACGTATACTTTGCATCGCTAAATCAATGGAACCAAAGCCTGTCATTAGTAATACCAACTGTTCAGGCCGTTTATGGTGTATAGCAGCCATTAATTCCAGTCCACGCATCCCAGGCATGATAATGTCTGATATCACAAGGTCAAAGGGCTCAATTTTGATAGCTTTAAGTGCTTCAGCAGTTTCTGTAAATCCGATGACCGAATAATTAACCTGTCGTAACATGTCAGTTAGATAATCAACAACACCTGGATCGTCGTCAATCACTAAAAGTCGACCACTTGTTGTCATCATAGAAATTTTCTCCAGGGCAATTGAATGATAAATAGGCTACCTTTTCCAAGTTCTGATTCGGCCATGACGCTACCGCCCATTTCAGTAACTAATGTCTTGACCACAGCCAAACCAAGACCAGTGCCACCTTGTCTACTACGAGTAGTAAAGAAGTGTTCAAAAATCTGGGCGAGATGTTCCTGGGCAATTCCTGTACCCGTATCGCCTACGGTAAGTTTTAGCGACGGAATTGTTTGCTCAGCATAGATAATCGAAGCCTGGGATAACTCGATAGTTATCGCGCCTGTATTAACAATGGCTGCTAACGCATTGGTGAGCAAGTTTAAAACGACCTGTTGGATACTATCTTTGTTAATAGATATTAGCGGCAACGACTCGGGGTGTACAAAAGTCATTGCTACTTCTTGACGCCGAGCTTCAAAACCCAGCATATCAATAACTTCAGCAATAGCTGCGATAGCATCACAGCTCACAGGCTCAGCCGAACTGCGGGGCGTAAAATCCAGGAGACGCTGGACTATTCGTGTGATACGGTCAGTTTGATCGACTAATATGTTGGCAATGCGGCGCACCTCATCATAATCATCATTGCACTTCGCGAGAGCCCTTGCCCTGCCGTTAACAATTTGTAATGGTGAGCCAATTTCGTGAGCAAATCCAGCTGATAAATGACCGAGCGTAATCAATTTATCCGCGTCTTGTAATGCCCTTTGTAATTTCTGCCGATGTTCTGTTTCAACATCCAGTCGACGGTAAGCCGAAAATAACTCGGCAGTCATCCGGTTAAATTCTTGTGTCACGGAAGCAAGTTCATCTTTACCATATACAGGTAAAGGTTTTGGGGGGTCTGTGCTGTACCTAAAAGCCCGCATGGCCTGACGAAGTCTTTGTAGGGGTAGAGAAATATAGATATGGCCTAATAAAAGGCAAAGCAAGGAAGTGAACAGAATGAAAGTAATGAAAGATAAAAGAATATAGATTTTGGTTTTACTTAACTTTTCATTCATCATTTTCAGTGACTTTATGACGGCCACATTGCCACGTAAAGTGCTTGATACCTCATTAAAGGGCATCGAAAAAATAAATAAGTAGGGTTCTTCCTCTGGATAATAAAATTGTTTCAGCTCACCATCTCTTGCCGCCTGGTATAAGGCAGCTTCGACTTTTTCCGGCCAGACCAAGCTTTCTGCATCCAAACTAATGACACTGCGGTTTTGAATATAGATGCGGACGTCGACAGAGGGTTTGATACGTTCTAATTACTGCATCAGTTTTTGCACGTCTCCAGTGTCATGATCACGCAACGAGTTTTCGACTGAAACCAGCAAGCTATTGGCTAATAAACGCGTGTCTTGCTCTACGGTATCTCGTAAATCCTGCGATTCAGATCGAATTTGATAGGTTCCATAAATACCAAAAACTATCAAACTTAAGGCAAATAAGGAAATCGCTAATTTATAAATGATAGGCATAATGAGATATTTTCCACTTAATTGTTGCAAAATGCAACAAGCTCATAACGTAATATTTGTAACTATTTAAAGTAAGTTTATGAAATATAGCAAGAAATAGAGAAAAAAATATATGGCGTGTTTTTTGCTTTTAGAATCTAAGAGACTATAAATATTTTCTATCATCATTGCAATTTTGTTCAAAAAATAACTCATTTTTTATGTATATAAAATTACTTTTGATAACCGCTTACCCCCCTTCACGGATTCAGTTTGGATGCTATTAATGGATAGATTGAAAAAAGTAACCGTAACGCTCAGTGAACAGGTTAAAAAATTCTTTCAGTTCAATTTCATCTGTTTAAACAATCCACATCCATGACTGAATGAAACATAACCACGCAATTTGTGCCATGGATAAAAACTCTACTTTGCATAACTACTAAAAATGAAAATTAGCCAAATACTGTTCCTTGCCTTGTGCTTAATTACGGCATCTTGTGACTCAAAAAAAGAAGCCAATACTATCGATACATATCAGGTGGTAACACCCCTAGTTAAAGATGCCACCTACAGTAACGAATATGTAGCCGAAATTCACTCGGTGAAATACGTCGAGATTAGAAGCAAAATTAAAGGCTACGTCGAAAAAATTTATGTGGACGAAGGCCAATCGGCAAAAGAAGGACAATTATTATTTAAACTTAACTATTTAACATTTGAAAAAGAATTGCAAAAAGCGAACGCGGCTCATAAAAGTTCTGTAGCCGCATTGAAGGCTACCGAAGTGGAATTAGCTAATGTGAAGCGGTTGGTGGAAAAAGAAATTATTTCTGAAACGGAGCTTGATGTAGCTAAAGCAAAGGTAGACGCTTTAAAAGCCGGCGTCGAGGAGGCTTTGGCAAACAAGGAGCAGGTAGCCTTAAAGCTATCATATTCACAAATAAAAGCGCCATTCAACGGCTTTATCAACCGTATTCCGAATAAAGTGGGAAGCTTGATAGCGGAAGGCGATATGTTGACTTCTATTTCTAACAGTCAGGAGGTATTTGCTTATTTCAACCTATCGGAAACCGATTATCTTAATTACATTTCTGCCGGGGGGGAAAAGACAAAAATAGTGAGTTTAAAACTTGCCAATAGTGCTCTCTATGATCACGAGGGAGAAATAGAAATGATTGAAAGCGAATTTGACCGCGCAACAGGTAATATTGCTTTTAGGGCAAGGTTTCCAAATCCCGATGGACTTTTAAAGCATGGCTCGAATGGCAAGGTGATTGTAAATAAAGAGCTTAAAAATGCTTTGCTCATTCCTCAAAAATCAACTTTTGAAATTCAAGACAAGCTTTATGTTTTCGTCGTTAATCAAGATAGTGTCCTGGAGCAAAGAAATATCATCCCCAAAATGCGGCTGCCAGATTTTTATGTCGTGGAATCCGGCTTGTCTAAAGAAGAAAAGATACTGTTCGAAGGTGTTGATGATGTAAAGGATGGCAACAAAATACATTCTGTTGAAGTCGATTTGGCAACAGCGATGTTGCCAAACAGTAAAGATTAAATAGGAACTAATACACATGACATCTAAATTTATTCATCGTCCGGTACTATCCATCGTCATATCTATTTTCATCACATTAATGGGCTTGTTGTCTTTATTCCAACTTCCTGTTACCCAGTATCCCGATATCGCGCCTCCTGAGGTCAATGTCACTACAAAATTTACTGGTGCTAATGCAGAAACCAGTGTCAAGGCAGTGGTAACACCTCTTGAGAGAGCTATAAATGGTGTACCTGGAATGGCATATATGAATACAGTTTCCGGTAATGACGGAGTCAGTATCATACAGATTATTTTTAAAGCAGGAACTAATCCTGATATCGCCGCTGTAAATGTTCAAAACAGAGTGGCAACCGTTTTGGACGAATTACCTGAAGAAGTAATTAAAGCAGGAGTGGAAGTTGAAAAAGTTCAAAACAGTATGCTGCTTTACATCAACATACTGAGCACCGATCCGTTATTAGACGAAAAGTTTCTGTTCAATTTTACAGACATCAATGTTCTTAAAGAAATTAAACGGATTGAAGGCGTAGGCTTCGCAGAAATACTGGGAGCACGGGAATATGCCATGCGAGTGTGGTTAAAGCCGGATATGATGCTGATGTACAACATTTCTGCTTTAGAAGTGATAGAAAAATTGAAAGCTCAAAATGTGGAAGCTGCACCAGGTAAAATTGGCGAAAGTTCCGGAAAAACCGCTCAATCGCTGCAATATGTTTTACGTTATACCGGAAAATACAAAACCCAGCATGATTACGAACAAATAATCATTAAGAGCAATGTAAATGGGGAGTTGATTCGTCTAAAAGATATTGCCGGCATTGAATTCGATTCACAAGGTTATAAAGTCGTTTCCAAGGAAAACGGGCAACCCTCTGCCGCCATAATATTAAAACAAAGACCGGGATCCAATGCTAAAGATGTAATAAAAGATATAAAAAAACTCATGGCTGATATTAAAGACGACTCTTTTTTACCCGGTATGGATTACACTCTGAGTTACGATGTTTCCGAGTTTTTGGATGCGTCTATTCATGAAGTCATTAAAACATTACTGGAAGCCTTCTTATTGGTTGCTTTGGTGGTGTTCATCTTTTTACAGGATTTTCGCTCAACCCTCATACCTATTATTGCTATACCGGTATCACTTATCGGCACTTTTTTCTTTATGCAGTTGATAGGCTTTTCCCTTAATCTTATCACGCTGTTTGCCTTGGTACTTTCCATTGGCATTGTCGTAGACGACGCCATCGTGGTTGTTGAAGCGGTACATGCCAAAATGGAGCATTCAGGCATCGGGCCACGCAAAGCAACCGAGCGCGCCATGCGTGAAATTAGCGGGGCGATTATTGCGATCACCCTGGTCATGTCGGCAGTTTTTTTTCCGGTCGCTTTTATGGAAGGTCCTACCGGAATTTTTTACCGACAATTTGCTCTAACCATGGCGGTTGCGATCATTCTCTCAGGTATCACCGCACTGACACTAACTCCTGCACTATGTGTTTTGTTTCTAAAAAAAGCCGATCACGCTGATACGCATAAAAAATCAGGACTTCAGAAATTTTTTGCCGGATTTAATAATCGATATAACAGACTGTCTGATAAATACAGAAAACTGATCGGTGCGATTGCCAACCGAAGGATTATTACGTTTGGAATCGTACTGGCATTTTCTGTGGGTACCGGTTTGATAGGGAAGTTTGTACCTGCAGGCTTTATTCCCGAGGAAGATCAAGGCACTATCTATGCCAATATCACTGCACCGCCGGGAGCAACCCTGGAACGTACTGAAAAAGTGGCGGATGAAGTGTATCGCATCGCATCGGGTTTGGATGCCGTCAATTCTGTTTCAAGTCTTGCCGGATTCAGTCTCCTCTCTGAAGGCACCGGTGCCGTTTATGGAATGAACCTCATCAGCTTAAAGCACTGGGAAAAAAGAACTGTCTCTGATAAGGAAATTATCAGCGTTCTTGAAGAAAAAACCAAACACATCAAAGATGCCGACATAGAATTTTTCACCCCCCCTCCTGTGCCTGGTTATGGCAATTCGAGCGGCTTTGAAATGCGCTTGTTGGACAAAACCGGCTCAAACGATCTTAAGCAATTGCAGAAAGTAGCGGATACTTTTGTAGAAGAACTCAACAATCGCCCCGAGATTATCAATGCCTTCACCACCTTCAATGCACGTTTCCCACAACTTTTACTGCATATTGACGGTGATAAGGCCGCTCAAAAGGGCATTACTGCCAAGAATGCCATGAGCACTCTGCAAACCCTCATAGGCAGTGAATATGCTACCAACTTTATTCGTTTCGGTCAGATGTATAAAGTCATGGTGCAGGCGCTGCCCGAATATCGTGCCCAACCTGACGACCTGATGAAATTGTACATCAAAAATGAATCCGGAAAGATGGTGCCTTTTTCTTCCTTTCTTCGTATTGAAAAAGTCTATGGTCCGGAGCAGTTGACGCGATTCAACATGTATGGCTCTGCCATGATCAATGGACAGTCTGCAAAAGGATACAGCAGCGGGCAAGCTATTGCAGCAATCAAAGACGTCGCCGCGAAAAAATTACCCAAAGGCTTTAGTTACGATTGGGCAGGGGCATCAAGAGATCAAGCCAACGCCGGCAATCAGGCTATTTATATTTTTATGATTTGTCTGTTATTTGTTTACTTGGTTCTCGCGGCACAATATGAAAGCTTCCTGTTGCCTTTAGCGGTGATTCTTTCTTTGCCAATTGGTATCTTCGGCGCCTTGTTTTTACTCATGATTATGGGCTTGGAAAACAATATCTACGCGCAAATAGCGATGATTATGCTCATTGGTATACTTGGAAAAAATGCCATTCTGATTATTGAATTTGCCACATTGAAACACCGTCAAGGAAAAACGCCATTTGAAGCTGCCGTGGAAGCGGGTGTGCTACGGTTACGCCCTATTTTAATGACCTCATTTGCGTTTATTGCCGGTCTTATTCCGTTAATGTTAGCCTCGGGTGCAGGAGAGATAGGTAACAACACTATCGGCTCAGCAGCAGCAGGGGGAATGATTTTTGGGACCATTTTCGGGGTAATTACTATTCCAGGGTTATATGTGATATTTGCAAGCATTGCCGATAAGTATCATCACGACGGAACCAATGAAGACGTTCCATTCACCAATACCTTCGCCAAAATTTAAGCAGCTCTCGCATGAATCCTGCCAATTTCTGCGGCTTGGAAGATACGGTCGTCGATTAAAAATGTGTCATCATTTTTGCCCAGCGAATTAATAATCCGCTGCGTG
>NZ_JAOEGU010000006.1 GCF_025583945.1 Methylobacter psychrophilus
CTTCAGGCTTGTGTCTTGGTAATTGAGCATAAGGAGTCATGGCTATCCGTGTTTTCAGAGGTAGATCACTATTTTAACCTTATAAAGGCCAAATTCTATGTCGATTATTTAGGAAAGATGTCTAATGACTACAAGAACAGATATTTGCTCCTGCAAACTCTGCATTCACCACATCCCTGTGGATTATGCAGAAAGTAGAATCGCTTATGGAACAAGTGATCAAGGGCAACACAGAAAGTCAGCTTGCTTACTTGTCTACCCATTCGTAAAACTCTGTCAAAGCCGGATCACATTTGCAACAACTGGTGCCACAGGAAGTCTCTTTTGACAATTTCCGTACGCTACCCTTGCTCATCCATTTACCCAGCATACCGCGCAAGGCATCTGCATCCATGCTAAAGTGATTGACCAAATCAGCCAAAGCAACTCTGTGCTGTTGTTTTAAATAACTACGCAAATCAGATAAAATCACTTATTGACTCCTGAGGGTGTTTTGTAAAAGTATTTTTTCCGGTTAGCCATAACCCCAGTAAAACCAATAAAAAAGCGCTGATTAGCCCACCAATCCACACTAATGAATAATCAGGATGTTGGCTATAAGTCATGGCCTGATAAAAAATAGTCGCTGACATATAAGCAATACCAGTAGTCCAGAACACGACAAATACTGTCCAACCGGCATTGGTTTCTCTATAAATAGCTGCTGTTGCCGCAACACACGGGGCATAAAGCAAAATAAATAACAGGTATGCAAACGCCCCCGCTTTACCGTCAAAACTATGCTGCATGGCTGCAAAAGTATCCATCTTGACTTCCTGCTCAGTAGCAGCAGAACCTATATCATTGAGCGTACCAATATTTAATCCCAGAGGATCTAAAATATTATCGGCAATAGCACTTAGATTTTCAGGTACGGTTGCACACGCTGCCAGTAATGCCTCTTTAAGATTAAATACTGACTTATCATCAGACGATACGTCAGAAGTTGCTGCAAGCTGACTATATAAGGCATCGAGAGTACCCACAACCGCCTCTTTAGCCAACACACCGGTAAAAATACCGACGGTTGCCGGCCAGTTGTCTTTTTCAATACCCATAGGCTTAAACGCCGGGGTTAACGCTCGCCCAATTTCACTTAATACCGATTTATTACTGTTTTCCTGACCAAAGCTGCCATCCGTACCCAGCGCATTAAGAAAGTTTAATACCAACACCATGGGTATAATCACCTTGCCCGCATTAAACAAGAATGATTTTAGCCGATCCCAGGTCCTAATAAAAACCCCGCGTAATGTTGGCAAATGGTAGGCGGGCAACTCCATAATAAAGGGTGCTGACTCCCCTTTAAATAGGGTGTGCCGCATGATTAGCCCGGTTAAAACTGCAACGGCAATGCCCAACAAATACAAACCAAAAACCAGATTCTGCCCGCCAACCGGGAAAAAAGCTGCCGCAAATAAAGCATAAACAGGTAATCTGGCTCCGCAAGACATAAAGGGATTCATCAGGTTGGTAAGAATCCTGTCGCGTTGATTTTCAAGCGTTCTGGTCGCCATAATAGCTGGCACATTACAACCAAAACCAACTATCATCGGTACAAACGACTTACCAGGCAGGCCAATCATACGCATGAATCTATCCATCACAAAGGCCGCTCTGGCCATATACCCTGAATCTTCCAGGGCGGATAAAAACATAAACAAAAAGCCGATAATCGGTATAAAAGTAGCCACCACCTGAATGCCACCGCCGGCTCCCTTGGTAATTAAGACAATCAGCCATTGTGGTAAGTTTATTTCTGCCAATACCAGACTTAAGCCATCCACCAATAAAGCACCGACTGATTGATCAAAAAAATCAACAAAAGCACTACCAATATTAATTGTAAACATGAACATGGCGTACATGACCAATAAAAATACCGGGATACCTAAAAACCGGTTTAGAACAATGGCATCAATTTTTTCTGTGGCATGTCGACTAACTTCATTAAGCCGGCATACAGCACCCTGAATCAGTGTGTTAACAAATCCATAACGGGCATCCGCGGCAAGAATATCGATCTCATCGTCTGTTTCAGCTTCTACTCTGCGCTGCAAACCGATAACTGTCGGCATCAGTGCTTTACCGGCAAACTGTCTGGCGAGAGTATCATCTTCTAATAACCTGACAGCCAGCCAGCGCAAATCACACTGGCGTTTATTGGCAATTTCAACTAACTCGGGTGAAATATCAGCAATGGCTTGCTCTAAAGCTGCTGTATAACTGATACTTACCGATGGCACCGGCTTGGTAATCGCAGCACTATTAATCACTGATTTTAATGTACTGATACCTTCCTTGCTAGATGCAGAAATAGGAATAACAGGACAACCCAACTGCGCAGCCAGAAAGTCACAATCTATTTTAATACCATTTTTTTTAACTGCATCCATCATATTGAGCACCAAAATCATTGGTACGCGCATTTCGATAAGTTGCGACGTTAAATACAAATTTCGTTCTATATTAGAGGCATCAACAATATTAATGATTAAGTCTGCATCCCGCGACGCAACATAATCCCGGGCCACTTTTTCATCCAAAGAAACCTGATCATCCGCTGCTTCTAATGAATAAGTACCAGGTAAATCAACTAATTCAATCAGTTTATTAGCATGAGAATATTCACCCGTCTTTTTTTCAACGGTTACGCCGGGCCAGTTACCGACATGCTGTTTGGAACCAGTCAGTACATTAAAAAGGGTTGTTTTACCACAATTAGGATTACCAACAACACCTACTGTAAAATCAGTTTTCATCATAGTTTCTCTATCAGTAATATTGCCGCTTCATCTTTACGTAAGGTTAATGAAAACCCACGCAATTTAATTTCAACGGGGTCACCCATAGGTGCAAACCGGGTAATACGAAATTCAGTACCGGGAGTCAAGCCCATGGCCAGTAAGCGTTTTCGATAAGCCTTACCGGATTGCTCAAAGCCTACTATCTTTCCCAAGTCACCGACATTAAGGTTTTTTAAGCTTATTGACATGAATGCAACCCCGATAATAAAATTTATTGAATAATCTAAAAGAACAATGATTAATCAACAATCATTCTCATTACCAACAAATATAGCATACAATCAAAACAAGTAGCATTAAAAATTACAAACAGTTGATTTTCAAAAATAACTGCATACTGAATTTGATTAAAGAACAACGAATGGAACAGAGTAATTAAAGAAGAAGGAGTATTGAGATATTACCAAGATTTATTCGATTGAAATATTTTTTACTTGGCAATGGCCAAGTTAGACTTCATTGCGTTAATTCAAGTAACAGCAATATGTGTAGGATTTTGATGGGAGGGTCAAGTAGAAAATTGACGTTAAAACAGGCGGATGTATTCAAACAAAATATTTTAAAAATCAACGCAATAACAAGAATTATAGGAAGTGATGAACCTTACTTATCTATCAACTTGTTGCTGCGTTAAATTAATCTTTAGTCCGTTATTTCAAACTGATGACTAGCGCTATCAACTCGATCGCGTAACTCTTTACCAGGTTTAAAATGTGGAACATGCTTTTCAGCCAAGGCTACAGATTCACCAGTTTTTGGATTTCGCCCCATACGTGGAGGGCGCTTGTGTAACGAAAAACTGCCAAAACCTCTAATCTCAATTCTTTTACCGGAAGATAATGCTTGATTCATTTTCTCAATGATGCATTTTACTGCCAACTCTACATCTTTCAGCGCCAGATGTGGTTGTTTTTTAGCAAGCGCTTCAATTAGTTCTGATTTTGTCACATTCTATCCTGTGAAAAAGAAAAAATCAGAGGGCAAGTATTACTACCTGCCCTCGTCATGGTCTTTATTTTTCCATTTGCTTGAATATATCAGCGAATGTAGGCGTTCCAACTGATTGTTGGGAATGATCTTTAATAGAATGAGTTTCTTCGTCTTGATCTTTCGCTTTAATTGACAGAGAAATTGACTTGCTTTTCTTATCTACACCAATAAACTTGGCTTCAAGAGTGTCGCCTTCTTTCAGTAATGTGCGGGCATCCTCAACGCGATCACGCTGAATTTCGGAAGCACGTAAATAACCTTCAACATTATCCTCTAAAGTAATAATGGCACCTTTGGCGTCAACTTCCTTAATAACTCCTTTTACCAAGCTACCTTTTTCATGGGTCGCTAAAAAGTTTTGGAATGGATCTTGCTCAAGTTGTTTGATACCTAATGAAATACGTTCACGTTCGGAATCAACCGCCAAGATAACAGTTTCCAGTTCATCACCTTTTTTGAATTCGCGAACGGATGCTTCGCCATCATCTGCCCAAGAAATATCAGACATATGAACCAGACCATCAATACCACCATCAAGGCCAATGAAAATACCAAAATCAGTAATTGATTTGATTTTTCCAGAAATCTTGTCACCTTTATTGTGGGTTGCTGCAAACTCATCCCAAGGATTAGTTTTGCACTGTTTCATGCCTAAAGAAATACGACGACGTTCTTCATCGATTTCCAGAACCATTACTTCAACTTCATCGCCTAATTGAACAAGTTTGGAAGGATTGACGTTTTTGTTGGTCCAATCCATTTCAGAAACGTGAACCAAACCTTCAACGCCTTCTTCAATTTCAACAAAACAACCGTAATCAGTTAGATTGTTAACTTTACCAAATACGCGTGTTCCTGCTGGGTAACGACGGGCAATGTTTTGCCATGGATCTTCACCCATTTGTTTCATACCCAAAGAAACCCGATTTTTTTCTTTATCGTATTTCAGGACTTTAACTTTAATTTCTTGACCGATTTCTACACACTCAGATGGGTGACGAACACGACGCCATGCCATATCAGTAATATGCAACAGACCGTCGATACCACCTAAATCAATAAATGCGCCATAATCAGTCAGATTTTTAACAACACCGGTAACCACTGCGCCTTCTTCCAGTGTTTTCAGTAATTCTTCTCTTTCTGCACTGTATTCTTTTTCAACTACGGCGCGACGAGACAGAACAACGTTATTACGTTTTTGATCAATCTTGATAACTTTAAATTCCAGATCACGATTTTCAAGGAAAGTCGTATCTCTGATTGGACGAACATCAACCAATGACCCAGGTAAGAAAGCACGTAAAGCACCAACCGACACCGTGAATCCACCGCGAACTTTACCGGTAATTCTACCGATAATAGTGGCTTCTTTTTCAAAGGCTGTTTCAAGTTCTGACCAAGCTTTGTTTTTCTTCGCTTTATCTCGGGAAAGAAGGGTAGCACCCAAGCCATCTTCAAATAAATCCAGGGCAACTTCAACTTCATCGCCAATGGCAACTTCTAATTCACCATCGTTATTTAAAAACTGCCATTTAGGAATGACGCCTTCTGATTTAGAATGTGTACTGACGATAACCATATCATTTTCGATATCGATTACAGTACCCATCAACATGGCACCAGGACTCATTTTGGTCTTGGTTAAACTTTCTTCAAGTAGTGCAGCAAAGCTTTCGCTCATTTTATTATTTCCCAAGCTTGTCGAAACTCGAACAAACCTTTTCTTTATCAAAGTTAAAAAAAACCGCACTTACCATTAAGTGGGGCCAGACAAAAAATCCTTAACGGATTAAATTCAAAACTTCTTCAACCACCGCCGTTATAGCCATGTCAGAAGAATCAATGTATAGCGCATCGCTGGCCATTGTTAATGGAGAGGCTTTACGCTCCATATCACGTCGGTCACGTACTTCTATTTCATTTATTATCGTTGCAATGTTAGCATCAATTTCTTTCTCTATCAACTGTTTATATCGTCTTTGCGCTCTTTTCAGGGCACTGGCCGTTAAAAATACTTTGTTTTCAGCATCCGGGAAAACCACAGTACCCATATCACGGCCATCAGCGACCAGTCCCGGCGGCCGCCTGAAATCTTGCTGCTTTTTTAACAATACCTCCCTTACTTCCGGCAACGCAGCAATCTGCGAAGCGATATTGCCCGTACTTTCAAGCCCCAATTGACCGGTGATATCCTCACCATTGAGCTTAACGATTAATTCATCACCACAGTCAAACTCTAACGTCATAGCTTGCGCTACTTTAACAATCTCACTACTGTTTTCCAAGTCAACGGAAGTTTTTTGCAATGCAATAGCCAATGATCGATAAATAGAACCACTATCCAGATAATTCCAACCCAGTTTTTTCGCTACCAACCGACTAACAGTGCCTTTACCAGCACCACTAGGACCATCAATCGTTAAAACAGGGACTTGCATCAGGATTCCATACAAACCAAAGCTAATCCCAGACGCTTTACCAAATCCTTAAACTCGGGAAAAGAAGTATTCACATTAGCGCAATCCAGAATAGTAATCGGTGCATTGGCCCGCAATCCGGCAATCGAAAAAGCCATGGCAATTCGATGATCACCATGCGATGTCACTACGCCACCGCCTATCGAACCACCTTTAATAATCATGCCATCCTCAGTCGACTGAGCATCAACACCCAATAACTGCAAACCATCCGCCATTACCTGGATACGGTCAGATTCTTTAACCCTAAGCTCTTCGGCGCCACTTAATCGGGTTTGTCCTGTCGCGCAGGCAGCGGCAATAAATAATACCGGAAACTCATCAATAGCCAATGGCACTAATTCTTCAGGGATATCGATACCCTTAAGAGGACTGTAAACCACATGTAAATCAGCAACCGGCTCACCACCGACGACCCGCTCATTAAGTACCTCAATGTTGGCACCCATCAATCTGAGAATATCAATAACACCGGTACGGGTAGGATTAATACCAACATGCTTTAACAATAGATCAGATCCAGGTGCAATGGATGCACCGACCAAAAAGAATGCTGCCGAGGAGATATCACTGGGCACATCAATATCTGCTGCTGTTAAACGCCCCTGTGCATTAATAGTGACCTTACTGCCTTGTTGCTTGACGGGATAGGAAAAACCCGACAACATCCGCTCAGTATGATCGCGTGTGGGCGCAGGCTCAGTAACACTGGTTTCGCCTTCAGCATACATGCCTGCCAGCAACAAACAGGATTTTACTTGCGCACTTGCCATTGGCATCAAGTAATCTATGCCCTTTAATTGCCCGGCTTTGCCGGTAATGTATAGCGGAGCAGTACCTTTTTCAGTCGCTTTTATATCAGCGCCCATCATTGCCAATGGTTCTGTGACCCGTTTCATGGGCCTACCGGACAAGGATTTATCACCAGTCAATACTGAATTAAATGCTTGCCCGGCCAACAACCCACTCAACAAGCGCATGGAGGTGCCGGAATTACCCAAATACAACTCATTTTTAGGCTCTTTTAAGCCCTGCTTGCCAACACCATGGATCGTTAAACAACCATTAACCGGCCCTTCAATTTCCACACCCATATCACGAAATGCCTGCAAGGTTGCCAAAGCATCTTCAGCTTCAAGAAAACCCTTAACATGTGTCACGCCATCAGCCAACGAGCCTAGCATAATAGATCGATGTGACATGGATTTATCACCCGGCACTCGGGCCTCACCTTGTAACACACCACCGGGTTGCACTTTA
Source organism: Methylobacter psychrophilus (assembly GCF_025583945.1). Lineage (GTDB taxonomy): Bacteria > Pseudomonadota > Gammaproteobacteria > Methylococcales > Methylomonadaceae > Methylobacter_C > Methylobacter_C psychrophilus. Next base: position 7,577 of record NZ_JAOEGU010000006.1, read on the forward strand.
AATGTGATTGATTTTGACATATTCCCTTCAAACTGATTAAGAAAGCGCTGCCTTGCAGTGTTGGCATACGCAAAGATGGTTAAAAGCTGCTGGTTATCATCGTTTTCCAACAAGTGCTGTATTTTATCCAGTTGTTCCCTTGTCTGTTCAAGCAAGGGGATTATTTCATTTTTATTGGCTGAACAAATATCCCGCCACATAACCGGATCACTGGATGCAATCCGCGTAAAATCCCTAAAACCACCCGCCGCATAGTTAAAAATTTCACTTTGCTCATCTTTATGACCCAACATATCTACTAAAGCAAAGGCCAAAATATGCGGTAAATGGCTGGTGGCGGCCAATACTGCATCATGATGGTTGACATCCATAACCGACACCACAGAACCGCAGCCTTCCCAGAAACATTGAATTTTATGCAGGGCTTCTGTGTTGGTATGCTGTAAAGGAGTAATAATGAGGCGTTTATTCAAAAACAAATCATCGACAGAGGCGCCGACACCACTTTGCTCTGCTCCCGCGATGGGATGTGCAGGAACCAAATTATCAGGCACCATTCCAAAAGCCCGCTGCGCCGCTGAAACCACACTACCTTTGGTGCTACCTACATCGGTATAAATCGTGTGTTCTGACCAAAACGGCTTAAGCGAGGCAAAAATATTTTCAATAGCCGCAACCGGTGTGGCAATAACAACACAATCAGCGCCTTTTACAGCTTGCCCTATCTGTAAATAATAGTCATCAATAACGCCTAACTGTTTTGCAGCTTCAAGGTTTTGCAAATCCTCTGGGCGACCGTAGCCAACAATGCTTTTGCTTAACCCGTATTTTCTGGCGGCACGAGCAATAGAGCCGCCAATTAAACCAACACCGACAATGCAGAGCCGATTAAACATTAGCCAACGTGTCAGCTAACGCCTGTAAAAATATTTGATTTTCTGTCTTCGTTCCTACGCTAATGCGTAAATGTTCAGGTAATTCATAATTACCCACCGGCCTGACAATAACGCCTTTGCGTAACAAAGCCTCATAAACAGGCTGTCCTGCCTGCTTTAAGTCTACCAAAACAAAATTTCCTGCTGACGGAATCCATTCCAGATCCAAACTTTTAAAGCCGTCTGTCAATTGTTGCATACCTTGCGCATTCACGGAAATAGTCTGTTGTAAATGTTCGTTATCAGTCAATGCCGCTTCTGCTGCAACTAATGCCAAAGTATTATTATTAAAAGGCTGACGTACCCGATTTAGAATATCAGCAAGCGATGGACTGGATAAACCATAACCAATGCGTAATCCAGCCAGGCCATAAGCTTTAGAAAAAGTCCGGGTAATCAATAAATTAGGAAACTTTTTTAACCAATCAATCGAATTAACCAACTCAACACGACTAACAAATTCAAAATAGGCTTCATCCAGTACACACACACAAGTATCCGGCAATGCACCAATAAATTGCTCCAAACTCGCCTGACTTAGCAAAGTACCCGTTGGATTATTAGGATTAGCAATAAATACCAGACGCGTTTTTTCGGTGACCGCTTGCAACATGGCATCCAAATCGTGACCATAATTCAATGCCGGCACAACTACCGCAGTAGCTCCAACCGCTTGCGTTACCAGAGGATACACCGCAAAAGCATGCTGTGAAAAAACCACTTCATACGCCGGCGTTAAAAATGCCCTGGCTACCAACTCAAGAATTTCATTAGAGCCATTACCCAACGTTATCTGGCTCATATCAACGGCATATTTCTCGGCTAAAGCCTGCTTTAACGCAAAGCCGTTACCATCGGGATATAGTGCCAAAGCCGGTAAAGCTGCCTGAATGGCTGACAGGGCTTTTTTTCCCGGCCCTAAAGGATTTTCATTGGATGCCAGCTTTATGATTTGGGTAAGCCCCAATTCGCGCTCAAGCTCATCAATCGGTTTGCCCGCCTTATAAGGGATAAGCTGTTGCACACCTATTGCTGCCAGATGGTAAATTTTATCGGTAGTATTCATGACATTTAAATTAAGAATATTTTACTATTGCCGCAGCAAATATTGATTAGCATACAAAGCCCCTTACAACACGGCTTTAGGATAAGATCCCAATAATTTGAACATCTTAGCGTTGTCTCTTACCATAGCCAAAGCTTGGGCAATATCTTTATCCTCGCTATGACCTTCTATATCAATAAAGAAAACATAATCCCATAAACCCTGACGCGATGGCCGGGATTCAATGTTGACCATGCCAATATTAAATTTTGCAAAAGGCTCAAGAATTTTATGTAATGCTCCCGGCTGATTTCCGGTAGAAACCACCAATGAAGTTTTATCATTACCGGTAGGGGACGGCGTTTGTTGTCCGATAATAATAAAACGGGTGGTATTATTGGACTCATCTTCAATATTTTTTTCAATAATATTGAGATTATATATTTCCGCCGCAACCATGCCAGCAATCGCTACGCTTTGTTTATTAACCGACGCCAAGCGTGCTGCTTCGGCATTACTGTTAACGGCAGTAAGCCTCGCATGAGGTAAATGATTATCCAGCCACTGCCGACATTGGGCCAGTGACTGCTGATGCGAAAAAACCTCGGTAATTTCAGCCAGACTGGTTGCTTGTCCCATCAAATTTTGATGTACCCTAATTTCAACTTCACCACATATTTTCAAAGGTGAAGTCAAAAACCGGTCTAAAGTATGACTAATAACACCCTCTGTTGAATTCTCAACAGGCACCACACCAAACTGACAATTACCGCACTCCACGGCATTAAATATCTCGTTTATGGTGGTAACCGGAATCGTTTTAACGGCATGCCCAAAGTGTTTATAGGCTGCTTGCTGGGTAAATGTTCCTTCAGGCCCTAAAAAAGCAATGTCCATTGGCTGTTCCAGCGCCAAGCATGCTGACATCAGTTCTCTGAAAAAATGTGCAGCAGTATGATTGGATAACGGCCCTTGATTTAAGTCCATAATTCGCCTTAAAACCAATGACTCTCGATCCGGACGATAAAAAGTACCTTGCTCACCTTGAGCAATTTTAGTTTTTGCAACGTCAACTGCACAAGCGGCACGTTGATTAACTAATTGCAGAATCTGCTCATCGATTGCATCAATTTTTTTTCTTAATTCAGAAAGGGGGATGATTGATGTCATTTTTACTACTGCTCTATGTTGTAAGGTTTCGTTTAGTGAGTACGTTCAAATTCAGCCATAAAATCAATTAAAGCCAGTACACCAGACTCCGGCATGGCGTTGTAAATACTTGCCCGCATGCCACCCACTGAACGGTGGCCTTTTAATTCGAATAATCCGTTGGCTTCTGCCGAGACAATAAAAGGCTTATCCAGGCTTTCATCAGCGAGAATAAACGGCACATTCATACGTGAACGGCAGGGAACGTCTACGGGATTTGAATACAAAACCGATTGATCAATGGCTTGATACAATTTTGCCGCTTTGGCAATATTTAGTTGCTCGATAGCTTCAACGCCACCTTGGGCTTTTACCCATTTGAGCACCAGACCAACCAGATACCAATTGTAGGTTGCCGGCGTATTTAACATGGATTGGTTTTTAGCTTGCTCGGCATAGTCAAATACCGAAGGAGTGGTTTTATCCGCATATCCGATTAAATCATCCCTGACAATAACCACGGTAACACCCGCAGGCCCCATATTTTTTTGAGTTCCCGCATAAATCAAACCATACTGACTGACATCAATTTTACGCGATAAAATATTGGATGACATATCCGCTATCAGTGGCAAGCCATGGGCATTGGGAGTGGTTTGAAATTCTACGCCATGAATGGTTTCATTAGAGGTATAGTGTAAATAAGCCGCCTGGTCATCCAGAAGCCAGGTTGAGGCATCAGGAATACTGGTAAATCGGGTATCTTCGGAACTGGCACTCACGACGACATCACAGTAATTTTTGGCATCTTTAATGGCTTTTTCAGACCATGCACCGGTATTCAGGTAACAGGCTTTGGCTTTACCATTCAAAATATTTTGTGGTATCAATGAAAACTGTGCTGATGCACCACCTTGGAGAAACAACGCTTTATAATTCTCGGGAACAGCCATCAAACTTCTTAAATCACTTTCCAACTCTTCGGCAATAATCGAGAAATGCTTGCCTCGATGACTCATTTCCATCACGGACATGCCGCTATCACGCCATTCCAATAACTCTTGCTGAGCTTGCTGTAATACCGATTCAGGGAATATTGATGGCCCTGCACTAAAATTATAAACTCTGGACATGATTTTTCTCTTGGTTAAATTTATAAAATATAAATAGTTTGGCCGCGCAGGCGTAAGAACAACACTTTTTTACTCACTGTTTACAGCCTGAATAATCGATAAAAAAGGCGGGCAAAAAATACTGCCCACCTTGTAGTTGTAATCGCGAAACTGGATATTAGCTACGACCAGAATTTATTCCGCTTCGTCATCGACACTATCATCTGACTGGATATCATCTTCTGAATCGGTATCATCATCTGAATCCATGTCATCATTCAACACTGCACCGACCACCAATGCACTATCGTCATCAACTTCACTGTCATCATCTTCTTCTTCGCCAGCCAAGCCTTCGATACGGTCAACGCCAATGACTTTTTCTTTTTTATCCAAACGAATAATCGTAACGCCTTGGGTATTTCTGCCAACCACTGAAATACCGTCAACACGGGTACGGACCAAAGTGCCGCCATCGGTAATCAACATCAACTCGTCATTATCATTAACCAATACGGCACCAACTACCGAACCATTACGTTCCGATGTTTGTATGGCAATCAAGCCCTGCCCTCCGCGTTTATGGCAAGTAAATTCTTCCAACTTAGTACGCTTGCCATAACCATTCTCGGTAATATTCAGCACCGTGCCTTCAGTGGCGATAATCAACGAAATAATTTTCTGCCCTTCGTGCAAGCGCATTCCACGTACTCCAGAGGCTGTTCTGCCCATGGAGCGCACATCTGCTTCATTAAAACAGACCGCTTTACCGGTACTACCAAACAATAAAACATTTTGCTGGCCGTCAGTTACCGCAACACCAACCAGAGTATCGCCTTCCCTTAAATCAATAGCAATCTTGCCGGTAGCGCGTTGACGCTCAAACTCCTTTAACGGAGTTTTTTTAACGGTTCCCGCTGAAGTTGCCATAAAGATAAATTTGTTATCCGTAAATTCGCGGATAGGCAGGATAGCATTAATTTTCTCATCCTGTCCCAGCGGCAATAAATTAACAAATGGCTTGCCTCTCGCCGCACGACTGGCAACAGGCAATTGATAAACTTTCAGCCAATAAACTTTACCCAACGAAGAGAAACATAAAATAATATCGTGAGTATTGGCAACAATCAACTTGTCAACATAATCAAGCTCTTTGGTAGCAGTTGCTGATTTGCCTCGTCCGCCACGCCGCTGCGCCTTGTAATCACTCAAAGGCTGAGACTTGACATAACCTTCATGGGACATGGTAACGACCATATCTTCTTCGGTAATTAAATCCTGCTCTGATAAATCCAGTTGATTCTGGATAATTTCTGTACGCCGTGGATCGGAATATTGGTCTTTAATCGCGACCAGTTCTTCCCTGATAATCTCCATCAAACGAGTGTCGTTACCCAAAATGAATAAGTACTCATCAATTTGCTCAAGCAAAAGCTTGTATTCCTGGACTATCTTGTCCTGTTCCAGTCCGGTTAAACGATGTAAACGCAAGTCAAGAATAGCCTGAGCCTGCGTTTCGGACAGACGGTAAACGCCTTCGAATATACCAAACTCTTCAGACAGATCTTCCGGTCTGGAGCGTGTTGCATCGGCTCGTTCCAACAAAGTAGAAACCAGTCCTGCATCCCAAGTTCTTGACAGCAGTCCAACCTTGGCTTCTTCGCGATTACTGGAGGTTTTGATCAGTTCGATCATCACATCAATATTAGCCAAAGCAACGGCAAGACCTTCCAGGATGTGAGCTCTTTCGCGAGCACGACGCAGATTAAAGATTGTTCTGCGAGTAACAATTTCGCGGCGGTGATTAATAAAGGCACTAATAATTTCCCTAAGATTCATACAGTGCGGGCGACCGTCCAGCAAGGCCACCATATTAATACCAAAAACTGTCTGGAACTGTGTCTGTTTATACAGGTTGTTTAACACGACTTCCGGTACTTCACCACGACGCAACTCGACAACCATACGCATACCGTCCTTGTCGGACTCATCGCGTAAACCGGAAATACCTTCAAGCTTCCCGTCTTTAACCAACTCGGCAATTTTCTCAAGTAACCGCGCCTTATTAACCTGATAAGGTAATTCTGTCGTGATAATGGCTTGTCGACTACTATCGCCTATATTCTCAAAATGACAACGTGCGCGTAAATAAATCTTACCGCGTCCGGTGGTATAAGCATTATAAATACCGGCAGCACCATTAATAAATCCGGCAGTAGGAAAATCAGGGCCGGGAATATAAGTCATTAAATCATCAATAGTGACATCCGGCTGGTCAATCATTGCCAAACAGGCACTAACCACTTCATTCATATTATGCGGCGGTATATTGGTCGCCATACCGACAGCAATACCTGATGAGCCATTAACCAATAAGTTTGGTACACGAGTGGGCAATACTTCGGGCTGTATCTCTGACTCATCATAGTTAGGGATAAAATTAACCGTCTCTTTATCAAGATCTGCCAGCAACTCATGAGCGATTTTTGCCATACGTACTTCCGTATAACGCATAGCTGCGGGTGGATCGCCATCAACCGAGCCAAAATTGCCCTGCCCGTCAACCAACATATAGCGCATTGAAAAAGACTGAGCCATACGAACCATAGTGTCATAAACTGCCGTATCGCCATGGGGGTGATATTTACCAATAACATCACCGACAATACGAGCTGATTTTTTGTAAGGCTTGTTCCAATCGTTACCTAACTCACTCATTGCATATAACACACGACGATGCACCGGTTTAAGGCCATCTCTGACATCGGGGAGTGCGCGACCAACGATAACGCTCATGGCGTAATCGAGATAGGACTGTTTCATCTCGTCTTCGAGATTGACCGGAATAATTTCTTTAGCGAAGTTTGACATTGATCCCTATATAAACAATGTACCGATAACAAGGTATCGGTATGGTTTCTTGACTACAACAACCGCACCATTCCCGATTCCTTTCGTTAAGCGCGGCTATATGACTTTAAATAAAGTCAAGATTATACCAAATACTCGATAGTGAGTCGAAGGTGTTGACGCTTTATCCTGAAAAGGATGCTATTTCCACGGAAAATACGAAATAAATCAATATATTATATTGTGCAGTCAGTACTTTTTTGGATAACTATTTACAACAGGGCATCTGTGCAAATCTTTTCCTGCTGGTAACTACCCGGTTATTGAAGAAGACGAGTTGATATGCCACAGATTTATAGATTATCAAATGGCTTTTTATGATTTGAGACGCTATGTCGTAGCGGATCATGAAAATTCTTGGACAGGACAAATTCATCTGCGGCATTTTTCTTTCACCGAGTAATTACCTGTACTTTTTACACCGCTTGAAAACTGGTTTTGTTGGCTTTTATTAATCAACTGGCTTTTCCATACCGATAACTTAAGCAAAAATTTCAGTCAGGAAATTTTCCATCATTAACCATGATCGTTTGTCTGCATCAGGCTGATAGACCATGCCAAAATCAGGATTATTGGCAACCGGATTGGTAAATGCATGCATGGTATTACCAAAGGCATGTAACTGCCAGTCGACACCCGACCGTGTCATTTCCTGTTCAAAAGCAAGCACTTGCTCAATTGGCACCATCGGGTCGTCATGACCATGTAAAGCTAATACCTTTGCCTTGATAACATTATTCTGAGTATTGGCAGGGGCGCCTAACAAGCCATGAAAACTAACTACCCCTTTTAAATCTGCGCCTGTTCTTGCCAAATCAAGCGAGCACAAACCGCCAAAACAAAAACCAATCGCAGCAACCTTACTATCATCAACCCAAGGTAATAATTTCACGGCATAAAGCGCTGCCTGCACCCGCTTTGCCAACATTTGCCGATCATCCATAAAAGGCTGCATAAGCTTGGCATTTTCTTCAGCATCCGCACCCAAGATACCTTTACCATACACATCAACTGCAAAGCCGACATAACCTAACGCAGCTAATTTTTTGGCTTTTTCACCGACAAAATCATCTCTGCCAACCCAGCTATGATTTATTAAAACAGCAGGTCTACGGCCAGTAAACGAATCATCAAAAGCAAAAAAAGCCTCCAACAACACATCACCATCCATATACCCAACAGTATTAGATATAATTGCCATCATGCCACCTTATTGGTTAATTTTTTCAATTTAAGCGCCCGGCTTGCTGTAACTTCGTTAAAAACCCTGCAGAAGCAGCTTCTACCAAATCCAGCACATGCTCAAAACCGTATTTTCCGCCAAAGTAAGGATCAGGCACTTCCCTTGTTCCTAACTGCGGAGCGAAATCAAGAAAATAACTGATTTTTCCTTTATATTCATCAGGACAAGCATTTATCAGAGTGGCATAATTATCATCATCCATGGCCAACAAGAAATCAAAATCTTCAAAATCACCCATAATAACTTTTCTTGCACGTAAATGAGCAAGCTCAATACCCCGTCCCAAAGCTGCCTGTTGGGCACGAAAGTCAGGCGATTCGGCAATATGATGGGCATGAGTGCCCGCTGAATCGATAACAAAATAATCTTCTAAATTTTGTTCTTTAAGTTGCTTTGCAAAAACGCCTTCAGCAGTCGGTGATCGGCAAATATTGCCCATACAAACAAAGAGAACTTTTATTTTTTCCATGAATATACCTGCTTAAAAAATGACCGCACCAAAAGTTAATTTTGGCAATTGTAAGATTTGATTAGTAAAACCAATCAATTTTTATATGGAATTCTGAACTAATTCAGCACGCCGGGCCTTTGGTGAACACATTTACTTATTAAGCGTGCAAAGCATATTCCATATCACGTAATCTACGAAGATATGTATCAAGTTACCCTTCCTGCTTGATCATTATGGCCGGAATTATGAAGGACTATCCGGCGTTAAATGTCTGCGTGAAAATTCTTCTAACAGATAAACAAATCTGATTTTAGTGCTTGATTACTATTTTTCAGATGACTATTTTTGACTAAAAATAAAGTATTGCTGAATCAAGGATAGACGACATTTTGCCTGTCCTTGATAGCCCGGTTAGTAAATCGACGTCTTACTGACTTACCAACCAGCTCACTAAAACCCGTTCAATCAGGCAAATGGATGTTCCAGAATTATGGTTTCGTCTCTATCGGGTCCTGTTGAAATAATTGTCACCTTAACGCCAACCAACTCTTCCAGTCGTTTAATATAGGCTTTGGCATTAACCGGCAGCGCATTAAAATCCGTCACACCAAAAGTACTTTCGGTCCAACCCGGCATTTCTTCAATAATGGCATGGCATTGCTCATATTGATCCGCACCTAAAGGCGCCACTTCAGTAATTTCTCCATTTAACCGATAAGCCGTACAAATACCAATACTTTTTAGTCCATCCAAAACATCAAGTTTGGTTAAACAAATACCACTCAAACTGTTTAGTTTTGCTGATTTGCGCATGGCAACGGCATCAAACCAACCAGTACGGCGTTTACGTCCGGTTGTCGCACCAAACTCATTCCCTTTTGTACCCAAATGCTCGCCATTTTCATCATGTAATTCAGAGGGAAACGGGCCATTGCCAACACGCGTTGAGTAAGCCTTGGTAATTCCCAAGACATAATCAAGATCAAGTGGTCCTAAACCGCTACCTGTCGCAGCACCACCTGCGGTTGTACTGGATGAGGTAACATAAGGAAAGGTACCATGATCGATATCCAGTAAAGCACCTTGAGCACCTTCAAATAAGAGGTTTTTTCCTTGGCCCTGAAAGCTGTAAAGCGCTTCACTGACATCCGTTAACATAGGCTTGATTTGCTCACCCAAGGCAAGTGCTTCATCCAATGTCTGCTGATAGTCCACTGCATCAGTATGATAATAGTGAGTCAACATAAAATTATGATACTCAACCAACTCTTTGAGTTTTTCGGCAAAGCTTTCGGCATTAAGTAAATCACCTGCACGCAAGCCCCTACGCCCGGCCTTATCTTCATAAGCAGGTCCAATTCCGCGTCCGGTTGTACCAATGGCTTTACCACCACGCGCTCTTTCCCGCGCCTGATCGATGGCCACATGCACAGGCAGGATAAGGGTACAGGCTTCACTGATAAGCAAACGATTTCTAACCTGAATGCCGGCTTTTTCCAAAAATTCAATTTCTTCCATTAAGGCATTCGGTGATAAAACGACACCATTACCAATCATGCACAGCACATTGTCTCTAAGTATGCCGGAAGGAATAAGATGCAATACCGTTTTCTCACCACGTATTACCAGCGTATGCCCGGCATTATGGCCGCCTTGAAAACGCACAACTGCTGATACTTGCTCGGTTAATAAATCAACCAGCTTACCTTTTCCTTCGTCACCCCATTGAGTGCCGATGATAACGACATTTTTTCCCATAATTATTCCAGGCTTAAACTAAAGGTCTGACGACCCAGTTTTTATTATCTTGTTCTAAAATAGAAGTGCATCCTAATTCTTTTGCACTTCCGGTTTGTCCTGGCAATTGCTGAACAACAGCTCGTTGCCGGGCACGTAAATCCCTGATTATTTCACTTAACGCGAAATCATCTGAATATGGCGCAAAAATAAGCTCTCTTTGTCCTACCGGGCAGGATTGCTTACTAAGTGATGACAGTAATTTTAAGTCGGCACTAAAACCAGTCGCAGGACGTGCACGCCCAAATACGGCACCAATATTATCATAACGACCACCTCGGGCAATTTCTCTTCCGACTGAAGGTATAAAAGCCGCAAAAACCATACCCGTATGATAATGATAGCCACGTAACTCAGCCAAATCGAAACTGACCGGTAAAAAAGGGAAATGCGTTGCCAGCTTTTGTGCAATCGCTTCCAAATCTGCCAACGCATTTTTAACCGCATCATTGGCTTTTAACAATACGATTCGCGCTTTATCAAGAATATCTTTACCACCATTCAACTCGGGTAACTTCAATAGCATGACCTTAAGATCGTTATCAATAGAATAACTGTCCATCAACTCCTGAAGCTCAGGCCTAGCTTTACGCTGCAAGACATCAAATAATTCACTTTCCTGTAAATCAGTTAATCCCGCCTGCCTGGCTAAAGCGCGATAAATGCCAACATGTCCTAAATCAAGATGGATATTTTGCAATCCGGTCCTGGCCAGCATTTCAAGCATCAGTCGAATAACTTCAACATCACTTTCCTTCCCTGCATGTCCATAAAGTTCGGCACCTATTTGCATCGGGCTACGCGTTTTTTCCAGTGGATCGCCGCGAGTATGCAATATGGTACCGACATAACACAACCGTGTTGGCCATTCGTATTTAAGGTTATGCGCGTCTATTCTGGCAACTTGAGGCGTCATGTCAGCTCTTACGCCCAGCATTTCACCACTAATTTGATCAGTGAGTTTAAAGGTTTGTAAATCCAGATCATGCCCTGAACCAGTCAGTAACGAATCCAGAAAATCAATAAAGGGAGGAATAACCAGGCCATAGCCCCAGCAAGCGAACAATTCCAGTAACTCACGACGTAAGTTTTCCAGATGTTTGGCTTCTTCCGGCAAAATTTCTTCTATGCCATCAGGCAAAAGCCAGGAATCTTTTTGTTGCATGTTTTGTATGTCCACTCAAACAAAACGCCCCGCAAGCGGAGCGTTTTTATATTTCAAAATACAGATTGGGTTACTTTAAGTAACCCAATATTTTATAGCTACTTTTGTTTCTTAAAATACTGAAAGAAATCAGAATCAGGATCAAGCACCATCATACTTGAACTGGAGAAAGTTTTCTTGTAAGCATTTAAACTTCGATAAAAAGTAAAAAATTCAGTATCGGCGCCATAAGCCTTAGCGTAAATATCCGCAGATATTGCGTCACCCTCACCACGTAGTATTTCTGAATCCCGAAAGGCATTAGCCAGCGTAACAACACGTTGTCTGTCGGCATCAGCGCGAATTCTTTCGGCAGCTTCTGAGCCTTGTGAACGGAACTCACGAGCCACACGCTCACGCTCGGCTTCCATTCTTCGGAATACCGAACTACTGACATCAGGTGGCAAATCAATACGCATTACCTGAACATCAACAATCTCCATACCTAAAGCCGCAGCAACAGCCTTGGAGTTATTCGTTAATATATCGCGGATGGCACTACGATCAGTTGACAGTAGTTGCTTGATATTACGTTTACTAAATTCACTCCGAAAAGCATCTTTAATAATTTGATCCAAACGTAAGTTGGCCTGATCTATATCACCGGCAACGGTGGTATAAAAAGTGGTTACATTACCAATACGCCACTTGACAAAAGAATCAACAATAACATTCTTTTTTTCAGCCGTTAAAAACCGCTCAGGCTTGGCATCCATCGTTTGAATGCGGGCATCAAATTTCTTGACGTTATTGATAAAAGGTAACTTAAAATGTAATCCAGGTTCGTAATCGTTTTTTACGATCTCGCCTAAACGAAATTTAATTGCTTTTTCAGTTTGATTAACAGAAAACACACACATCATGCCAACCAGCACCAATGCAGCCAAGCCTATCAAAAGTTTATTCTGTATCATTAGCGTCCCCTTGCATCACGGCTACGAGTTGAAGCGCGCTCAACGGCTTGCTCTTGTACCACAGTCGGTTGGGACTGAGGTTGATCGACACTCCCTGACTGTGAATTCGTGGTTGATAATTGCGATAAAGATTGATTTTGCACCATTTTATCCAGCGGTAAATAAAGTAAATTATTGCCACCTTTAACATCAACCAAAACCTTGCTTGTTTGAGCCAATACGCTTTCCATTGATTCTATATAAAGACGTTTACGTGTCACATCGGGCGCTTTAACATACTCGGCAAGTAATTTGGTAAACCGACTGGTTTCACCTTCAGCCTGAGCAATGACTTGTTCTTTATAACCTTCAGCTTCCTGCAACTTTCTGGCAGCAGCACCACGCGCCTTAGGAACAACGTCGTTAGAATAAGCTTCTGCTTCGTTAATCAAACGTTGCTGATCTTCACGTGCTTTGATGGCATCTTCAAAGGCGTTTTGGACCTGCTCTGGGGGTTGAGCATCCTGTAAGTTGACACTGGTAACCTGAACGCCTGATTGATAGCTATCCATGACCAACTGAATTTCTTTTCTAATTAGCGTCACAACTTCACTACGACCTTGGGTTAAGACAAAGTCCATCGTACTACTGCCAACGACACCACGCAGTGCACTTTCAGTGACCTGCTTTAACGTACTCGCAGGATTGACCACATTAAAGATAAATTCTTTGGCGTCTTTAACCTGGTATTGAACAGCCAGACGAACATCGACATAGTTTTCGTCTTTGGTTAACATCAAGGCTTCTTTGGACACTGCAGTCACTTGATCGCCGCCGCTACTGCGATAGCCTACTTCGATAAAGCGTTGTTGCTTTACATTGACAATATCAACCCGTTCAATAGGTGCAGGTAAGTGCCAATTTAAACCAGACTGTGTGGTAGCAATATATTTACCAAATCGTGTTTCAACGCCATGATTACCTTCATCAACGATATAAAATCCGCTTAAGCCCCATAAAATAACTGCGCCACCCGCAAGAAATCCCAGGCTTTTCATGGATGCACCTGAAGAGAAATTTCTGGGGGAGCCTTCATTGTCGCCGTTGCCACCACCAAAAAACTTACCTAATTTCTCTTGCAATGAGCGTATCGCTTCATCCAAATCAGGCGGTCCTTTCTGGTCACCTCGTCCACTCCAAGGGTCTTTCTTATCGTTGCCAGGCTCATTCCACGACATATTTACACTCCATATTGGATAACTTGATTAATTCATCCCGCAGGATGTTTATTGATATTCTATCGTAAATTTCTTAAAAAATGAAAAAAGTACATCCTTCAATACTAAAAACTGACGAATTTAGCTTGACGGGTTTACTCATTCGTTTCTTCAGTTTTCACTTCTTTTAACAACCCTAGATACCTTACATCAATTTCAACAACTAATTCATTGGCACCGAACTCATCAATATGCTCGTCAATTATTTTTGCGCAAGTAAATAATTTTGCCCTGATATTACCTTGGTCGGGTCGTAAAAAGCAGCGGCGCTTAACTTTAGTAATCGAAAATAATTCCGCCAGGACTTGATAAAGCAGCTCAATACCTGCTCCAGTTTCGGCAGATAGCCAGACTCGAACCGGATTACCGGCATCATCCCTGTCAATGTGTGGGAGAATATTATCCAGTAAATCAATTTTATTAAAGATTTCAATTTGCCTGACTTTATCAGCACCTATATCTTCCAGAACCTGATGAACTTGATGAATAATCTCATCCCTGTCATCGCTATTAGCATCAATAACGTGCAGTAATAAATCCGCCTCACTGGCTTCCTGTAACGTCGATTTAAATGCTGCTACCAATTCATGCGGTAAATGGCGAATAAAACCTACCGTATCAGCAAGCACAATCTCGCTGCTATTAGGCAGTTGACAGCTACGTAAAGTAGGATCCAAGGTAGCAAACAGCTTGTCTGCGGTATAGATATCTGCACCGGTAAGCGTGTTAAACAAAGTGGATTTACCTGCATTGGTGTAGCCAACCAATGAAACAGAAGGCACTTCGGCTTTTTTTCTTTTGCTACGGCCTTGATGCCGCTGCTTGTCAACTTTATCCAAACGCTGCTGAATTTGCTTAATACGCAAACCTAATAACCGTCTATCGGTTTCTAACTGGGTTTCACCAGGACCACGCAAACCAATACCGCCTTTTTGGCGTTCCAAATGCGTCCAACCTCTGACGAGGCGTGTTGACAAATGTTTTAGCTGCGCCAATTCAACCTGAAGTTTTCCTTCAAAGGATTGCGCACGCTGAGCAAATATATCAAGAATAAGTCCGTTTCTGTCAACGACCCTAACACCTAAAGCGCCTTCGAGATTTCTTTCCTGGCTGGGGGCAAGCGGGTGATTGAATAAAACAACGTCTGCGGAATGCTCTTCTACCGCCGCCTTAAGCTCTTCAAGCTTGCCTTTACCGACAAAGTATTTTGAATCAGGACGCTTTCGACTACCGGTGATAACAAAAACAGGATCAGTCCCGGCTGATTTGGCTAATTCTTTTAGTTCTAAAAGATCTTCCTGGCCGGAACGAAAAGTTAGATGAACAAGTACAGCCCGCTCACCTGCAGAATCTGGACGATCAAACAATAAAATACTCCATAATGGGGTCTATAAAAAAGCTATTTAGGGATGGGATAAAGTAACTTGGACATTTTTATCTCAGATTTTTATATCTATTCAACGACTGCAAAAATGCAGAAGCAACAAAGAAAACGGATAAAAAAACCAGGCAAGGTGTACCAGTTATAAAATTATCATTCCTTGACAACCAGGCATTTTCACTCGTCGCTGGTAACGTCGTCATCACGCATAATTTTTACGGATTTACTGGGTACGATAGTTGAAATTGCGTGTTTGTAAACCATCTGACTAATGGTATTTTTCAACATAATGACATATTGATCAAATGAATCGACTTTTCCTTGTAACTTTATACCGTTAACAAGAAAAATTGATACAGGCGTATGTTCTTTTCTCAGTGTATTTAAAAAACTATCCTGCAAATTTTGACTTTTTGACATCCGATTTCTCCTTATTATTCTATATATATTACGTTAAAGATAACTGCAATTACAAAGCAATACAAATCAAACTATTTCATTTTGAAACGTGCCGACTTTTATGGTGACATATTTTATCAGAGACACCTTGATTACAGTCTATTTTATTGCTGTCGTTTTTAATTTAACGATCAGGTATCGATAATCTTCTTCAGCCAGCGCATCACTTAAAATAAGCAACGTTTTTTTATTGGCAATCTTTATAGATGGGGGCTGAGATCGATATTTAAAGTGCAAAAATAATGTTTGTGTTGTAATAACCGTTGATTTCAAAATTTCAATCGCAGCAAAACCCTCCCCTTTTGATAGCTCCCAAGCCAACGCTTCAGTGTACTTAATGGTGTAATTTTCAGTACCCAAGCGCCAGACAGTTAACCAATAATGCAAACCAATCAATACACACAGGTTGATTTTGATAGCAAAATCTAACGCATTAGCGATACCGGACACCAAGGCCAGCACGTAAATAAAAACCAGTATTTTTTTAAATCGTCTGGAAGGCTTAAGCGCCAACAATAACGTTGTATTATATTCTTTGTGCATATTTAAAAAATTAAGGCTTATGTATCAGTAAAAGATACCAGTAATCTATTTTTTCCCCTTACACCTTTTCACGACTCAAGGCGACTTACTATATAATCAATAGTAATCTTACCGTTTACTATATTTACCCCCTATGAATCAGAACTGGAAAAATTTTCTACTAAATAACCAAGCAACGTTTAAAAGTGACACCCAAATTACCTTTCCAGCCGCTGCAAATGATAACGACAAAACCATTTATCCAATTGCCCATTTGGCAATTTTGACCGTTAGCGGCAAAGATGCAGCCAAACTATTACAGGGGCAGATAACCTGCGATATTAACGACATTACCGAGACAAAAAGCAGTTTTTGCGCTTTATGTAATCCCAAAGGTCGAGCCATTACCACTTTTTTACTGGTTAAAAACGGTACTGCTTTTTTGATAATTTTACCTGAAGCGCTATTGGAGTCCGTCAAAAAAAGATTGCAAATGTATATTTTACGATCCGATGTCACCTTGACAAACAGTTCCGACCAGTTATGTTTAATAGGGTTCTCAGAGCCTGAACTACAAACCGAATCTTTATTTGGCACAACACAACAAGAAGTCATTAGCGTTAATTTTTCTAGCACGCACAACCGACGACTGATTATTGCCGAAGTCGATAAAGCTATTGCCCTGTGGTCAGAACAGGTTGACCATCAAAACTTTGAGCCAAAAAATTCAGATCAGTGGCGTTATCTGGATATACTTTCCGGCATACCCTGGCTTACCACTGAAACTTCTGAGGAATTCATTCCACAAATGCTTAATCTGGATCTATTGGGTGGCATCAGCTTTACCAAAGGCTGTTATACCGGACAGGAAATTGTCGCGCGCACCCATTATCTGGGCAAAGCCAAAAGAGCGCTATTTTTGGCAGAATCCGATGCGCCATTGATGCCAATACCTAACTCAACCATTATTGATGACAGCTCAGGCACCGAACAAAATATCGGTAAGATATTGCTCGCACAACACAGCCAATTAGACCCAAAAAATGAATCATCGCCAGGTAAAATGCTGATCGTTTTACAGGTTTCTGATAGCGATACCCGGTACTTGACATTAAAAGACCAGAATCACCATAAAATCACTTTATTACCATGGCCACACTCATGAATTATCAAGCAGCCTTACGTTTTCGTCGCATCGGTATTCTAACTATTTTTGCGGTTTATATCGTTATTCTTATGGGCGGCGTGGTCAGGGCTTCAGGTGCAGGAATGGGCTGCCCTGACTGGCCAACCTGCTTTGGATCATGGATACCGCCCACTGAAGAATCACAGTTACCCGCTAATTATCATGAAATATATGCTGAGCGCGGCTATCAAAACACCCAGTTTAATCCTGTAAAAACCTGGACTGAATATGTCAATCGATTAGTCGGTGTAACTATTGGTTTTTTAATATTGTTAACTGCCTGGTCATCACGCGTTTATCTTAAAACCGACAAAAATGTTTTCTATTTGTCCCTGGGTAACTTTTTTCTGGTGGGTTTTCAAGGCTGGTTGGGATCAACTGTTGTCGCAAGTAACCTGAAGCCGGTCATGATCACATTGCACATGCTCTTGGCTTTAGTCTTGGTCGCCTTATTGATCTATACCATTGCCCGATCGCAACGAGACTTTCTCGGTCAGCTTGATACGCAAGCATTACCTGCCAGATTTAAAAGCGTTTTAATCGCGGCAATGATAATGACCTTATTGCAGGTAGCAATGGGTACTCAAGTAAGAGAAGCCGTTGATTTTATTGCTCGCGAACATATTGAGCGTCAATACTGGCGTGATGATTTCCCCGTTATTTTTTACATACACCGGTCTTTTTCTTCGCTTATTCTGTTTACCAACTTATGGCTAATGTGGAAAATCTACCACACTTTTAATAAACATCAACTACTGTTTCGTACCGGCGTAGCGCTTACCACATTAGTCATTACCGCTATTTTAGCGGGTGTCAGTCTGGACAGACTGGGTGTGCCGGCAATTGTTCAACCCATCCATTTAGTCGTGGCCAGCCTGATTTTTGGGGTACAGTTTTTTCTTTATAGTTGCCTAAATTACTCGGAAAAAAACCGAATCTCAAAGCAAACAGCCTCGGTATAAAAAAGTGATATTGATACTACTTGCTATTAGTTAGAAATATCCTTAACGCTTCAGCCGATAAAGGTCTGCTGAAGTAATAACCCTGCAATTCATCACAGCCTATAGCATGTAGAAATGCATGTTGATGGGCTGTTTCTACCCCTTCTGCCACTACTTTTAGACCCAAGCCATGTCCAAGTGCGACAATGGCATTGAGAATACCGATGTTGGTTGATTCAGTTTCCAGGTTACCGACAAAAATCTTGTCAATCTTAAGCCGATCTACCGGAAAATCTTTGAGATAAGCCATGCTGGAATAGCCGGTACCGAAATCATCAATGGACAGCGTGATGCCAAGAGCTTTGAGATCATGCAGGGTCTTAATGAAATTTTTGGTGTCGTGAATCAGGTAACTTTCAGTAATCTCCAGCTCCAGAAATTGCGGATCAAGTTCTGTACTTTTGAGCACTGACTCCACTATCTCGACCAGATTAAATTGACGAAACTGCCTCGGTGACACATTGATGGCGACAGGAATGGGGTACCCCAAAAGCTGATGCAACTCTCTGCCTTTGCGACAGGCATTTATTAATACCCAATGGCCGATTTCTTCTATCTGACCGGTTTCCTCGGCCACTGGTATAAAGCTCATCGGCGGGATTATTGCCTCACCCGGTGGTTGCCAACGGATCAGTGCCTCAATACCGCAGACTTT
Organism: Methylobacter psychrophilus; assembly: GCF_025583945.1. Taxonomy (GTDB): domain Bacteria; phylum Pseudomonadota; class Gammaproteobacteria; order Methylococcales; family Methylomonadaceae; genus Methylobacter_C; species Methylobacter_C psychrophilus. The sequence goes on from NZ_JAOEGU010000006.1 coordinate 26,797, forward strand.
GCCGGTTGCAAAATCCATTTTGGGTTGGTAATGCAACAGAAACTCTTCATTTTCTATCGCACTACGCAGGCGATATTCAATTTCAACCCTCTCGGTCAAAACCTCGTTGAGTTCACTGCTATAAAACTGGAAATTATTACGACCTAATTCCTTTGCTTTGTACATTGCCAAATCGGCATTTTTAAACAACGTACCGGGGGTAGACCCGTCATGAGGATATATGCCGACACCAATACTACAGGAAATAACAAAATCGTAACCCTCAATCACACAAGGATCCATAACTGCCGCAAGAATACGCTGCATACTCTCCGTAATATCATCAACACTCTGCATGCTGGTCAACAAGAGTACGAACTCATCCCCACCTAATCGCACCACCGTATCCGATTTGCGCACATTGTCCAATAATCGTCCTGCCATCGACACCAACAACTCATCGCCAACATGATGCCCCATGCTATCGTTGATGATCTTGAATTGATCAAGATCAATGAAGGCCACCGCCACTATTTTGCCGTAGCGGTCGGCAAAGCTCATACATTGTTCCAATCGGTCGGTCAGTAAAGTACGATTCGGCAATCCGGTTAATATATCGTGCGTTGCCTGATATTGAAGCTGGTACTCGTAGTTCTTACGCTCGGAAATATCTTCGACAGTACCTTCATAGAATAATAATTTACCTTCATTATCAAGGACTCCATGTGAGTTTTCGGTAATCCATATAACTTCACCATTTTTGCGGTAAACCTGCGCTTCGAAATTAAGTACTTGTCCATGTACTTTCATCAATTCGGTAAACTCGGCACGTTTATTGGGATCGACATAAAGCTGCTTCTGGATATCGGAAATACCAAGTACCAAGTCCTGTGTCGAATCGTAACCATAGATTTTGGCCAATGCAGGATTAAAATCAAGGTACTGCCCGGAAGGTGTGGTCTGATAGATTCCTTCTATGGCATTTTCAAAAATAGAACGGTAACGCTGCTCTGCTTCTTGTGCCTGCTGTTCACTTTGCTTGCGGCAAGTAATGTCTTGAATAAACCCTTCCAGGGCCTCTAGCTCACCATTTTCATTAAAAAGTGGTGATCCGCTCTCCTGTACCCAACGAATATTGCCATCAGCATGCCGGATGCGGTATTCCAAATCAAATTTTTCATTGTTACCCAGAGCATCATTAATACTATCACGCACCCAAGCACGATCATCCTCCAGCGTCAGCGCCTCATAACTAATTCGATGATTAAAAAGCAGATCCTCGGCATCATAACCGGTAAGACCAACACAACCCTCACTGACAAAAACCATCGTCCAATTCTCATCCAGCAAACAGCAATACATCATGCCTTTAAGATTGCTTATGAGCATACCCAGCATGCGCTCCCTATCTTGCAATAATTTGCTTAGGCCAGGGCTGAAGCTTTTTGTGATCAAGGATGAATGCATCTTCATTGCGGAGTCAGAAAATAAAAAATTATCGAGTAATAGCTTCATATACTTTTAATCAAGCAATTTTCAAGCCATATTACCTGCTCCTATGTACGGATAAGGATTGAATTAATATCATTAAAGCTAATGCCGAGGGCATTGCGCAAAGATAGTGCATAAAATGAGTATGAATGACTAAAATGGTGCAGATATGTGACAGGAACAAGCTAGTTTGACGATAGCTAAAGCAAATATTTCCGACTTATTTATTATAGCGGACACTTTTAGAATAATGACTTACGAAGTGTACTTCGAAATATTCCGATCAGCCAAAGATTTGTATTTCAACTTCGATAAGTTTTAGAGGAAAATGTACCACTTAATAAGTAGCCTATGGGACTTTAACAATTTTGAAATGAATTCGAAAAATCAGCAGGATTGCTTTTCAAGTGACTTAGCTGATTTATTGCTAATAATATACCCGACTTGCTGGTCTTTATTATATATTTACCACGCTGTCAAAATAGTTATGGGCCAGCTACGTGCCTATTTCTCGGCCTCGGTTACTGCTCCTGCGTCTCTTAAGAGACACCTATTGTTAATGCCCTCGCGCAGTTCAAAATTCGATTTCACCTTTCACGAGTCATCGCTACGCACCGCCTCCATAATCCACTGGGATGTTGTGAATACAGGTATTGTAGGAGTAAATATCTGCCCTTACAGTCGCTATCAATAAATAAAAATCCTGCACCACTTGGTAATGTTGAATCCTGGATATCATCCAAGATTCAACAAAAAAGCTGCAGATTTTTATTTATCATACTTTTGTTTAATCCCGGAACCGCTTGCAGCGAAACAAAGTAATGCTCCTGCTACTCCTAATGATAATAAAATTATTACGCCCATGAAAATCACCACTTTTTAAAAAAATTCAAATTTATCAAAAAATTATTTCTTACAATTTTTTCCTGTTTCTGTGTTTCTACATTCCAGATCAACATTAAATACTTATACTCGATACTCAAATTTTTAATTCTTGATTTTAAATCATGCCTTATAATCACAATCTCTATCGTGTAGCACACAGATATAATAACCAGAACACTTTCATTTATATGAAATCGTCTCAATCAAACTAAAAAAACTTGAACATCAAGTGTTATGTATTCAAGACGATAAGCGAGTTCTGCTTGTGGGTACACCACACTGTTAAAGGTAAGTAAAATTTAGCCGGGATGCCTCACGATATTGCTAAAAATAGCAACCCCTGCGAACAAAACGGTTGAAACTATAAATTCGCCAGATATAAAGCCCAATATGCCAGTGATAAACAATAGTCCAATCAAGATATATTTATTTAAACTCATCATTTCACCCCAATAATGGCCGTAAACAAATCAATTAACACCCAACTTGTAGGTGCATAATTTATAATCAAGCACAAGTTGAGCCAATACTTTACTTTTAAAAAAATATTTTTTATTTATTCACTATAACAATAAGTTATAAATATTTCGTATCATAATTGATATTGAATCAAGCAATCTATCGTTATAAAGCTATCATTATTACGCTTTATAAATGTGCAATTACATTCATTTATTGCACCAATAACGTACGTTTATCTTTAGCGATAGTTAAGATATTTCTAAATTATTGCAATAATATGTTATTTGATATGTCATTTCAAAAATATGATAATTATTGCTGATAAATAACTCGCTAATTTTCAACTATTTAATACAACTCTATATTTTGTATAAGTCTGATTTGATTTCCCAAAAGCCCTGTTATTCGTAAGGTACCAATTATCAAAACTGTCCGAAGTAATTTTCAAGAGAATCTCTTGGTAAATTAGTCATGAATGGGGTTAAAAATACTATTTTCGATCACTGGATGTAGATTCTACACACAAGACTGAACTTGGTCTGTACGGTAACGAACTGATTGAAAATAAGTTCAAGATACACGTTATGATAGTTGATATGACTACACCAAACCGGACACACAGATTAACAATAATACTTCGTGGAAGCTTTTGGTGTATTGAACTGTTATCGTCGATGACTACATGTTCATATCCTGGAAGCTTCCAGACTATTTTTTCAATCAAAGCAATACTGTCCGAAGTATTATTTGGTAATGCTGGATAAAAGCTAGTGTAAATAATCCTGCGAGGATTTAGATGTTAAATCATTCTGAGCCTGAAGTATCAACACAATTTCTGACGGGCTTGCTATTTTTCGTGGAGATTAACTTTTGGTTTTTAGTGGGTCAAAGAGCGGTGTTTCATGCCAGTGAATTCTGGCCCCATCAAAATGGTAATCTGCAATGATTGTCAGTGGCCCGCCAATATCAAAAGCACTGTAACTCATTAAGCTAATATGCTTTATCAAACAGCGCGATACCTCAGCTTGTGGAAATTTATCCAGTCGATCGTTGACTACTTTTGTTGGCCATGATGCACCATAAAGACCAACCGTTACGTGAGGAATGTAATTATTAGCACCCTGATGGTTCTGTTGTCCGGTTGAGGTGAGGCAATTACGTAGCGTATAGAGACTGTTCGATGGATCGTTAACATGAAAAAAAGGCGCCGAGGAAAAACTGGCTAGTGAACCGATTTCGATTTGAAAGGGTTGCAGCTGAACCTTATGTAAAGCCGATAAATGAGCTGCAAAGTGGCTAGTGCCAAAATCGTCTGTGTATTTTGGTTGGTCGATTAAGAAACCACAGATACTTAAGGTGATATGTGGCTTTCTGTCATAGCCGTCAAGCAGAAAATCAGCGAGATGTTGTTCAGCGGCAGTTACTTGCCGGCAGACAATCGAGCAGTCCAGATCGATTGCCCAAAATGCATAGCGAGATCGCCCCAAATGCCATTCACGAAAGTCCCGACGTATATTTGGTATGGTGTGGCCGCTCTCAAGAAAACTGATACGCGTATCAGTATGGTCATTCATGTCAACTTGACCCCGATAAGGAAATATCTATATTCATAAAAAAAACAGGCTATCACCTTATTTATAAGAAGCATGCGTCTTTCAGAGCATTGTGTTGAGCTTAATACGTCACCGTAGTCCCAAAACAAACCTGCCCCCACAATAACGTGAACAGGCTTATTTCGGCAATCATCACTTAACACCCGCGCAGTAGACCTACCGATGGTTTTGTTTAAAAGACATTGTTAATTTTTTATCTATAAAAGTTTCGCAGGATTTTATTTTCAATACATTTTTTGGTTTCAGAACCGCTTGCAGCGAAACAGAGCAATGATCCTGCTATTACTATTGATAATAATATTATTATGGCCATCAAAATCACCTTTATCAAACACTCTAATCTGCCAATAAAAGATACCTTTAATCAAACAACAAAAACTTTCATAAAATTTTTCAAAAACCACTGTCGGCGTAGTTTTTAATGACTCTTTGGTCGACTCATTATTTGGATCTACAAATCCCGCCAAGGATTTTTAATTACATAATATGAAATAATTGCTTAATGTGTATCATTTGTAATATGTGGTAACAAGCTAACAAAATTAACGGAAATAGACAAAAATCCGCTGACTTAAACCACTATTGAAAAGAGTAACATCTCACTTTATATAAACAATGCGTATAAATACTTATATGCATAAAAAACAAGTTGTTTTACTATTAAAAAACCTTGTTACGTCCAAACAGCCTAATTTTTCATAACCCCGGATCCAATCGCAATATGCGCTAATTCAGCAACAGAGGACACATTGAGCTTGCTTCTGATTTGCGTGCCGTAATTGGCAACCGTTTTATAGCCCAAACACAATTCATCTGCGATTTTATGTGCCGTTAAACCTTTTGCCAGCAGCAGGAATATATCAAATTCTCTCGCCGACAGTAAACCAATAATGGATTTATAATCGGTTTCGTTGGCTTCCAAATTCTCACTTAAAACGACATCATCCGGCTTGATTAAGCGCTGTTCAATATATGTCTCACCGTCTGCGATCTTCTTGATCGCGGCAATCAAAATTTCTGGATGCGCCTGTTTGGTGATATAACCTTTTGCCCCGGCATTCATGGCCCGATCCACATAAACCCTTTCATCATGAACACTAAAAACCAATACTTTGGCATCATTGTTACGATTGCAAATACGCCTTAATGTTTCCAGGCCACCTATACCCGGCATGGATAAATCCAGCACCATGACATCGGGTTGCTCTTCCAGGTACAACTGGCAGGCAGCCTCGCCACGATCGGCTTCAGCGATCACTTTAATAGAGTCATCGGTAGACAATAACATCCGAAAACCGGCCCGCACCACCGCATGATCATCGACCAATATAACTTTTATTTTATTGCTCATTTTAACGGAATACTGGCAATAATATTCATGCCTTGTTGTGGTTGGCTTTGAATAGTCAATTCGCCCCCCAGACTGTTAATTCTTTCTCTCATACCTAATAAACCAAAGCCTGTTTTAATCCGGTCAGCAGCACAACCTTGACCATCATCCATCACGCGTAAACGTAGCGCTTTTGCTGCTATTGATGGTGTCACAATTTCCAGGATAATGGTCGCTTGCCGGGCCTGTGCATGCCGAACAATATTGGTCAAGCATTCTTGAACTACTCTAAATACCTGAATGCTGATTTTCTTTTCCAGATGATCTACTTCATCCGGGCAGTCCAGCAGTAGTTTTAACTCGGGGTTTCTAACTGACCAGTGATGTAACAGGTCTTCCATCGTTGCTTTTAGTCCCAACTCGGTTAGTACCAAAGGATGCAATTGATGCATCATGGAGCGTACCACCGTCATTAAATGATCACAAATACTGATAATGGAGTCCGTCGCGTGCTTTATTTCATCCCTCCCTCCCCCAACTCCAGTTTGGGAGCGGCCGGCCGTCACTGCCATCACCTTAATGGCAGTCAACGACTGCCCCAACTCGTCATGCAATTCCTGCGAGAGCCGTTGCCGTTCGTCTTCCTGTATTTCCAATGTATGCTGGGTTAATGACCGGTTTTCCTGCTGACTGGCATTTAGCTCATGAGTCATGTGGTTGATGGCTTTAGCGATGTTGTCATATTCCTGAATACTAAAATCAGGTAATTTTTGACTGTACTCTCCGGTTTCAATGACTTTTAATGCGTTAACAATCACCGCGATAGATTTAAGAGCTTTGTTAAAAGCCACATTGACAGCCAAAAAGGTAAACAGTATCAACAATAAAAGTGAGCCAAAAAAACCGATACTTTCTTCCCATACTTCGGTTATTTCATCCAACGGATTAGACTGAATAATCAGTGTTAACTGTTTACCGCCAAAGGTAGTGACAGGATGTTCGGCTTGAAGATGCTGACCTTCCACCAGGCCGACAAACCATTGTGGCGGCTTTTCGTCATTATTGGTTTGCTGGTTTTTATGGGCAATACTGATTATTTCGCCTGACGGTGTTTTTAGTTGAATGCGTAAATGCCGGGTTTGATTTAAGGTATTAAACTGCGGCAACCAGTCGGCTTCATTAAACGCCGTTTGTGAGGTTTGTGAAAAACCAAACCTTATTAACTGCACAGCCAGATTAATAGATGAATCAACTTCCTTATCTATGGCATTACGTGCCTGCCAAATGGTTATTGATCCACCAAGCAGCAGAATAAACAAGGATGAGATTAAAATTCGTAGATTGATTTGATAACGCAGACTCATGGATATTTAAAATAGCTGGTTGATGGCTTGCAATAACCTTCTATTATTGATTCGCTGACGATTATTCGCCATAGGAAAAATTCTTTTTTTTCGACAAGGCCGATTTTTTTAAAAAACCCGGCCTTTATTGTTGAGAATTAGTCATTTATAAAGAAAATTCCCGTTCCAGAGATTACCTGGAACGGGACGTTTATCTATTACTTTTTTGCACTGGCTTCTTCGCCAATTTCCCACTCTTCTTTTGAAGCTTCAATAATTTTACCCTTAGCGGCATTCACTTCAACTTTGGTTTCATGGCCTTTGTCATTGACTATATCCAATTCATAACTGGCATCACCATTGTCTTCTATTTCGTATTCTACTTCCTGGACATTACCGGGATACACTTTTAACGCGATAGCTATGGCTTCTTGTTCAGTTACTTTTGCATTTTTCTTAAAGGCTTCGTCATCAGCACTACTGACTTCACTTTCCGTTTCAGTGATTTTTCCGGTTTTGGCATCGCACATAAATTCCCACTCGGCACCTTTGGAATCCTTGATTTCAAGCTCGTAAAAAGGCTTGCCAGCTACATTCAGCTTTTCCAGTTTAATCAGTTCGCCTGCCTTTTGTTTTTGTACCGCAGCAACACAACTGTCAATAGATTGGCCTGCAGCATAACTGGAAGCAGATGTGGCAAGACCCAAAGCTAATACGCAGGTTAAGGTAGTTTTTTTCATGGTTTTCTCCTAATATAAATAGTGACAATAAAGCGTGAGTTTATCCTGAAATCTCAGCCAGGAGTAAGAGCAGCAACTTTAATCGATTATTCTCTTAAGATAACTCGAAAAAATACCCTTTACATTTATTTATTGAAGGCCACCTTAGGCGGCAAAGACTAAAGAAATGCTCTGAAACCCGGATTTTCTACTATGGATGCCGAGATTTCAAAGATTATACGTCAACTATTTATAGCAAACCATTTTTCAGCTAACACAAAAAACCAACACGAACAGATTGCCGGAACTCTTACGCAAGATAACTAACAATTGTTTGCTTCGGCATCAACCATGCTTTACCAAAAAGTACCCGGCTGCAACTCCGCAGATTGTCCCGTTAATGCCTGTTTACTCTGCTTATGCAACAGCACGTAAACTTTCGCCGCCGCTTTTTTCTGAGCCTCTCCCCATTGCTCAACATTACCGGTACAATAATTTTGGCGCAGGTGTTTTTGGATTTTTTCATCAACCACTTTGGTCAACGGGAGAATTTTTTGCCATGCTGCATCTACACTGCACAACGTTTGCCGGGCTTGCTTGCCAAGCTCTATAAATTGCCTGACTGCTGGTTTATGCTGATCAGCCCAACTTTGTTTAAAAACATAACCCAGATTGGCGACTGACTCCTGAATCCCCAAGCCTTGTAAAATACTACGTCCATCAATTAACGTTCGATAACCTTCAGCTTCAAGTCTGGTCGCAAAATGCCAATAATTAAGCGCAGCGTCAAGCTGACCTTGCTTGATTTGCTCATTGATCAGTGGCGGCGTAGCAAAGACTTTTTCCACTGAAGCATCAAGATCGATATTATGCTGCTGCTTGGCCAAGGTTTGTAGTAACAGCCAGTTCTTATCCAGCTCACCACCGGCGATTCCCAAGCGCTTACCGTTAAGATCGAGTAAGGAACGAATGTTGCTGGTACTGGGCACCACCAACGCACCTGACATATCCGAATAAGGATAAAAAGTAAAATCAGTGCCTTTTTCACGCAAGCCGGATACCCAAATCCAGTCGGAAATAATGATATCCACTGCTCCGGATTGCAAGGCCGCCTTACCGGCTTCAATATTGGCAACGCGGTGTATATCCAACTCAAAATCAGCCGATTTGGCGGCCAAAGCCTCTTGCAAAGCAGGCAATTCCCACTCTACGGTTCCGCCAACCTGGACACCAAGTCTAATAATGGTTTTTTCTGCCGCAAAACTGCTGACAGACAATAATAAACTTAACAGTAAAACTTTACCTTTCATCACAACAATCCTGCTTAAAAACAACTAAAAAACAGCACTTTTTTGCCCACTTCAGGCAAAAAATGTGCTGTAAAAAAAACCGGCAAGTCAATTCACTACCTTTTCCCGAAAATGATAGCTGACAACTATCACTGGTGCCGCCAGCGCTACCAACTGCCAAACATAGCTATCAAAGTAAGCTACGCAAATAGCGGTAATGCCTAAAAAAATACCGGTAAAAATACAGCGCCAGTCGGTTTGCAAACCATCCAGATAAGTTGTTAATGCCAGTACCAAGAGTACGACCAAATCGCCTTCTTCGTGATAAAGCCTTCCAGAACTCTGATAGCAATAAATAATAATGACGACACACAAGCCACCTGCCCAATGCAGTAACGGTCGTACAAATTTCTTCAGATTATCGCCATCGAGCTTAAATTGATAGTAGCCCGGAACGATGGCAATACCGCTAAATAAAAACATCATGACCAACCAAATATCGTGGGTTCTATGCTGATACCGGTAATCAATACCGGCACCGAGTAACGATAAAAGTAAACGCAATATAAAAAGACTATGCTTCGATAACAAATTTTGTTTGTTCATAAACTGTTCTCAAGATGATAGATAAAAATAACAGCTTTTTTATCTGAAAAATCGATGATATTGGTATATTCCAGGTAAGTAAACGAGGCTGATCATCAGTAATGTCAGCAATGCCCATTGCCAACGAATATCAGTCTGTACCAATTTTTCAGTGGCCAGCTTGGAGTTTTTTAATGCCAGAGCAAGACTTTGCAAATCCGCTAAGCGGGCATAACCCAAACCGGATTCTGCGCTCAATTTTTCCAAATAGGTTTCTTGTAAGGCCGTTAAATGTTCGTTGCCGGTAACAACGTCATTGCCAAACGGTGCATTACGAGCGTTATAACCTTTTATTTGCGACGGGGCCAACGTGGACTGTCCAAATGAAGAACGATGCGGTACATCCTCTGGCTTATAAAAACCGGTTTGTTCGCCCTGGCTGTTAAATTTTGGGATCGGCACTGTTTGCAAACCACCCACGCCAATAATCATGCCTTTTACCTGTCCTCGTAAACCTGAAAAATCAGCCTGATAATTAACATTAACCGGCGGTGCTTCCTGGCCGTCGGTAATAAAAATCACCGAACTATCGCTCTTTTTTAGCATGTCAAGGGTACTCAGCAACCCTTTAGCAATATTGCTGTCTGCGGCCCAAGCCATGCGCCAATCTATTTTACTAATGACCGTATCTATTTCGGTGTAGGCGGAACAAACTTCCAACGGTTCGAATAACAAGGTCGAGCGCCTTTCTGTAAACAGCCCTATTCCAACCTTGGATTGGCAAGGCAAATCCCGCAACAAATCACGTAAGGTTTGTTTAACAAAAGACAATCGACTAACAGCCTGATTATCTTGCTGGTAGTCGGTTGCATTCATACTGCGAGTAATATCAATAATAAAGGTGTAGTTGTAAGTGGGGCTTTTTTGCTTTTTACTGGGGATTATGAACAACACCAGCATGGCTATCAGCGCAAACAGCAAACACCAGAGTCGGTAATCTTTTAATCTGTGAGTCATTATCTTCTCGTTATCATGCAACGCCAATCAAGGCAAGCCGCGCGGAAAGCCTGGCACAGTTGTCCATAACTGTGATTTCTGATTGATCGGGCCATCGTCATCCGGCATGATGATACTATCCATTTCCGGCAATAAACGCATGGCAACTTCAAGGTTATATTTGCTATCCCAGTTACTGCTATCCAAAGCTAATGACTGGCGATAAGCTTGTTTCGCCAAGCCCAGTAAAGGCAAAGCAGCATTCATGTTCATTGTTTTTACTTGCTGTAACGCTTGCTCCAGATAGAGGTTGCCGAGGTTATAACGGGCTTTGGCCTGGAATGCTTTATCGCCTTTATCCATAATCAGACTTAGCGTCGATAAGGCTTCTTCGTAACGGTGTTTTTGTTTAAAATAAAAAGCCCTTGCCAGCCTTAACTCGGGCTTGCCAGTGATGACTTGATTAACAACCACATCTTGTCCTGTGGTCAATTGCTGAATTAATTGATTGTCGTGATGCGTGCTGTACAACGACTCGACACTATATAAAATCGTCAGTAAACCAACCAATAAAACCGCCCACAGGGTAATATGCCTGATTCTTCTGATCATCGTTTAACCTCACAAAATTTAACTGCCAGTAATACCAGCAATAACAAACCCGCCACGCGATAACAGGTTGCTGACAAATCCTGTTTGGGGATACGTTCAAAATAATGCATCGGCAAATTTTCCAGTTGATTAATGTCGGCAATCGCCTGTTTTAATGCATCAGGACTTTCCGCTTCATACGCCTGATAAGGACTACCCAAACTTAAAAAGAACTTATGCAGATAAAGTTCGGGCATGGCTTGGGCGTTGTCATCACGACTGTCTTCAGGTTTATCGAAAATACCGGGACTATTGGCCGTGCGTAAAAAAATCCAGTACAGACGAACTTGTTGCTGTTTAAACCATTCCCGTAATTTTTGTTCACTGTCATGATCAATCACAGCCGCGCCGTCTGAAACCAACAACACAATACGCGAACCGGTTACCGACTGTTGTTGAAAAAAAGACAAGGCCATTCCCAAGCCTTTACTGACATGGGTAAAACCCAGCGCCGGCGTTGCTGTTGCCGAAATCGCTGCTTGCACTGCAGTTTTGTTTTCGGTGAGCGGCATCACAAATAAGGGTGACGTACTGTATTCAGCCACCCCGATTAAGCCGGTTTCTCGGTGTTTGACAAAATCAGTCAATAATCGTCTCGCTGCACCGGACTTTGACTCTTCAGCATCTTTGCCATCGTTATTCGCGTTTGGCGCACGCCCGGCAAAACTGTTATCCATGCTGCTGCTGCGATCCAGCAACAACACGACATGGGCACCGTGACCGATACGTTCCAGGCTTTGTTCGGTACGATGCAATCCAGCCATTCCCAAGACTAATGCGGCAATAACCGTCATTGCGCACAAACGCAAACCCGCGTCGATAAAACTCGACAACCTGTCAGCGGGCATCAAGGCTAGCCAGGGCGTAGCGCTTGCCTGCATACCGCTAGTAAACAACGGCAACAAAACGAGTAATAAACCTGCCAAACCCCAGGGCGTGCTAACTGCCAGATTCATAAACTGCCTCGTTCAATTTTTCGGCACTGCTCGCAGAGATCTTTAATTTGTTGCAAATCCGGCGTTACCGTAATCATTCCAGCCGAAAAAAAATAACGGTTGGAATAATTAAAAAACCACTCCAATTTGGCGCTTATTTGCCGATACTGTGGATTACGCTGATAAAAATCACTCAACTGGTTATAAAACAGCGGTTGTCCATTAAGAGTGTTTAAGGCGTAATGAACAATACTTAAGACCTGTTCCATATCCGTTTTGGACAGCCCAGCCAGTTTTCGCAAAGCTTGTTTAAACAAGGTACGTCGTAACAGCTTGGGGAAAAAACCATAAAGAAAACTTAAATAAGCGGCGGTCAGCACAGTCACCGTCAGACTGGCAGACAAGCCATACCACGCCTGCGTATTTTCCAATAACTGCGGTGGACTGTCGGGGCGCAGGTATTCGCCCTGTTCGGTTTGACGAACCACCAACTCTCTTAGTGGCGACAAGGTAAAAGACCAGGCCGGTATACTTTGACTGAGCATTTTTTCCTCAGGCTTGTTTTCGCCCTGATTAAATTGCACAGTAAAACCAGGCAAAGTTAATGCTTTAACCGTCGGCGGCGCGTAAAAAACCTGATAGCGCAAGTCGATTTGATAACGCTGCCCGCTTTGTTTAATGGTCACCTGATTAAGATTCAGCCAGCGATTAATTTGTCCTTTAGCGGGCAAACTACTGGCTTGCAAACTGATACCTGAGCGGGTTTCAATAATAATGCGCTGAGGAATTTCATCGCCAATAACGTAACCAAAGGGACGTGGTGTTTCAACGTTAAAGTAACTGACAGGTGTATTAATCGAGCCGGAGCAACCCGGCAATAACAGTATCAGGATTAACAGAATTCTCATGTAGCTCTCTGTTGTAAATAACAATTAATTGTTTGTGTGCTATAACGTTCCGTAATAAACAAAGGCTCGTTACCAAAGGCCCTAAAGATATGTTTCAAATCATGTTGGCGCTGCTGATAGGCAACCATTATTTTTTGTCGTAAAGCCGGGCGCATAAACAGCGTACGCGTCGCCCGACTTTCCATGTCTTTAAATGACATCATGCCCCAATCAGGCAAGCTGGCATATTCATGCGGATTCCATAATATTAACGGGATAACATCATGGCCTTGCAGAGAGCCCAACAAGTCACGTAACTGAGTCAGTGAAAAATGACAATCGGATAACAAAAACACCAATGAACGCTTACCCGGCATCAAGGCGGCGGCATTTTTAAGCCCGTTTGAACTTCCGCTATAACGATGATTTTTAAGTCGCTTTATCAGCTCATCGACCCTTCCTGATTGTTGGCAAGCCGGAAGTAACCAACGCTTGTCAATACCATCAGCACAACCGATAAAACCAAATTTATCGCCATAACTCAATACCGAATTGGCCGCTGTCAGTAAAAACTGAATCAGGGTTTGTTGTTTATCGGCATAACCCATGGATGCCGACATATCGGCAAGCACATAAACATTAACCGTGCTTTCCTGTTGGTAAACGCGTACGCGATAACCGCCAAACGGATCCAGTACACTGGCACGCAAATCCAGACGTCTGGGGTCAGGACTGGCAATAAGCGGTTGATGACGTTTAAACAAGTGCCCTGCCCCAACCATTTGTCCTGGGTGTACGCCCGGATAAACAGCAGTTGCTCGCCAGGGTAAGCGATAAAATAGTGTTTCAGTCATGGGTTATTTTTTACGACGTGATGTTGCCTGTCAGGCATGGTGCGTATATAAGTTGCGCTACTCTGCACTTAAGGCGCAGCGACTTGGTTCAAAATACCGGTTATTAATTCAGGTAACAACTGCTCTTTTCTATAAGCATACATTGGGTTTAAAAATAGCCGATGGGTCATGCAAACTGAAAAAACACCTTGTAAATCTTCCGGCAAAACGTGGTTTCGATGCTCCAGCCAGGCACGGGTTTTAGCCGCGCGAATTAAATAACTCATGCCACGGGGACTTGCCCCGGCCATTAATAATTGCGGCATTTCAACATCGCTTAATTGCACACCATAATGCTGTGGCTGATGCGTGGCTTTCCATAAACTCAGCGCATAAGCCCGGAGTTTGGGACTGGTCTGTATATGCTGCTGTAACGTTTGTGCCAAATCATTAAGCTGATAGTAAAACCTGTTATTAGACATATTACCGATAAGTTGGTCGGTATCATGAAAGCGCGGGTTAAACATCAACTCGTCCAACACCGCATCCGAGTTGGGCATGTCAATATTAATTTCCATCATAAAACGGTCTTTGGCGGCGGCGGGCAACTCAAAGGTTTCTTCCCTTTCAACACGATTACGATCGGCAAAGACCTGCATGTGTGGTAGCGCATAGTCCTGATTGAAAGCGTTAATGCTGCGCTCTGCCATGGCTCTTAATAACAGGGCATGGACTTGTGGACGGGCGCGATTGATTTCGTTAAAAAAAAAGGTGGCGAGAGTATCGCCGTGTTTCAGTAATGGCCCGGAGTCTACACAAGGACGACCTTCACTATTTAAATACGCGTAATAAATTAAATCGGCAGGCATCAAATCAATGGTTCCTTCTATCCGTTGATAGTCGCCACCCAAGCCTTGTGCAACGGCTCTTAAAAGCGTGGTTTTACCTACCCCGACATTGCCTTCCAGCAACACATGACCCCTGGCAAAAACAGCCAGAATGATATTTCTGACCGCCGGTTGCAAGCCAATAACGACTTGATTGATTTGTTGTTCAAACTGTAACGCCTTGTCACGCCAGTCGATAAGTTGTGTCTCTGTGCTCATTGGCTTTATAAAAAACGTGGGTATTCTTGAGGTATGAAGGAGTTATAGACTTTCAAAAATTTAATTTCCAATTTACGCCGCTGTAAGTCCAGACAGATAACATCTCTTCAAGGGATGGTATCTGTTAGCCTCGAAATTATTTATCTGAAAATCTATAGGAGCTATCCAGAGAAGCTTTGTTCTTGCGCCGTCATTGCCGGTATCAGAACCTCTGTGCCATGGCTTACTTAACGAACCAGAGCACGCGTAGCAAGCATCAGGATACTGTCGTGGCAGAACAAAACTTGTCTCGATAACTGTTGACGATTTTCCCGACTGCGTTCAATCGGAGTCTGTGAAAACGCTAAAAAAAGGGCATAAGATACCAACCTGCTTACAGGGGGATGTAAGGGGGGATAAGGAACAACGTATTTATGCCCAAAAATAATCCTTATTCGATATCGTCAACGTCAAAAACAAACGTACCGGTCTTGGCTAAATTTTCTTGACGTTTTTTATTGCGTGCTTCCATTTCCACAACCGATTGCGCCTGTTTATTGAGTTCATTCACATCGTGTTTCGGATCATACTTGCTGCCCGCCACTTTTTCAGGATAACCCGGCTTGGGCTCCCAGCAAACGCCGGGTTCACTGCAGTTTTGGCCATCATAAGCATTGGCCGATAAAGACATTACTGCCAACATTGCACCTGCATTAATTAAAGTCATTTTTTTCATGTGTTATCCTCGCTATTATTTTAACCACTTGGCTTTTTTAGGATCACCTTTGTAAATATCCCGAATCCAGGACATAATCAAAAGCATCTCATCAGTTGATAAACTGAGATATTGCGGCCCCATCATGCCGTTGGCACCGCCAAACAGCACTTCAAACAAGCCCTGATCTTTGGCATTAGCCGGATACGTCCAGTAATCATCGGCAAGTCCTGGCCCCAATTTACCTTCCGCTTCATGGCCATGACAGCCGGAACAAGCCGGCATAAAAAGATCATGGCCTTTTTGTATGGCGACTTTATCGCCGTTATAAGGATTTTTACCGGTTTCCTTAAACTGCTTAAACGCTTCAGGATTACCACCCTGCTTGGCAACACTCATATCCAGAGGATCACCGGTAATGACATTACGAAAAGTAATTTCCGCAACAGCCGCCGAACTGAGTAAAGCAAGACTGATAGCCGACATGGCCAATAGTTTTTTTCTGTTCATTTTAAAACCTATCCCTTTCATGATTTATCAGCGGCATCAGACTCAGAAACCAGTGGAATACCTTCTTTTTCCAACAATTCTGTTATTTCACTTTGGTTGTCGGCAATCACCTTGTTCAATTGGGCCAGCAGCGCCGGATCATTTTTGCGAACGCCCATGGATGAACTGTAATGAGAACCGACTTTTTGTCCGTCCGCACGCACATTGTCATCAGGAATGATCGTCATCACCAACGGTGTTGTCGACTCTTTAACATAACGTGCTGCAGATGGTCCCCAAAGAGCCGCAACTTCGGCATGACCTGAAGAAACCTCGGAAACCAATTTTGATGGTTCGTATTTAATGTACTCATTGCGCCTGGATTTAAAGCCAACCAGTTCATGAGAATAATTAAACATATCGTTATAACGTCCGATAGCTCGCATCATTACTTCTGCGGGTGTTTCGGGCACAAAGGCAATGCGTTTGGCCTTGCGTAAGACCTCGCTGTCCCAATTTTTTAAATCCAGCTTATCGGTTTCACGCGAGATAAAGACATAACCAGAGCGGTAATAAGCCTGGGTAGTCAATACTCTGGGATCGCCTTTATCGACACCTATGGCCAGATCACACAGCCCCTTATCCAGGGTATCCCTTATGTAGTAACGCGGGTCGCTCCAGGTAACATAGACGATTTTTCTGCCCAAAGCAGAACCAACCAGCTCTGCCAATTTATTCTCAAAGCCTTCACCTGCCTTATTGGAGTAAGGCATTTCATTTTCTGCCGCACAAACTTTTAGCGGCTTGCTTGTTTCAGCTTGGGCTTGGGTTACAGCCAAACCGGCCCCCAAACATAATGCTGTTATTAACAACTTGTTTCTGTGCATGGTTATTCTCATTATTAACAGGTTAAAAAGTTATACTGATGCCGGTACGAATAACATCGTACCGGCCACTCAATTTTTAATAACCCAATGCAAAAACCATAACACCACCACCTTGTTGCGTGTAGTGAGCCAGCTCTTTAAACGCGCCAACGGCACCCAAACCGGCAGTAGGATCCTGCAAGTCAAAGACCAAACCTACACCAGGCCAGCCACCAACGCCGTAATAAATTGCCACATACTGCTTGCCTTTATGTCCAAAAGTAATGGGGTGGCCAATAACGCCGGAAGGAAGTTTGAATTTCCAGAGTTCTTTACCATTTTTGGAATCCAGCGCTTTGATATGACCATCCAAAGTACCGTAGAAAACCAAATCACCAGCGGTCGCCGTGGTACCACCCCAGACAGCAAATTTTTCCTTAATTTCCCATTCAAATTTACCGGTTACCGAATTCATCGCTTTAACTTGCCCCAAGGTACCTTTAGGTCCCGGATACATATTTAGCGTTGCTCCTACAAAAAACTGGCCGGCACGATACGGCAACATGAACGGTTCCCAGTCCATACAAATATGATTGGTACCCATAAAAAACAACTTTTTATCGGGATCATAAGATTCTATTCCCTGATTGTGATAACCCATTGCCGACGGACAAATCCCTTTGGCTTCATGATCCATATGGGTAGAAAACTCGGGATCACGAATCGGCAAGCCGGTTTTTAAATCGACTTTTTTTACCCAATTGACGGTATCGTCAATTTTAAAAGCGTTAACCAAATCCCCGTTTTCACGGTTAAGGGTATAAACCAGGCCATTACGATCGGGATGGGTCAGCAGCTTGGTCATCTTGCCATCAACTAACTGTTCTGATAATCCCATGTAGTTAACACCGGCATAATCCCATTCATCATGCGGCGTTTTTTGGTAACCAAACTTTGCTTCGCCGGTATTAACGTCACGCCCCCAAATTGTCATGGTCCATTTATTATCACCAGGACGCATGGTTTCGTTCCACGGTGCAGGATTACCCGATCCGTAATAGAGCATGTCCAAATCAGGATCAAAAGCATACCAACCCCAGTTAGTACCGCCGCCTATTTTCCAGGCATCGCCTTCCCAGGTTTTAAGGCCCAAACCGAACTGTCCATAATGGGGGTTGTGGCTGTTAAAATCTTTTGCCAACTTGATATCTTCATCAGGACCGGTAGCATAAACCCGCCAGGCTTGCTTGCCGTCTTTAATGTTATAGGCAGTGGCGTAACCTCTTACCCCTAATTCAGCACCTGAGCTACCGACTATTACCATGTCTTTGGCAACAAACGGTGCAATGGTCAGCGTAGAACCCATGGCAATATCGGAGTTCTCCATTTTCCACAACAACTCACCTGTCTTGGCGTTCAACGCAACAATATGTCCGTCCAGTTGGTTCTGGAAAATAGTCGCCGGATAACCCTCCCCTGCAGGTGCGTAAGCCAAGCCCCTGTTAACAACGTCACAACAAGCTACGGCACGGGCTGCCGGACTTTGTTTAGGTTTGTGTTCCCATAAAATTTTGTCCGGCTCATCCAGATCAATCGCAAAAATATTGTTGGGATATGGCGTATGCACATACATGATGCCATCAATGACCAACGGGCCACCCTCATGTCCGTTCAATACACCGGTAGAAAATGACCAGACCGGCTTAAGATGCTGAACGTTGTGAGTGTTAATCTGCGTCATTTTACTAAAGTGACTCGCACTGTAGTCTTTAGTTTGCATGGCCCAGTTAGTATCTTCTTTTGACAGTCTGTCGAGGTCTTTATTGGCCAGTGACGGCATGGAAGCTGTCAATAAGACACTGCTACAAATAGCAGATGCGACAGCAGTGCGGGTAAATTTGGAAATCCGCATGATTTCTCCTGAGTTATTTTAGTTATATGTATAAAAGCCAAGCCCTTGCATACCAATAAGAATAAAGTATGACAACCTGCTTTCTTGATCAAAACGCTTGCAATGGCTCATTGAGATACAGGGCTAAGCAGGTGTTTATAGTAATAGGGTCTTAACTCACTACGTTACAGAATAAAACCGGAAATAAGCGGGAACAAAACTTGAAATAAACCATGAAAATTTCCCGTATCCTTTGAGGAGGAAGAACAGGAAAAGCTCCTATCGATTTCCCTTTTATAAAAAGGCATGATGACGGTTTTGATAATGATGGGAGTAAAGTCGTGGCAGGTAAGATTAGTGTTTTATTGGTCGATGACCATGCGGTAGTGCGGGCGGGTTACAAAACCTATCTGGGATTGTCTGATAAAATCGGAAAGATTTTTGAAGCGGACAGAGGTGAAACCGCTTGCCAAATGTACATCCAATATAAACCGGATATTGTCGTATTGGATTTATCAATGCCCGGCATTGGTGGCTTTGAGAGCATCAGAAGACTGATTAATCGTGATCCGCACTGTAAAATCCTGGTATTTAGTATTCACAATGAACTGGTTTATGTATCACGTATACTTAAAGCGGGTGCCAAAGGCTATATTACCAAAAATAGTGATCCTGAAATGCTGGTCACGGCAGTGTATAAGATAGCTCAAGGCGGAACTTATATTGATCCCGATATTGCCCAGCAACTGGCCATTTCCATGGCAAGTGATCAGGATGAATCAGAAAAAATAAAACTGCTGTCCCCCAGAGAGTTCGATGTCTTCTGTCTATTAGCAAATGGCTATACCACCCGAAAAGCCGCAGAGAAGCTATGCCTGAGTTACAAAACGGTTTGTAATCACGGCACTGTCATCAAAGAAAAGATAGGTGCCAAAACGCTCGCAGAGCTAACCTTGCTGGCAAACCGGCAAGGCCTTATTGAAGCAATCGAAATTTAATCGAAACATGAGAGACTATTGGAAAAACAGAAAATCGACTACGACTCCCTCTCTTCGATCATAGGTATCTATAGATTTTCAGATAAATAATTTCGATGCTAACGGATAACATCCCTTGAAGGGATGGTATCCGTAGAAGTTTACAGCGAAGCGAATGGAAATTTAATTTCTGAAAATCTATACTTTATCTTGGCTCTAACATCAACAGTCTGAGGCTTGCTGTTATTTTTCCAGCTTGTTTTTTAGCCCGGCCAAACCATTCTTAAAAAAGGTATTCATCGCTTCAACGGCTGCTGCATCGTTCATTTTTTCAATCGGCGTATTGCCGGTATCGCCACGATAAAATCTACTTTTTAGTGTCACCACACTGGTTTTAGCGTCACTTCCCGCAGTAACCTGAAGGTTAGTTGTGTAAGAACTGACCGGAAATGCTGTTACGTTTTCGGTTTTAAGGCGGTAATTATATTCATGATCTTTGTCACTGTAATAATCCAGGCTTTCTACCAACTGTCCGTCATTTTGGAGAGTAATCGTTCTCGTACCGTCAGAGGCATTTTTTCCATCACCAAAACCTGCTTTAACGTCAGGATGCCAACTAGCGATGGCATCGAATTGCTTAATCACGCCCCAGACGGCTTCAACAGAGGCATTAATAGTGACACTTTCTTTGGCTTTTTGTGGGGTGGGTCCATGGGCAATAGAAGTAACGGGGAATAATAAAAAACTCAATAAAAGTAACGGTAAACGCTTCATGTGATTAATGCCATTAATAAAATAGTCTATTATTCACAAATAAGCGCAAAAGGTATTGAGTAAATTTCCTGATAATGGCAGGGAAATTTTCGTTTTTTTGGCTACCAACTTAAGATAGGACAGATAACTTTCCGGAAACGCCGAGCCCCAGCTCGGCACGGGATAGTCAAACCGATTACTGACTATTGATGACTGCGCCAAGCTGGGACTCTACGCTCCCGGAATCAATAGGCCAGTTTTATCCCAACGGGATGTTTCCTTGTTGCTTTATATGTCCCGCTTTAAATTGGTAGCCGCTTTTTTCAACTCATGTAAATGCTGTGCACGACGCTTTTGTAGCCAGCGCATAATACCGGTAACATAGAGTATGGCAGGGATAAAACCGCTCGCAAAAATTAGCCACCGTCCGGGCATACCTGCTATTTCACCATTATGTAAAGGATGCAGCCAGCTCATAAAAGTATCGCCGGCTTGCTCAGTTACTGGATCCCGGGTTGATAGTACTGCACCACTATATTGATCTACCCATACCGTTGTTTTTGGAAAACGCGCACTGGCCTCACCTTGTTGGTACAACACAATTCGGTAAGAACCGGCCTTACTATCCGGCGTTTCTATCCAGCGTAACAGGGCATCCGGATAACGATTTGTAGCAACAGCAACCGCCTGATCCAAGGTAATTCTGGAATAGCCGGATTGATAGTTTATTTGCTTAGCCTCCATCTGATATAAAGGCGACAGATAATTGATTGCTGGTTTAAACACGGCGGGTAATTCCAAAATGATGCCGCTAAGCAATAACAGTAATAAAATTACAAAACTATAAATGCCATTGGTTTTATGTAAATCAAAAATAAATCGGGGCTTGCTTGCGCCACGCTTAATAGACAACGCCTGACGCAATTTTCCTGAGGTTGGCCACCATAAATAAATCCCGCCAAGTAACGGGATCAACAACAAAAAACCCACAATACCCATCACTATTTTGCCGGCGCTATCCAGCAATAACGCATAATGTAGATCAAACAGCCAGGTCATTACAAAATCGCCCCAAAAACGGCTACTGACGACTTCTGCATTATATGGATTAACCCAAACAATCAGGGGCGCAAAAGACAGCCCCACTTTTTCGACCGGCTTGTAATAACGCGCCATTAACATGGCTTGTTTATGACGCGGCATTTCCAATCGCCAGGCCCCACTACGTTGCGGATGCGCTTGGCGAATAGCCTGAAAGACAGCCTCATAAGACTCCGGTTCCTGCTCAGCCAGCGCAGCCGAGACTTGCAACTGTGGATTGATCATTTCATCAAGCTCCACGTAAAAAACCAGTAAGCTGCCGGTCAGTCCTGCCAGTACAAACACCAGACCCAGACTCAATCCAAAATAAAGATGAAGGCTCAACCAACGCTTACGCCATTGATTGTGACGCGATGGCAGTTTATTAGCTGGACTTGTTGCTATCGGCATATTTTTATCGGTTATAAATCGTATTTAACATTAATGGCGCCATAAAATGCACGACCATCACCGGGTGCATGAGCAGTTTGATTGGCAGTAGTGTTATACCAAACGTATTCCCAATAGGTATCTGTCAGGTTTTTTACCTGAAACTGTAAATCAACCAGCTTGTTTACCTGATAACCGATATCCAGATTTAATAAGGCATATTCACCAAACTTACCTTTTTTATTTGCCTCATCAACATAATAGCTGCTCTGTCCTGTTGTCCACAAAGACGATTTTAGCTTGGGCATTATTTGATAATCTATACCGCCGGAAAACAAATAATTTGGCGTATTGAAAATTTGGGTTCCGGCCAGTGCGGGATTACTTTTGGGTGTAGCAACAATAGCTTCCTGTAAGGAAAAAGCAGTCCACACACTAACCAACTTAATTGGTTGAATTTTAAGCTGTACATCAACCCCTTGTCGATCAGTGGCACCAACAAGCGTGGAATCATTACCCGCACTGTTAAGAACCCGACTCGACTCATTAGTCGCTGTTTGCTTCCAGTACGCTACACGTCCTTCAGCCCAATCGACAGGCTCGACTTTAACACCCACTTCCCAGCCATCATTAATTGACGGCGCAATATCAACAGGATTGGGATTGGTATTATAAGCACCGGCACCAACGGCAACCTGAAACGTCCGCCCCCAATTACCATAAAGACTGTAACCTTCTATCGGAGTAATAATCGCACCCATTTTAGGTTGCCAGATGGTGCCATAATCATTGACCTCATACGATTTATTAACCAGCTTATTAGTATAATCACCGCTAACCTTATCGGCACGGAAACCTGGCGTCAATTTTAACCATTTAAAGGGTTTAACCATCGCCGTCAAATAACCGCCATAGACATTGAAATTAAAATCCTGATTACGGGTTTGCGATGTTCTGGCACGATTCAAGTTTCTGTATCGCCAGCTTTTATTATCTTGTTGCTGAACATCAAAACCCGATTCCAGAGAGAAATCATCCAACCAGGAAATGTCAGGGTGGTAGGTCAATGAAGTAATACCGCCATACTGGACTTCATTCGTATCCCGTTCCTGCTGCGATTCAACAACGCTGTAGCGCACCCAACGCTGATCATCAAGGGTATTGGCATAACTTTTAGTCGACCAAAACAGATCATCCGTTAAATTAACATCCAGATGGCCACTCAGCTGGCCAACTTGCCGGGTGCCACTATCGTTGGCATTATGAGCCATGGACTGGGTTGGGTTGGCTTTAGCTTGTTCGAGCGTCAAATATCCGGATTCTTGTGCTTCGGCCTCACTCCATCTGGCAATCAGTCCTACTTTAAGTTTTTCACTTTCAGGCGTGTAAAACCATTTACCTGAAAAACTGTTTTTTTCTGAAGAGGCATGATCGCGATAACCATTCGTTGCCCGATATGACACGGTATAGTTTTGTGAAAAACCGCCTGTTTCGTAACCTGCGCCGGTTTGAATATCATGGGTATCAAAGCTGCCATAACTTACTCGACCTTTAAGGTAATTGCCGCCCTGAGTTGTGAATATATTGGCATTACCCGCAATGGCATGCAGGCCGTAGCGAGGATCGTTAGTGCCGCGAAGTACTTCAATTGATTCAATATCCAACGGGAATACCGCATCAATAAAAGGCATATTGCCATCATTACTGTTACTGGGAATGCCGTCGATTAACAGCTTGACGCCATTAATATTGCCTTCGCCGTTGAAGCCCCTGAAAGAAAATTTTCCGGTCGTAGTCCCTTGATTAAATTGGGTAACCTGTACACCAGGCATACGGTGAAATAAATCATAACTGGTCAGTACATTTTGGTTTTGGATTTTATCGGCATTCAAAACATCCACAGAAGTAATAATATCCGTACTTTGTAATTTTTGTGTAGATGCCGCTGTCACCACCATTTGGCCCAATTCAAAGACCGTGTTATCAGTCGGCAATTTTTTATCCGGTACTTCGGTGCTTTTTTTAACTGACAGAGCTTTAACCGACTGAGCCTTAGCTGATGAGGCTTTCTGCTCATCGGCAGACTCCGCAATCATTGGTGTGATGATAATTCCGGCCGCTAACAGGATCCCTGCGACCATTTGACGTTTAGTTTTCATTTTTTGCAATTGTCTATAATTTAGTGATAATTTATGCGCTTTTATTGCCTGCATATTCTATAAAACAGACAAGTCATAAATTATTAGCAAAGCACATGCCAGAACAGGGTCAGCGTACTATTCTTGCTGGCTGACAGCAATAAATCCTAGACAAAAGCCATGTAATCTATGAATTACATTAAATAAATGCGCCATATCCCCTATTTTTTGACAAAAATAGTGTCATATCACGTACTTGTGTCATCAACAGAGTTTGTAGGTAGCCAAAATATCGGCAAAAAAAATGCCCCGAAGGGCGTTAAATGCATTAATAATTGTTATTCAAACAACTATAGACTTTCAGAAATTAAATTTCCAACTCACATCGCTGCAAAGTCTACGGATACCATCCCTTCAAGGGATGTTATCCGTTAGCATCGAAATTATTTATCTGAGAATCTATAGAGCCATGAATTAATCAAGCAGGACATACCGGATTGATTATCCATCAAAACTTGGCTACCTAATATGACCGTAAAACGGACTGTTCGTTGACAAAATTATTGACGATAATCTTGCCACCCGACATAACCAGATCGGGATACTCCAGGGTTTTAAAACTATGAGAAAGATCACCTTTTACGGCAATCATATCGGCCGGCGCACCGCTTTGTAAGGTTCCCAGTAGTGGTATATTCAGATAGCGACCGGCTTTTTGTGTCGCTGTATGCAAAACCTCCATAGGCTGCATTTTTGCCATGTGCATCATATATATAAGCTCTTGTGCATCAATACCCCAGGGGATGTCGGGATGGGCAACTTCAGCGCCATATAAAAACTCGGCATCTAGCGCTGCCAACCGGTTGACGTTGTGAGTGATACCCGGACATTTTGATAAGGTATCTATGGTAGTGACTATTTTTACCTGTTGAGCGACGGCTTTCTTTAGTAATGGCTCGGAGATAACATCACAAGGAACGTGCGCCCATTCATCAATACCGGCATTGATGGCAAGCTCGGCACCTTTTTCTTCACCAATATGTGCGGCCACTTTACGGTGATGTTTATGCGCTTCATCGACAATCGCTTTAACTATATTTTCGGGTAATAGCGGCCATGCCATTTTTGAATCAGTCGTTTTATGTGCAGGTTGATGATGAGGATCATCATGCCCCGCAACCGGTTTATCTTCATGGCCATGCCCGTGACCTGATGCCCACGGTGCACCGACTTCACCGCCCGGTTCCAAAGCCACCTTAATCACTACCGCGCCGCCAGCAATTAACTTGTTCACGGTTGCTCGCGCCTGCTCTTCTGTAGCAACAGGAACAGCAATATTATCGGCTCCCATACCGGGAATCGGATAACCATTTACTGCAGTAATAATCGGGCCTGACGTCAAAACACGCAAACTGCCGTCACCACCATAAGGTTGGTGCAAAGGCCCGCCAACATCCCGAAGCGTGGTAATCCCATGTCGTAGAACAACGTCAGCCGGAATATGCTGAAAGGCAAGATGCGCGTGTAGCTCAATAAAACCAGGTAGCAGGGTTGCATCGCCCAAATCAATAACTTTAACAGGGCTGGACTTAAATTCTTCACGCGAATCGATTTGCGCTATTTTTCCATTAATCACTAATACCGAGGTATTGGTTCTCATGTTGGTACCATCGAAAACCCGGGCGGCATGAATAAGTACAGGAGTTTGTTCTGCCATTACCGGAAACGAGGCAATAGCCGTCAAAAATAAAAACCGTAACAGTATAATTTTTAAAACTAATTTCAAGAGTATTTTCATAAAGGAAAAACGTTATGGTGGCAAACTGATATATAGATTTTCAGATAAATAATTTCTATGCTAACGGATACCATCCCTTTAAGGGATGTTATCCGTGTAAGGTAACTCGCAATAAATACCCCCACCCTATCGTTCCCACGCCGGAGCGTCACTGCCATTAAGTTAAGAAATAAGGAATCAAAAAACATGTTTTTTGATTCCCCATCATATAGTGACTTCTGGAGTACAAACCTAGGTTTGTACTCCATGTAAAAGGTATTTCAACGCTTAACTTAATGGCAGTGACGCCGGAGCATGGGAACCAGGCTGATTCTGGGGGGGTATTTTCTGCGTACTGCCCAAACTAAATCATCATGTTATGGAAGTTTAATTTCTGAAAGTCTATAACAAAAAAACGGCATCAGTATTTTTTACTGATACCGTCAACTATTTAGCGATAAACCCTTAGTAAGTAATTTCTACGCCACCATAAAATGCCAACGGTGCGCCAGCGTTTAACATGGCGTCAGCGGATGTTGCGGTATTTAAAATATTGGTATTGGCAACATAAACAGTATCAAGCAAATTCCGGCCTTCGACAAAAACCTTATAATGACTGTTGGACCAACCGGTACGCATACCCAACAAACTGTAAGCATCAACAGCATAGGTATTGGCATAATCTCCCCAGCGCTTACCGACTACATCAAAAGTCGGCCCAATAAAGTAGCCGTTGGCATGGTTATACATCACCTCGCCTTTCAAGAAATAATCGGGGGCTGCCGGTAAAGAATTATCACCATAAGTGGCATCACCATCAAAATTGAAATGGTTGACGGTGTAGCTCAATACCGGTTTGATAGTATGCGTACCATTTCTGTCCAGGGCAAAGGAGCCTCCGATTAAACCTTCAACACCGGCGTGTATGGTATTATTAAAATTTGTTGCTATGGGTGAGCCGCCTGGAGGAGTAGTCGACAGAATTTCATTATTAAGCCAGGAATAATACAACGCTAAATCCCAATTCACACTGTTCAGATTACCGATTTTTTGCAGGCCGCGTGTGCCTATTTCAATAGAAGTTCCTTCCATTGCCTTGAGATTGGTACTACCTGAACCCGCAGTAATGTTATCCGAGATATTATAGTTGGTTGGTGGCGCAAATAAACGACTGACGTTACCATACAAACTGGAGCTCTGGGTCACGTTATACATTAAGCCTAAACTGGGATTAATACCGGCATAGTCATTACTGGGATTACCGCCTTGGGGATAAAAATTGGGCGTGGGTGCAAAAAGAAAATTAGGTTGTCCGTCTTGAGGAATAGGCAATCGTTTGTTATTAACTTCACGGTGTGCAAATACGCCTTGCAACGCCGGTGTTAACGTCCATTTATCCGTTAGATGCCAATGATCCTGAGCAAAAATTTCGATATTATCGGCTTTCTTGGTAATGTCATTAGTCATCGCACCACGCTGACCACCGTTATTGGTGTAGTTGCCGCCTTTATCCGAGTTGGTACCAAAATTCAAGCCCAGTAATAATTCATGACTGTCCAAACGTAAATTGTAACGAGCCGAAGTTCCCCAGTCTTGCTGATTGGTATCGACCAACATACTGAACATATCATTTTGGCCGCCCTTAACATTCGGCAACATTACCTTGGATACTATCGGATGATAAAGCTGTTGGTTTTCAAAAGAAAAGCCAATATCCAGAGAGCTTTTATCATCAATTGTCCAAGTTGTTTTGTTGGCGACACGCTCTGTTTCAGTATTTAATTGATAATTACCGTCAATAGCCTGAGTGCTCGCCTGATAAGGATCTGCCGCGAATTGTGCCCGGTTCAACTGCCCCGGCAACTGCTGATTGTTTTTAATATAACTGACAAAAGTTCGATTAACGACAGCGTCAGAAATTTGCCAGCCAAAATTACTATAAAGACCAAAGCGATCTTGCTTGTTATGGTCACGATAACCATCCCATTCTTTGCCTTCGACAGTCAACAAACCGTCAAAACTGTCATTAAAAACCTTACTGACCGTACCCCGTCCAAGAAACTGACCAAAACTGCCGCCACTGAGGGACAACCTCATCTCGGGACTATCATGAGCCGTAGGCGAAGTAAAATTGACGGCACCACCCAAAGTACTGGCACCATATTTAAAAGCATTGGCTCCGCGTGCAACGGTTGCAAAACTCGAAGCCAGCGGATCAATCATGCGATTATGATTATTACCATCAGCGGCAGTAACCGGCAAACCATCTTGCAAAAGCTTGATACCACTGCCCGCATAGTTATTGGAATCCAGATTTGAACCACGACTGGAAATAAATACCTCATCATTACCACTTTGACTGGGTGCCCAAACACCCGGTGCATAACGGAAAAAATCCGCAATACTGGAGACGTTACGATCACGTAACTCATCAATGTTAATCAAGGTTACCCCACCGGGTGTAAGCGCCACTTCAGCACTTGCCGCCGCCAGCTGTGGGTCGCTTTTTTCCGTCACTTCCATCGTCTTAAGTGTAATAGGTCGTGCGGCATTTTTATCAACTGCCGGCTTGGTCTTTTTACCCGTTGCCTTTGCAGTTTCAGCGGCACTTACCGGCTGCTCTGTTGCCATCACAGCAGAACTGGA
Organism: Methylobacter psychrophilus; assembly: GCF_025583945.1. Classification (GTDB taxonomy): domain Bacteria; phylum Pseudomonadota; class Gammaproteobacteria; order Methylococcales; family Methylomonadaceae; genus Methylobacter_C; species Methylobacter_C psychrophilus. The sequence goes on from NZ_JAOEGU010000006.1 coordinate 55,602, forward strand.
ATTAAATAATAAAAAGGACATCAATAGTGGACGGGTTAATTTTAAAAGTTTAACCGGTCGATTAGAGCGTAAGAGTTTCATATTAAAATCCAATATAGCAAAAAAATACACCTCAGCATTGACTGAGAATTTTTTATTCAGTCATCAAATCCATCATTGGATACGATCGAAAACAGGCGATGATAATAGCCAATAACAACCACGACTTCCTCGCCAATTCATATGCAAAAAAGAGTATTTCTTATGCTAAAAGTAGGATTGCGTTATATGCCTTAATTTTTCATGTTTAGTGTGTGATATAACGTACTTTTATTAAAATAAACCCTGCCTTATTTTAATAAAAAATTATTAACCATTTGAAAATAAACCACTAATAAACAAAGGCATACTTAATGCTTAATTATTGGAACGTTTTATAAAAAAAGAAAAACCGGGTAATGAAAAAAATACAACAGCTAACGGCCCGAAAGTGGAGTATTAATGTCAGTGACTTGCCGTTACAACTCCAAAAGACAAATAATTGTTTACACCAGTCGTTACCCAAAGAGGCTGGATACGGCCACTCCAATATATTCCAGCTTGATAAAGATTTGAGCTATATTGAAACAATCTATACGCCCGCTAAAGACTTGGCTATTTTAAGCCGCGTAGATTTTCAGGAGCCACGAATGATCGTCACCGTTGGCTTAAAGGGACGCTCCGGTTTTTCCGGAAGCCAAGGCAACAAGATTATTTTTAACGAAGGCTTTACCTCTATTACCACAGTTAATTCAAGCATCGGTGAACGACAGTACGAAGCCGATAAACCGATAACCCAACTGCGTTTTTCCATCGGAAAAAAATGGTTGGATAGATACTTTGGCGAAAATAAATTTACGCATTTATTTAATAAAGGCAACATTCAACAAGTCAGCTATCATCCTGTATCTCATCAAGGAATGTGTGCGGCACAACAGTTATTAACGTGTAACGTATCAAGAGAAATCAGATCGATATTTATGCATGGTCAGGCCATGTCGCTACTGGCTGCGGAATTAACGCCGCTATGCCAAGCACAACCTGAAGATGGTGGGATAATTAATGAAAAAGACCACAGAATGGCAAAGTTGGCACGCGATATTCTGTTTGATGAATTTAAAAATCCACCCTCTGTAGAAATGTTATCCATCCGCGTAGGAACTAATCAATTTAAATTAAAAAAGCTGTTTCACCATTTTTTTAAGAATACGCCTTATGGTTTGTTACTGGAATTCAGGATGAATAAAGCCTATCAGTTACTCGAATCTACCGGCTGCCAGGTTGGTGTTGCCGCAGATTTTGTTGGCTACAACCATGCCAGTAATTTTAGTAATGCCTTTATAAAACACTTCGGTATTTCACCCAAAACTATTTCAAAAAAAAATTGAGTATTACCGAACTTTCCGGCTTGGATAAGTCTTTACTCGATTAGTGCTAATAAAAACCTTTTTGGCGCATTTCTGCTTCAAAAAGTTGGCTGAATTTAGCTTCAGGATGACAACGAATGGCTTCTTCAAATAGCTCGATGTCTGCACCTTCAACATCGGCAGCAAATAAAAGCATCAAGCCCCCATCAGCAGAATGGATAATCATATCCTGTAGCTTTTTAATATTACCACCTCGAGCCGCCTTAATTAAGGCAAACTCATAAGCGATACGTGGTATTTGTGCAGCGACGATCACTAATTCAAGGCGCTCCAGATCTGCCTCCAGTAAATCATGCGCAAACCGATATGCCAATTCTGCATCAGCCAAAGAAATTACCTGCTCTTGAAGCTTAACATCAAAGCCTTGCGTCTTGATTAATCTTAACAACTCGACTGCATTCATTACTTGGCGCTACGTTTTAGCCATAACTTTTGGCTCTTTTTGTCTTGCCAGCAATCGTATGGACATCTGGGCGGCAAATAATCGAATACATTCATAAGCTTCTGGTAAAGCTTGCAGTAAAGACGCCATAATTAATTCATCTGTCGGCTCTTTGCCCGCTAATTGCAACTGTGCTTTTAACTGATCGAGGTTTTTAAGAACGGATACATTGCCCTCAACCAAAGCAAAAATAATATCGACACTATTTGCAACGACATCAGAAGCTTGTTGTGTTTCGTTGGCGATAATCCCGCTTTTCCAAAAAGCCAGTCGTAAATACAAGCCTTGCAAGAATCCCGAACTCCAATGCCACAATTGATCAAATCCGTTATCATCAAGCGCACTAAAATCATAAGGGAAGGTTAACTCATTTTTTAATAACGCTTTATTGCTGGCTTTAACCACTGCGGTAACGGCTTTTTTTAAGTCTTTTGATTGCTTACCGTTAAGCTGAGGGCGTTCGCCAAAAAACAACTCGGCCATCCAGTCAGCAGGATCAATAATGGCTGGCGTGATTGCCAAGGCATAAAAAAAACCACTAAGTCCGTCAGGTGTTAGATGTTCATTTTCTGGGACGCACTTATCCAGTTCGATAGCCAGTTTATGAAGTAATTTTTTATCTATCATAGTGTTAATTGTTTAGTAGTCAGATTGGGACAATAATTGTCGAATCAATAATGTCAGGCTGCTTAAATATAAGCCGTACTTATACTCCACACCTGTACAAGTTGGAGTCGTTGATAATCAACGTTATGCCATTACCAATAATGACGAAATAATATCAAAATAGGCTTCCAGCAAAGCAGATAACGTATTGTTATATAAAGCCTGCAAGGTAACTGAAGGTTGTGTCATTAATAAACGAAATAACTCTGCCAGGACATAATAACTGCTAATTAAAATCGCTTCCGCGTCTTGAGTAAGCGTAGTCAAATAACCGGTTACCGGAGCGAGTGCCGATGCCATCAATTGTTCGGGATTATCCAAAAGTAGCTGCCAATAATGCTCAGACTGCACACTAATCGCTGCCAAATAACGAGTCACTGGCTCAATAGTCGCCAAGGCCACTTGATCAGGATTATCCCAAAAAGCCTGTAAATACTGGCTGGTTGCATCCTTTCCGGCATTCACCTTGACCTGCCAGTCCTGATAAACAGGCAACACCGATGTCTGAACCTGAGCATATAAAGCATTGCCGGCATAAGCGGTTTGTTGATACCAGACAGTCAGGGTTTCAACAGGATGGTCGTAAAGCTGCTTTCCAGCAATGGCTACCTTGCCGTGAAAATCAATCAATACGTTATGAATATCCTGATATAAGGCATTAAGTTTAAAACCAACCTGACCATACAATTTTATTGTCGGAGAAATCAGCTTGTTTTCCAGGTCAAGCTGGCGAATAGTAAAAAAATCAGGTTGGTTAAACATAAGGCATGTTCCTAAAGTTAAGAAATTCTGTATACAAAACGCTAAGTAATAAGTTTTGATTCTAGCTTGACTGACAAAAAATTGACATGCGACCAGTTGCCGCGCGACAAAGTGTCGCAATAAAATAAAAACGGGCATAAATCAGTATGCAAAAAAAATGCGACCAATTTACATTGGTCGCACAAAAACCCCGAAACCCTTTAGGAGGTTGCACATATCAAGAGTTGCAATGATTCTAGTCGATTAGTTTTATTTAAAAAACTAGGCATATTGTCGCGCGTCAACCTGTCGCAGTCAGTCTTTAGCTCAATAGGCGCTAAAAAAACCATAGGCCTATTATCTTAATTGATCATGTCTTACCTGTACTGATCAAGAACGACAAACAACCTGCCAAAGCATTGCTTTATCTTGCCATCTACGACAAAACCCGGGAAAAAAGCTTGGGAAACTGTCTGAATTATGACTAGTGTCTATTTATTGAACGTCTATTAATGACTAATTACTCGATTTAATCGCTAAAAAAACAGCCTCGCCAGACCACCACATCAATAAAATCAAGACATGTAAAAATATTATTGATTTTTTAGGTGATGGCATATTTGTTGCAATGTTAGCGAGAGTCGTCAATATTTCGTTAAATAACGAAATATTGATCGAAGACAATAAACCGATAGCTTACTTAACCAAAGAGGATTTATGGATTTTCCCATTTTTCATATCGATTTTATCGGTAATCGCATGCTGATCGCAGTCGATGCGATCTTACATGTCATCATCAATCATGCGCTTGCTGTTGGGGCTTTACCGATAATTGTCTTGCTGGAGCTTATTGGCATTCGCAGTAAAGACCTACGCTGGGACAATCTGGCCTATCGACTGTTAAAAATAATATTTATTATTACCACAACAGTCGGTGCGTTAACGGGTGTAGGTATCTGGTTTTCTGCATCCTTAATAAATCCGGCAGCCATTGGCAGCTTAATTCGGGTGTTTTTCTGGGGTTGGTTTACCGAATGGATCGTGTTTGTGACTGAAGTCAGCCTAATCATGGCCTATTTTTTAAGCTGGCAATCAGCCAGTAAGTCACCTGAAGCTAAACTAAAGCACTTACGTTTAGGCATTTTTCTGGCCGCTTTCTCATGGATTACCATGGCTATTATCGTCGCCATTCTTGGTTTTATGATGGATCCCGGTAACTGGATGACTAAACGCACACTGCTTTCCGGCTTATTCAACCCCATGTATTTTCCGCAGTTAGGACTCAGAACCACACTGGCTATGGTGATGGGTAGTATGACCATGATCTGTTTGACGTATTTATTTACCCGGCATGATCTTGCTTTTCGCGCCATGGTATTACGTACCATATCAACCTGGTCAAGTGCCTGGTTAGCGGGACTGATAATCGCCTCAATCTGGTACTATCAAGTAATACCTCAGCACATGTTGGCAAATATACCCGTCGCCTTCGCCACGCAGGAATATGCCAGCTGGAATGGCCGATTAAAGCTGATATTAATCGTCGGTTTACTTTATGTGAGCCGGGTTTTATGGTTATCAGTAAAGCACCCCGGTCAAGTACATGGTGCAAAATATCTGGTCTCGGTACTGCTATTGTTTGCCATGCTGGGACAATTTGAACGGGTACGGGAGTTTATCCGCAAACCCTTTATTATCGGTCAGTACATGTATGCCAACGGTATCCGTGTAGAAGATTATCCCTTGTTGCAACGTGACGGCATTCTACAACACGCCACCTATGCAAGTATCCGCGAAATCACTGCTGACAATCAGGTCAGTGCTGGTCGCGAAGTGTTTGAACAAGCCTGCACACGCTGCCATACCGTCAATGGCGTTAACAGCATACGCGGTCAACTAAAAAACATGTATGGCGAAAAACCATGGCAATCAGAGGCTATTGCGGCCTACGTTGAAAATATGCACGGTGCACGATATTTTATGCCTCCGTTTCCAGGCAATAAAGCTGAACTTGACGCTCTTTCCGTTTACCTTTCCTCACTACAAAAACGGGCAGCCGCCTTTAATGGTGCGCAAACTAACGGCATCCCCAAACCTGACAAAATTTCAGCCTCAACCTTTTACGGCACTTTACCCAATCTGGCTAATACCCACGGAGACCTTCAATAATGACACCCCCTATCCCTCGCGATATTCCATTACCTCTACCAGCTCCGGAAGGATTTCTGGAAATATTGCTCATTGTGTCATTTCTGATACATATCCTGTTTGTCCATTTAATGGTTGGAGGCTCCTTGTTCAGCCTCGTCTGTCAAATAAGAGGGCTGAAATCGCCCGATTATGAAAAGCTTGCTTACCGCATCATGCAAACGGTCACTGTCAATAAAAGCCTGGCTGTTGTCATGGGCGTAGCGCCACTGTTGGTTATCAACACACTCTATGCTCCACAATTTTATGCGTCCAGTGCATTAATTGGTGACATGTGGATGGCTGTTATTCCCTTGGTAACGGTGGCTTTTTTATTGGCTTATGCGCACAAATTCTGGTGGAATCACTTTATTAATATTCCGGAATTGCATATAGGCATTGCCGCCTTAGAGACCGGATTATTTTTATTTATTCCGCTAATTTTCATGACTAATGTTAATTTAATGCTGTTTCCGGAATATTGGCCGCAAGTCAAAGGCTTCTTTTCTGCCATGTTGCTACCCAATGTTTTACAGCGTTATCTGCATTTTATTTCAGCCACCATACTATTTAGCTCTTTATTTTTTGTCTGGTGGAGTGGCCGTAAATCATTTCAAAACGAAGTCGGGTTTAGCAGGCTACGGGTTATTAGCGTACGCAGATTTTTTTATGCGTTTGCATTTGGGGCCACCGTTTTTCAGATATTAACCGGATTGGTAGTATTCGCGTCATTGCCTCCGCAAGGTATGAGCTGGGGCTTTACTTTATTACTCATGCTGGGTGGCTTGTTGGTTTTACCGGCCATGTGGTGGATGTGGCAAAATTTGACTCATCCCGGCCATCTCCTGGATGATCGCTTAAAAGAAATCACTGCCTGCTTTGTCTGTGCAGCCATCATCATGGGTATAGCACGCCATGATTATCGGGAAAATGCCTTGGCTGATCATAAATCGGCAATTGCCGAAAAAACAGCAAACTATCAGGCAGCCGTTAAAGACGCCAGGGAGCAAGCACAATTGACTGCAAAAACTCAGGAAAGCCAAACATTGGTTCCCGGTGAAAGTGCATTTAACCTAAATTGCGCAGCTTGTCACCATCCAACATTGACCACGGTTGGCCCGGCATTACAGGAAATTAAAGAAATCTACGCCAATAATCCTGCCGGCATTACCGCCTGGACTAAAGCGCCCGGTAAAAAGCGTCCAGACACTATGAAAATGCCTGGATTTTCTCAGTTAAGTGATGATGAGTTAACGGCAATAAGTCAATACCTGCTCAGTCATTAAGAAATCATTAAGGCGAAGAGCATAAGTTATAGTTCTCTTCGCCGCATTACCCCATTGAGAAACACTATGAGCACACTAAAACTTTTACAAAAGCAACATAATCATCCGGCAATAAAATTTGCCGGCCTTCACTATTCACAATCGGATAATCAAGTAGCTGACGTTCATCTCACTCAATATTTTCAGATTCATTTTCAACATATTCATGAAAACATCCGTGACTCACAAAATGAAGTAAAACAACTTCAACAACAGGTTGTCGACCTGAACATAAAACTGGATAAGCTTTCTGCATTACTCGCTTATCTGGCTCCGCAACAAAATAGCAACCAGGCAGGACATTAAAACGACTACCCCCCTATTTTCAAATATCGCGGGCATGGCCCGCTCCTACTCTGGTATTGTGCTTAATTTACTTAATGGCAGTGTCTCGTTACGATTTGTATTCTCGGAAGCCTCCCAGCCAAAGCCATCAATCAATTATTCAATGCCCTTGCCCCATTGTCCGGCATAAAATCGTTCATTTAGTGCAATACGCGAACGGGCAGCCAACTCGGCTTCCTTAAAAGTATCGTCAAGGACATCAACATCAGCTTGATAACCAACAGCCAGCATCGCCATGGGCTTGCAATCACCGGGAAGATTAAAAACCTCACGGGATTTTTCCGCATCAAAACCACCCATTTGATGCACAACCAATCCTAAAGCCGTGGCCTGCAAGCATAAACTAACACTGGCGGCACCAGTGTCATACATGGCCCAACGATTCGGCTGGCCGTTATGATTAAAGTTTTCCATGGCAACAGCCAGTATCAAAACCGGGGCATTTTTAGCCCATAGCCGGTTTTTTTCAACCACCACTGCCAGCGCATTTTTCCAACCACTTTCATCAGTGGCTTTATCACACACCACAAAACGCCAGGGCTGATCATTAGAAGACGATGGTGCCCAACGTGCCGCTTCCAACAATGCCAGTAAATCATCATGGCCTACCAGCTTGCCTGGGTCAAAAGCTCTCGGACTCCAACGTTTTTCAATAAGATTGTGGATTTCTACAGAGGTTGTTGCCGGTTTATTTTGCATAGTGGTCTCCTTGGTTTGATTAGATAAATATTTATAACGTCAACACGCCGTCATGGTAATCACAAAACGCCTGTTCAATTTCTTCAATAGTATTCATTACAAACGGACCTGATTGCACCACCGGCTCTTTTAACGGCAGCGCAGCCAGTACCAAAAATCGCGCTGATTGATCACGAGTTATCAGTTGTATGGTATCACCATTAATTAACTGTCCCAGTTGCCCGGCATTTAAAATCCGGCTCGATTGGTCGACAGCCACCTCGCCTTTATAAACATAGACTAAAACCGTATGTTGCGAAAAAACCGGTATATCAAGCTGTTGCGATGGACTTAAATAAATATCAAAATACAACGGCTGGGTTGTCACGCCGGTTACCGGACCCGCTATTCTTTGATTTTCGGCAACATATTCACCGGCAATAATTTTAAGATAACCACCGTCTCCCAGATTAACCCGAGGGATTTTTACAGCGGCAAACTCCTGATAATGGGGAGGCTGCATTTTCTCTTTGGCAGGCAGGTTAATCCATAACTGAAAGCCGTGTAACCGACCATTTTCCTGTTCCGGCATTTCAGAATGAATAATGCCATGTGCAGCTGTCATCCATTGCACATCGCCAGCACGCAAATGACCTTCATTACCCAAATGATCGCGATGCAACATGGCCCCTTCCAACATATAAGTGACCGTTTCAAAACCGCGATGCGGATGATCAGGAAAACCGCCCACATAGTCCATCGCCTCATCGGAACCAAACTCATCCAACAAGATAAAGGGATCAAAAGCATTTTTTTGCTGCTGACTGACTATACGTTTCAGTTTGACACTGGCACCGTCAGTAGTGTTTTGTCCGGTAATAACTACCGCGAGTTGTCGTGCTTGCTTGGTCATCTGTAGTCTCCAAACTAATTGTGTCAATCAGTGTCACGTAAATTGCCGTTGTTTTCATTATGCCATGATGTATAAATCAATGGCGTTATCTATACCATTAAAAATTGGCTTACCAAAAAAAAAATAGTACCTTGCCTTCGTTAAAATACAGCTCTTTAATACCAGCTGTTTAAACCCGATACTGTTCAATATCGACAAAATGCTTATAAATTAAACGTCCGGTAACTGGACAGTGTTCAATTACTGAACAGTTTTTAGACTGTTAATAATCTCGCAATTTATTCCCAACCAGCTGATTTATATTGTTATATTTATGTAATTAATATTTGGCACAGCACTTGCTTATAGTATTTCAGGTCATTCGTTCAGCCTTGGCAACCCGCATTAAGACGTGTCATGTTTCCTTAAAACGCACAGCAACGATGACCTTATTTAATTTAATTATAAACAGGAGTAGTCACATGGCTATAAGTACAGCAACAAAAGCAGCAACCGATGCCTTGGCCGTTAATCGCGCGCCAGTCAGCGTAGGAGCACAAGAAGTACATAAATGGATGCAAAGCTTTACTTGGGATTTTGATAAAAATCGGACTAAATATTCGACCAAATACAAAATGGCCAATGATACCAAAGAGCAATTCAAGCTAATCGCCAAAGAATATGCACGTATGGAATCGGTTAAAGACGAACGTCAATTTGGTAGTTTACAAGACGTTTTGACACGTGTTGATGCTGCCAACCGTGTACATCCCAAATGGAATGAGTCCATGAAAGTTATTTCCAACTTTCTGGAAGTAGGTGAGTACAACGCGATTGCCGCAACCGGTATGCTGTGGGATTCTGCCTCTGCACCTGAACAAAAAAATGGTTATTTGGGCCAGGTGATGGATGAAATCCGTCATACCAACCAATGTGCCTATATTAACTACTACTTTGCCAAGCAAGGTCAAGATGCTGCCGGTCATAATGATGCCCGTCGTACGCGTGCTATCGGTCCCTTGTGGAAAGGTATGAAACGCGTATTCGCAGATGGCTTTATTTCCGGTGATGCGGTTGAGTGTTCGATTAACTTGCAGTTGGTCGGTGAAGCTTGCTTTACCAATCCATTAATCGTTGCGGTGACCGAATGGGCATCAGCAAACGGCGATGAAATGACTCCAACGGTTTTCCTGTCAATTGAAACCGATGAATTACGTCATATGGCAAACGGTTATCAAACGATTGTATCAATTGCTAATGACGAAGCGGCTTCAAAATATTTGAACACCGATTTGAACAATGCCTTCTGGACTCAACAAAAATACTTCACACCGGTGCTGGGTATGATGTTTGAGTACGGTAGTCATTTTAAAGTCGAGCCTTGGGTAAAAACCTGGAATCGTTGGGTATATGAAGATTGGGGCGGTATCTGGATTGGTCGTTTAGGCAAATACGGCGTTGAATCACCCGCCAGCTTACGCGATGCAAAAAAAGATGCTTACTGGGCACATCATGATTTATTTTTACTTGCTTACGCGATGTGGCCAACCGGCTTTTTCCGTGTGTCTCTGCCGACTGCCGAAGAAGCGGAATGGTACGAAGCCAACTACCCTGGCTGGTATGAAATGTACGGCAAGGTTTATGAAGAATGGCGTGCACGTGGTTGTGAAGATCCAAACAGCGGCTTTCTGCCACTGCAATGGTTTGCTGAAAACAATCATCCAATCTATATCGACCGCGTCTCACAAGTCCCTTTTTGCCCAAGCTATTGCAAAGGTGCCAGTACCCTTCGCGTTCTTGAATCAAATGGTAAAAAACACTCGTTCAGTGATCCATGGGGCGAACGTATGTGGCTGTCTGAGCCGGAACGTTATGAGTGCCAAAATATCTATGAACAATATGAAGGTCGTGAGTTATCAGAAGTGGTTGCCGAAGGCCATGGCGTACGTAGTGACGGCTTTACTTTAATTAGTCAGCCACACACCAATAAAGACGGCAAGCTATGGACGTTAGATGATATCAAAAAGATCGGCTGCGTATTTACTGATCCTTTGAAAGCATTGTAAGCATTATTTTATTGGGTGTTGTTAACGTTGACATGGGCTTTTAAGGTTGTGGACTTACTATCCGAAAACAACACGCCATGGCGGGTCAACAACACTACCTATCATTATTGTAAAGGAATTAAATTATGTCAATTGAAGTATCCGGCGGCAAACGCGGCCTGACAGATCCTGTTATTGCCGCACAAATTTTAGCCGCAATCCCTGACAAGCCGTTAGAAACACAACGTAAAATGAATTACTTTGTTACGCCGCGCGGTCGTAGGCTAAACGAGTATGAAGTTTTATGTTGTTACACACAACCGACACCCGACTGGATTGCCGGTGGTTTGGATTGGGGTGACTGGACGCAAAAATTCCACGGTGGCCGCCCTTCATGGAGTAACGAATCTACTGAAATGCGTACGACTGACTGGCACAAGCATCGTGACCCGGCTTTTCGCTGGCATTACCTGTATGTAAAAGATAAAGCTGAAGAATGGCGCTATACCGACCGCTTTCTAAAAGCTTATTCTGCCGATGGTCATGTTCGTTCAATTGATCCGGTATGGCGCGATGAAGTGCTGGGTGATTATTTGGGCGCTTTTGGCTTTAGTGAGTATGGTTTATTCAATTCGCATTCATCGGTAACCCGTGATTGCCTGGGTGATACCATCCGCATGAGTACCGCCATGATCGGCCTGGATAAAGTTGATAATGCACAAATGATTCAGGCAGAAAGAACTTTTCTGGCCAAAATTGTACCCGGATTTAACGAGTCTACTGATATCCCCAAAGCAGAATGGACTAAAGGCCAAATCTACAAGGGTGCCAGAGAAACTGTTGAAGATATTTGGCAAGCAACTTATGACTGGAACGAGATTTTGTTCTCGGGTCACATGATTTACGATCCGTTGTTCGGTCAGTTTGTACGTAGAGAATTCTTTTTAAGATTATCGGCTTATTATGGCGATAACTTGACACCGTTTTTTATCAATCAAATGCAGTTATATCATTCACAAACCAAAGGCATTACTACTGACATGTTTCATACGTGTCTCAGTGCTGATACTGAGTTTGGCGAATACAACGATCGTTTGATGCGCGCCTGGAGCGATAAATGGTTGCCTAGAACGGTCAACGCGCTGAAAGATTTTATGGGTATTTTTGCGAAAATCCCTGAAATTAAAGGTGTCACCAGCAAAGATGCAATTCAAGCGGCATTAGAGCGGGTTTTTGAAGATTGGGAAAGGGACTATGCTGCGCCAATTGGCTACAAAGTCGATACAGCCGCACACATTAAAACCATATTAACCGGTCTTAAATAAGGAATTATTATGTCTACCAATGCCAATTCGTACGGCGCAGGTATCATGGCAAAAACAGGCAAAGCCTTTGCTGATGAATACTTCGCTGAAGAAAATCAAGTTTGTAAAGAAACCAACGATGTCGTTTTGGTTCTGAAAAAATCAGATGAAATGAACACCGTCGTGCAAGAAATTTTGTTGGGTGATCATAAAGATGACAACCCCACACTGGTCGTAGAAGATCGTGCCGGTTACTGGTGGCTGAAAGCGACCGGTAAAATTGAAGTCGATTGTCGTGAAGTCTCTGAATTGTTGGGAAAACACTTTAGCGTTTATGACTTCTTGGTGGATGTTTCTTCAACTATTGGTCGCGCTTATACGTTGGATGAGACCTTTACCATCACATCAGAACTGATGGGTCTTGATGTCAAACTGAAAGATCTTGAAACCGTATAGGAGATAATAATGGCTAACATTCATGACAACCCAACGCGTGATGCCTGGGTAAAACAAATCGCTGGATTGAACACCCTGTCAAAAGGCCATGCGTTTTTAATCGCTTTTCGTGCCAAACACATTCATCCTTTTAAAACTGATTTTTCACTGGAATTGGATGGCCTGTGGATTGAAAGCAAAATTGAAGAAAAAGTCGCTTTATTAAAGCATGCAGAACTCAATGATGTAGAGTTTTTTAATAATACCATCATTGGTGAAAATGCCCAGAAAGTGGCTGACGGTGTAGTCGCTACAATGAATGCTTGTACCGATATGTACGAAGCTGAAAAAATCCATATCAATTTTAGACAGGCTAACAAGCCACCTGTCATGCCGGTTAATGTCTTCATGGACACTGATCGTCTGTTAGGTACCAAGTTGATGGAACTTAGAAACGTTGATTACTATGCCTTGTCTTTAGAAGACTTGCGTAAAGTCCGTGGCGTGAAAGTCATCGCTTTACAATCGTAACTTGACTGATAATTGGAACTCGGCCCGAGTTCCAATTAGGGTGTCGATGTAGCGCCTGATTGCGCTGCATCGGCATTTTTAAAATCTATAAACAATACGGTAAGCCATGTTAGAAGCACCAGACATTTCATCTACTTTACAAGATCAAGAAACGGATAATCCTCACGCTGGTCTCACTGTACTTTATGACTGCCATCCCTACACTGCCTATGCAGAAGACCTGGAATTTATGTGGCGGTGGACTATCTATCGTGACCACGCACTGGTTCAGGAAGGGTGTTCGTTAACATTGGATGCATCAAAACATTCAATAAAACATGTCATGACTTTTTTAAACATGAAAAGTCCGAACCCCAAGACAGAAGAGGCACTGTAGCTTATGGCAAGTACCCATCAGGTAACGATTGTTACCCAGGACGATGAAACCGTCACATTTGAATGTCGTTCAGATGAAGACGTCATCAGCGCCGGCTTACGGCAAGATATTTATTTAATGGCTTCATGTCGGGAAGGCGGCTGTGCCACTTGCAAAGGCTTTTGCTCGGAAGGCGATTACGTCTTGGGTAAATTTAGCTCCCAGGCGCTGCCTTCAGAAGAAGAAGATGCCGGAGAAGTGCTGCTATGTCGCTGTTATCCGACTACCGACATTGAAGTTGAAGTACCTTACACTTACGACCGTATCTCATTTTCCCCGGAAGGCTTGTCTTTTGAGGCGGAAGTGACTGATTTGTCGCAAATATCCAGTAACGTTATGCGTTTACTCGTGCGTCGAACCGGTGATGATAAACAAGTTAAATTTGATTCCGGACAATTTTTTGATCTGGAAATTCCAGGTACAACGACTACCCGCTCTTATTCACCCGCCAACATAACCAACAAGCAAGGCGATCTGGAGTTTTTGATTCGGATAGTCGATGGCGGCAAGTTTTCAACCTATATGAAAGATGATGCCAAAATTGGCCAAAAAATACAGGTTAAAGGCCCGTCAGGTATTTTTGGCCTAAAAGAAAACGGCTTTACACCGCGCTATTTTATAGCGGGTGGCACCGGTTTAGCTCCCATCTTATCGATGGTCAGACGGATGCATGAATGGCAGGAACCACAAAAATGTGTTATCTATTTCGGCGTTAATACTGAAGCAGAAATTTTTCATCTGGATGAGCTTGATCAGTTAGCGGCTGAAATGCCAACGCTGGAACTGAGAAATTGCGTATGGAAATGTTCAGATGATTGGCATTGTGAAAAAGGCAGTGTCGTCGATATTTTACGTCGCGATTTGCAATTAACAGGTGTCAAGCCGGATATTTATTTATGCGGTCCTCCAGGTATGGTGGATGCCACCTTCGCGGTCTGCGAAGATCAAGGTATTCCCAAAGAACGTATTTATCTGGAAAAATTCTTGCCCAGTGGATCGTAAAAAAACACCTCATTAAAAGAGACCAGGAAGTTTATATGGTCTCTTACTGCGCAGCCAAAACAGCGCCTGTTACAGAATTAAAAAAACAATAAATCATCATAAAAGAGGAGCACATAATGTCACTTAATTGTTTAGTATACGTAAGTTTGGCCAACCAAGAGATGTCTGATAAACATCTACAGGATCTGCTCAAGAAAGCCAGAGAAAAAAATGAAGCGTTAAGTATCACCGGAATGTTGCTCTTTCGTGATGGTTTTTTTATGCAAGCACTTGAAGGTGAAAAAAAAGATATCGAAGAGCTGTTTACTACCATTGCAAATGATCGTCGACATCGCGATGTGTTGCAGATTTATAAAAAGCCAATTTCGCAAAGAAGCTTTCCGGATTGGAAGATGGGCTTTAATAAAATTGACGATAAAAGCGTGGCAGCCATTGACGGCTTTACGGATTTTCTAAAAAATCCAACACCCGAGTTTTTTATGCATCGTGCCAGTGAAGCAGAGGCACTACTTGATCAATTTAAACACCAACTGTTCTTTTGAACGTCGGCAAGACCGTTAACTGCATCGTTATTTGAGGTGGGCATGAAACCTGATGATGTTGATTTTCTTGGCGAGATGGTTGTTCAGCTGGATGTAACCATTAGAAGATTAGTGAGAGAAGAGCATGAACTGGCTCTTAAATTAGGCTCTTTTAGGGTTCAGGAATTAAAAGAATTCTGGAATCAGGAATTAACCAACGAAGAAGATGCTGAATTTAAAAGAACCCTGGATTATTGGGAAAAAATCCTTATTCGTACCTGGGCACACTTAAGTCGAGCCCATAAATCCCGTGCGCAAGTAGGACAGACATTCATGAAATTGAATTCAAAACTTTAACTGATTGAGACAGCATAGCCATGAGTAAACAGATTATTTACAACCCTGAAGCACGCTTAAAAATGATGGCCGGTATAGATAGAGTGGCCCGCGCAGTGATTGTAACGATGGGCAGTAATGGCCCTGCCGTCATGATTCAGCATCGCACCGACGGAATTATGCCCATTTTTACCCGGGACGGTGTGACGGTAGCCAGATCAATCAATTTCAATGACAGAATTACCGATTTGGGCGGGCGGATGCTGCGTGATGTTGCCGGTGCTGTTTCACGACAAGTCGGTGACGGTACCACCACCTCGATTGTACTGGCACAAAAACTGGCGCAAGACTGTTTAAAAAGCGTGGCAGCAGGCTTTCATCCTTTACAGTTAAAAAAAGGCCTGGATATTGGTCTGGCTTTAGTCGAAAAAAATCTGGCAGAAAAGGCCTTTACCGAGGTTAGTGCGGACTGGATAGAAAAAATTTCTGCGGTGGCTACTAAAGATGAACCGGGGGTCGGCAAACTGCTGGCTGAAGCCTTGGATAAATTAGGTGTACAAGGTACATTAACCTTTCAAATGGGTAATAGCCGACAAGACGAACTGGAGATTGTTGACGGCGCACAATATCCGCAAGGCTTTATATCGCCTTATTTTATGACCGATAAAACCCGTGAAGAAGCCGTGTTGGAAAATCCTTATATTCTGCTTTACGACCGTGACATTGATGACATGATGGACTTGGTGCCGCTGTTGGAAGAAATCAAAGCACAAGGACGTTCACTGTTAATCATCGCTGAAAATGTCATCGATAAAGCATTAACCGGCTTATTACTGAATCATGTGCGTGGAATTTTCAAGGTTGTAGCGGTTAAGCCCCCCGGTTTTGGTGATAAACGCCTTAATCGTTTTAAAGATTTAGCCCTGTTAACCGGTGGTCAGGCGATTCTTGATGACTACAGCTCTCCCAAACTTGAGCACGTCACCTTGGACCAACTGGGGCAAGCAATACGAGTCATAGTTACCGCGAGTTCAACAACCATTATCGGTGCGGCAGGTGACCAAGCCGCCATCGATGTACGCACGGAAACATTACGCCAGGAAGCGGCAATTATTTTAGCCAAAAAACCCGGACAAGGCTCTGCTACCGGTAATAAACACGACTATGAAGAATTGGCAGATCGCATTACCTTCCTGAAAGGTAGAACCGGTGTATTTAGTGTCGGCGGAATGGCTGATTTTGAAATAAAAGAACGTCTGGTGCGTATTGAAAATGCTTATATGTCGGCTATAGCGGCGCTTGAAGAAGGTGTTTTACCCGGTGGCGGCGTTGCCTTGTTTCGTTGTATCAAAGCGCTTGATAGCGTCATTGCCGAAAATGCAGAGCAGCAGCAGGGTATCAGAATTTTGCAGGCCGCATTAAGCGCTCCCTTGCAAAAAATAACCCAAAATGCCGGTTTTAATAGTGAAGCTGTCATTGCTCAGTTAAATGCGCAAGATGATGACAGTTTTACGCTGGATACCCGGCGTAACCTGTACGGCAACTTTCTGGAGATTGGTATTATTGATCCCGTTAAAGTTATGCGTCTGGCATTACGCAATGCTGTCAGTGTGGTAAGTACGATGATGACGACAGAAACCATTGTTATGGATATCCCCGATAATTCAATTATGGATGGTTACTCACCGGAATGGGCAGCGGCGACCCGCGAGGATCCTAGAGCCTAAAAAAGCCATAGGCACTGACTGCCAGTTTTGACGGCCTAAATAGTAATATACCAACAATTATCGGGGTTATTTTTAAAAATAACCCCGATAATTGCCACGTTTTATCGCTGGCAATTAAGTACTTGAAAACGTGATACCCAGCAAAACCAGGGCTTGCCGTCAACCGACACAGTCCCTGTACCTTGTTAATTTATATCATTTTTTATTAATCCGGTTTTATTTTTTTGTTTTACTTGTTTTGTCTTCCCTACCTGCATCTGAAATAGATGCCCCCGTTATTTTTTAATAGCGTGTAGGCAATGCGTCACTATGACGCATTGCCTATTTTTTTTATTTTGTTATCTTGGCTGCTTATTATTGTAGTTATGACAAATTCATTAAAATGTAAAATTAATGTTTTTTGCTTATACTAACTTTAAGGTGATATCCATCAAGAGACAACAATGACTATTGATTATACAATTCCTAATAAAGTAAGAATCATTCAAGAAGCATTATTAGTCCGACACACCATTGAGTTTGAAATTGACCGCCCTGCCCAGGCATGGCAATGGATGAATCAAACCCGTACGATTCCGGATCAGGGCGAGTGGGTACGTCCGGAAGTGACCGATGCCTGGCGACGTTGCCTGGAAGATTACCAATTACCCTTAGGTAATTATGTCAATTGGGAAAAATATCCCGCCATTAATAACACAGTCAACAGCACGCATCAGTTAAAAAACATAGAAGGACTGATCAAACAATTAAGCCACAACTTTACGGTATTTCTTAAAGAAGCGGGCGTCATGATGGTGCTTACTACGGCAGAAGGACGACTATTGTATGTCTCCGGTGAAAATCATTTACTGAGTTCATTTATAAACCAACTGTATCAGCAAGGAGCAAACTGGCATGAACCTGTTTTGGGTAATAACGGTATCGGCACGGCAATCACCCTAAAAAAACCCATTGCCTTTCAGGGTATGGAGCATTTTTTAAGTGTATTACACCCGTTTACGACGGTTGGTTATCCGTTACTGGATGATGCCGGGAACTTACTGGCGGTTATAGGACTGGTCAGTAATAATCACGAATGTATGAACTCACTGTTTGCTTTCCTGCATTTAATTTGTGTCTTGGTAAATACCAACTTACCTTTGGCTCAAAATAAAATCGCTCAAGAACGGGTGTTAGAAAAATTTCACTTTAAACCTGCCCTCAAGCCGTCAAACCAAGACACTGAATCCAGCATTTCAGAAGCATTGGATTTACTCATTCAAAAAGCCGTAAAACTACAAACGCATAAAATCCCTATCCTGATTACCGGTGAATCAGGCGTTGGTAAAGATCATTTTGTTAATTTGCTTAAACAGGCAGGCCCCAGAAAAGATGCGCCCTTTATTGCCATTAATTGCGCGTCAATACCGCATGATTTAATAGAAAGTGAATTGTTTGGTTATGAAGCGGGTAGCTTTACCGGAGCGCGAAGTAATGGCAAACCGGGGAAATTTAAGCTGGCTGACAAAGGTATTCTATTTCTGGATGAAATAGGTGATATGAGTTTTGATTTACAATCAACGTTATTGCGGGTGTTGGAAACTTCGGAATTTACGCCGGTAGGTGGCTGTTCGCCTATTCATGTTGATGTGCAAGTCGTTGCGGCAACCAATGTACAATTAATTGAGGCGGTAGAGGCCGGGCGTTTTCGGCGTGATCTTTATTATCGACTCAATGGTGCGCAAATTCATCTTCTGCCTTTACGAGAACGGCCCGATAAAAAAACCATCATTCATCATATCTTGCAACGTGAATTAAATACCATTTCCGTAACAGAGCCTTTTGAAATTTGCCCCGAAGTCATTAGCCTGATTGAACGCCATCCTTGGCCCGGTAATATTCGTCAACTGATTAACGTGATTAGAGCCACGCTTTATACCGCCAGCAATCCATTTATCAGCAAACAGGATCTGCCGCTGGATTTTATGGCTGAACTCAAATTAAATGGCGACGATTGCCAATCATTCGATAATCTCCAAACATTTACCTCAATGCCGTTAACTTATGATGCGCCGATTAAGAGTTTATCGAACTGGGAATTACATGGCATAAAAACCGCATTAAAAGAATGTGACGGTAATATTTCTTTGGCTGCAAAAAGATTAGGTATTACCCGCTCGACGCTGTATAAAAAAATCGATTATTTTAGGCTGGATAAAATGGGCGACGGATTACTCGCATAAATAGAGACAGTTGGAACCTATAAAATTTTTCTTTCTCAAGCCATCTACCCAAATAACCGAAATCCATAACTTGCCAAGATATGACCGAATTTTAAGGACGATTAGTCTATCGGCTTAGGTAATCAATAAGCCCGCGATAACAGCTCCCGCCAAGGTACTGCAAACTCTAAGCGCCAAAGCCCTGCCACCAATAAACCATGAAAAAATACTTTTGATGCCTGAATTGACTGATACGGCAATAAGAATTGCCTTAGCTGCGACACTGACCTCCAAGCCTTGCTTGCTCATTTGTGCCATAGAAAGGGTAATAGGATCAACATCAGCCAGACCTGCAGTCGCCGCCAAAAA
This sequence comes from Methylobacter psychrophilus, assembly GCF_025583945.1. GTDB lineage: Bacteria > Pseudomonadota > Gammaproteobacteria > Methylococcales > Methylomonadaceae > Methylobacter_C > Methylobacter_C psychrophilus. The sequence goes on from NZ_JAOEGU010000006.1 coordinate 75,209, forward strand.
ATAAGTCCCCATATCGCCAAAATAAATTTTTAACACATTGGACAGCAGCATAATGATAACCAGAAATGCACCAAACTTCATCGCTATTATTAATTGAAAAGGGTTTTCCAGTGTTATCTCGTCAATGGCTTGAAACTCTCGCCTGTTCCACCACAACAGAAAAGCCGCAAGATAAGTAAAAATAGTCATTACCAGCAGCGCAGGGAACAGCATTTGGAACAAAGCAGGATTCATAACGGAGGTTAACAGTAGAGTACGTGCAAACATAGTGGCACAGGCCGTTAAAATACCAGCCGCGAGCACGTTGCTCATCGTTGGATTTTGCGCTGATAACTTTGACAAATTAAGCGTAACGGCAGTCGAAGAAACCAATCCACCCAAGGCACCGGTTAAAACCGGTCCATGCTGGTTACCAAGAATCCTGATGGCAAAATAGCCCAGATAAGAAATACCGGCAATCAACACCACCATCAGCCAAATATGATAAGGATTAAAGGCAGCCCAAGGGCCATAACCCTGATTGGGTAGTATCGGAAGCATAACAACCGAGATCAGTAACAATTTTAGCGTTGCATATAATTCGTGTTGTTCCAGTTTTTTAAGCCAGCCATGTAATAACGGCTTAAAACCCAGCAATGAGGTAATAACTACCGCACTTGCAGAAGCCAGCATAATATAGCCAAAAACCGTTAACGCGCCCAACGTAAAAGTGATTAGCGAGGCCATAATACTGGTGATACTAAAATCTGCAAATTTATCGAGGCTTTTACTATAAGCCAGTAGCAACACCGCTGTAAGACCCAGAAAAACAAAGCCTATAAAGAACGCATCGACCTGCTGCGCCAGAATACCTGATAAACCACCCAACAAACCAATCATTCCATAGGTACGTAAGCCTGCAACCCGCATACCCTCCTCCCGATCACGAGTGCGCCAACCACGTTCCAGGCCAATTAACAAACCTATTGCCAAAGCAATTCCCAGAAGTTTGAAGTTTTCCAGTTCAGTCATTTTTGTCAATCCGGCTGTCTATGAACTATAAAATGTATCGTCTCATGCCTGCGGCATCGGGCTTATGATTACCGAAATCAGATCGGTAACGCTCGCGGGCATGAGACGCTCCTGCAAAATTTTTTTAAGGTTTATAAAGGTGTGTGCTCTTGGCATATTTTTTCACTATCGTTTTGGCTGAGAGGCTCCTTGGTTAACCCACAACTAAAACCTACGGACGTTGAGGTAAAATATTGGCAGGTTTTACAAAGGCCAAATGATTGTGACTTATTAGCTTTTTGTAATGATGTGAGTGCTTTCATGAACATTTCTTCATTATTAATAAAATTATGTTCTTTAAATAATAATGCCGCACTCTTAAATAAATCCGATGTTCTCGCCTGTTTTAAAATAGCGTGACCTTCGGCCAGAAGACTCAGATGCACTATACGCCGATCATTGGTATCACTGGTTTTTTCTATAAAGCCCTTTTTTACCAGCAATAATAGCGTTTGTGAAACCGTTCCACGCGTCATCCCAAGAAAATTGGTTAATGCTGCCGGTGTATCACTGTAACGATTACAACGTGACAAATAGTCCAGCGCTTGAAAATGTACCGGCTGCAAGCCTAATTCGGTACATTTTTTACGCTCTTCTGAACGAATTAATGTGGCCATGCGTTCAATCAAGTCAAAAACATCAACTTTTTCCATATTATGCATATAAACAATGATTTAGTCAGTTGATAACAAGCTTTATAGTAACACAATAACTTTATGTATCGAATCGATATTGTTATACTGACCCATAAAACTTTACTTATTGACAAGCTTCGGGGTTGATTATTAGGCATATCGCTTATGAATACAGCTCTGACTTCAAACTTGTTTAATTTCAATTTTCAACTAAACCACTTTACAGGAAACTATGATGCCAATTTCACATGTATTTGATACCTATGCAAAAACAAGCAAAGGTAAAACGTTACATTTTGATGTTGTACTTGATGATCAAGATCAACAAAAAGCGATAAACTACGCCAAAGAATGGTTACAAACCATAGGCGAGACGGATGCCACAGTGACCTCGGAGAACTGCTATTTTTGTCATAGTGTTGAAGCACCAACAGAATTAAGACAACAAATAAATGCACAAGGATATGCTATTTACAAGTTGGAAGGCTGTCCAAAATAACATCCTGTCGTTAAAAAGACTATACTCAAGCAACTTGAATTTTCAGCACTAAAAAACCAATGAAACTAAAACTCGAAAAAATAAATGATTGTAGTGTTATATTTATTGAGGAAGAAAGAATAGATGCTCACAATTCGGGGGAATTAAAAGCCTACATCCTGCAGTTGATAGAAAATGGCGACGTTAATATTATCGTTCAACTCGAAAATGTTCGCTTTATAGACAGTTCCGGCTTGGGTGCCTTACTATCAGGACATAAAAATGCGGCCGCTAAATCCGGCAAACTTGGTTTAGCCTGTTGTAAGCAACAAGTATTATCAATGTTTGAGTTAACCCGGTTAAATCGGGTTTTTGAAATTTATACTGATCTAAATGAAGCTTTTGAAAACGAAGCCTAGGGGTTCTGTATGTGTAATTCGGTTCTACAGGTAGATGTAATCATTCCGACGCAGACCAAATATCTGGATTTAATCGGTAGTATTGGTGAACATATAGCGAAAGATATCGATGACTTTTCTGGTGACAGGGAGGCATTGGCTTATCATTTAAACTTGGTATTAACTGAAGCCACGACTAATGCCATTAAGCATGCCACGCTAACGACCCCGAAAGATACTGTCAGGATAACCATCCATATTCAGGATAATGAGCTGAATATCAAGGTTTATGATCATGGCCAGGGCTTTGACCTGGAAACCGTGCCGTTACCCAATTTTGAGCAGCCTAAAGAAAGTGGTATGGGGCTTTATTTCATTAGAACCTTTATGGATTCTGTCACTTATACCAAACAAGATGATTGTAATGTGTTGGAAATTACAAAATATCTATAGCACCATCAGGCAGGTCAAAAGCATATTTTTAAAATAATTCTACAGGCGGTGAATAAATGGACGTACAAGTAAACAGCCTTACCCAATCCTGGATCGCTTCATTTCAACAACTCACTGAGCGGGCTTTGGGCAAGGAAACCGGTAAACTCTTGTGGCAAAAATATCAGTCCGCTTTTTCTGTTGACTATCAAACCTTGGTGTCTCCGCGTTACGCATTAAAAGACCTGCTTCATCTTGAACAACTATCTCCCTTAAAAAGTCATGATATAAGCCTGCTTAAACCTTATAAAGAAATAACCAATTATCGGCTGCATTTTTACAGTCAACAGGAACATTTTTTGGATGAGTACATTCCTGTTCTGGAAAACCTGCACTTAAGAGTTATGGATCAGGTGCAGTTTACGATTACCACGGGCAGTACGACGCAATTTATCAGAAGCTTCACCATTAAAACAGCAACAAACCAATGTTTATCTTTAAGCGTTGTCAATCAACAACTGCTGGCAACCATTCAAGTTATATTGGCTGGAAAAAGTGAAAATGACGCACTCAATAAACTGCTGGTTTTAACCGGAATGGACTGGCAAGAAATTGATGTACTCAGGGCTTACCGAAATTATTATTTACAACTAGGCCATCAAACCAGTAAAGCTACTGTTCATCATGCTTTAATCAATAATCCACAGCTTGCCTTGTGTCTGTTTGATTATTTTGAGGCCCGCTTCAGACCTAATCCTGCATGGGATGATCCGGTACTTCGGGAAGAACAAGCATTATTTCCCTTACGCCTGCAATTACTGGACAGCATGGCATCGGTTGTTGAGATTAATGATGACCGCATTTTACGTACCCTGTTTAATCTGATAGATGCAACGATGCGCTGTAATTTCCATTTACGGCGTAAGCTGGATGATTATTTTATTGCCTTTAAAATAAACAGCTTAGGGATTATTGAGATGCCCTCTCCTAAACCACAAAACGAGATTTATGTCCATGCAGTGGGTATGGAAGGTATTCATCTGCGGGGTGGCAAAGTATCCCGGGGCGGGATACGTTGGTCTGATCGTCCCGATGACTTTAGAACGGAAATATTGGGACTCATGCAAACCCAAATCAGCAAAAATGCCTTAATTATTCCGACCGGTGCAAAAGGCGGGTTTGTATTAAAGAAAAGCAACCTGAAATTTTCCCCGCAAAGCACCGGCATGGACCTAAAAGAGGCCGGAAAAAAGGCTTACATTACCCTGATTCGCAGTCTGTTGGATTTAACCGACAACTATAGTGACGACACCGTTATTAGGCCGCAAAATATTGTCAGCTATGATGATCCTGATCCTTATCTGGTAGTAGCTGCAGATAAGGGCACAGCCAGCTTTTCAGATATTGCCAACGCCGTATCAGCAGACTACCGGTTTTGGTTGGGTGATGCCTTTGCCAGCGGAGGCTCTAACGGCTATGACCACAAAGCACTGGGCATTACTGCTCAAGGTGCCTGGAAGTGCGTCCAACGACATTTTCAGGAATTAGGTATTGATACACAAAGCGAAGCCTTTACTGTCGTCGGTATTGGCAGCATGGATGGCGATGTTTTTGGTAATGGTATGTTATTGTCGCCCTGTATCCGCTTATTGGCTGCTTTTAGCGGGCAACATATTTTTATTGACCCTACCCCATCGGCCAGCAACGCACTATTTAACGAACGTAAACGCTTGTTCGAATTATCAGGGTCCAGTTGGAATGATTACGATCGAACCTTGATCTCTGAAGGAGGCGGTGTTTATTTTCGCTCAGACAAAGATATCCCCATTTCTGCCGAACTAAAAAAATGGCTGGGCATACGCTATAAAACACTGGACGGAGAATCACTGATACGCTACCTGTTGGCAGCGCAGGTAGACCTGTTATGGCTCGGTGGTATCGGTACTTACGTAAAAGCCGGTACTGAAAAACACGAAGAGGTCGGCGACCGAAGCAATGACAATGTACGAGTTAATGCCGCCAATCTGGGCGCTCGTGTTGTTGGCGAAGGTGCAAACCTGGGCTTTACCCAAAAAGCACGCATCGAATACAGTTTGCGCGGAGGTCACATCAATACCGATGCGGTCGATAATTCGGCGGGCGTCGATACCTCTGATCATGAAGTTAATTTAAAAATCTTGCTGACGGGTTTACAAAAGAAACACATTATTACTGACTATCAACCGTTATTTATCAGTATGACCGACGCTGTTTGCAAACAGGTCCTGGCCAATAATTATGCCCAGAGTCTTTGTTTATCATTGGACCAATTACGTAGCGCCGATAATCCGACAGTTTTTTTGCAACTTGCTGAACGCCTTGAAGGTGCAGGCTTTTTAGATCGGGTTGTTGAATCTTTTCCTCCCGCAAAAATTATTTTAGCCAGGCCTGGACAACGAATAACCCGTCCCGAACTGGCCGTATTAATGGCCGCCAGCAAAATGTACTTAACCCGGCAGATACAAGACCAAACGGCATTACTGCATGATGAATGCTGTGAATGTTATTTACAGGCCTACTTTCCTGTTCAGGTTAATGCGCATTATAAAAATGACTTATCTGCCCATCCTCTGGCCAACGAAATCAAAGCCACTGTCGTCAGTAATAAAATAATTAATCAGGCCGGATGTAGTTTTTTAAGCCTCGATAACGACAGCGAAAATACCACAATACTCGATCATGTCGCTTGTTATTTAACTTTTGACCGGGTTTTGGATGGTGATGCACTGCGTCTGGCGATTTATGCGCTGGACAATAAAATTGCCGCAGATAAACAGTATCACTATTTGCTGGAACTTGAACGTATGCTGACTGGTTTTTGTCGCTGGACGTTACTACACAACAAAAAAATTCGTCCCGATACTCAGACCATCAACGACTATAGTATTTATTTACAAGACTTTGAACAACATGTTAACCGGCAAGACAGCCTTCAAAGTAAAGAACAACTGGAGCGATACACACAGGATGGGCTTCCGGAAAAGTTGGCACAAAGACTGATGTTTATAGCCACTCTTAATGATTTTCCGTTTATCGTTTCTTTATCTGCTGAAACTGCTACCGATTTTATAACGGTCTTTAAACTGTTCAATGATATTAGCCGTTATCTGGGTTTGTATGAAATTGACGAACAGTTCACAAAAATGCCTCCTCATGATTATTGGGAACAAAAAGTATCGTCTGATTTACAGGCCGATATAAAACGCATTACCGGTTTATTGCTTAATAACATCTTGTTAAGCAATACGTTAACCTGTGCCGACTATTTTGATTTGCCCGCTGAAAAACAAAAAATCAATCGATACCGGCGAGTTTATCAGGAAATCAAATCGGTTTTCCCGGTCAATCTGATGCCTTATATCGCCTTAACCAAAGAGTTGGAGAGATTGCTTGCGTAAGTAGCGTTTTTTATAATCTGCGATAGACTGTTTAGCGTTAATTTACTTATTTTCAAGATGAGACGGGCCACCGCCATTCTGCCCATATAATACGGCTATAAAACCTTCCAGGACTCTATAATGAAATACAACCGCAATACATTAGCAATTATGTTGGGGCTTTTAATTGCCTGTCCGTTAAATGCCTTGGCCGATAATCCCTGGACCTATCAGCAAGGCAGGAACAGCTCAACCAATCAGACTTATAGCTTTGCCCAATCACCGCTGCCCCAACCGGGTCGTTATGACGACATGATGCTGGAAATTGTTTGCAAGGAAAACAAGCTACAAGTAGTTATTAATACGGATGACTTGATTGCCTCACAAGGCAGTAGTTTTAATCTGGAATATCAAATTGACAAAAAGACACCGGTTGTCATTCAAATGAAAACATTCTCTGACTCCAAACGCAGAGGCTATACAGAAGAATTTGCCAAACGCATGGCGGATGATCTGTTGACTGGCCAAGCTGTTTTTATTCGCATCACCACCATGATACGAACTGCACTATCAAGCTCAATACCTTTGGACAATACCGTAAAACCCATTCAACAAGTATTTGCCGATTGTGGCCTCAACGCATCAAACAACGTTGCCAGCCAACCAATCTACGGTTTAACTGAATTTGAACACGAATTTGGCAAGCTGGATGCAGATCAACAACAGCAAGTATTGACTAAAATAAAAAAAATAATGACGGAAATACAATAAGGGCCAGCAGGCTATCCGAGAACAGGAAGCGTAGTATAAGGATGAATTTATTCGCCCAAGGCGAATAAATTCATCCTTACAGATTTTTAGGTTGCCGGATGCCAGCAAGGCTCCCAGGGAAGAAAGTTAATGCGTCACGCTGGCTACGCACAACCCGCGAACGCTTTGCCGGTACCATCAACGAAGACAAGCTATAATTGTCAAAACCTGGTTTTTGCCGACTTCACTACAGGTGACAGGGCTTTGATTTCACGGGAAATAATCGAATAAAGCTCCGGGGTCCATTTAGGAAATTTTCCGGAATCAGCTTGCAGAGGGTAGACCCTCGGATCGTGTGGGGCAATCACTACTTTTACATTCTCGGCACCCACTTGCGCTGTAAGTACAAAAAGCTCCTCTATCGCTTCATCGCCTATGGCCAAACAACCGATGGAGACGGCTTTACCATGGATGAAAATATCAGACCCCGGATTGACGCGCCCTTCCTGCCCGGCATGGAAAAGGTCGAACTCGTTGGGGTAATTTATTTTCATTGACAAGTGGTAATGGCTGTTGGGATTGAGCCCCGCAATGCCATAAACACCTTCCGGCACCTGTTTGTCGCCTTGGCGTAATTTGGGCCCCGCCATACCGCTGGCAGCCTGAATATGATAATCACGGATGAAACGGAACTCACCGTTGTCCTTGGCCCATAGTTCAAGTTTCTTTTCCGCTTTCAAAGCGATGAAGGTCACTTCGCGGGGGGGATAAGATACCTTGGCTTTAACGAAATAGGGGTTAAGTTTGCGCGACGTATAGGCACCATAATCTTGCAAAATATCCGCCACGGTCCATTGACCGGGCAATCTGAGAGGTGCGCTATAATAAGCTTTCCGGGCAACCTGAGCATGGGGTTTGACGGCAACGTTTATACTGGCGGGCTTGTGCACCGAGCACGCGCCCAGCAATCCTGTCAATGTTAAACCGACAATGATTTTAGCGGTTGATTTCATAATGTGCGTTGGAAATAAAGTGGGAATGGATATAGTTTAAGTAAAACCATCACCAGTTTGCAAATTATGGTCGATTGTCTTGGCGGTGCAATAGCTTTTTGCCAAGAATATCCCACCAGTAAATATCAAAATCGTCCAGTGTGAATTGCCGGTTGGTCTAGTTTATAGAGTAGAATATGGGTAAAATTTTTCATCTATAGATTTTCAGATAAATAATTTCCATGTTTACAGATACTATCCCTTCAAGGGATGTTATCTGTATGAGCTTACAGCGATATGAATTGGAAGTTTAATTTCTGAAAGTCTATATAGCCTTGTTCGCATTGGGATCAACCCACAGCCTGCCCGTTCGACCATATCAGCCTACAACTATTTTAATTGGTTCCGTTGAGGGCTGATTTGGCAAGATTTTCTTCTCGCGGCGATAGTTGTAGTAAAATATAAGGGATGGAATGGGCATAAAACTGATTGTGACTGCCGACCAAGGATCTACCTTCAAACCTTAAGATATCCCTAACAGAATGTCTTAAGGTTTGAAGGCAGGTATGCCCAGCTTTTAACTAATACGCCTGTTTGGGCGCGAGGTGACTCGATGAAAATAGCCACTTATTCCAGTGCGGTCAAACCGCATTTCTTCTGGCTGGCGACCATGATTATGACTTTGTCAACAGTCGTCCAGGCCGAAACCTTCGTCAGCAAAGACATGCTGTCCTATGGCTTCTCCATGACAGCCTTCCAAGGCGATAACGACGTCGATCCGCGCAAGACCATTACTTTGGAAGCTTTGGGTTTGGGTGCCCGCTTGTCCAAGGTCGAATTATTCGATGGCACCGGAAAAGTCCTGTTTGAAGCGAAAAATCAAACCAGCCTTAGCTTGCCCGCGCCACTGGCTTTCGAGACTCACTATACACTCAAGGTGACGGCGGAACGGTCTTGGTCAGGACAGTCCCAGACCCGCGAAGTTAACTTTACAACGGTCGCCGTGCCGAAGTTGGAAGGGCCCGCGCTTAGAATACTGGAGCCGGACGCATCGGTGACCCTGCATTTTGACCGGCCAGTAGGTGAAGTACAGGCTACAGGCGACCTGACTTTGCGCACGGAAGCCGATGCCACAGGTCAAAACATTCGGTTGCTGGCCAGCGCTTATGTGCAAGACCATCGTTATAATATCCAGTTGAATTATAAAACTGCGACGGGCGTCCCCTTGCCTGCGCTAAATCTCGAGTTAATGACCCCGCCCCCCCTTACCGCCGAAACCAATGTTAAGGGCTTGACCAATTTAGGCTTGATGTTGCCACTGCAAGTAACTTTTAGTGAACCGTTGATCGACCGGGCCAATGTAGCGAGCAAGCTCCAGGTGCAGACTCGCGATGGCAAAACCATCACTGGAAAATGGCGCTGGATTGGACCGCGCCTTCTTAAGTTTACCCCTAATCCTGCATGGCCAGCCTCAAGCGCTATCGAAGTCAGCACCCATGAGCAAAATTTAAGAAGCGTAAGGGGCGGCACGCTAAAGCAAGCCCTGATCGAGCAATTCAGCACCGGTAAAGACCGGAAGCTTTTTGTTTACCTGGAAAGTCAACGTGTTGAGGCTGTAGAAAATGGCGAAGTGATCCGCACCTTCAAGGTCAGCACGGGCAAAAGCAAAACACCTACGGTAACGGGTTCTTTTTATATCTATGACCGCTATCGCCACAAGACCATGCGTAGCGACGTCGGTCGGGGGCAGCGTGATTTCTATGAAGTGGAAGATGTTCCCTATACGCAATTCTTCCATAAAGACTTTGCCTTCCATGGCGCGTTTTGGCACAATAATTTTGGCCATCCCGCCAGCCATGGTTGCATCAACATGGCCACCAAAGACCAAAACAAACGCTGGAGCAATGTATCAGAGGATGCCGGATGGCTTTATGATTGGGCTGCGCTGGGCCTACCGGTGATAGTGACAAATAAAGCGCTCGAACCAATACAACCTGATCATGTACCAGCAAAAGTAAGTAAAAGTGCGAATCAAGAGGCCCGTGCCGAACCACCCGAGACGGTTACCAGGCAAGAGCTTTCCGGTAAAGTAGCTGTTAAGGCAGGCAGTCATATTTAATTGCAGAACACTGGCCCTCTAGTATGGCTATTGCCCAATTGTTTCGTAAAAATAGTGATAGAAAAACGTCAAGACTATATCCGGTGACGAATGACTTTTAAAAATTAAATTTCCGGATTGATTCGTTAAAGAGCCTTTAAAATCGCCGATATTTTATACATTTCTCAATCTTATACAAAAAATGAAACCTATAAAACTTTTACCATCGGGAAGTCCTTGTTCTGGCTACCCTATACTGCAAATTTCTGGAGTTTTCAGTGATCATATTTAACCTGTTAATAAAGAGTCACTCCCGTCATCATACCAATAAAAGCATGACTGGATTAGCAGGATTATTAAGTCTATTGTGCTTGCTAAGCGGTTGTCAGGGGGCATTAACTCCCGAACAGGTTACTACGGAATTTTGGCAAGCGATGGTAGAAGGTAATATTGACTCTGCCAGAAAATATGTGACTCAGGAAACCCAACAACTGGTGGCTAAACAGCAAAATATGGATGATGCGACGCTAAAAACCGGCGCTATTTTAATCGACGGATCCAATGCAACGGTGTCTACGATCATAACGCTAAAAGACCCTGAAATTAATAAAGTTTTATCTTTTAACACCGTTTTATTAAAAGAAAATGATCTATGGAAAGTTGATTATCAGCGAACACTCAATAATCTTTTAAACCTGCCTTTTGGAGATATTTTTAAAAGCTTGCGGGGTATAGGTGAAACCATTAACAATGGACTGAAACAACAGATTCCTTTATTTGAGGAACAAATCAAATCCTTCAGTGAAGAATTAACAAGACAAATGGATGAGTTTCGTCATCGATTGGAAAAATCCTTTCCTCCTGAAAAACAGGAATCTCATTCTGGCAGCATATAAGCGTTTTTTTCCAAGTATTTCTAATGCTTTGGCTGACTGCCAACCGCCAGAAATTAATGCTGATCCGCGGCATAAAACATTTACTCGGCCGGTAATTAGATTGTCATAATCAAGCCGTCAATTAAATTTCATCACCCAACTTTCGATAAAGTGTGCCTCGATCAATCCCTAATATTTTAGCCGCTTGCGCTTTGTTGCCTTGGGTTATTTCCAAAATGCGGTGGATATAGTTAATTTCCAATTCTGCCAGAGTCATTGATTGAGTTGCCGCATTACCTGAAAAATTACCCTCAATAGGTAGTTGCGTGGCCTGAGCCAAGTCTTCAAGCAGGATCGTATCATGCTCGGTCAAAGCAACTGCCCTCTCCAACGTATTAGCCAATTCACGTACATTCCCGGGCCATGGATAAGCCCGAATCCACCTCATGGCTTCGGCAGATATACCCTTTATTTGTCTTTGTAATTTTGTCTGGGCATTTTGTAACAAATGATCAACCAGATACTCCAGATCTGGCCGGCGTTCTCTTAATGGTGGAATGTCCAAACGAATGACATTAAGGCGATAGTAAAGATCCGGGCGTATCAAGCCGTTTTGTAAGGCTTTTTCAATAGGTTGGTTAGTCGCAGCAATAATACGCACATGAGTGGCAACTTCGCTAGCCGCTCCTACGGGTCTTACTTTGCCTGTTTCCAGTGCTTGTAATAACTTGGGTTGAATTGCCAAAGGCATTTCGGCAATTTCATCCAGAAACAACGTGCCACCCTCGGCTTCAACAAATAATCCTGCGCGATGTTCACGGGCATCCGTGTAAGCGCCTTTACGGACACCAAACAATTCGCTTTCCACTAAAGTAAACGGTAATGCTGCACAGTTGATTTGTAGAAAAGGGCCGTTAGCCTGTGGACTATGTTCATGAATAAAGCGCGCTAAAGCTCCTTTACCGACACCACTTTCACCCGTTAGCAGTACCGGGGAGTTGATCTTGGCGGCCCGACCGGCAAGTTGCAGTATTTTTTTCATGTTGGGACTTTCGGCAATCAAGCCACGTGGCGTGGGATTTTGATCTGACGTGCCAACACGAACAATTTCCCTGTGCATTTGTCGGTCGTTAAACGCGCGTTCAATGGAAGCCAACAAGTCATTTAAGGAAAACGGTTTGGTTACAAAACCACAAGCCCCTGCCTGTAGACTGCGTACCCCTAAATCAATACTGCCAAAAGCAGTCATCAATAAAATTAATTGCTCGGGCTTTCGGGCATGAATAGCCGACATCAAATCCAGACCACGCATACCGGGCATTTCTATATCGCTGATCACCAAATCAAAATGCTCTGTTTCCAAACGCTGCAAGGCTCGTTGTGGATCAGTTTCACCGCTCGCTTTATAACCATTGTCATTGAGCATTTCAGTCAAATAATCAGTAACATCGCTTTCGTCATCAATGACCAGCAATTGCCTGTTTTTTTGTGTTGCTTGATTAATTAACACCATGATGGGGTTTCTCCACAGGTAATATGATGGTAAAAGCACTACCTGCACCCAGTATGCTTTCGGCTTTAATACTGCCGTGATGTGCCGTGACAATACTGTGGGCGACGGCAAGCCCAAGTCCGACACCGCCTTGTTCATGCCGGGTAGTAAAAAATGGCTCAAACAGGCATTTTAGTGTTTCCGGCGGCATTCCACAGCCGTTGTCCCTGATAATCAGATGTACGGTTTCGGTAACCTGGTTGTTAACCGGATTAGGCGTGAGTGGATGTTGTTCAACAGTCACAACAATGTGCCCGCCAGCACCGCTTGCAGATAAGGCATTGGTAATCAGGTTTAAAATAATTTGCTGAATACCGTCGCTATCGGCCAGAATCAAGGGAAGATCTTTTGAGGCGGTAAAGCTCAGTTTAACTTGTTTTTTGTGAGCTTCGTATGCCAATAAATTGAGCACAGCATTAACAGGTTCACGTAAATCAATACAGGTTATGTTAGCCGGCCTGCGTCTGGCAAATTCCAGTAGTTGTTGAACAATACGCGTGATTCGTTCAGTTTGCGACACCAATATACCAGCGTGACGAATAACCTCCCCAGGTTGGTCTGCACACAACAACAGATGCTCTCCCCGGCCTTTTAATATCTGTAACGGTGAGCCGATTTCATGTGCCAGTCCTGCCGATAATTGCCCGATGGTAATCAGTTTATCGGCTTCTTGAAGCCCGGTCTGGATTTGGCGACGAGATTGCGCTTCTTGTTTAAGTTTTTGTCGGACTATGGCTAATTCTGCCGCCATGACATTGAATGTCTTTAACAGAATACCAATTTCATCTTTTTGAGTAATGAGTGGTAACGGCGAAAAATCGCCATCCCGTATTTGTTTCATACCATTAGCCAGTCGTTGTAAGGGCCAGCCGATATAAATCAAACCAATAAATGTACAAAAAGGCGCTGCAATTAAAATAAAAACAAGTGTAGAAATAGCAAGGTTACGTTGCGTAATATCAAGATCTCGGCGCATTTCATGCAGGTCACGCACCAATACCAAAATACCAAGTTTTTTGCCCTGTATATTTTGTAAAGGCAGGCGTAAAGCAATGTATTCAGGATTCGTATCGGGATAAAAAAACTGATCGCTGTCATCATCTTGCAAAGCGACATTAAGCCTTTTCTGGAAATCGCTTGCGTAAGAATTACCAATAATATCGGGAAAGCTCTGACCCTGATCATCGTAAATCCGAACTTTTAGTTCAGGTTCAATTTGCTCAAGTCCTTTTAGGAGCTCTGAAATATCACCCAATTGCTTATCCCGCATGGCATTTACAACAGCAATTTGCAAACCTTTTCCAAGTAGTTTTGTTTGCTGACTAATAACCCGGGTTAAATCTTTTTGCTCAAGCGAAAGATTATAGAAACCATAGCCGATAAATATAAGCAAACCAATAGAGGTTAACGATAAGGTGAGTTTAGTGGAAATGCGCATGGAACAATATGTTTTAATTTTCTACATAGCTGTAGTTTATCGCAACACATATAATTACTCCAAGTATTTTAAAAACTCTTAAACCATGTCTATCGAAATAATTTTACTTATCTCCAGTAAAAGTATTTTTCAAAAAAAACAGTGAGATAAGATAAGCTAATTCGAGTACAACAAGATAATTCCCTGATTTCAGTGTAGTTGGCGTGATTATTGATTGATTTATATGATCATCTTTCTAAATATGGGCATACAAAATCTTGCGCGATTATTTATTAGTTCTTTTTATCCCGGCTTTTTCACTGAACGACTACAAAAAATACAGCACAGACAAACCTGCGCGCCAACCATCATCGGTTGTTACCGCAGAAAATTATCAATCCCCGCTGTATTTATGAAAAAAAAGCTTCAACATAAGCAACATCTTCTTAAACAAAGCCTATTTTTAGGTTACTTAAGCTGCCTGATACTAATTATGTCATTCTCTGTAGAGGCTGATGACAGCCATTCCAAAATGGGTACTGCCGTGCCAAGTAACAATACACCGCATATTCCTGAACCCATGGTTTTCGATTTAGTAAGACCGCTAGGCGTTCGCCAGGGCGATCTGGAAATGAATGTGCTATCCGCACACTCGCTTAAAAGCGGTCAAGCCGGATGGGCTCCCGAAATTGAATTTGGCTTGTTCGATAACTTTGCTGTGGAACTTGAGATGCCGTTCGATCAGTTGTCATTGAGCGATTACAAAGTAGCCGCCCAAGGAACATTAGGCACCGGATTTAACAACCGTTTCATACATGGCTGGCAAATGATTGGTTATCATGATAGAAAAGAACAAAAATACTCAATCGACAGCATTTATATAGCCGGATTTCGTTGGAATTCAGCAATAAGTAGCCTTAGTATGATAGGCTTACGCCGCAAGAACGTCGAACGTGATGGCCATTTTGTAGGCCTGTTTAATAGCAGCTGGTTTTACGATCATTCGGAAAAATTAACTTTGGGAATTGAAATGAATAACGAATTCAGCAGGGAATCGAAATGGCATTATCTGCTGATGCCCCAAGTACACTGGAATTTTAATAATCATGTCACAATACAATTTGGCGCGGGTTTCAGTCAGACCGATGGCCGTCATACCGACTGGTTGGGTACTTGGCGAATGATTTACGCCTTTTAGGTGTATCTAACTCAATCTTCAAGTTTTGTTACCTTGATTTTATAATTCGTAGATTATCTACGATCCCGACAAATAAAAATTTGAAGTAAACGAAAAAGGGCACTGCAAGACACAAGATCATTAAAAAACAGGGATACTATCCAGGATAAGCGTATATAAATAAAAGCTATCTATAGATTTCCAGATAAATAATTTCGATGCTAACGGATAACATCCGTTGAAGGGATGGTATCCGTAGGAGTTTACAGCGATGCGAATGGAAATTTAATTTCTGAAAGTCTATATAATCAATAACTTCAGATTTTAATAAAGTTTAAATTAGTAAGCCACCTTTAAAAATCACGGCGATAATTTTAAAAAAACAATAACCATATAATTTTTATATTAATATCTTTATCTATGCGCAACTTATTTTTGGGTTTACGGGTGTTGTTAAACTCATTTGAACAGCTTGCTCATTAATATAACATTAGTCACTTTAGCCAGAGATATTTACACAACTTTTATGCTCAATGAAACAATGAATTACACGATGCACGAACCCATCCTCCTGCTGCTGGAGAGGGCTGAATTGACGACTTGCCTGGATGCAGGAACCGTTGCCGAGAACAAGAAAATCAAACAGTTACGCTCACATTATCCCATTGGCGTTCTCTTTTTGGCGAACAAGTAGTAACACTTATATAAATACCTATGCACTTTAATAACAAAAACATGCACTTAAATTCATTTGAATATTTTAGAAGTTTAGCCATATTATTCATAGTTGCCGGTCATTGTTATACGTACTGGGCTATAGACTCATTTTATGAAAAAGTGTTTGCCAACCTGATCACTGGAGGCACTATTTTATTTGTGTTTATTTCCGGTTTCTTTTTTCATCATGTTTTTTATCCTACATTTCAGTACCAACAATTTATTTTTAAAAAAGCGAAATATGTTTTACTGCCATACACCTTGCTAACCATCGCCGGTATTACCTGTTTTGTTTTTTATTTGGATCGACCACCTTATGCTGAAATTTTTATCACTAACCAAATAAACAATTGGCATCAATATATCTGGCTATGTCTTCAATACTGGTTGGTAGGAAACATATTGGATGCTTATTGGTATGTCCCTTTTATAATGATTATTTTTGCTCTGTCACCGCTCTTTATTAAACAAATACAGCTACCCATAAAGGTTCAATTATGGCTATTTATTTTTCTATTATGCATTTCGAGCTTGATTCACCGTCCAGCGCATAATTTATCGTCTTTTCATTCTGTTATTTATTTTATTCCTATTTATATGTTGGGCATTATGTGCTCTATAAAAAAAGACCAAGTATTTCATTTTTTAAAAGACAAGAGTTTTATTTTAGGTCTCTCTATTATTTTTCTGTCAGCCGCACAAGTTTTAATCTACAAGCAGTATGGTACTTTTCATAAAGAAAATCTGCTTTCTTATGAAGGCATTGATTTGATCATTTTCCAAAAAATACTGATGTGTTTTTTCCTGTTATCGGTAATTCAGAAATTTAAGGATAAACAGATACCTTTTTTAAAATATATAGCCTCGACGAGTTTTGCTATTTATTTCATACATCCATGGATTCTTTATTTCTTTGATTATTTATCCGTTTTTAAACGTTTCAATTTTCTTCCCGGAACACTTGGATTTATGGTTACTGTACCGCTGGTTATAGCTATAAGCTTGGCTATCGCTGTCATGTTTAAATGGATACTTGCTAATAAAAGTCGCTTGGTTATTGGTTGGTAACCCAATAACCAATAAAGATTTATCTTTTATTTAAGCCAGGGAATTAACCCCGCTTAAAAACCATTAAAGTAATATCATCATTAAACGATTCGCTTTGGCAAAACTGTTTTAGATGCGTTAGCAGTGCTTCAATAATTTTTTCTGGTGAATGTTGGGCATAGTGAGCAAAAAGCTCACACACACGTTCTATGCCAAAAAATTCACCGTCGGGATTTTCGGCTTCCGTTAAACCGTCGGTATAAAGCAAAATTAAATCGCCTTCGGAAAGCGTGGTGTTTTTTTGCTCATAAAAGACATTTTTACGTACCCCTAATATCATACCCTCGGCATCAAGCTGTCTACAGACAGTTTGAAAAGGGCTGAGTAATAGCGGCGGTGGATGTCCGGCATTGGCAAAGCTTAATTGCTGGTTGGTGATGTTATATTGCAAATAAAACAGGGTAATAAAATAATCAGCATTATCCAAATCATCAAATAAAAAATCATTAAGCACTCCCAGTGTTTCAGAGGGCGTACCCAACCTGTTTACCTGTGAGCGAATGGCGCTTCGTGTTTCAACCATAAAAAGTGCCGGGCCAATAGAATGACCAGACACATCGGCAATGACAATATCCAGACAGTCTTCATTTCGAAAAAAATAATCAAAATAATCACCGCCAACCTGATCGGCAGGCAAGCAATAACCGATAATTTCAAAATGCCCGGATTTAATTGGTGCTGAGGGTGACAAGGAAGCCTGGATTCGTTGGGCAATATTGATTTCACTCTGGGCAATTGCCAGCTTGACTTGGGCCTCAAGAATTTTTTGTTCAGCGGCTTTTCGGGCAGTGATTTCGTGGATAAAACCACTAAATATATAGGCGTTACCCAACTTTAAAGGAGCAACACTAAACTCAACCGGAAACTCGGAACCATCCCTACGTATTGCGACATACTCAAGCAGTTGATTTAACTGGGGGCCAATTCCTGTATTTAGAAAGAGTTTTAAGCCCAGCCGATGAGCATCACGAAATCGCAACGGGATAATTAACTCGTCAAGACGCTTACCGATAGCCTCATCACGCGACCAGCCGAACATTTTATCAGCCTGGTAATTCCAATCGGTAATCAGTCCGTAGGAATCCATAATCACAATCGCGCTTAAAGAGCTTTCAATAATCAGTCGTGTGCGTTTTTCGCTTTCTACCAGCGCATCCTGAAAATGCTTTCTTGCGGTAATATCCCGATCAACACCACGCCACTTAAGCAACTTTCCTTCTGCGTTAATGATAGGCAATCCGGTCGATTCGGTAAAAACGGGATGTCCATCTTTATGACGATAGTGATTGGTTAAGGCATAAAAAGGCTGACGGCTAGTCGAATAAGATTGCTGCTCAGCTTGATCCTGAGAGGTTAAAAATTTAGTGTAATGTTTGCCAATAACTTCCGTCTCGCTAAATCCGAGAATTTGGTTAACAGCAGTACTACTGTAGATATAATAGCCTTGGGGGTCTTGCTCCCATAACCATTCACCAGTCATTTCCGCCATTTGCCGAAAACGCTCTTCACTTTCTCTTAGTGCGAATTCGACTTCCTGACAATGGAAATTATTTTCGTCAACCTCCACAGCCATAATTAGCGGATGATTATAAAATGGTCATCGATGATATAAAGCCAAAACCTGCTTCACATAATTTTGTGTTTCAGGGTACGGTGGAATTGAGTTTTTATGGCGTATAACGGCATTTTCACCGGCATTATAGGCGGCAACAGCAAGATCCAGATTTGGATTAAACAGGGTAATTAAATGTTTTAAATAGCGGGCACCACCGTCAACATTCTGATCGGGATTATTACGGTCGATAACGCCAAAGCGTCTTGCTGTCTCAGGCATCAATTGCATAAGACCGACCGCACCCTTTGGGGATTGAGCACTTGAATTGTAAGCCGATTCTGTTTGAATAACGGCATGTAACAATTTAGCATCAACCTGATGTCGATAAGCCGTTTGTTCAATAAGATCGGTAAATCTTTTTTTATTGGTACCGGTAAAATTCTGTGCTTTTATGATGTTATTTTTTGGCGAATAACTGACGGCTTTTGATTTTATAATAAGCTTATACAGACTATTGCGAGGTTCATCCGTATAGTAAACATGGCCATCATTATCCGTATACTTGTATATATCGGCTATTACCCCTTTTGAAAGCAATAGAGTCAATAAAATAACAGCAATTTTTATCATTTTGTTACCTAAAGCGCTGCTTTAACAATCACTAAGTTTGCGGCTTGAAGTGCTTTACGCCTGGCCTCATCGACGCTTCCAGCAGTTGCCAAAGCCACCCCCATACGTCTGTTAACAAATGCTTCAGGTTTGCCAAATAATCTAACTTCGCTGTCAGGCACAGCAAGCGCTTGAGCCAAGCCATCATAAACAACGCCTTTGGCATTAATACCGCCTAAAATAACAGCACTGGCGCCTACGCCTTTCAAACTGGTATTAACCGGTAAGCCTAAAATGGCTCTTGCGTGTAACTCGAATTCATTTTGATTTTGCGTCACCATAGTCACCATACCGGTATCGTGAGGCCTGGGACTGACCTCGCTAAACCATACCTCATCGCCCTTGATAAATAACTCAACACCAAATAAGCCAAGTCCGCCAATTTCATGGGTTACTTTAAAAGCAATGTCCTGAGATAGTTTTAACGAGGCTGCACTCATGATTTGTGGTTGCCAGCTTTCCCGATAATCGCCATTTTCCTGAATATGCCCAATAGGTGCGCAAAAACCGGTTTGTACTACGCCATTCTCATTCAAGGAACGGACAGTCAGTAAAGTGATTTCAAAATCAAAATCAATTTTGGCTTCAACAATCACTTTACCCGTATCAACACGTCCGCTGGACTTTGCGTATTCCCATGCCTGTTTAAGCTGATCAGGGCTTTTAACCATGGACTGACCTTTGCCGGACGACGACATGGTTGGCTTAATAAAGCAAGGGTAATCGATGCCATTGTTAACAGCGGCTTGTAATTCATCAAAACTTTGTGCAAATGCATACCTTGAGGTGGGGATTTTTAACTGTTCAGCAACCAGCGTTCTAATCCCTTCTCTATTCATGGTCAACTGAATAGCTCTGGCGTTGGGTACGACAGTGCATTGTCCTTCGGCCTCAATATCAGCAAGTGCCTGGGTTGCAATCGCTTCAATTTCAGGAATAATAAAATGCGGTTGCTCCAGTGCAATCAATTTTTTTACTGCCTCGGAATCGGTCATATCAATCACGTAACTGCGATGGGCAACCTGATGTGCCGGCGCATTCTGATAGCGATCGACAGCAATTACTTCGACACCGTAACGTTGCAATGAAATAGCAAGTTCTTTGCCTAATTCACCACTGCCCAGCAACAAAGCGCGTGTTGCTTTACCCGTTAATGCAGTACCTATTGTCATTTTGCATCCGCCAGATAGTTGTCTATATCTTCTTTTGAAAAACCGATTTTTTTAGCGACGCGATCAGCATGGCTAACCCGGGAAATTCCTGAAATTAATTTATAGCTGGGCATATCATTGGCAAACTCAACTTGTCTTGGCAAGCCGATTCGCTGACGCACAAACTCATCAACCAATTGATGGTTATGGGTAATCAAGATAGTACTGTTACCTTTGCGATAAAAACCGTTCAGCACATTCGATGAAGATTCCATTTTTTCTTCAAACGTTGTACCTTCTGACAATTCATCCAACACCACTAAACTTTTAGGACTTGTTGCCAAAAATATATCTTTGGTACGTTTTAATTCTGTCCCAAAACGCCCTTCCCCATCATTTAAATGACTAACTTCAGATACTTGATAAAAAATCCTGTCAGCTACCGTCAGCGTTACCGCTTTTGCAGGTACATAACAGCCAATTTGCGCCAAGAGTTGAATTTGCGTAATGGTTTTACAAAAAGCCGTTTTACCGCCACTATTAGGGCCGGTTATCAGTACCAATTTATCCTCTTCCAAAACAAAATCGTTGCCGACATATTCGGGATTTCCTTTGCCCAAAACGGGATTTTTTGCATCAGCAAGATTGATACGATGATGCTCGCCATCAATCAGCGTCGGTAACACAACAGGACTACCAAAGGCGTCAGCAAATTTAATAAATGCCAGCAATTCATCCAACTGACCCAACGCATCTAATATTTCGGCAACATCTGGTGAATTTTTAAAGTCATTTCTTAAGGGAATAATACAACTGTCGCGATCAAAGCCGCCAATAACAGGAAAATAGACCAACAATAAAGGTACAAAGAAAACGATCGCCGTAGGAATTGCCTGAACGGAAAGCTTAAACATATCCGTTGGAAAAAAATACGCCAAAGCCCATACAGAAGCAAAAAACAAACTAATGAGTAACGGTTTAAATAGCCGTGGTTTAAAAATAATAGCGGGGGAAAACGAGCTCTTTCTCTCTTGCTTCGATTGAATGCCATTTTCAGAGATATAAGCCGGCCCTTCCATTAAAGAATAGGCTCGACTGCCTGCAAACGCTTTTATTTTGTCAAACAAGGTTTTTAAATAAATACTTTGTGGTATCTCGGCTTCTTGAACCTGGGTTACCAACTCAAGCATAAAACGAATACCTCTTTTATACTGCCGATAACCGTAACCTTCAATTTCATGCGCTTCCCTGGCAGTTCCAAAAGAGCCAAGAAACTCGCCAAACAGCAGTAAATAAAAGCTTTTCTCATCGTTAGCGGCGTTTTCCAGAATACGTTCCAGAGCCTCTTTTAGTGCAGAATTATTACGTAATTCTTTAACCGCATCCTGTTTAGCCTTAATTTCATCAAGCGTATCCAAGGGTTGCGTTAAAGAACGATACAATACTGCCTGCCCTATCGTCGTTGCCGCATGATTAACCGCATCAAATACTTTATCAACTTCAATCGTATTGAAGGCGCTTTCATCTATCACGCCAACGCCGGTAGCTAAAGGCTTGCTGGATTTAACAGTCGGCCAGGCATCTTGCCAACCTTGCAATATGGTTTCTTTCATGGATATTTTAACTTTTCATTTATCAGGGCGGCTAAAAAAAAGATCTTGTGTCACTATAACCACTTAATTTTTAAGTTCAAGTAAATTAATGATGGCATCGACATGCGCTTCTGAATCATTAAGCGCCGAGATATACCGATAAGCCGTTCCGCCGGACTCCATAAATATGGATTTATTCTCCATGGCTATTTCTTCCAGTGTTTCAAGGCAGTCAACAGCAAAGCCGGGGCACACCACATCAACTGTTTTAATACCTTGCCCTGGAAGCTTTTCCAGTGTGTCGACACAATAAGGTTTTAACCATTCTGCCTTGCCAAAACGGGACTGAAAAACAATCATCCATTCTTGTTCATTAAGACTCAATTTTTCAGCAATTAAATCGGCGGTTTTATGGCACTGATGAAAATAGGGATCGCCCCATTTAGTCAAAGCTTCTGGCAGCCCGTGAAAAGACATAATCAACAATTCATTTTTTGGCTGTTCACGCCATGCCTGTTCAATGGAATCGGCAACTGCGGCAATATAATCTTTATCCTGATGGTAATCACTGATAAATTGAAAAGAGGGTAAATGCCGCCATTGATTAAGTTCTTTGACTAAATCATCATAAATAGAGGCGGTGGTAGTCGACGAATACTGGGGATATAAAGGCAAGACGATAACATCAGTGATACCGGCTGTTTTAAACGCTCTTAATTGTGTTGCCATAGAGGGCTCGCCATAACGCATTACATAATTGGTAGCAATACCTTTAGCCTCCAGTTGCTCTGCGACTTTCTCGGTTAACTGCCGGGTCATGTAAGTTAACGGCGAGCCTTTTTCATGCCATACTTTTTGATAAGCTTTTGCAGACCGGCTCGGTCGAAATGGCAATACAAAAAAATTTAGTATCATCCACCACAGCGGGCGAGGCAAATTAACGACACGTGGATCCCACAAAAAATCCGCCAAAAAACGTCTGACTGCACGCGTTGTCGGTGCCGTTGGCGAACCTAGATTAGCCAGTAATACACCTGTTTTTTTAGTAGCCATAAACAACCTATCTGCTAATCAAATTTAAAAACTCTGAGCGCGTGCTAATTTCTTTACGAAAAATACCGGTCATCACTGACGTAGTCATTACCGAATTTTGCTTTTCAACACCTCGCATCATCATACATAAATGCTTGGCCTCAATAACCACGGCTACGCCTCTGGCACCGGTTGAAAGCTCAATCGCATCGGCAATTTGTTTGGTCAGTTTTTCCTGAATTTGTAAACGCCGTGCATACATATCAATGATACGAGCTACTTTGGATAACCCCAGCACTTTACCCTGAGGTAAATAACCTACATGACATTTACCAATAAACGGCAATAAATGATGTTCACATAACGAGTATAATTCGATATCCTTAACAATAACCATGTCTTCGGTATCGGCAGAAAAAATAGCGCCATTAAGCACTTCTTCCAAGGTCTTATCGTAACCGTTATTGAGGAATTTGAATGCTTTGGCCGCGCGTTTTGGTGTATCAATCAGACCCTCACGTCCCAAATCCTCACCGACCGCTTCAATAATTCTGGCGAAATGTTCTTCCATGCTTTTCAGTCTCACTTAATAAAAAATAGCTCGAAGTATAGCACTACCTTTTATATTACCGCCAGAATTTGAACAGTCTGAAATTTTTACAAAAAAGTATTTTTTGCCCTTACCAGCTGTATAACTCATTGCTCAGTAAACTTTAAGGCTTCCAGTATGACCTTTTCATCCGCACCTGGCTGACTGACATTTTCACTGATAGCTCTGCGCCAACCTCTGGCCCCGGGTTCGCCGTGAAAAAGCCCTAAAATATGCCGGGAGACACTATTTAAGCGCACATCATTTTTAAGCTGTTCCTGAATATAAGGAATTAAAGCAGCAACAATCGCTTGACGTGAAAGCGGTTCGCTATCAGCACCAAAAAAACGCCTGTCAACATCAGCTAACATATAAGGATTATGATAAGCCTCTCGCCCCATCATGACGCCATCAACATTTTTCAGCATTTCCTCGGCCTGATCCAATGACGTAATACCGCCATTAATAATAATCTCCAGCTGCGGGAAATCTTTTTTCAATTGGAAGACTAAATCATAACGTAATGGTGGTACATCACGATTTTGTTTGGGCGACAAACCGCTTAACCAGGCTTTTCTGGCATGAACGATAAACGTTTTGCAACCGGCACTGGCAATGGTAGCCACAAAATTCACCAACTCCTCGTAAGAATCCCGATTATCAATACCAATTCTTGATTTAATAGTCACCGGAATAGCAACCGCGTCAGTCATTGCTGCGACACATTCAGCAACCAGTATCGGATCAGCCATTAAACAGGCACCAAAACGGCCATTCTGAACCCGGTCACTGGGACAACCTACATTCAAATTGACTTCCGTATAACCATAGTCTTCAACCATCTTGGCACAAATTGCCAAATCGTGTGGATTACTGCCGCCCAACTGAAAAGCCAGAGGATTTTCAACAGCATTGAACTGTAAAAATCGATGATGATCGCCATGAATTAATGCGCCTGTTGTCACCATCTCGGTATAAAGCATGGCGTGTTGTGAAATCAACCGATGAAAAAAACGGCAGCGGCTATCTGTCCAATCGAGCATGGGGGCAACACAGAATTTTCTGCTTGGGACTTTGTTATTACTTACAATGTTATTCATTTGATTTGTTCATTTAACAGGTTCGATGGTCATACAGGTTTTTTGAAGTATTTGATACTGTAACCAGCGGTAAAAGCAAGGTATGAGTTGGTTAAGATTTAGAAAATCTGCTGTCTATTCAGATAATGTCTGTTCGCCAGGCTTACCTATGGTTAAGCCTTTCTGTAAACAGCTATATTTTTAACTGCTTTTTAACCAGAGCCATATTATCGGTAATTTGCTGCCTTGAATAAGGAACGGCGGCAAACTTTCCCCATATTGGCGCTGGCCAAGCAATATCTGTCTGATAGCGAACGACATGATGAATATGCAACTGCGGAACCAGATTACCTATTGCGGCAATATTCATTTTATCGGCGTTATAAAGTAGCGCCAGATTTTCTGCAAGCATGCTGGATTCTTCAATCAGCATGTTTCGCTCCAATTTACTGAGCTGATAAACTTCCTTTATACCGATTTTTTCCGGCACCAGGATGAACCAGGGATACTGGCTATCATTCATCATCAATAATTGGCATAACTCAAAGCGGCCAATAGCGATGCAATCTTGCTTCAAGCGAGGATGTAACTCAAATAGTGTCGTCATGTTATTTTCTAAAAGTAAAAGCAAAGCTTGAAAGCCTCTTGTTAATCAGTGTACTTTACTTCTGCTTTAAACCATAAGCACCATAACAATAATAACCAAGGGGGATTTGTATGTCTGCACATATCATTACTGCTCAAGATTTACCTGATGAGCGTAAATTAACCGTCTCATTCAGGTTATTGCTCGGGCTGTATGCAATTATCCCACTGTGCCTGATCCTGCAACTGGCTGATGGCTGGTTTTGGCACGGATTTTTAAGAGAAAATTTACCCAGCAAACCTAGCCATTTTTTATTGTTCCAAATTCTGTTCGGCACCCCCCATATTCTGGCCAGCACTATTGTATTAGTCAGCAACACTGACTATCTACGGTTTTATCGACGCAATCTAATCGCAGTAACCACTGCAATTGCGATTATCTTTGGCGTAGGTAGTTTATTTATTCCTTATCAGGTTTTTTATGTACTGGTTGCCGCCTGGACCGTATATCATGTACTTAAACAACAACATGGCGTAGCGCGTGGTGTTTGTCGCTTGCCCGCATGGGCATTTTATCTGTTATTATGGCTAAGCGTGGGCGCAGGGCTTTTTGTTTACATCGGTATTTTTCTTAAAAACAGCCTGGATGCGCAGCAAACAGAATGGCTTAAACAAATTGCCGGTTTATTATGTACAGCACTGGTGTTAAGTGCCCTTTATTGTCAACGCCATGTCACGACAGTATTTGGCAAGTGGTTTTTATGGTCCAATATCTTGCTGGTATTAAGTAGTTTTTATCTTTATCTTCAACAGTATTATTTACTGGCAATTTTGGTGCCCCGATTGGTGCATGATGCAACAGCCTATATTTTTTATGTGACACATGATTACAATAAGCATCACCAGCATCCACAGAATTTTCTTTATCGCTACGCCGCACGTTGTAATGTGCATATTTTTATTGTGCTGCCCGTCTGCTCATTAGTCCTGGCATTTTTTTTGCAGGCTTATGGCGACAACATCGTTAGCGTATTAACCGAATTCTTTTTTGGTGTCGAAATTCGCAAAGCCATTACTTTAGGATTACTGGGGTATCTCGCTTTAATGCACTACTACACGGAAGCTATAACATGGAAAGGTGATTCACCTTATCGGCAGTTTATTGCCTTTTCAAAGTAAATAAAAGTAGTCCGTAAGTCAAATCACCGGACTAATGGTTTGAAATTTGGTTTTGAACAAGAGCCTTATTCGTAACCATATCTCGAGGTTATTACATCAACTAATGATTCTGGAAAAATCCGGCCGGATAGGATGCCAAGCGTATTATCCGCGCTTTTTTTCTAAAAATCCTCAACATGGAACAATTCATGCTTACACTATTACATACAGCTTACTAAATCAAAGCTATTATTAAAAATAAGCCAAACCAACCATCGGGCAATAGGAAAAAAACTATGACCATTCGCGTCGCCATTCGTCACAAAACAATATACAACTTCGATAGACCGGTATCCTTGTCCCCGCATGTGTTTCGATTACGTCCGGCAGTACATTGTCGAACTCCTATCAAAGCTTATACCTTGCGTATTGAGCCCAAAAATCATTTTATTAATTGGCAACAAGATCCTTTTGGTAACATTGTTGCCCGCGTGGTATTTCCTGATAAATGCCAACAACTTACTGTTGAGGTTGAAGTTGTTGCCGATATGACCGTGATAAATCCCTTTGATTTTTTTGTTGAAGATTATGCCGAAAACTATCCGTTTACTTACGACGCACTAACACTTAAAGAACTGCAACCCTATCTGGAAACCACTGAAAACGGCCCGTTATTAATACAATGGGTAAAAGATTTTGATGTCAGCAAGCGCTCTATCAATGATTTTTTAGTCGATATTAATCGCACTGTTTTTGAAGCACTTAGCTATAACATTCGTATGGAAGTCGGTATCCAAAGCAGCGAAGAAACGCTGGCAATGCGCAGTGGTTCGTGTCGGGATTCCGCGTGGTTATTGGTGCAGATACTTCGTCATCTGGGACTGGCTGCCCGTTTTGTATCCGGCTATCTGGTGCAACTAACCTCTGATATTAAGTCACTGGACGGCCCTTCAGGTCCCGAACACGACTTCACCGATCTACATGCATGGACGGAAGTTTTTATACCCGGCGCAGGCTGGATAGGGCTGGATCCTACTTCCGGTTTATTGACGGGCGAGGGCCATATTCCACTGGCGTGTACCCCGGATCCTGCCAGCGCTGCACCGGTAACCGGCGGCACTGACAAATGTGAAGTGGAATTTGAATTTAGTAATACGGTAGATCGCCTGCATGAAGACCCTCGGGTGACCAAACCTTATACCGAGGAACAGTGGTATCACATTGATGCGCTGGGACAAGCTGTTGATAAACAGTTAATGGAAGACGATGTCCGCCTGACCATGGGAGGCGAACCTACCTTTGTTTCGGTCGATGATATGGAAGGCGATGAATGGAATACGCACGCAGATGGTGCAAACAAGCGTGAACGTGCACAACAATTGACCATTCGTCTACGTGATGTCTTTGCAAAGGGGGCAATGTTACATTATGGTCAAGGCAAGTGGTATCCGGGCGAGCCTTTACCGCGTTGGCAATATGGCATTTTCTGGCGTAAAGATGAGACAGCCATTTGGCGCAATCCTGCCTTGCTTGCCGATATTAACCAAGATTATGGCCATACGGTCAAACATGCGCAAAAATTTATTCACCAAATTAGTCAACGTTTGGGCGTTCAATCCCGCTATATCGCCACTGCTTTTGAAGACAGCTTTTATTATCTCTGGCAGGAAGGCACCCTGCCCGAAAACCTTGACCCGTCAAAAATTAATTTAAAAGATTCTATTGAACGCAAAACCTTAACCAAAATTCTGGATGCCGGTCTGGATGAACCGGTAGGTTTTACTTTACCGATTAAGTGGAATTGGTCTGAACAGTGCTGGAAAAGCGGGCCTTGGGATTTCAGGCGCGGTGCCATGTTTCTGGTTCCGGGCAATTCCCCCATGGGTATGCGTTTACCATTAGAAAGTTTGCCTTGGGTTGCCCCTGAAAAACGCGATTCGCAAGAACCCCAAAGTCTGTTTGGAGACTTACCGGAATTGGGCGATTATTATGGCGAGGTGACGCGCCGTTACAGTCGTATCGAAGCCAAGAAAAAAGAACATCCGGAGATTATTGAACAGGAACCCGGTGATGATGTAACCATAGAAGTTGAAGTACCGCATACCGCGCTATGTGTCGAGGCTCGTGAAGGCCGGTTGTATATTTTTATGCCACCGCTAACATTACTGGAACATTATCTGGAACTGGTCGCCGCCATTGAAGCGACTGCCGACAGCTTGGAGATTCCTATAGTACTGGAAGGTTATGAGCCACCGCGTGATTATCGTATCGAACGATTAATGGTGACTCCTGACCCTGGCGTTATTGAGGTGAATATTCATCCGTCCAAAACCTGGTCGGAGTTAGTGGAAAAAACCACCATTATTTATGAACAGGCACACCTGACCAGACTGGGTACCGAAAAATTTATGCAGGATGGTCGTCATACCGGAACCGGCGGCGGCAATCACATTACCATGGGCGCGGAAATGCCGACTGATAGTCCACTATTGCGTCGTCCTGATTTATTACGTAGCCTGATTACTTACTGGCAACATCACCCCGGCTTGTCGTATTTATTTTCAGGTATGTTTATCGGCCCCACCAGCCAAGCTCCGCGCGTTGATGAAGGTCGGGACGAAAAGCTCTATGAACTGGAAATTGCTTTTCAACAAATACCTGAAGGTGAAGTCCCTGAACCTTGGTTGGTTGACCGTTTGTTGCGCCATTTACTCACTGACATCACCGGTAACACACATCGCTCCGAGTTCTGTATTGATAAACTTTATTCGCCGGACAGCTCAACCGGCCGACTGGGTATTTTGGAATTGCGTTCTTTTGAAATGCCTCCCCATGCCCAAATGTCACTGGTACAGATCGTCTTACTACGGTCATTAATTGCCTGGTTTTGGCGCGAACCTTATAAACACGACTTGGTGCGCTGGGGAACTGAATTGCATGACCAATTTATGTTGCCGCATTATGTCCGCGAAGACATGAAGCAAGTCACTAAAGACTTGCAACGGGCAGGTTTTGGTTTTGATCTGGAATGGCTGGAACCGTTTTTTGAATTCCGCTTTCCTCGCTATGGCAATACCCTGATTGACGGCATTGATATGGAATTGCGTTTTGCTATTGAGCCCTGGCATGTCCTGGGCGAGGAAGTCAGTAGCACCGGCACCGCGCGTTATGTCGATTCATCGGTTGAGCGCATCCAGGTATCGGTCACCGGCTATACTGAAGGGCGCTATGTCATTACTTGTAACAGTCGACGTTTACCCATGCGTAACACCGGACGTAAAGGTGAGTTTGTTGCCGGTGTCCGTTATCGGGCCTGGCAACCACCTTCAGCCTTACATCCTACAATAGCGCCACATGTGCCCTTGGTATTTGATGTCATTGATACCTGGAATGGCCGCTCAGTTGGTGGCTGTAAATATTATGTCGCGCATCCCGGCGGTCGTAGTTATGATGATTTTCCGGTTAACGATTATGCCGCAGAAACCAGACGCATGACACGTTTCTGGGACTATGGACATACCCCGGGAGTTATTATCAGACCACCGATTGCGACCACCCGGGTGGCCGCTTCAGATAAACCGTTATTGGCAAAATTCAGTATTACTGATGCAGCACCAAGAGCCATGGCACCACCTGAGGAAGAATTGAGCACAGAGTATCCTTTTACACTGGATTTACGCCATCGTAACCGATAATTTTTACCCACCAAAGTGAGTATTATAAGTTGGGTACTACTTTAATTAATACGACTGTTGAAAGGTATTTTGCCCACTAAAATGAAAAATAGTGGACAATAATTACGGGTATTTTTACCCGCAATGGCTTTGCCAGTATCAAATAACCAGATAACAACACCTTACTATAGAGATATATTTATATGAGCGATAGATTAAAACTGCTAACTCCGGCAACCTTGATACTGGAAGATAAAAGTTATTCATTACCAACGTACATCGGTGTTGAAGGTGAAAAAGCCATTGATATTACCAAGTTACGTGGCCAAACCGGCTATGTGACACTGGATGACGGCTACGGTAACACCGGTGCCTGTGAAAGTGCTATCACTTATATTGATGGTGAAAAAGGTATACTTCGTTATCGTGGCTACCCAATAGAAGAATTGGCTGAACATTCGCGATTTGTCGAAGTTGCTTATTTGTTGCTCTATGGTGAATTGCCAAGCAGTGATCAATTACTGACCTTTTCAACCCGTCTTAATGAGTCGTCTATTATTCATGAAGATATGCATCATTTTTTCAACGGCTTCCCGCGTGGATCTCATCCCATGGGAATTCTTACCACGATGGTCGCCTCCTTATCCACTTTTTATCCGGTGCCCGATGAGCTGGATGAAGCGACAGAAATACAAATTGTTGCCAACCTGGTTTCTCAGGTACGTACCATCGCTGCATTTTCTTATAAAAAATCAATCGGTGAACCGCTGGTTTATCCTTCCATCAAGTACAAATACGCCAGTAATTTTATGAACATGATGTTCTCGTCACCAGTACGTGATTATCAACTGGATCCTGACATTGTTCGTGCCATTGATATGCTGCTGATACTGCATGCAGATCATGAGCAAAATTGCAGTACTTCGTCGGTACGCACCGCAGGCTCCAGCATGGCTAATGTGTATGCCGTCATTACTGCGGGTATTGCTGCACTATGGGGGCCACGTCATGGCGGAGCCAATCAGGAAGTGATTAAAATGCTGGAACAAATACACGCAGAAGGGGGTGACGGAACCGAATTTATTAATCAGGCAAAAGACAAAAATTCATCCAGTCGGCTAATGGGCTTTGGCCATCGTGTTTATAAGAATTTTGATCCTCGTGCCCAAGTATTAAAACAGCATTGTGACAAGTTACTTAACAAACCGGGTATCAATGATCCACTACTGGATATTGCCCGACGAATTGAAGAAATTGCCCTGAAAGATGACTATTTTATTTCCCGAAATTTGTATCCCAATGTAGATTTTTACTCGGGTTTAATACTACGCGCGGCAGGAATACCTACCAATATGTTTACTGTTTTATTTGCTATTGGCCGTATGCCCGGATGGTTGGCACATTGGCGTGAAATGATCCATGGTGAAAAAGTGACTATTTATCGTCCCCGTCAAATATATACCGGCGAGACATTACGCCACTATCAGGATATTAAGCAAAGATCTTAAGCGATGCCCTGCGCCACTTGGGACTATTAATTTCTGGATATCACCTTAACCGTATTTTTGTATGGAACCCTGAATTAATTAAACCCACAAAACGGGCCGCGTAAGCTTTGGCTTTCAGGGCGAACACGGCAGGCATTACAGAAAATTAATGTACTTTAATCAACGAGGACTCTGTACCCATACGACTTTTTACCTACCAGCTCTCTATAAAATTGTCAGGCCGACCATGAATAAACATAAGGAATAATCAGTGCGTAACGACAACAACCCTGCCAATGATATTGGCACGCAATATTACGCGACGCAACTGGGCATTTACGATGAAATGTATGCCACTGAAAATAAAGCACTACCTTATTGGGAGCGCTTTATGGGCGCACTTGAAGCTATGGGCAGCGAAAAACTTGAGTTACGCCGTAGGGAAGCTCAACGGTTGTTGCGTGAAAATGGGGTTACCTACAATGTTTATGGCGACTCACAAAATTTAACCAGACCTTGGCGGCTTGATCCTGTTCCCTTACTGATCAGCAGCGAAGAATGGTCGGTTATTGAAACAGGCCTCAAGCAACGTGCAGCCCTGCTTGACCTGATTCTAAAAGATATTTACGGCAAACAAAACCTGCTAAAAAAAGGCTTGCTGCCCGCTGAACTGGTTTTGGGTCATGAAGGCTTTTTACATCCTTGTGTCGGCGCCTTGCAAAATCAGCTGCGACATCTGACTATTTATTCAGCCAATCTTGCCCGTGGTCCCAACGGTCGCATGTGGGTATTGGATGACCGTACTCAGGCACCTTCCGGCTCAGGCTATGCGCTGGAAAACCGCACCGTAATGACACGCGTTCTGCCGGATATTTTTCGAGAGACGCAAGTCCACCGCTTATCCGTTTTTTTTAAAGCCCTACGTAAAGGACTTGCTGATATTGCGCCGCACAATAAAGAAGACCCGCGTATCGTCATATTAACCCCTGGTCCACTTAATGAAACCTATTTTGAGCATGCCTATCTGGCCTCTTATCTTGGCTATACTCTGGTTCAGGGCGGCGACCTAACGGTACGTGATGGTCGTGTATGGCTTAAATCATTGACCGGTCTACAAGCTGTCGACGTTATTTTACGCCGGGTTGATGACTCCTTCTGTGATCCACTGGAATTGCGCAGCAGTTCACAACTGGGCGTGGCAGGACTACTGGAAGTTGTGCGTCGTGGCAATGTCGCCATTGCCAATCCTTTGGGCAGCAGTATTCTTGAAAATCCTGGTTTACTGGCATTTTTACCGAGATTATCCCGGCATTTTTTAAATGAAGAACTCAAGCTGTCTTCGGTTGCAACCTGGTGGTGCGGGCAGCGCCGCGAACGGGACTTTGTCCTGCAAAATCTTGATAATCTGGTCATTAAGCCTATCAATCGTAGCATGGGTAATCATGCCGTTTTTGGCGGTGAATTAAGTAGTAAAGAAAAAGAACAACTGCGTAGCCAAATTTTGGCTAAACCGCATTTATTTATAGGTCAGGAACGAGTCAGTTTCTCTACACTACCGGCATTTATCGACCATAGTATCGAACCACGCAACGCCGTCATACGCAGTTTTGTGGTCGCCAGCGGCGATGATTATGTGGTGATGCCCGGTGGACTTACCCGTATCGCTCGCCAAAAAGATAATTTTATCGTTTCAAGTCAGGCCGGCGGCATTAGTAAAGACACATGGGTATTGGCATCTGAGCCTGACAAGCCGATAAGTTTATGGACGCAACCCAAGCGCAATCAACTGATTGATGCAGCCACCGAACCGCTGACCAGTCGCGCGGCAGACAATCTGTTTTGGGTAGGCCGACATCTTGAGCGCACTGAAGCAGTAACACGACTGTTACGAACCATATTACTAAAATTAAGGGAATCTTTGGAGTTTAAGGACTCCATTGACACTGAATGCCTTAACGTATTGTTGCGAACCTTGACTCAGGTCACCGGTACTTATCCCGGCTTTGTAAAAGGTGATGCACAGCTATTGAAAACACCTGAAGCCGAGTTATTGTCTCTGGCTAAAGATGGTCATCGCAAAGGTTCATTGACGGCAAATATTCAAGCCTTTTTTCAAGCAGCCTTCAGTATCCGTGACTTTTGGTCACAAGATACCTGGCGTAGTGTTGACAATATTCAACGTCGATGGCAGCAGCGGGTCATCAATAATGAACTCAATATCGAACAGTTACAAAATAATCTGGATGATTTAATTACCGGCATCGTCGCCTTTACCGGCTTAACCAATGAGAGTATGACCCGTGAAGCCGCCTGGCTGATGCTTGACAGCGGACGCAGACTGGAACGTGCCTTGGCGCTGATTGCCTTACTCCGCTCAACATTGGCATTGCAACACGAGGATGCCTTACAAAATCAGGTGCTTGAAGCGGTTCTGGTTTCAACTGACAGTTTAACCATTTATCAGCGTCGCTACCGCTCTTTTATCCAGCTACCGATGGTACTGGAATTATTATTACTGGATGAAACCCATCCACGCTCAGTCGCCTACCAACTCCATCAGTTATGTATCCACGTGGAAGCATTGCCGCGCTGCAAAGGCAATAGTCATCTCAGTAAAGAAGAGCGATTAATTTTAAAAGCTTATACAGACCTGCGTCTGTGCAATGTACTTGAATTAACCCAAGCTACCGAAAATAAAGCTATTTATATTGATTTTGACAAGTTACTGGCAAATACGACTGCTTTGTTATGGCAGTTTGCAGAAGTTATTGCTGATGCTTATTTCAGCCACTCACAGACTTCGGAGCTGATGATACTTAATACCCCTGAGGATGAACTGTGAAATACCGAATTACCCACAGCACCTTCTATCACTATAGTCAGTCGGTCGGATTATGCCAAAATGAAGTCAAATTACAGCCTCGTAATTTCTGGCGTCAGCATTGTCACAACAGCCGTTTTGACATTAAACCGACCCCGATGGATTTTCGCGAGCGAACTGATTTTTTCGGCAATCGCGTGACTTATTTCGCTATCCAGCAGCCTCATACGCAACTGATCGTTACCGCAATCAGTGAAGTAACGATATTTCCGAGAGAAAACAATCTGGATTTATTTAATCAGTTAACGTGGGAGCAAGTGCGCAGCCTGTTACAGGGAACGCCGCTGCAAATACAGTCACAAAGTGAGCAAAGTCAAAACCAGGTACAAATCCAGGATAATAATCTTGAAATACTGGACGCACGTCAATACGTAATTGACTCGCCAATGGTGACCATTATTCCTGAGCTTGCTGACTATGCGCGTAGCTCGTTCCTGCCCAATCGGGCATTGGTCGATGTTGTGCATGATTTAATGGGGCGCATTCATAAAGACTTTACCTAT
Source organism: Methylobacter psychrophilus (assembly GCF_025583945.1). GTDB lineage: Bacteria > Pseudomonadota > Gammaproteobacteria > Methylococcales > Methylomonadaceae > Methylobacter_C > Methylobacter_C psychrophilus. The sequence goes on from NZ_JAOEGU010000006.1 coordinate 110,258, forward strand.
GATCCAACCTTTACCACTATCGCGACGCCCTTATCTGAGGTGCTAAGTTTTCGTCGAGGCGTCTGTCAGGATTTTGCACATCTGGCGATTGGTTGTTTGCGTGCCTATGGCATAGCTGCGCGTTACATTAGCGGTTATGTTGAAACTTTGCCTGAACCCGGAAAGCAGCGTTTAACAGGTGCTGATGCCTCCCATGCGTGGTTTTCAGTCTATATTCCCGGTACTGGTTGGCTGGATTTTGATCCTACCAATAATACCGTACCGCTGGATCAACATATCACGCTGGCCTGGGGCCGTGATTATGCTGATGTAACACCGCTTAAAGGCATTGCCTTTGGTGGCGGCCAACATACATTGTCGGTGTCAGTCGATGTATTAAGGCTGGAATAATAATTCAGGTGAAAGGTGCAAGGCGAAAGGCATAAGACTAAAAGGTGAGTTAGGTTACTCCCCCACTGTTTTTTTAGCCTTTTACCTTGCACCTTTTACCTTGAACCTTGAACCTTGAACCTAAATAATTTTTAACTTAGAGGAGTTTATATGAGTACCATTCATCTTATTGGCGGCGAAAAAGGCGGCGTCGGAAAATCCGTTGTTGCCCGTCTACTGGCACAATACATGATTGATAAAGATATTCCCTTTATCGGTTTTGATACCGATAGATCACATGGCTCGTTACTACGCTTTTACACAGACTATGCATCACCGACTGTTATCGATGATTACCAAAGCCTGGATGCCATTATAGAAACCGCTTCAGCAGAACCGGAGCAACATATTTTAGTTGATCTTGCTGCACAAACCCATCATCCATTGGGTAAATGGATAGAAGAATCCGGCGTATTGGAATTGGCCGAGGATTTAGGAATTTCAATTTATTATTGGAATGTAATGGACTCAGGTAAAGACTGTGTCGATTTGCTGAACAAGTTACTCACTCAATATGGCACGCGTCTTAACTATATTCTGGTGCAAAATCAACTGCGTGATGAGCATTTTAACATCCTGGAATTTTCGGGCGTTAAAGAACGGGCCCTGGCTTTTGATGCCAAAGTTATTACCTTAAAGCGCCTGCATGCACCGGTAATGACCAAGATTGACAGTAACAGCTACAGCTTTTGGGCCGCAAAAAACAAAGATCCCGAAAGCCTCAATGCCTTGGGTTTACTTGAAAGACAACGAGTTAAAATCTGGCTAAATCATGCTTATAAAGAAATTGAATCGTTGGGTATTTAAGATCTTTTATTGCCATAATCAGGAAACAGGCTCGGGTACTCTACCCGTATCTACAGTTGATATGGTTATACCGAAAAACTGTGTAATTTAGGGTAATCATGAGCCATTTTCGCAGGGTTTACCGATATGAAATTAAGGGTTAGTTGTAATCTTGACTTCCAGATAGTTGAAGCGAGTGTTTTGATTTTAATGCTGCGTCCTTTTAGAGGCTTACAGCAATGGATAAACCATGAAGCTTACACCATAGAACCTGCCATACCAATAATAGAATGCACTGACAACTTTGGCAACTCATGTCAGCATCTGTCAGCACCTGTTGGAGATTTTTTGATCCATACCTCGTCTGAGGTCATGGTAAATGATAATAGTGATATTGCACCCGGCGCTTATTTTGTTGAAATACAGCATCTTCCCAACGAAGTACTTACCTTTCTGTTACCCAGTCGCTATTGTGAATCCGACCGGTTTGGCGATCTTGCCAGAGACATCATCTGTGACGCCCTGCCCGGTTACGATCAAGTCAGTAAAATTAATGCCTGGGTTCGGGAATCTATCCAGTATTTACCCGGTTCCAGTGAATTTCCACTCTCCGCTGTTGAAGTACATTATCGTGGTTATGGCGTGTGCAGGGATCTTGCGCAACTTGCCATAGCGCTCTGTCGTAGCATAAGCATACCGGCGCGACTGGTTGTGGGTTATCTGTATGATTTACAACCCATGGATTTACATGCCTGGTTTGAGGCCTATATTGGCAATCAATGGTACACCTTCGACCCTACACAATTTGACTCTCGGGGTGGCAGGGTGGTCATTGCTTTTGGGCGCGATGCCGCAGATGTTTCGATATTTCATCAATTTGGTGCAGGCTGTTTATTGAACAACATGGACGTTCGGGTCGATTTACTGGATAATTCACCGATTATAACTTTATAACAACGGCTAAACCTTCATGACTTATTGTATTGCAGCTTCTATAGACGAAGGACTTATTCTGGTTTCCGACTCAAGAACCAATGCCGGTATTGATAATGTCAGCACGCACGGCAAAATGCACGCATTTGATACGCTAAGCGACCGTAAAATTATTTTACTCTGCGCTGGCAACCTGGCAACAACTCAGGCCGTTTTAGAACAATTACATCGCGACAAAATAAAAAATGCCAACATAAATTTTAATAATGTAGAAAGCCTGTTTGAGGCCGCCGAATATTTAGGCCAGGTCAGCGTTGAAAAACAGAAACAATATGTCAGCGCGCAGGGAAAATCTGCATTTAACCCCTCTGCCAGCTTTATTTTAGCGGGTCAAATTGGCACAGATCCCCATGGGGCTTACATGGTTTATGCAGAGGGTAATAGTATAACCAGCTCAGCCAACACACCTTTTCTACAAATTGGCGAAAGTAAATATGGTAAACCCATACTGGATCGATTTCTTAAACTGGGCACCTCAATAGACGAAGCGGCACGTTGCTGCCTGGTGTCTATGGACTCTACCATACGTAGTAATGCCAGCGTAGGGGCACCTGTAGAAATGCTGATTTACCGTAAAAACAGCTTTAGTCTGGAGGAGTATTATTGTTTCGACGATGATGATGACTATATGTTGCAGCTCAGACGTAGCTGGGAAACCAAGCTACGTGAAGCGATTGCCTCATTACCCTGCCTGGATAAAAAATTGAATAAAACCATGCATGTCGCTCTATAACATCATTGGCTTGATACCAATAAGTGGCTGGTGGCTTAAAACCAGCCATGATCTGTTTTAAAAAACCACAAGCACTTTAGAGAATTAACGATGGGCAAAGCCAGCCGAAAAAAACAGTTACAAAGACAACAAAAACCGTTTGAAAGCGTTAAATTATCGGCAGCGCTGATAGAATTATGTGCAGAATTTGAGCCCGAAAATCTGTCAACCAAGGAATTTGAGAACCTTATTGCTCTGGCAGCAGTCGCATGGAATATTGGGGTGTTACCCAAAGAAGAACGTATCGATAAGCTTACTGCATTTATAGATGAAATGCCCGCCATGCGGCAAGAATTGGAAAATGAATTGAGCACTGTAGTCAGTGATGACTCAAAAGAGACTCAGCTTTCACCGGCAAAGACGACACTGCATTTTCTGGGCTCGTTGATTCAGCGCAAAGACGAATTATTTCCAGACGACAAGCGGCTTATCGTCAATTTCAACGTCAAAGATAGCCTAACAGGCCCGCATCTTACCGTGTCATCAGCCCCTATAAAGACTAAAAAATAGCACTATAGTAAAATTTCCAATTCACGTTGCTGCAAACTCGTACGGATACCATCCCTTAAAGGGATGATATCCGTTAGTATCGAAATTATTTATCTTAGAATATATATATTCTTAAGAGACATTTGCCGTACCGTGCGTATCTTGAAAACCAAAACAGGCTACCGATTTAAAGCGGGACAGATAAATAAAACTGGCCTATTGATTCCGGGAGCGCTGAGTCCCAGCTCGGCGTAGTCAGTAATTGGTTTGATTATCCCGTGCCGAGCTGGGGCTCGGCGCTCCCGGAAAGTTATCTGTCCCGTCTTAAGTTGGTAGCCATTAATTCAGAGCCCTATGCTTCCAGCGACTTTACTCCTCGGTAGCCGTCAAAAACCAGTTATCGGCAATTTGAGAATGTAATTCTCCCAACTTGTTTTGTAAACCATCAAGAATACTACGCAATTGATCTTGTGTGGTTTGCCTGGTATCAATATCTTGCACATAGGCGTCCAGCTCAGCAAGCTTCAAAGGCAACCCATCATTATTAGGTAACTTACTGATACAAAGTGACATTTCTGCTATGCAGCAACCCACGGATCGCGGCAAATTAGCATCCAACAATAAAAAGTTAAGCACATCATCACCTTTAACCCTGCTACGTATTTGTTGACGGTACATTAACAAAGCATTCAGGGCCTTTAAAACATTCATCCATAAAATAGTTTCGTATTGGCGCATTTCATCACTACGCGATTCCGATAGTAGCAAGGAAGCTAAATCGAGAATACGACTGGTCATATCGGCACGCTCAATGTTTCTACCTAAAAGAATAAACCGATAAGGGTGATTATGGCTCATATAGCCGGACAACAAGCCTGTAAATCGCTGACAACCTTTCAGTATTTCATTAAGAAATAATACGCGTTGACGCCTGTTAACAACCGTTTCCAGATTGTTTTTTGCAAACAAATACATTTCGTTGACTTGCTCCCATGCCTCATCCGGCAACAGCTCCCGGGAGGTACGAATATTTTCCCTGGCCGCGCTTAATGACGAGAATAAAGAGCCTGAATGACTGGCATCGGCTAACAGAAATCGGGTGATATTACGCTCATTGGCGACATTGTTTTTTTCATAGAATTCTTGTTCCGAGGCACTGATAAGGATCAGTTGCCGCCACCCCATTTCAACACCCTTGGGTAAGTCCATTAATAAATTCATATGGACACTAACCAGTCTGGCAATATTTTCGGTACGTTCCAGATAACGTGCTAGCCAATACAGGCGTTCTGCCGAGCGAGATAACATTAATCTTCCTCCATATTAATAACCCAAGTATCTTTACTGCCACCACCTTGCGAGGAGTTAACTATCAAAGAACCTTTTTTCAAGGCAACCCGGGTTAATCCGCCGGCTGTTACATAAGTGTTTTCGCCTTGTAAAATAAAGGGACGCAAATCAATATGACGCGGCTCCAATTTACCTTTGCACAATGTTGGTGCGGTTGAAATGGCTAAAGTGGGCTGTGCAATATAGTTGCGTGGATCTTTTTGGATAATTTCCCGAAAATGTGCGACTTCTTTTGCTGTGGCATGAGGACCGACCAACATACCATAACCACCCGATTCATTGGCCGGTTTTACTACCAGTTCCGCCAGATGTTCAAGTACATAGGCAAGATCTTCTTTATTGCTGCACAAATAAGTCGGTACATTCGGGAGGATCGGCTCTTCATTCAAGAAAAAACGTATCATTTCCGGCACATAAGCATAAACGACTTTATCATCAGCAACACCCGCACCTGGCGCATTAGCCAGCGCAACATTGCCCGCCTTCCATGCTCGCATCAAACCTCGAACACCCAGTGTTGAATCTTTACGGAATACTTCAGGATCAAGGAAATCATCATCTATACGGCGGTAAATAACGTCGACTTTTTCCAAACCTTGAATGGTGCGCATGTAGACACAATCATCATCATTAACCACCAAGTCGCTACCTTCAACCAGTTTCGCGCCTATTTGCTGCGCTAAATAGGCATGTTCAAAATAGGCTGAATTATATATGCCGGGAGTCAATACCACACAAGTCACTTGTCCATCTTGGTGCGGGGCAATTGACAATAGCATGTCATGTAAATGGGTGGGGTAATCATCAATGGGCAGGATATCAATATCCTGTAACAGTTCTGGAAACACACGTTTGGTGATAACCCTGTTTTCCATCATGTAGGAGACTCCTGATGGCACCCGTAAATTATCTTCCAAAACATACATGATGCCATCTTTATCACGCACCAAATCAGTGCCACAAATATTGGCCCACACATTATGGCGAGGCTTAATACCAATGCATTCCTTACGAAAATTCTTGGAGCTATTAATAATTTCACCAGGCATTTTGCCCGCGTTAATGAAGGCTTGCTCGCCATAAACATCACTGATAAAACAGTTTAAGGCCGTTAACCGTTGTTTTAAGCCTTTTTCTATAATTCGCCATTCTCTACCATCAATAATCCGTGGAATAATGTCGAAAGGCCATGCACGATCTATATTACCTTCATCACTGTAAACTGTGAAACTGATACCCATTTCCATAATAGCCAATTCGGCAGCAATTTTCCGTTTATCAATATCCTCTTTTTTAAGAGAATTTAAATATTGGCATAATTTATGACTCACAGCACGCGATTGAAACTCCGAAAACATAAGTTCATCGTAAGCACTTTCAGTTTTATAATTTTTCCAGATTGATTTCATAATGCGTCACTATTAATGTTTGGTTTTATAAAAATGAAGCATGAATAATGCCAAATTTTAAATTTACCGGTTATATAATGTTTTTTTGTGTTGCCAATAATAAAATCATATTCTGCGTCGATAGTAAAAACCAACACAACGTCATTGATAATATTATCAGCGTTCTTCTTTGGCAAGGGAATTGGTGTAAAGAAATTACAGCATCTTTCATTTTTGCACGAAAGTAGCGAGCAGTTTTGCCCATAAAACGATACCAACCGGAGATTGCAACTCCGACTGAAACAGTTGAAGACTTCAATCGCTTTCAAAGCATAAGTAAAAGTATTACAAGCCAGTCACAACTGAGTTTTAAACTGTCTTTAACGCTACAAAATGTACTTTAACCATTAACACAAAATTTTTAGATTAACGATATTGCTTTTTTCATTAAATTTATATTCTGTAGTTTTTTTAAAAGAATAGACTATTTAATTCACTTTTGCATTTAACACTGAGAATAGGCTTGAACGCCCTATGAGCTCAACTGCTATTTTTAGAATGATGACCGCCATACTGTGTTTTGACAATATGACGTCGTGGGGAAGAAGTGACGATAAATTGCTTATTCGGACAAAGAAAATCCAACTTTAACGGTAACCTGCCAGTGGGCAATCTTACCATCGGCGATGTGTCCACGGGTTTCGATAACTTCAAACCAGCGCATTTCGTGGATAGTTTCCGAAGCTTTACTGATAGCGCTTTCAATAGCTTCCTGAATGCCAACAGTCGATGAACCGGTCAGCTCTATTTTTTTATAAACATGGTCAGTCATGAATTATTCTCGTTGTGTATAAAAGGTTAAGTTCCTGCAAACGTCCGGGTGTACCTATATCCATCCAGAAGCCTGCAAATTTTTGCCCTGAAACCCGTTGATTCCCTATTGCCTGTCGCAATAAAGGCCCCAGTTTACTACTTCCGGCAGGTATATTACTGAATAATTCAGGACGGTATAATCCAATACCACTAAAAGTTAATTTTTCCGTGCCGTTATCAATAATTTTACCCGTACTATCTAGATAAAAATCACCTTCCGGATGATGCTCAGGATTATCGACCAGTACTAAATGCGCTAAATCAACCGCCTGACTTTTAAGTTCGGCAAAAGGAAAGTCGGTAGCAATATCGCCATTGACCACCAAAAAAATATCGTTACCCAATAGAGGCAATGCATTAATAATGCCTCCCGCCGTTTCCAGTCCCTGCTCACCTTCCGAAGAGTATTGAATATTGGCACCATAGCGCTGACCGTTACCCAAATAAGCTTCTATTTGTTGGCCAAGGTGGGCATGATTAATAATCATATCCTTAAAACCTGCCGATACCAGTTGGTTAATGGTATGCTCAATAATGGTTTTTCCGGCCACAGGAAGTAGTGGTTTGGGAGTGTAATCTGTCAACGGACGCATTCTTTCGCCACGCCCTGCGGCTAAAATCATAACTTTCATTAGCTTGTCACATCCTCATTTTTAACCGCTTGCTTATCAACTTGCTTTGGAGTCGAAGACAAAACAGTGTAGACAGGTAAAACCTGCTTTTTGAGAAAATCACTAAACTCTGCAAGTTCAGGATAATTTGCACAGACAGCCGTCACATAACCCAAAGTACGCGGTATATCGTTAAGATAGCCAGACTTGCCGTCTCTTAAATGCAAGCGGGAAAAAATACCGATAGCTTTGAGGTGCCGTTGTATCCCCATTAAATCAAACCAACGCTTAAAACAAATCGGCGTACAAGCTATCAGTTTCGCTTGCAGAAGCCTGTCATAGTAATCAGCCATCCAAAGTTCAACCTGTTGCTGTGGCCATTCAATATAACAATCCCGCAGCAACGAGACAAGATCATAAGTTATCGGGCCGATAACGGCGTCCTGAAAATCGATAACCCCAGGAGAATCATCCTCCAAAACCATAAGATTCCGCGAGTGATAATCCCTGTGAACACAAATAACCGGTTGCTCCAGTGCGGAGTTGACCAAAATAGTGCGCACGGTTTCCCAAAGTGATTGAGGAATCTCAATATCCAGCCATTCATTTAAAAACCAGTCTTCAAAAATACCCAGTTCCCGTTGCAAAAGTGGCTCGTTATAGCCCGGTAAATTACACTCTTGAATAATGGTATACGACTGTAGCTTAAACAAGGCATCTAAAGCACTTTGATATAATATAGTCGCATTATCGGCATTGAGCCGATCTAACAGACACTGCGAGCCAAAATCCTCAAGTAATAAAAACCCGTCACTAAGGTTTTGCTGCAAAATAACAGGAACATTGACATGAGAACGCGCCAATAACCCGGCAACTCTTATAAAGGGCTCAATATTTTCTTTTTCCGGTGGCGCATCCATAACAATAAATTGCCCCTCGGGTACTTTAATTCTAAAGTAACGTCGAAAACTGGCATCACTGGAGGCAGGTTCGCAGGAAGTAACCGTCAATAACAGGTCGTTTTCAAGCCAATCGAGCATGGATATTGTTCTTAAGTCGTCGAGCATCATGATATTTGGGTTAGATTAGTTATAATGCCAAGATAAAGTGCGGTAAAATGCGTACCAGGCATTTTATTCGATTTACGACCCATTACGCTACTAACTTATACCACCTATGCTTCGTCGCTTATTTCTGGTTTTTTTACCCTCATTAACAGTATCCACAAGCTATGCGAATGATGCATCGTGGAACTGCGAGCAAAATAAAGATAGTAAAGAATGGGTTTGCGTGGGCGATAAAAAACCGCCAGCCAAAACCTATACAATATCACCTCCCGTTAAAGCTGAATCAGTCAAAGCGGTTCAACCGGCTTTAATTAAACCGGTTGAAAAAACCTATCCGGCTAACGTTCCGCCGCCTAAAGTCAGCGAACCTATCAAGCAAGAAACCGCCGAACTGATTCAACCGGTTATTCCTAAACCCGCCCAAGTAACTTTACCAATGGCTACCAAACCTGTTGAAAGGATTCAACCGGTCAAACCGGCAGTGGTTCCGGTTAAACAACCGCTTATAAGTCAAACCGTTAGAAGTACTCAGTCGACACTACCAGTCCCTGAAAAAACTGCCATTGAAAATAGTCAACTTTCCGATCGGGAAGTCAGCCATGCAGGGTGGAACTGCGATGCCAGCAAAGGCGATGAAGGCTGGAACTGTCAGTTGACCGGCCCCGACCCTAAAAACAAGACTCAACTTGCAAAGGCAGAAGAACCGCTATCTACGCTAAGGCTGCTAAATCCGGCATTTAATTCGGAAAAAGAACAAACCTTTAAAACACTCACCTCACAATTGCCTTATGATCCTTGGGAAAACTGCAATGCCGAGCGAGGCACAAAACGTGATTTTGTCTCGGAGTCTGATAAAAGAGAAACGTCACCAATGGACGTCGAGTCGAATTATTCAGAGATTTTCGATAATGAAATCGGCAGTTACTACGGTAATGTAAAAATGACTCGTGCCGATCAACATTCTTCGTCTAATAAAGCTAATTATGACAGTGTCTCAAAGGTACTTGATCTACACGGCAATGTCTATTACAGCGAAGATGCTTTGGCATTGCACAGCGAGACAGCCTCGCTCAATCTCGCATCTGACCAGGCCAAGCTAAGGAATCTGGAGTTTATTTCTCCGACCACACCACTAAGAGGCACGGCAAGCGCTCTTTATCGGGAAAGCAAAACCTTATCTCAGTACAAAGATGTCGCCTATACGAGTTGTCGCCCCGGTAATCAGGACTGGATCATTCATGCTTCTGACTTGAAGATGAATAAAACGACCGGTAAAGGTGTTGCCAAAAATACCTGGATGGAGTTTAAGGGCACCCCGGTATTTTATTCGCCTTATTTATCCTTTCCTATCGATAACAGAAGGCTTTCCGGCTTTCTTGCACCTTCCTTTGGAACCACCAAGTACAGTGGCTTTCGTTTGGCGGCACCTTATTATTGGAATATCGCCCCTAATTATGACGCCACCATTACTCCCAGGGAACTGTCTTCAAGAGGTCCTTTATTGGCAGGTAATTTCCGTTATCTGACCGAGCAATCAAGGGGCAAAGTGGGAATGGAATTTATGCCTAATGATAGCGTTCTTAATAAAACGAGATATTCAGGTTCCATTAAAAATACCTCACAAATCTCTAACCATATCAGTTCAAACATGGATGTAAATTATGTTTCTGATCAAACCTATTTCGCTGAATTGGGTAATGCGCTCAGCTTTTCTAACTTCAATTATCTTAGAAGTACAGCTGATATTAGATATGATCGCCCAGGCGTTAACTTGAGTACCCGGATTGAGAATTACCAGTCAATTAATACCACCACACCCAATGCGGCCCTGCCTTATCGAAAACTACCTCAAGTTAACCTTAATCTGGATCATTCTTTCCAGTTTATGCCGTTACACACAGCCATGGAAAACGAATATGTGTATTTTCAACAAGCCAGTCTGGTAAATGGTCAGCGCATTAATACCAAGCCCTCGGTCAGTATACCCTTGCAAACAGCCAGCTCTTATTTCACTCCCAAACTTTCCTTGCAACACACCCAGTACGCACTGAATAACTTACAACCCGGCATAAGCTCAACTGAATCTGTTTCCCGAACCTTGCCTATTTTTTCTGCCGATAGCGGCCTAAACTTTGAACGGGGATTTAATATGGCCAACACACCATTTTTACATACCCTGGAACCCCGGTTATTTTATTTATATGTTCCTTATAGTAATCAGCAAAACATTCCTATATTTGATACTGCGCAGTATGACTTTCAATACAACTCCATGTTCAGAGAAAACAGCTTTGCCGGCACCGACCGAATACAGGACGCCAATCAAATAACAACAGCGATAACCTCGCGACTGATTGATGATGAATCCGGCCTGGAAAGACTAAAGTTAAGTGTCGGCGAGATTTTTTATTTTCGTGACAGAAATGTCACTTTACAGTATGCAAACCAGGCACCTGTAGCAGGTAGTTCAGTGCAAACCAATAGCGTATCGAATCTGGTGACTGAGTTGAGTAGCGAATTGACACGCACCATATCAGTTACATCCGGGTTGCAATGGAATCCTGTTCTAAATGATATTGAAAGAACAAAAGCGGGAATTCATTATAGAAATGAGTCTAATGAGATTTTTAATGTCGGCTATCTTTACAGAAAAAATCCCTTGATACCCGATGGCACCAATGATATTACTCAAAGTGATGCGTCATTTCGTTATCCGATTTATGACAACTGGTATGCCATGGGGCGCTTTCAATACTCATTATTGTATAATCAAACTCAGGACGCTTTTTTGGGCATAGAGAAAGAAAATTGTTGTTGGCGTTTTCGCATCGCTGCACGACATTACATCAACAATATTGCCAACACCAATTTCAATGGTGTCACTACCAACCAAAATCTGACCTTGGCAGGTACCGCTCAGAACGGCGTATTTTTTGAAGTGGAACTAAAAGGCTTGTCTGCTATTGGCGATGATATGGATTACTTCTTGCAACAGGAAATTTATGGTTACCGGAAATCTCAACGATGATTGATCAGAATACAATGAAAAAAACGATTATTTCTTTACTCACTTGGTGGTTATTATTAACTGTTTTTTTAGCGAACGCTGAAGTTCTCGGAAAAATAGTCGCCGTTGTTGAAGATGACGTTATTTTGGAGCAAGAACTCGACAAAGAAATATCGACTATCAGACAAAGAATACAAGGCAGTCAGACACAAATGCCACCAGAATCTATTTTACGTAAACAGGTACTGGAAAAAATGATCATTGACAGGCTTCAGAGGCAACTAGCAGAAAAAGCCGGTATTACCGTTACTGAGGAGATGCTCAACAATTCGGCAGCCGATATTGCCCAGCGCAATAGCATGACGCTCCAGCAATTTAGAGAAGAACTGGAACATCAAGGCATGACCTATAAAGGCTTTTTGGATAATATGCGCAATGAAATTATTATCAACCAATTACGCAGTAGAGAAATAGGTGGCCGTATCAAAGTCACTGACAGGGAGGTTGATCACTATATGGAAACTCAAGGAAAAATTGGCGATGAGGCGATTCAGTATCATTTAGGCCATATACTGATTGCCGTTAAAGAAGCCGCCTCAGCAACGCAGATACAACAAGCCCAAAGTAAAGCGGATGATCTGGTCAGACAACTGCGTGCAGGACAAGATTTCGCACAAACTGCCATGAGTGATTCAGAAGATGATAATGCCCTGAAAGGTGGCGATTTGGGTTGGCGTACCCTGAACGATATACCTACCCTTTTTACCGATAAGGTCAGTAAAATGCGTGCCGGTGAAGTAGCTGATCCTGTTCGCAGCCCTAGCGGTTTTCATATTATTAAAATGCTTGAACTGAAAGGCACAGATAATCATACAATTACCAAAACCAAAGTTCGCCATATTTTAATAAAAACCAATGAACTAATTGATGATAATGAAGCTAAAAAGCGCTTGCTGGCTTTAAAATCCCGTATCGCAGACGGTGACGATTTTGCATCCCTGGCACGCGCTCATTCAGATGATAAAGGCTCGGCATTAAAGGGTGGCTCACTTGATTCGGTAAGTCCCGGTGATCTGGTTAAGCCGTTTGAGGAAGCAATGGGGAAACTGGACATCAATCAAATCAGTGAACCTGTCCAAACACAATTTGGCTGGCATTTAATTCAGGTTCTTGACCGGGAAAACAAAGACGATAGCATTGAGCATAAGAAAAACCTGGTCAGAGACGCTATTCGTAAACGGAAAATCGAAGAAGAAACCGAGCTTTGGATGCGCAGGCTTAGAGATGAAGCTTATGTGGAAATTGTGCAATAGACTTTATATTGAGCAACACTCGCAATTATTGACGGTACTATTAAGGTGATACCCAAGCTCGTCTACACCCTATCGAAATAGTTACAAAACGTTGTATTGCTGATGATTAAAATAGTAAACAATTTATGATCGACACCTTAAGCAAAAATGAGTCGCTGAAAAATCGACTACAACAGATTATTAATAGCCAAAATCTTGACAGCCAGCGTGAATATATCCGTACGCTGGCCGTTGAACTGGAAGTCGATAGCCTAACTTGTGCTGCCGCACTGGTGCATTTAACACAAGCGATTGAAAATACTTCACCGCAAGCATTACCGGAAGATAAAAAAACCGATCAGCAATTACCTATAATCAATATAGTATCGGGCATTAAAATGGTGCGTTATCGACTGGATGTAGGAAGCAAGCACCATATCAGCCTCGAACAACTTAAAAAAGTATTAATTGAAGAATCGGGTGTCGACAAAAACAACATCCATAATGTTAATATTCAAAGCCTGTATACACTGCTTGAACTGCCCGACGAAATGCCTCCCGATATATTTCAGCATTTAAAATTAGTTGAAATCAATCAACATAAACTGGATATAAGGCGTGTAAAAGCACGTAACAATAAAAAACGTGGAAATAATCATATGCGCCGAGGCCGAAAACGTGATGTCAAAACAGACAATGAACCCTTGGATAAAATCAATAACAACAAGAACGCTGATTAATTATTGTAGAAATTTTCTATGACGCATATATCATCACCACTACCACTGTTGGGTTGGCGAGAATGGGTACAGTTACCGGAACTTAATATCCCCCATATCAAGGCTAAAATAGATACCGGAGCGAGGTCATCGGCTTTACATGCGTTTGCTATCGACCCCTATCGAAAAGGTGGACAGCGCTGGGTTATGTTTACCATTCATCCCCAACAAAAAAATGTAGAAGTATCGATTGAATGCCACGCCCTGATTAAAGATCGACGTCTGGTGACAGATTCTGGTGGCCACAAACAACGCCGCTATGTCATAGAAACTCCGATAATTCTGGGACAATCAGTGATTACCGCAGAAATGACGCTGACTAATCGGGACAGTATGCTATTTAGAATGCTGATAGGACGCACGACCATCAATAATCATTTTATTATTGATCCCAATGCCTCTTACTTGCAGGGAAATCCTGACCATCTCGACAACCTGTCCGAAACGTCCACCTAATTGCTTAACATCAACTTCATTTAAAAACTAACGCCAGGCATTATCCAATAATAATAAGAGTAAATTACCATGAATCTTGACAACAAATTTACCGCCCTACAACTTGCCATCATCAATAATGAAGCCGCTCTTTATACCTGCGCTTGCCCTGTTCATATCAGCTTGCAAATTACCAACTTGCGTAAATTATTCGACTATCAAAAAGCATGTATGGAGTTGCCACCCGAAAACGACATACAAACGCTGGTTCATCAACGCATTGCCGACGTCACCAAACAGGCCCATCAACTGATGGAGCAATGCCTGGAGGATATTTTGGATTTGGAAGGCTGGGATAAGAAAAAACTTGAAATGCCTGCCGGTATCCGGACACGCATAAAAATTGATGCAACCTGATATCGCCTTAACGCAATTGATCTCACCTACCACCGAACACTCTCTCTAATCGACCTACGCGACTTGCTTATTTTGTCCACGAAAAACACGAAAGACACGAAATAAAAGCAATACATAGAATGGATTGATGAAGAAAGCCCATCATTCTTAGGCAAATTTATCCAACATACTAAAGACCAGTAGTCCAGTAGGTCGGGTTAGCGAATGTGTCGGGTTACGGCTATCACCTAACCCCCAGTTGAAATCGCCATTGAAACGGATGAACAAACGGCGATGGTTTACATTAACGATCAAGCTGGAATACAAACCTAGGTTTGTACTCCAAGGGTTAATTCTTATGTTAAAACGCGGCCTACATTCTCCTGCACATTTGTTTGTTGATAACGCCGCTTATTTTATAACCAGCGCAATTTACCAAAAACGGCTTTTATTAAAACCGGAACCAATAAAGCATCATTTGCTGGCTACGATTAAAGCTTGTTTTCATGAAAAAAACTGGCAGTTGGATTATTGGGTTATTTTAGACAACCATTACCATTTATTAGCAACCAGTGATAAAGGCGATGATATGTCGAAAATTTTTCGTAAAATTCATGGATTATCAGCACAATTTATTGAAGCACAAGGGCGTTGTGATTTACCTGTTTGGTGGAATTACTGGGATTATTGTCCGCGTGATGAAAAAGATTATCTTGTTCGCTTGAATTATTTGCTTAATAACCCTGTTAAGCATGGATATGTCACTAATTTAGTTGATTATCCCTATTCAAGTTTTCACGAAACCCTGGAAAAACTGGGCAGGGATGCTTTGGCGCAACAGTTTAAGGATTATTCTGAATATAAAAATTTATATTTAAATGAAGATTAAATGAGATATAAGTCATGTCGGTCGGGTTAGGCGATAGCCGTAACCCGACACATTCGTTACGGGACTAATTTTTCTATCGTGTTGGAGAAATTGTATAAGCCGATTCTATTGGCTTCGGAGCTGGTGGCGGCTTTAAAGGCATATTTGCTTTCAGCTTTTAAGTTGGTCAACAAGCCTTTGGATTTTGAGAACAGCTTGCTGTTCCAATGTTCATTATCGGCAGGTGCCGGCAGCTCCGAATACAAAACAATATAACCGGAAGCCCGATCAACAACGCCGATTTCTATGATGACCTCACCGGAATTATTGCCCAACAGGACATTAAATGACGGCGGAGCGTCCAAAATGCCGACCGGTTCGGGAATTTTTGAAATGATAAAACCGCTACTATCCAGTTTAATCAGGTCACCTTGAGCAATCAGGTTGACATAATTGCCCAGACTCCCCAGCAAGTCTTCCAGATTTAACCGATAGGCATTTTTGGTGGCGGTATCTTGCTTGGTACCATCAAGGCATTTTACCAGGGCGTAGGCATAGACGGTTATGGCCGTCTGAATAGTCGCCAGATTTGGCTCTGGGTTTGGAAAGTAAGAGTTGTTGGTCATTTTGTTAACAATTAACTGCGCGGCACTGGGCAGATCATTATCTTTAAGTTTGGAAAAACTGATACGAGCTTTTTGCGTTTTCATAAATTCCCCTGGGTTATCTGAATAACCGGTTCTGGTAGCTTACAAATTGGTTTTTTATCTAACATACTGAAGTCAGGCGCATTGCCTTTAGCGTGCATTACAGTTGATTATCTGGTGGAGCAAAGCAAATTATCAATAATGCTTGTACATGGGAAATAAAGCACTTAAAACCGGCTTAAAGCATTAATACTCAAGACTTTCTCTGCTCTGCAAGGGTATCTTACTTATCGGTAATACGGATTTTCTTGAGTGCTGTGGAATGACTATAGACTGCTCTGCTGGTGTTCTTAATGATCTCAACGATTTTCTTATCTGCCTCAGAGTTTTTCTTGATGATCTCAACGGTTTTCTTATCTGCCTCAGAGTTTTTCTTGATGATCTCAACGGTTTTCTTATCTGCCCAAGAGTATTGCTTAATCATCCCGGAGCTTTTCTTATCTGTTCCAGAGCATTTCCGGTCGGAAATATAACCAAAACAACTTGCCCAGCGCCATTTCAATACTGCTCAAGCACATTGCAGTCATGTAGGGTCAACATCAAAATATCGAAGATTTACTCAATAATATCGGACATGAAAAGATATGCCCGCCTTACATAGCTTTTAACTTCCAGAATCAAGATATAAAATCGGCAAATGTTATCAGGGATTTATTTTAAAAATCTCCCCTACCCCCCTCTTTTCAAAGAGGGGTACTGAGAAATTATCCTCTACGCGCTGATTTTCTCTTTTAAGACTAATTTGCTAAGGGCAGGAAGGACAATAAAGGTACAAATCATAATCCAGAAAATACCCATGGTAATTATCAAGCCCATGGTGGCAATACCCTGATGGGGTGAAAAAGCCAGGCCGACAAAACTGGAGGCCGTGGTTAATGCGCCATAAAACATGGCTCTGGCCGTACTGGATTGATAGATATTCTGCGCTTCAGACAGTGAATGATGCAGCTTTTCAACCATGTGGATGCCGTTATCAACACCGAGCCCCAGCAATAACGGCAAAGCGATAATGTTGGCATAATTAATCGGGGTATTGGTAAGCACGGTACTGGCCATGGTAAATAATCCCGCCAGAATTAATGGCGTCATAACCAACAAGGTATCGGTAACGTTACGTCGTATGGCATACAACAGCAGCGCAATGGTTATTAAGGCAATCGTAATTGCTTTTTTAAAGGCATCAACCACTTCTTTCATCGACTCCCAGTAAATAACCGGTAAATCCGTTGTTTCAGGGGCTACCAGTTGTACGTCGGTAATAAAATGCTCCAGATTATCCAGATTATTCAAATCTTTTTTAGGGAATATCTGGATACGGTATAAACCTTCCTTGCTTAACCATCGTTCTTTGATATCAGCAGGCAAAGCATCCAGCGTAATCTCCCGCGCATTTAAACCGGTTAACAACTCATTCATCGCACCGGGCAAGGTACCCAGTAACGTTGTTTGTATTTTTTCGATAAACAGGCGTCGCCCCGGTTCCTGCCGGGTATCAAGCTCAAGCAATATATCCTGTAACTCTGCTTTGAAAGCTTGTAACGCCGCTATTTCATGGGCGTCAGTTTTGGCAGGCAAAATATTATCGATGGTTTTTAACAGCCGGTTAATGGCCGGAATTGGATTGTTATCCGGTTTTAGCGGCGGAAAACCTTGTGATTGCGACCCCAGCATCAAGGCCATATCATCAATCATCGCCAGCTTTTCTTCCTGACCGGAAGGTACAAAATCAAACAGACTAACGGTTTTATCAACCGATCCTAATGCGCCAAGTTTTTGCTCTATAGCCTTCGCTTTTTGTTCATCAGTGGCCAAAACCGTCAAGGTCATCGGAGTCGTATCCGGATCTTTATTCAAATTTTGAAAAGCGATCACTGATTCAGTATTTGGATCACGCAGATTAATGGGATTAAAATCAGTTTTAACCTTAAATACCAGTACTATCGATATGACAGCAATAAGACCGGTTACTATGGCAATGGGCTTGGCGTAATGCAACGTAAAAGTCGCCAATTTTTCTGCCAATGTTGTCAAAAAAGGGTGAGTGGTTTGAGGCTCTGACTTCACTGACACCGGAATAAATTTTAACAGCGCAGGCAATACCGTCAAGGTGATTAAAAGACAGATAAACAAACTGGTTCCAGCCAGCAAACCCAGTTCCGACACCCCTTTGTAATCAGTCGGCACAAAGGCATAAAGTCCGATGGAAGTCGTGCCGGCACATAATAATAAAGAGGGACCGGTGGATACTAACGTACTGCGAATCGCTTTCTCTTTTTGAACATGAAGCAGCAGATTATCCCTATAGCGCAAACAAAAGTGAATGGCATATTCAACCCCCAAACCAATATTGGATACGGCAAAAGCAACTGAAATCAAATTCAGTTCCTTTACCGAAAAGGCCGCAAAAGCGCCACAAAAAACCATCCCTAAAGCCAGGGTAAACAGCGTGGCAATGGTAAACAAAATGGAACGGTAAGCAACCAGTAAAATAAATAAAACCAATATGACCGAGAAAATACAGGCATTAAAAGTACCGCTACTCATCCCTACTATTTCATCGTCTTCAAGACCGACTTCTCCGGTTATCCAAACCTTAACGGCAGGTAATCCGGGTTGTTGGATTTCAGTAATGGCTTTGCGTATCGCGTTAATTGCATTTTCGGCCGGACGGATTTGCGTGTAATCAAGCCTGGGCGCAACATTAATAAAGCCTTTATCAGAGCCCTGCCCGCTTAATTTTTTCTCGGCAATCAAGGATTCCCAAGATAACAGATTATTTTCACCATTCATGCTTTTATGCAAGGCCAGTGAAACCTTATCAATCAGCGGCGGCAAATCAAGGGGTAATTCCTGATTTTTATTGGCAGAATTTAAGGCATCATCAAAAATTGAAAAAAAGCCGGTCAGATTTGGCTCTTGAGCAATTCGACCTATAAATGCCTGAGCTTGTGACAAATTAGTTGATAACGCCTGTAAATCGTCTACGTCGAGATAAAGCAAGCCGTTCTGATGAAAAAAACTATTTTCAGTGGGTATATATACGGATTCAAAATTGGCCTTATCAGCCCTTAACAAGCGTCCCAGTCTTATAGTCGCGGATTTGGTTAACTCAGGCGTATCCGATTCAACAACCAACAACGCCTTATGAACATCTTGTGAAAAGGCTTTTTCATACTTACGAAGATTTTGCTGAAATGGCGCATCAGGCGCAATCATGTCGGTATTATCGGTATTGATACTTAAATTACTGACGGTATATTGCCAGGCAAAAACAGTAAGCAAGCCAATAATTAGCAGTACAACCAAAGGGTGGCGAAGCGTCCAACTTCCCCAGTAAGAAAGTAAACTGCGACTGTATGTTTTAAGCGACATTATTTTGATCCGGTTCTTCAAGTATTAATGAATGGTAAGCGTATTCAAAGTGTTCAGGGCATCACTTCGAGATTCGATAAGTTCCTTATCCTGCTGCTGAATGAAAAGCGCAGGAATTTTTGCTGCATTGGCAGCCTGCATACCCTCTTTTTGACCCAGACAAAGCAAAGCCGTAGACCAGGCATCGGCAATAGTCGGGTCTTCATAAATGACAGTAACGGCAACCAGATCATGTAAAACCGGACGCCCGATACGGGCATCAAGAATGTGACCATAGCGCTGTCCGTGGTCATCAAAATAATGCCGATAAGTCCCTGAGGTCATCACTGCCATGGGTAAATCTTTAGGCATAGTCATAACTTTTTGCATAACCTGCTCCCCTGGCAAAGGCCTTTCCACGGCAATACGCCAGGCTTGTCCATCCGGCTTGTGTCCTTGTGTTTTTAACTCACCACCAATTTCAACCAAATAGTTGGTAATGCCTTTTTGCTCGAAAATCTTGCTGATACTTTGCACACTGTAACCTTGTGCTATGGACGACAAATCCACTTTTAAATTCGCTTGCTTTTTACGTAAATGAGAGTCGTCCACCACTTCCAATTTTTCCATGCCAATTTGATCCAGTGTTTTGCGGATGGCAGTGGCGTCGGGAATAGTCAGTTTATCGCCTCGAAACCCCCATAACTCAAATAACGGTTTGATTGATAAATCATAGCATCCCTGACTGGCCTTACTAACAATCTGTGCTACTCTAACCAGTGAGACAATAACGTTACCAACTTCTTGGCTATTGGTGTTTTCGGCGCTATTAAACGTCTCTATGACTGAATCAGGGCGATAATTGGACAGTGTTTTGTCAATAATATCGAGCTCGTTTTTAACACTGACTTCAATATCTTTGCTATCTACCGGTAACTCCGACCAATAGCTGATATGATAAGTCGTCCCCTGAGCCGGTCCCTCAAACTTTTCAACGACCGGATCAGTGCAACCTGTCAGTATGCCAAAGCATAATATCAAGCCATAGTATCGGGACACACTAGAGAATTTCATTTTAAAACCTTGCGGATTCATTGCCCATTGCTGTTGTTTATTTATCATCACAAAATTTTTACCTGATTATTGCGGCGCAGTTTTTCTATTATTAAATATTGCATTAGCCACTGTAGTTTATTTTAATCTGACGTCTTCCCCGATTTTTAGGGATAACATAATAGGTGTGGTTATTTATTGCCGGGTGTGAAAATTTTCTGGCACCCAAGCAATAGCACTTTACCCTGTCCAGGGCCCAACTGACCATTTTAAAAAACAGACAAATTGCAACATTATAAGCTCAAATGCACATTAATTTATTTTAAAATGAGCGTGTCATCTATTAAGAAGCAACTATTTGTACTTTATTACTTACAGGCTGATTGGTTTTTTGGCTTGTCACATTCTCTTTTAGGCTACAGCCATGAATGATTTATTAGGCAATAAACCGATCCGGCATCTTATTCCAGGCATTCTTTTGGCAGGCTTATTGGTACTGGGATTTATGGTGTTGCAAGAGTTTTTGCACACACTTGTTTGGGCAATTATTATCGTTTATGTCATGTGGCCGCCTTATCAGTGGTTAAAGCATAAGCTCAACAACCGCGCCAGCCTTAGTGCAGGAGTCATGACGGCAATTATTGCCACGGTGATTGCTCTGACCATCTACTGGCTGGCAGCCATGTTACAGGATGAGACCAAAATAGCCTATCAAAGCCTGATGGGCAATTTTAACCACCAACCCTATCTGCTTCCTGACTTTATAGTCCGGATACCGTGGCTCGGTAATTATTTACAGGAATGGCTGGATAAATTAACCAATGACCGACTGGAGGTTGCTACACAACTGGCTGATTGGGCAAAACAAGGATTAGGGGGCTTTGCAAAATTCTTGGGCAGTATCGGCCACAACGTTATGAAATTGGGCGTTATTCTCGTCACCGTATTTTTTTGTTTTCGTGACGGTAAGGATATGCTTAAACAATTACAGACAGGGGTGGTTCATTTTCTGGGAAAATATCAGCACATCTACTTACAGGCTGCAGGCAGCACTGTCCGTGCGGTAGTTTATGGCTTGGTACTTGCCGCACTCGCTCAAGGTACGCTGGCCGGATTGGGCTACGCCATTGCCGGCGTCAAAGCACCGTTACTGTTTGGCGCCATCACCGCGTTGTTGGCCATGATTCCTATGGGAGCAACGCTGGTATGGTTTCCTACCGGCATCACCCTGATTTTTATGGATCAGTTTTGGCCCGGCGTAGGTCTGTTACTTTGGGGGTTTTTAGTCGTCAGTACCGTCGATAATGTGATTCGTCCACTGGTCATCAGTGGCGCCAGCCGGGTACCTTTTCTCGTCGTGTTATTTGGTGTACTTGGCGGGCTTACCACCTTCGGTGCCATAGGCCTTTTTCTCGGACCGGTTATTCTGGCGGTGTTGCTGTCAGTATGGCAGGCATGGCTAAAACTTCAGCAAGAAGAGTTACCCCCAGAGTTGGAAAGCCACCCTGCCTGGTATATTTTATCGGTAAAAGAAGTACTCCATAAACTGACTTCCGATCTGGCCACCGGCTTGACAAAAGTAGCTGCCACAGAACGCTTGCATGATTACGGACCCAACCAACTTACCGAAAAGCCGCCCCGCTCTCTCTGGGTTTTATTATTATCCCAATTTAAAAGTTTTCTTATTCTGGCGTTGATTGCAGCGGCAATTATCGCGGCGATTATTGGGGATTTAAAAGACGGCATCGTTATTTTAGTAGTTGTTATCATTAACGCCCTATTAGGGTTTTATCAGGAATTTCAGGCGGAAAAATCGTTAAGTGCGCTAAAAAAGATGCTGGCATTCAAAGCCAAGATACGCCGGGATGGACGTACTCTGGAAATATCAGCCGACTTGCTTGTGCCTGGAGATATTGTCATTCTCGAAGCCGGCAGCAAAATACCGGCAGATGGCCGCGTACTTACCGCTCATTCGCTGGAAGTCGATGAGTCGTCGCTGACCGGCGAATCAATTCCTGTTGCCAAACAAAATCATATTCTTGCCAATACTGCTACCCCTCTCGCCGAACGTAACAACATGCTCTATATGAACAACACCGTTACCCGGGGGCGCGCAGAAATGGTGGTGACTGCCACCGGTATGAATACCGAGATCGGCAAGCTTGCAAATCTGTTAACACAAACGGAAGATGGAGCCACACCACTGCAAATCCAGCTCGATAGCTTGGGTAAACGCTTGGTAGTGTTTGCGCTAGTCATCATTGTTATTTTATTTGCCAGTGCGCTATGGCGGGGAGAGCCGTTGATTCAAACGGCATTTACTGCTATCGCACTCGCTGTAGCGGCCATACCCGAAGGCTTGCCTGCGGTAGTTACCGTTACTTTGGCACTTGGTATGCATCGGATGGCTGGCCAGCGCGCCATTGTCAAGCGCTTGGCTGCGGTAGAAACACTGGGCTGCACTACCGTTATCTGTACTGACAAAACGGGGACGTTAACGGTTAATCAAATGACTGCCCGGTCACTGTTTTATAACAATCAAAGCTATAAAGTTAGTGGAGAAGGTTACAGTCTTACGGGAGAAATTTTACCCCACCATTCACCCGAAAACATGTCCAATTTATTACTGCCTCTGGCGCTTTGCAACAACAGCCAGTTACAAGGTAACCAGGTAATGGGCGATCCTATGGAAGGTGCATTACTGGTACTTGCCGCCAAAGGTGGCATCAATAAGGAACAGGTCAATAACCAACTGCCCCGGATTGCCGAAATTCCGTTTGATGCCGAACATAAATTTATGGCAACATTTCATCGTGATGGCGATCATATCAAAATATTTATTAAGGGCGCGCCTGAAGTTATCGTAAAACTGTGTCAGTCGGTAATTTCGATTGTTGAGGAAGATCAAAAACCAACACCGTTTCAACACAATAAAATATTGAAACAAAATGACATCATGGCCGGCAGCGGCTTACGTGTATTGGGAGTCGCCGTTCGTTCGTTGCCCGCTGATACGGTTGATCTGAATGCTGATCTGTTTCAATATATCAAGGAACTTGGCTTTGTCGCACTGGTGGGGCTGATGGATCCGCCCAGAGCTGAAGCACGCGAAGCAATCAAACTCTGCCAGCAAGCAGGTATTGCCGTCAAGATGATTACCGGCGACCAGAAAGTGACCGCCTTGGCCATTGCCCAGGAACTCGGGCTGAAAGGTGAAGTGATTGAAGGTGCCGATTTAGCGAACATGGATGATGATACTTTGGCATTGTGCATTAATGCCATTGGTGTTTTTGCCCGCACCGCGCCAGAACAAAAAGTACGTATCATACAAGCGTTAAAAACTGATGGTCACGTCGTCGCCATGACCGGTGACGGTGTCAATGATGCCCCGGCCTTAAAAAATGCCGACATTGGCATCGCCATGGGAATCACCGGTACTGATGTCGCCAGGGAAGCTGCAACGATGATATTAACGGATGATAATTTTGCCACCATAGTCAAGGCGATCAAGGAAGGTCGAGGAATTTACGACAATATGGTTAAATTTGTCCGTTTCCAACTTTCCACCAATATCGGCGCCATCCTGACGGTCGCTATTGCTCCGCTACTGGGAATGCCTATCCCGTTTACTGCCGTACAATTGCTGTGGATCAACATTATTATGGATGGCCCACCCGCCATGTCACTGGGCGTTGATCCGGCCCGAACAGCCAGCATGAACGAAGCGCCCCGTGACCCGGAAGCCCGTATACTTTCCTTACGCCGCTTTGGTAATCTTTTTGGCTTCGGGTTAACAATGGCTTTGGGTACGCTCGGCGTTTTATATTATGGCCTGCAAACCGGAAAAGCTGACCATGCCACGACCATTGCCTTCACTACCTTTGTGCTCTTTCAGCTGTTTAATGTTTTTAATGCCCGAGCTGAAAAATACACGACCTTTAACCGCAATTTCTTTGCCAATAAAATGCTCTGGCTAGCCATTGCCTCGGTTATCCTGTTACAAATTCTGGTGATTCATTGGCCACCGGCGCAAGCCCTGTTCCATACCACACCATTGACACAACTAGATTGGTTGATTGCGACCGGGGTTGCCTCATCCGTACTTATTATTGAGGAGTTACGCAAATTATTGAGACAGTTATTATTTCAAAAAGAAGCATTAATTTAAAAAACTTACCTATACCGAAAATATAAAATAATGAATAATCTGTTATTAATCTTTGTCGCTTTGTTGCTGGTTGCACTCAATGCCTTTTTTGTAGCGGCAGAATTTAGTCTCGTTAAATTACGACAGACACGGATTCGCCAGATCGCCGACACACGCGGTTGGAGTGGCCGCATCTTGGCGACAGTCCACTTAAAACTGGATGCCTACTTGTCAGCCTGCCAACTGGGTATTACGCTTGCTTCTCTGGGCTTGGGCTGGATCGGTGAACCTGCTTTTGCCAGCCTGTTGGAACCTGCCCTTGGCAAGCTGGGGGTCACCTCGCCAGAACTGATACATGCGATAGCATTTACTTGCGCATTTTCCATCATCTCATTTCTGCATATCGTTGTTGGTGAACTTGCACCAAAATCAATCGCCATTCGAAATCCTGAACAAATCGGGCTATGGAGCGCAGTACCACTCTATTGTTTTTATTGGCTAATGTATCCGGCTATCTGGTTACTAAGTTCCAGTTCCAATTTGGTGCTACGCCTGCTTGGCTTGGTTGATGCCCATAGCCACGATGCACATTATTCAGCTGACGAACTTAAACTTATTTTGCGTGGCAATGACCCGGATGATCGATTTACCCGTGACGAATGGAATATTCTGGCAAAAACACTCGATTTTAGCGCACTGGAAGTCTCTGACCTGATGCGCCCAATTAACGAAATTATTGCCTTGTACCGATTCAAATCTTTGCAGGCAAACCTGAATACTATCTATGACAATCGTTTCAGTCGTTATCCTTATTTTGATACTAACGGTGAAAATGTACTGGGTGTCATTCATTTAAAAGATTTATTTTTTGCCAAACAAAATAATCAAAAAATTGAAGACTTGCACCAATACCTCAGGCCGATTCAATATATCTCACCGGACACACCGGTTCTGGAATTATTTCGTAACTTCCGAATGGGCGCAGCACATTTTGCCGTCATCGGACAAAAAGGACAAAAACCCCAAGGCTTTATTACACTCGATAATTTGTTAAGTGCCATGGTCGGCGAGATACGTGACGAGTTTCGTCAAAACAATATTGACTGGAATCGACTTGAGGATGGCACCCTTATCGTCAAAGGCAGTTTACCCATATTCTCGCTGGAACGGATCTTGGGGATTGATATTGAAAATGAAGAACTTGAGCTTGAAGATGAAGTATCAATCGGTGGTCTTATTATGTCAAAACTCCAGGATATTCCTGTAGAAGGTCAGAAAATTGAATTTAATCAATTCGATATTGTAGTGCAAAAAATGAACGGACCCAAAACGCTTTTTGTGCACATCTATCCTAATAAAACCGAGGATTTTTAAACGTGACAACCTACTCTGACAGGATTCTCCAATTTAGGGCAGATACCTGAATCTGACTCTACAATTAATTCTATAAATTTTCAGATAAATAATTTCTATGCTGACAGATACCATCCCTTGAAGGGATGTTATCTGTGTGGACTTACGGCAAGATGAATTGGAAGTTTAATTTCTGAAAGTCTATATGGCCAATATTTCCCGGTAGCATTTAAACGTAAACTCACTATAAAAAATGACAGGATACATTATCAGCGACCATCAGCACAGGCTTTTACAGGCTGTTTATTGATAGTCCATATCATAAAGATAGCGCTTAAAACCATGAAGATAACAACGTTTCAAGCTTAAAAAATGATAGAATGTGCATCTTGATTAGTAGAATATGCAGTTTATGTAAAGAGCATTACGCTTTCTATCTCTATACAGCCAATATCGATTAGCATAAGGTATTACAAAGCGCTCTTTAAGGTAAAAAACAGCCGGGTACTTTTGACCAAGGAATTGCTTAACATCTGCACATTGTTTGCACAGTTGCTTCAAATTGCTTGCACTTTTCATCGTTAAAGTAAGTATTAAAAACAGGATATCACTACCCTGTTCCTCCCAATAACTAATGAGAAATCAAACGTCATCAAAAAAATCATAGTCCACGATGAAGCCGTGAATATAGTTGCATAAACATGCCACTCATCAGATATCAATGAGGCATACCTGAACGATTATGATACCGCCTTATTGACGAACACAGATTAGTTAAAAATACCGACTACCCATTTAAAACGAGACAATTTTAGGTTAAATCGTTCGCTGAGCGGAGCCGAAGCGGACAACTCGCTTCGGCTCCGCTCAGCGAACGGGCTCTTTTGATGATTTATCATTAAGGATAGTTAAGACTTTTTGCTTGTCCCGTCTAAAGTGGATATCCAAAATACCAGCACAACGACCAAACCTGAAGTAGCCAAGAGATCGGGGGCAATATTTTGCGCAACACTATTTTATAACAGCATGATTTTAGTCTGTATAGCTTAAATAAACCGTATTTTTAAGATAATACAATCCCAACCTATTTAACAAAGCGTGAAACTGGACTACTGATGATACCGGCAGAAAACAAAGCAACAACGACAGGGAAATTTTATTGGAAAACAGCGATAGTAATAATCTTGCTGATCGCCATAGCAGCTTACTTTATTAATCATGCCGGAACTCAACCGGACGATAATAACAAAAAATCAGGCAAATTTTCTGATCCGGTTGTTGCAGTCGCAGCGGTAAAGGCCACTCAAGGTGATTTCCCTGTTTATCTGAATGGCTTGGGAACCATTACGGCGCTACGCACTGTCACGATAAGATCGCGTGTTGATGGCGAACTTATTCGTGTTGCTTTCAAGGAAGGCCAAATAGTAAAAGAGGGTGATCTTCTGGCTGAAATCGACCCGCGTGCTTTTCAGGTACAACTTATGCAAGTCGAAGGCCAGTTGCAACGCGATGAAGCGTTGTTAAATAATGCCCGGATTGATCTTGTTCGCTATAAAACCCTGTTGGAGCAAGATTCCATTGCTGCGCAACAATCGGTTACCCAGGAATCAGTAGTAAAACAATACCAGGGAACGGTAGCAATAGACCGAGGACTACTCGCAGATGCCAAGCTTCAACTAAGCTATACACGAATCACCGCCCCCATCAGCGGACGTCTGGGCTTGCGTTTGGTGGATCAGGGCAATATGATTAAGGCTTCCGATACCAACGGACTCGCTATCATCACACAAATTCATCCTATTGCCGTTGTCTTTACCTTACCGGAAGATAACTTACCGTCTGTCATGAAGCAATTTCATGCAAATAATAATAGTTTGGCCATCGAAGCCTATGACCGTAAAGGCCAGATAAAGCTTGGCCAGGGACAGCTTTTTGCCGTAGACAACCAAATTGACATAAGTACAGGAACCGTAAAGCTTAAAGGTCAGTTTGCCAATGAAGATAACGCTTTTTTTTCAAACCAGTTTGTTAATATCAAGATGGATATGGGTACGCTGCATTCGGTAACCATCATACCGACTGCCGCTATTCAACGAGGCGTCATGGGAACCTTCGCTTATGTCGTTAAGGCTGATCAAACCGTCAGTATTAAACCGTTGAAGCTTGGGCCTATAGAGGGTGAAAAAGTTGCGGTACTTGAAGGGCTTCAAGCTGATGAAATGGTCGTTGTCGATGGTGCCGATAAACTGCGTGAAAATATGCCCGTTAAACTGATCACTCCTGAATCAACCGCAGCTTTAGACCAAGTGCCGCCCCTCCCCGATAAAAAAGACCATCGCAACAAAAATCGAAAAAGCGGTAATGACGAGTGATTAGTCTTCGCGTTAAAACCGCCTTACACCTGGACCAAGATAACCAATAATGAATCCTTCACGCACCTTCATCCTGCGTCCGGTCGCCACCTCGTTGATAATGCTCGCACTGCTGCTGGTCGGAATAGTTGCTTACCGTGAACTGCCAATTTCAGCCCTGCCTCAGGTCGACTATCCGACGATTCAGGTAGCGACCTTATATCCGGGCGCAAGTCAGGAAGTAATGACATCGTTAATTACCGGGCCTTTGGAGCGCCAATTAGGCCAGTTGCCCGGCTTAAACCAGATGTCTTCTTCAAGCTCGGGTGGCGCCTCTGTTATCACCCTTCAGTTTAATCTGAGCTTGAGTCTTGATATTGCTGAACAGGAAGTACAGGCTGCCATCAACGCTGCCAATAATTACTTGCCTGCTGATCTGCCGATGCCGCCGATCTACAGTAAAATAAACCCCGCTGACGCACCGATACTGACATTGGCAGTCAGTTCAAAAACACTGCCTTTAACCAAAGTAGAAGATCTGGTAGACACCCGCCTGGCGCAAAAACTATCGCAATTATCAGGCGTCGGACTGGTCACTATCAGTGGCGGCCAAAGACCCGCTGTTCGCATCCAGGCAAATCCTACGGCAATGGTAGCTTACGGAATAAGTCTCGAAGATCTGCGGTTGGCAATAGCCAACGCCAACGTTAATCAACCCAAAGGCATGTTCGATGGGCCGACCCGATCGGCTATTATTGATGCCAATGATCAACTTCAATCAGCCGCAGAATATCGGTCTCTTATTATCGCTTACCGTAATGGCAGGCCGGTGCGCCTGGCGGATATCGCCGATGCCAGTGACGATGCGGAAAACGTAAGGCTCGCTGCCTGGGCAAATGGTAGCTCGGCAGTTATTGTCAATATTCAACGTCAACCCGGCACCAATGTTATTGCTGTTGTCGACCGCATTAAGCAACTGCTGCCTAAATTACAAGAAGCACTACCAAACAGCCTTGATGTTACGCTATTAACTGATCGCACAACCACGATCCGTGCCTCGGTGGAAGACGTACAAATGGAACTTCTCATCGCGCTGGCACTGGTAGTGCTGGTTATTTACCTGTTTTTGCGTAATGCTTCTGCGACCGCCATCCCGGGTATTGTCGTGCCACTGTCGTTAATCGGCACTTTTGCATTTATGTATCTGGCTGACTTTAGCATCAACAACCTAACCCTTATGGCATTGACCATTGCCGCCGGTTTCGTGGTTGACGATGCCATTGTTGTTATCGAAAATATTACCCGCTACATTGAAAAAGGTGAATCACCTTTAAATGCCGCACTCAAAGGTTCTGAACAAATTGCCTTTACTATTATCTCGCTGACTTTTTCACTGATTGCCGTACTGATACCGTTATTATTCATGGGCGATATAGTAGGTCGTCTGTTTCGCGAATTTGCCATCACTCTCGCCGTAGCCATCCTGCTCTCCGCTTTTATTTCCTTGACCCTCACACCGATGATGTGTGCGAAAATGCTGCGTCCTCTCTCTGAAGAACCGAAAGGCTGGTTTTATCTTGCCAGTGGACGATTTTTCGATAGAACGACGGCAGGCTACGCCAGAATGCTCGATCGGGTTCTGAAGCATCAGGTGGCAACGCTAATTATAGCCGTTACCACTCTGGCACTCACCGTGCTACTGTATATTGTCGTACCTAAAGGTTTCTTTCCCATCCAGGATACCGGGGTTATTCAAGGTATCTCGGAAGCGTCTCAATCCATTTCATTTTCAGCCATGGCCGAGCATCAACAAGCCTTGGGCAAAGTTATCCTGAAAGATCCGGCAGTCGAAAGCATTGCTTCCTTTATTGGCGTCGATGCCACCAATCCCACGCTCAATAGTGGGCGGATAATGATTACCCTGAAACCGCTGGCCGAAAGAAAAATCAATGCCACAGCAGTGATTAACAGACTACAACCTGCGCTTGCCGAGGTACAAGGCATTAAACTCTACATGCAACCGGTACAAGATCTGACGATTGAAAATCGTGTCAGTCGTAGTCAGTATCAATTTACGCTGGAATCAGCCAATCGTGATGAGTTAAGCCATTGGACAGAAGTTCTCGTAAAAGAATTATCCAGGCAACCACAATTTGCCAATGTGACCAATAACCTTCAGGAACAAGGTCTACAAGCGTTTGTCGATATAGATCGTAGTACTGCCAGTCGTATGGGCGTCAGTATTGCGGCTATCGATAACGCACTCTATGATGCTTATGGTCAGCGTCTGGTTTCCACTATTTTTACCCAGTCCAACCAGTACCGCGTGGTTCTTGAAGTAAAACCTGAATATCGGCAGGGCCTGGATGATCTAAAAAACAGTTGGGTCGCCTCCTCTGATGGAATGCAGATACCACTATCAACGATAGCTACCGTATCAGAAAAATCAGCACCGCTGGTTACTCATCATTTGGGGCAATTTCCTGCCACCACGATTTCTTTTAACCTCGCTCCCGGCGCTTTTCTCGGTGAAACTATTGAGGCCATCGAAACAGCCAAACAAAAAATTGCCCTACCTGCCAGCATAGTCGCCAATTATCAGGGAGCTACGCTGGCTTTTAGCACCTCGTTGTCAAATACGCTATGGCTGATTCTCGCCGCACTGGTAACCGTATATATTGTCTTGGGTGTGCTCTATGAGAGTTACATACATCCGGTCACAATCCTGTCAACGTTACCTTCAGCCGGTGTTGGTGCCTTGCTTGCACTGATGCTGTCAGGTAATGATCTGGGAATAATTTCAATCATCGGTATTATTCTGCTCATCGGCATCGTCAAGAAAAATGCCATCATGATGATAGATTTCGCCCTTGATGCGGAACGTAGACAGGGTATGTCGCCCAAAGATGCCATTTATCAGGCCTGTCTTCTGCGTTTTCGACCCATCATGATGACCACAATGGCCGCATTGCTAAGCGCCCTACCCCTTATGTTGGGTACCGGAGTGGGATCGGAACTGCGCCATCCACTAGGTATCACGATGGTCGGCGGATTGATCTTAAGCCAACTGCTAACACTGTTTACGACTCCGGTCATTTATCTGGCTTTCGACAAACTGGGACGGCGAATGTCAAAAAGTGACGATACCAAACAAACCCGCTTTGCTACCGATCAGGATTTGCCGTGAACCTGTCGGCTTATTTTATCTATCGTCCGGTTGCAACTACGCTACTGACGCTGGCGGTTACTTTAGTGGGTCTGATCGCTTTTTACCAATTACCGGTCGCACCATTGCCACAAGTCGATTTTCCTACCATATCGGTACAGGCGTCCTTGCCAGGAGCCAGTCCGGAAACCATGAGTTCTTCGGTAGCAACTCCGCTTGAACGGGCTCTGGGAAATATCGCCGGTGTCACAGAAATGACTTCCGCCAGCTCTGCCGGAACTACCAGCATTATCTTACAGTTTGATCTGAATCGCGATATTGATGGCGCTGCACGTGATGTACAGGCAGCAATCAACGCGGCAAACAATCTGCTACCCAGTAATATGCCCAGTCGACCGAGTTACCGCAAGATCAACCCGGCTGACTCGCCGATTATGATTATGGCGTTAACCTCGGAAACCATGACACGCGGGCAGCTTTACGATGCCGCTTCAACAACGCTTTCACAAAAAATAGCGCAAATTGAAGGTATAGGACAAGTAAATATAGGTGGTAGCTCACTGCCAGCGGTTAGAGTTGAGTTAAACCCGGTTGCCCTGACCAAGTATGGGATTGGTTTTGAAGACGTACGTACGGCAATCGCGGCAACCAATGCCAATATACCCAAAGGTGCCCTGGAAGATGCCACGCGCAACTGGCTAATCTACGCCAATGATCAAGCCAAAACAGCAAGCGATTATCTGCCGCTCATCGTGACTTATCGCAATGGTGCTGCCGTACATCTCGCAGATCTTGGTCAGGTTATTGATTCTGTGGAAGATTCCCGATCTGCCGGACTTAAGGATGGCAAGCCATCGGTATTACTGATAATTAGTAAACAGTCCGGCGCCAACATCATCGAAACCGTCGATAAAATAAAGCTGCTGCTACCTCAATTACAGGCATCCATTCCCAATACCATTGATCTTTCGGTGGTTCAAGACCGGTCCAAGACTATCCGTGCCTCTCTTAATGAAGTTGAACTTAGCCTTTTAATTGCGGTAATTTTGGTCATTCTGGTGGTGTTTCTATTCCTGGGAGACCTACGCTCTTCAATGATTCCTGTCATTACCGTGCCGGTATCCCTGATTGGCACTTTCGGCGTGATGTATTTATGTAACTACAGCCTGGATAACCTGTCACTGATGGCACTCACCATTGCTACCGGCTTTGTCGTCGATGATGCCATTGTGGTTTTGGAAAATACCAAACGCCATATAGAACTGGGAGTTCCGCCAAGGGAAGCGGCTTTAAAAGGTGCTGGTGAAGTCAGCTTTACCGTATTAACCATGAGTTTATCGCTTATTGCCGTGTTCATTCCCATTTTATTGATGGGCGGTATCGTTGGACGTCTTTTTCAGGAATTTGCAATTACTCTCTCAGCCGCAGTGATGGTTTCGCTGGTTATCTCGCTGACTACTACTCCCATGCTTTGCGCACTATGGCTAAGGCCAACAGAAATTACGCCACGAGGCCGGTTTCATGGTTACGCCAATCAACTGGGCAATCGTCTACTGGCAAGCTACAAACGCACCCTGCACTGGGCATTACGCCACGGCCCCCTGGTCATGTTGTTATTGTTGTGTACGGTAGGTTTGAATGTCTATCTTTATATAATTGTCCCCAAAGGCTTCTTCCCTGTTCAGGATACCGGCAGATTATCCGGGAATATAAAGGCAGACCAGAGTATTTCATCAGCGGCCATGCAGAAAAAACTGGCTGAATTTGTCGATATTATGCGTAAGGATTCCGAAATTGAGACCGTTATCGGTTTTACTGGCGGCTCTCGAGGCATGAACAGTGGACAAATGTTTGCAACGCTTAAACCGCTGGAAGAACGTAAACTAAGCATCGATGAACTGATGGCGCGACTGCGCAGTAACATGGAAAATGTACCAGGGGCCCGCTTGATACTACAACCGCCTCAGGATCTTCGTATCGGTGGACGCGGATCATCTGCCCTGTATGAATACACGCTGCAAGCCGACAACTTGATTGAGCTTAGAACCTGGGTACCTCGTATCGTCAAAGCCTTGTCTAAACGTCCCGAATTGTTGGATGTAAATACCAACCAGGAAGATAAAGGCCAACAAATCGCTCTCCAGATAGATCGTGACCTTACAGCTAAACTTGGCGTCAGTCAGACCCTGATCAATGCCACGTTAAACAATGCCTTCGGACAACGGCAGGTTTCCGTCATCTATAATCCGCTTAATCAATATCGTGTTATTTTAGAAGTCGCACCTGAATATTCACAAAGCCCGGAAACCTTAAAAAACCTCTATGTCAGCGTTCCACCCAGCCTCGAGAATCCATCTGGCGGACAGGTACCACTATCTGCTTTTGCGAGCTACAGTGTCACCAACACGCCGTTGGCCGTCAATCATCAAGGGCAGTTTCCTGCAGGCACCCTGTCTTTCAATCTTGCTCCCGGCATATCACTGTCAACGGCAACCCAACTGATAGCCGAAACCATGAACGACCTGGGAGTTCCAGCTTCGGTACATGGCAGTTTTCAAGGCACCGCCAAGGCCTTTAAAGAATCTCTTAGCAATCAACCGTGGCTGATTCTGGCGGCTTTAGCTTCAATTTATATCGTTCTGGGTGTTTTATACGAAAGCTATGTCCATCCACTGACTATTATTTCTACCTTGCCATCCGCCGGAGTTGGAGCGATTCTGGCACTGTTTGTTTGCCAAACCGACTTCAGTATCATTGCCATGATTGGGGTTATTTTACTAATCGGCATTGTTAAAAAGAACGCCATCATGATGATAGACTTTGCTTTACATGCACAACGCACACAGGACATGAGCCCTGAGGATGCTATTTTCAGTGCCTGTTTAATGCGTTTTCGACCCATTATGATGACGACTTTTGCAGCCTTGTTCGCGGCGGTACCGCTTGCTCTTGGAACGGGTTACGGTGCAGAGTTGCGCCGCCCTTTAGGTATCGCTATCGTCGGTGGATTGCTGTTCAGCCAATTACTCACGCTTTACACGACTCCCGTTATTTATCTTTATCTGGATCGCTTTCAGTCGTGGTGCCGCCGCACCTTTCGCCGTGATACTGCAAAGCCGCTATCAAACCCGGTAGATCCGCTATGAGTAAAGATACGCATCCGGATAAATTGTGTTCTTCCCTCGCAGGCGTACCAAGTGCGCTGACTTATTCATCCAAGACCTTTGCATGGCAAGCCCTACAGCGAATATCTTTGATAACAGGCCTGGTTAAAAATTACTTATGATTATCTACTCATTACGGTTATTAACCGTTAGCTGTTTTTTACTATCCACTGCGTGTACTGTAGGCCCGGATTACCGGAGACCCAGCAGTGCTACTGCCACCAATTTTAAGGAAATTAAAGGCTGGAAAACCGCACAACCTCGCGACAACGAAATTCCGGGTAAATGGTGGGAGCTATTCAAAGACCCTTATCTGAACACTCTGGAAGAGCAGGTCAATATTGCCAACCAGTCTATCGCCCAAGCCGAAGCACAATACAGACTGGCACAATCCTTGGTGCAGAGTGCAAGCGCCGCCTATTTTCCTACTGCCACGGGTGCTGCAACAGTCAACCGTTTTAGAGCTGCCAGTGGCCAAAACGTCGCGGTTTCCGGCGTCAAGTATCTGTTCGGTGCCGCATTGAGCGCTGCATGGGAACCGGATTTATGGGGCAGTGTAAGGCGACAGGTTGAATCAAGTGAAACCAATGCCCAAGCCAGTGCAGCCACCTTGCAGGCATTACGCTTGTCAACCCAAACGACACTGGCCCAAAACTACTTTCTGTTACGGGCACTTGATGCACAGACAAAACTGATTAATGATACGGTTATAACTTATGAGAAAACCCTCAAAATCACCCAAAATCGTTACGCAGCAGGCATAGCGGCAAAATCTGAAATCGTTCAGGCCGAAACCCAACTTGAATCAGCGCGGGCGCAAGCGATAAATCTTGGTGTTCAAAGAGCACAACTTGAACACGCCATAGCCATGTTGATGGGCAAAATCCCGGCCGAACTCACCATCGTAGTTGCGCCTCTAAACTCGCTGTTACCAACAATTCCGGTTAGTATCCCGTCAGAACTGTTGGAGCGCAGACCCGATATTGCCGCCGCTGAGCGCCTTGCGGCCTCCGCCAATGCACAAATAGGCGTGGCCAAAGCCGCTTATTTCCCAAGTCTGAGTCTCGCCGCTTCCAATGGTCAACAATCCTCAACGCTGGAAAACTTGCTGACTGCAGGAGCACGTTATTGGGCACTGGGGCCTGCAGCGGTCGCAATCCCGTTATTTGATGGTGGTGCACGCGGCGCGCAAATGCAGCAAGCCATTGATAATTACGATGTCAACGTAGCGGCTTATCGCCAGACTGTTCTGGTCGGCTTTCAGGAAGTTGAAGATAATCTGGCTGCACTGCGTATCCTGGAACAGCAAATGCAGGTTCAAAACAAAGCGGCAGATGCTGCCAACAAGGCTGTTCTGTTAACAACCAACCAATATAAAGCAGGAACTGTCAGTTATCTTAATGTCATGATTGATCAGGCAATTGCTCTCACCAATGAAAAAACGCTGGTCGACCTTCAAGGCCAACGCTTAAGTACGGCGGTACTTTTGGTAAAAGCTCTCGGTGGTGGCTGGGATACTTCGAAACTGCCCAGTCAGGATGAAGTCGGTGGTGAAGTTAAATGGTCCCAATTTCTGCCTATTCCAATAAAATAATACGCGTGACTGAGCAATAATTTTGTTGGTAATTACCCCTCCTCTTTGAAAAAAGGTTAAGGGCAATCCCCTAATTTTTTTGAAACTGTACGCCAGCACCCGACCATCAAGAGACAGTCATCAGTTTTCAGTGAATGACTGCTTATCTTTGAATAGGGATCATTCAGAAATCGCTAGTGATGGCCATCCATGTACCCTTTTCGGAAATTCCTCATTACAATCAGTCGTCCCAATCTGGATATTGTTCTGGTGGGTTACCATGTTGTTCAATGACTGTTGGCTCTGAACAGCCGGAATCATTACTTGCAATGGACTCCACTACCAATTGAAACCGCCAATCGTCACCAAAATCAAAATGGAATGTAAGCTCCATACCTTTATAAAAAGATAATTCACCGACTACACAATCAGTAGTACAAAGCTCATCACTCTCTATATAAGGATGGACAATGCGTTCGGTTATTCCATAACGGTTTTTATAAATAAATTCATACAAATGATCATTATCGAAATTAAAGGCGCTTAAAATACTACCAGCTAACTCTTCAAGGCTGGTAGTGCCCGGAGCAGCTATTTTCCGATAAGCCGATCCGAGACTAACTTTAAAAACATAACTGCTATGCTGTATTTCTGCAATCTCAGGTTGCTTTAAGCTTTTTTCGAACGTGGGAATATAGCTTTTTAATTCAGAATTCCATAACACAATCAGGTCATAATCTGATTGATCATTAACATGCTCATCGAATAAAACTAAATGTTTGGACAAATGATTTAATAGCGTACGTCCCCATGTTGTTGGAGTAATGTTTACGACGGGCCAATTTTCTCCACTCAATTCGGAATCCTGTTCAATTCGTATAAACCCGAATAACTCCATCAGTGCAAGATTATAAAGACAAGGATTGTATCGAAGATAGTCGAAATCATGGGGTTTTTCTTTAAGACTGAGACCATCATTCAGGGCCTTTTGAAAGAAATACAGACTGTCATACAAACCGTTAGAGTAATTACTACTACTCTCGCCGATTATTTCAGCACGGCCTCGTAGCCACCACGCATGAAATAAAGCAAAATAACGCTCCGTTAGATTCAATGACTGCCAGTCGGCCAATACATTATTATCCAGCATCAACTTCGCTTCTTTCTTTTCTTGAACGATTTGCGTTAATCCTGATGCTCTAAGCAAAAGATACAAGCCATTGAGGTGTGGAAAAGATTTTTGCTGAGGTCGTTTTAGCTTCACATCTAAAGGATGTGACATTAGTTGATTAAGTTGCGGAAGCAGTTTGATTGCTATTAAATGACTTTTTCCTGAGACTGGAATACCGGAAGATCCGATAAAACCAAGTAAGGTAGAAAAATCTTTTAGCAAGGTTCCCGGTTCACTATCAGTGAATGTCTGATTTTTTAAACTGTGAATTTGATCGGGTGTCAGTGTCGCTTTTATGTTTTTCATAAAATGTATTTTAGTAATTAAATAATAACTGTTCAGCGGCCATCATCAAGGTGTAAAAATAGGATTTTCCTCAATTAATTTTAGACACTCCTCCAGCGAAATGTCCTGAAACACTTCAAACCATTGTTCGGTATGTCGCATGTACGCAAGATTAAATTTATTGTCAGCAATATATTCCATACGTGCAAATTTTGTCTCAAAGGATGGCGATATTGCATTCGAGCTTGGACAGTTATAGGTTGCACAAAAATAAAAAGAATTCCTGTACCATTTGCTATGAATGTCTGCAAGATAGTTGAAATCGTCAGTAGTTGAGGCTGGTTTCACATGCGTGGGTTTAAGTACATCATCAATTAGCTTGTCTGCTTTTTCTTTTAGAAATGATTTTGTTGAACTAGGGACGGGGGAATTAGCTTTCTTGGGGGCAGTCACTTGCCATGATTTTTTATTCGCCATACGTGAAGTCCTTAAATAGTAAAGTTTATTCTGATAACAAATTATAACTTGCTCATAATTTAAAACCCAGTATTGCGATGAGGATAAATATCGGACTAAAGTTAACAGGCATGATCTTCGCAATCCACTATTGGCAGTCATTGCCAATTAATTGGAATAGACTGGTCGCTCTATGCGAGTATGCTGCCGTTCGGAAATTTGAATTGATGGCAGCTATTGGCCCAGACTGTGTGAAAACTACAATCCATCTATATTAGACATCTTTCCTAAATAATCGACATAGAATTTGGCCTTTATAAGGTTAAAATAGTGATCTACCTCTGAAAACACGGATAGCCATGACTCCTTATGCTCAATTACCAAGACACAAGCCTGAAGA
>NZ_JAOEGU010000070.1 GCF_025583945.1 Methylobacter psychrophilus
TCACCACCCCGCCCGGTCGTGGCGTGTACTTTGCCCGCAATGATGCCGTCAAAGTCACTCATCACGAAACGGTAACGGTTTATGTTGGCAAGGCACCCGGTTAACACGCCTTACACAGTTCCCCTCTTTGGCAAAGAGGGGTTAGGGGAGATTTTTAAACGATCGGCAACCTTCCCTTCAAGGGCTGTTATCGGTTGAGTATTACAGAAAAAAGAGCAGATTTAATGCACAAGCATCTTCCCGATACCATCCCTTTAAGGGATGTTATCGGTTTAGTATTAATGAGAAATGAGTTAATTTAATGCACAATAACCGCAATATCACCGAAGAAGCCAACCACAATGGTTAAAGTCACCCGCCCGCTATTTGCCGATTCAGCCAAAGGCAACCTTGGCAATATCGGCGCGTTTCGCAGAGGTCAAACCGGCCCACAGTTTATCCCTTTAACGGTGCCAACCGACCGGAAAACCGCCAAGCAGCTACGCCTACGCGCCTGTTTTTCGGTGGCCAAAAAAGCCCATGCCGCCATCCCGAGCGGATCACGGCCCCGGTGGGGCATTTATTGGCGGCAATACTTACAGGAGCATCCGGGATGCCGACCGTAAAAAAACCCGTGCATCAAGTCACTGTCGCTGTTACCGGAAAATTCCATGACGGTTACAACCCGTTAACCGGCAAACCCTTCAAGCTGGTTTACCAGCGCGTCCGTAAAGGCTTGGGCAACATAGAAAATCGGGGCCGCATGGATTTACAAATCCGCGTCCAGGTCAGCATCCGGGACAAACAATCACCGACCCAATTACAAAGCCGAAAGCGCCTGGCAGCGGCAACCGCCGCCTATAAACACCTGGACAACTCGGCAAAAACCGACTGGTGCCGGCAAGCCGCCAAATTACGCATGACCGGCTTTAACCTGTATATTCGCCGCTATTGCAAAGCCCATCCCTTAACGGAATTTTAACCATGGCCAAAGTCACCACCCCGTTGTTTTCAAAAACCGCACACGGCAATATCGCCAAAGGTGGGCTGCAATACCGTTCCGGCCAGTGGGGCAGCCATGTTTATAAACCGCT
The DNA here is from genome assembly GCF_025583945.1 of Methylobacter psychrophilus. Taxonomy (GTDB): domain Bacteria; phylum Pseudomonadota; class Gammaproteobacteria; order Methylococcales; family Methylomonadaceae; genus Methylobacter_C; species Methylobacter_C psychrophilus. The sequence continues at coordinate 1,074 of NZ_JAOEGU010000070.1, forward strand.
GGCACCCGGCAAACAAAACCAACAAGCGCCGTCACCGGCCCAGGCTAAACAACGCGAACGCTTTAACGGCATTTGTACCGCCTGGCACTTGTTAAGCAAGGCAGAACAAGACGCTTACCGGCAACAAGCCGCCGAAATAGGCGGCCTCAATGGCTGGAATTTATATGTCTCATTGGGCTTGGCCAAATCCATTTACCCGCCGGATACCTTGCTGACTTTGGAGGGTTTACCGCTGGTGAACGAGTACAGCGAACGGATAGAGGTCGATTAACCACCGCCATGCCACACATTAACGAGTTAATTTTACTGGCCAGACCGGTTCAAGCCACCGACACCTTAATCATCGAAGCGCCGGAAGGCACAAGGCGCCTGGCGGCAACCGCGTTTAAAGGTGAAACCGGCACACAGGGGTTACAAGGTGAACGCGGCCTGACGGGTTTGCAAGGCGTGCAAGGGTTAACGGGCGACCAAGGCCCACCCGGCACCGCCTCAGGGATTCGGGAAACCGCCACGGTAACCACCGGCATTATTGCCAATCTTAATTGGGAAACCGGCACATTTAGTATGGCAACCTCGTTCGAGCTACTACAGGTCGTATTATCCAGCGCCGCCAGAATCAGGTTGTACAACAGCGCAGCGAACCGGGATGCCGATGTCGGACGTTCGGTATTTCAGGCGCCCACGCAGGGCATGGGCTTAATTCTGGATATCAACGCCGTTACCGTATTGTCCCAAACACTGGACCCCCACGCGCACGGCTCCAACATGGAAGCGGTGCCGTCCGACCGCATTTATTACACCGTCACCAATAACGGCGCACCGGCAGCAATCACCGTGGCGTTTACTTTTTTAAGAAAGGAACACTAATGGCCACTTTATTCACTAACAGCCTGTATAACTCCAACAGCACCGATACCCTGTTCCGGGCCTGGGCGACCTTCCTGCACAATATTTTTATGCTCGGCTTTGTTAATGTTACCGATGCCGCGCAGCTTGACTTAACCACCGTGTTAAAACCGGCGGCAACCCAGACCAGCATGGGCTTTAAGATTTATCGTACCAATGACGGCTTAACCCCCGTTTTTATTAAAGTGGAATTTGGCAGCGGTGCCGCCGTCTTGCAACCGTCAATCTGGATCACCGTCGGCACCACCTACAACACCGGCGGCACCATGACCGGCGTTATCTTGTTGCCGCGTTTACAACTGACCAACACCACCAACGATATCATCAACCCACACGTCTGTTTTGGCAGTGGAGCCAACAATCGTGTGTGTTTTGCGCTGTTTACCAGCGTCACTACCGGGCCGTTCTGGTTTAGTTTTGAACGGCGCAAAGATGCCAACATTAGCGACGTCGATACCGGCATTTTACTGGATGGCGGTTTAAGCACCTCACAGCACTGGTCGTTATGTGCGCCCTTTACCGGCGTTATTCCGGTTAAAGAAAACGGTTGTCAGTTTATCTTGTCGTCCAACAATCCGGCCGCGTATGGCAATGCCATCCCCGAAGGTTTGCGGATTCCCTGCCTGGGCCCCAGTGAACCACCGGGCATGAATGTGGCCTTTTGCAATGGCAATGATTACGGCCCTTATGCAGAACCCACCTTAACCATCAATGTCACCGACATTAAATTCAAACAATGCGGCACCTTAATAACCACCTTGCGCTGTGGCGGCGCGTCTTGTGTGGATGCCGCTACCCGCTTGTTGTTGCGGTACGATTAATGACCACGGCAACCGGTTGTCAGTACGGCTTAGCCGCCGCCTTTGCCTGTGCCACACAACGGCAACTGATCGGTAATTTTGCCGCCAATTATCAGGCCGTCATTTACCGGCACTGGTTACAAGATCCGGCGTTATTGGCCCTCATGAATAACGGCAATGCCAGTGTAAAACGCTATCAACGGGTATCAGATAAAGCCTTGCTGGCCATCATGAATAACAGCAATGCCAGCGTTACCCGCAGCGGCTTAACCTGTGTTAACTCGTGGAATATTATTAACCACCGTACCTTTTTTACCCTGCCCAGATCCGGCGGCAGCGAAATAAACAACTGGGTTATTCAACAAATACGCTCAGGTATTGGTGGCCCATTACCCGGCGGCAACCAAACCCCGATAAAAACCACCGGCCAACTATGGCCAAGATACTATTAAATCAAACCATCCCGCAACACCCCGTAAACATTCACCTCCCCCTTTCATCATCAAGATACTACATCCCGTTTACCGCGCCGAGCAGCGAAGCGTTTAACAGGATAAGCCCGTCAGGGGCGTGGCAGGGATACCACGCCTTGCCGAAGGGACAGGAGTCCCTTTTGGCAAGCCCCTGTTAAACGCGAGAGGCGAAGGATGAAGCGGCAACCGGGCGGCTTTTTTTTTGGATACTTTTCTTTGGCCGAACAAAGAAAAGCATCTCGCCCTCGGGTGCGAAAACCCGATCAACAAAACCCGTCGCGATAGCGACACTAAAATCGGCTATATAATTATCATAATCCCGTTTACCGCGCCGAGCAGCGAAGCGGTTAACAGGATAAGCCCGTCAGGGGCGTGGCAAGGATGCCACGCCTTGCCGAAGGGACAGGAGTCCCTTTTGGCAAGCCCCTGTTAAAAGCAAGATGCGAAGGATGAAGCGGCAACCGGGCGGCCTTTTTTTTGGATACTTTTCTTTGGCCGAACAAAGAAAAGCATCTCGCCCTCGGGTGCGAAAACCCGATCAACAAAACCCGTCGCGATAGCGACACTAAAACCCACCACTCATGCCGAAAACCAAATAATCAACCCATAACCGCCAAGGTACAAATAAATCAAGCACTTAACTTGACAGTGCTTCGTTTGAGGGGATTAAAATTAATACCGTTTAATAATCACACCAGAGAGGTGGCGAAATGGCAAAAGTATCAGGCCCGTTGATGTCAATGGACGCATCCGGTAAATTTGGCGGCACAATCGTGTTTTCAAAATGGAAAGGACGCAATGTAGTACGGCAGTTAGTGGTTCCGGCCAACCCAAACAGCGCCGGACAAGAAGCCGCGCGTAACCGCACCCGCGTTACCGGTGCCTTGCAAGGTTGGGTTAACAGCACGGCAATGCTCGCACCCACCCAAACCCTCACCGATAAACTGCGCATAAAGGCAGTCACCCCCGGTGGTTTTGCCTGGAACGGCTTTTTAACCCAAACCTTAATCGGTTCCGGTGGCTTAACCTACGATGCGGCAACAGCGGCTTATGCAGCGTTAAGCGCACCGCAAAAGGCGGCCTGGGAAGCGGCAACCGATGACCTGGTGCCGGTAATCAATGACGTTTACCAAACCATCGAAGGCGGTGGCGCCGGTACCCCGATCACCGACGGTGAAGTATTCTTTATCCTGCAATACGGCTTAAGCCTGTTGGGTTTGGCCGATATGCCGGGGGCAGTGCCACCGGTTTATAGCTAAATTCTGGCTATCAGAATTTAAAAAGCCCTATGATTCAGGTCATGGGGCTTTTTTTTGGGGGTGGGTTTTGGTGAATAAAGGATGTACTGGCAATGGGTAATTTATTGTTTTCTGATGGGTGCGTTTAAACAAACGACATCGAAATATTTCAGGTAAATGTTGTTAGTTTGAGGGAAGTTGCAAAACTCCCTAATTCAGGTGCACTGCATATTACGGATAAATTGCTAGTTCCGTTTACACTACGTTTTAAACGTGTTAGTCCTGCGTAAATTGCTGACAAGCCTTGTGGTGAGTTAGCCTTACTTATTACTAAAACCAAAAGTCTTGCTTCCCAACCTTTGAAGCTTTGTATTGTAGTTAGCTTAACCCTAGCATCACCCATAAAAAAGCCAATTTTTTTCCTGCGACCGTCATTATTTTGTTTATCTCTTTCAAAGGTATCTATACATGACATTCCATAATCAGAATTTAATTTATCAGAAAGATTTATACCGATGGATTCTGAATCTACAATTATAGTTATATCTGCTACAGCAAGTTGTTCTTGTGGATTAGCTATCTTCATCATATCCAAAACAGCTTCGATAGTTACAGCCACAATCTGATTTGGATGAATTTGTTGCCATTTTATTTCGCATAGATAAATATATCTATCCAGCTCAAAATTAAGGGATATTGGAATTTGGCGCAATGATTCTGGTAAGAAAGTTTCAGCGAATTGACGAGTAATTTCAATTAGTTTTGGTGGCATTCGATAACTGACATCAAGGCTACCCCACTCTCCACTAAATCCTGAATTTATCATTTGTTCGTCCGTCCAAGCACTTGCCGTACCATAAACGTCTTGCGTTCTGTCTGCTACGAGAAGCATTTCTCCATTGGGTTTTACTAGCTTACGGAGAACTTGCCACCATTTCGGATGAAAATCTTGTCCCTCATCAACTAAAATTGCATCATAAACTGAATAGTCGTTTGCATCGCTGCAAACAGTTAATAATAAATCAGTGAGTTTTTCATCAAATACTTTGAAATCATAATGATAATCTTTACAAAGCTGGGAATACTCAGATTCATAACCAGACTCAATGAGTATGCGTTTGCATAGCGCATGAAAATGTAACCAAGTAATTGCATTTTTTGCAGAAGTACCTTTCCATCTTACAGACACATCTCGCAAATAATTAATCAAGGTAATATTGTATGTGCAGACCAGAACATTTAAACCCGAAGAAGCCAACTCTGCTGCTCTTCCAGCTAATACAATGGATTTTCCAGAACCTGCCGACCCTTTTATTCGTCGATAACCCGTAACTGTTCGTGTTGTAATAAGTCTTTTTTGATCGCTGGATAGTTCAAGGGGAGAGCGTTGATCTTTAGAAAAACTGGGTTCTGTTAACCATGCACGCATATCGGCGGCGATTTCGGCAGACATACAATCGTTTATTTTATTCAAACGTGTTAAATCGAATTTAATATTTCCTCGCGCTATTGTGTCTGAGCCAACCAATGGATAAAGATTACTATATCCCGACATATTTCTGAAATCACGAAAAGGCTTGAACAAATCCTCAATTCTTTTCTTTTCAGTGAAAGGAAATATAATTCCTGCGGTAATCGCTCCAAAACCTGATTTTTGTTTAAGGCGAGGACAGTAAAGATTAAAAATCTCTTCTTTGTATAACTCAATTTTAGTGACAGGATTATCTTTTTCTCTTGAAAAAGTTCTTGTTCCGTTGTTCCCCATAAGCCTAGGCTTATCATTTGACCACTCACAAAAGTAATGTAGCGCATCAAGATTCCAGTCTTTTACTTCAAAGACTGCAATACCGTTTCGTGGATGTAACAAAACAAAGTCAGGCTTGAGTCCATTAAGGTGAGGCTGTAAGTAGATTTCCCATTCTTCAGGTAAGTAGGTGTTAAAAAACTCAAATACAAGTTTCTCTCCATCTGTAGGTCGTTGTCGAAGAGAATCATGTTCTGCTGCTGGAGGTGATATTAGGCGCATAAAATTTTAGTTTTGTAATTTGATTCTCTTAGAACGGTAGGGTTTACTTCCTGGGGAGAACCTATGGAGCCGAGTCGTCGAATATCCTCTCTGGGTTCTCGTGACCCGACCTTATTTCCTGTAACTCCACTTCTGTCAGTGGATTGTCCCAAGCTTCCCTGCATGAACTCTCCTCCTCTGTCCAGTCCTGCTCGATCTGACTGGTATCTGGAGATAAGGTTTTTGAGGTACTGGTTTGTTTGGGGGAATTTTTCATTGAAAAAGTCCGGAGCTTGGCGCCAAAATGGTGCTCCATGATCGCGACGATATCCGCAGGGCGAAGCGTGGGTAGGTGCAGGCTTTCGTTCGGGGAAAGCGCCATCCAACACCACCGCTCCTCGAAGCGCTCGATCAGCTCGAGCGACCAAGGCAGGCCTTCGTTCTTGGAAAGCACATCCCAATGCCACCGCTCTTCGAAACGCTCGATCAGTTCGAGCGACCAAGGTAGGGCTTTGTTCATGGAGAGCCCTATCCAACACCACCGCTCCTCGAATCGTTCGATCAGCTCAAGCGACCAAGGCAGGCCTTTGTTCTCGGAGAGCCAATTCCACCCCCACCTGTCCTCGAAGCGTTCGATCAGCTCAAGCGACCAAGGCAGGCTTGTGTTCATGGAAAGCGCATCCCAACCCCAATTCCTCTCGAACTCATGATACGTTCATTTCAACAGGGTTTATGCCGCAGCTGAGGGACTGCAAGATATCGTCTATATGCTCTCTTACTTTGTTAAGGGTTAAGTTGATTTGAACCTCGCCAAGATCATTACCTTTTTCCAGAATGCACCGTTCTTTGTCATTGAAAAGTCTCCCACATATGTAGTAGTGCTCAGGCCATGAACTGACTGGCTGAGCTATATTGAATGTCATAGGGAAGCTGTCCGCAATGGTTTCAATATGATCTCTCATAGCAAACGGAAATACTCCTAACCAAGTGTGCTTATAGACCTTGATCCAGAGGTTCTCTGGCCAAGACTTTAAACGAACATCTAGATCGCATTTCACTATTAATTTGCGGTCATCGCGATAGTTCGGACGAACCTCAAGCTCAGATGCCCAAGCTGCGAACATACTATCACTCTTCAGACGCTCCTCTATTGTAGCAAAGGCCATGCGCACCTTCTTTTCTACACAATATTGATAGGAATTAGCCATATGCCGGTACGTTTCTTCGTGATTGATAAATAGATCCCAACAAAGTGCGTTAATTTCATTATTTCCCGACATATACCTTTCCACATGACTAATAAATTGACGAATGAAAGTAGCTGCTGCTGGGTGGGCTTTAGCTGAACAATCTCGTAGTAGTGCCGATATCTGCCCATAGGACATGCAGTAGACCGGAACTGAAGAATTTGGATTTATGGTTTCCGGCTCCCGCCCGGATGGTGTTAAGAATACCAAGCCGTGCTGATATCCTGGATATCGAGTGAGCAATGTGTCTTGATAGCGCTCGATTTGCCGAGGTTGCTCTCTTGCCCAGATTTTATTTTCAATAGCTATTACCAGCCTCACAGCTGGAAACTCGACAACTAAGTCGATACTTTCCAACTCTCTGGATATTCTCGATTTCGAACCCAATGCCGCTACTAGAATTTCTTGGTGAAGATAATGGTCAGGGATTTTTAGGTCTAAAAGTGAGTTCAAAAATGCATTAATGAAGGCATCCTTAAGCCCATGTGGATCATTCTTATTCAGGAGACTGGCCAAGATGTTCGAATGTACTAGCTCTTTGCTTCGAACCCCCATGACCTTGAAAAGATCAAATTCTTGGGAGTAGGTATTGAGCTCTGTGAATTCCGGCGAGGATGCCAGCGCCTGAAAATTTAGATGATGTACATTCAATTCTAGAATCCTTAATTTTGATTGAAACCGTGCCTGTTAACTTCATTGAGACATAAGATGTATGGGTTGTCCTGCGATAATTTCGTAAAAGTCATGCAATGACACCTAAATTGCGTTGTATGAATTGAAATAAGTACTGATTTTATTATAGCTATATTTATTATATATCATAGTGGAAGTATCGTGATATAAACATCAGCAAAAAGAACAACAAAAAAAACATTTTTGGGCTGCTGAAATACCTGTTCATGGCTGTCATTTGTTATTCGTTGGTTTCAAAAAATCAATCTCAATGCCAGCCATTCAGATTTGTAATATTTTTAACGGGATTACAATCTCGAACTCGCTCTTTGCTGCCTGATCGGGCAGCTTTTTGATTAGCCGGTCGGAGCCACATTACAGACCATCACAATAGAATCCAAAGATAATTCATGAATTTATTGCTTAAAATCTGGTTATCATGGAAGATAAAGTTACTTTTTAATTTTCGGTTGAATGTACTATTTATCTATACAACTGAGACTTTGAATTCATGATTTAAAGGCGCTTAAAGCTTGGACTTAATGCATTACAGGCCATCTGTCGGCTGAATTATAAAAAGAAGGGTAGCATTAGCTACCCTTTGAGTTGCGTCATTACAACGCTGAGATACACTATGAAAGTGTGCTGATTGTAGCTCCAATGTTTCAGCGCCCATGGAAACTACTAAACTGTTTACATAATAAATATCAACAAGAAACCGCTATTATTCGTCCTGGTTGATAACTATGAGGTTTTTAGTTATTTTTAAAACCATCCTGAAACTATGCTTTTTTACCTAATCCTGGTGACCCACCTTGGACAAAGCTATTAAATTTATTACCACTATCATTGCCAAGATTAACTTTATGGATCTTCCGATGAGTAGGCCTTGATATACCGACTTCCTTTTCTTTTTTGATGAGAATAATTCTTACTTTTTTTATGTGGATAAGCTCTTCAAATATTTTGAACTCGTTTTCTCCATGTATTTTTATTAGTTGATCTAGCCTTTTCTCTAGGGCCTCTAAGATAATCAATTCTTTGTTATCTTCATCAGTTAATATTTTTTTACTTCGTAGATTCTTAAAATAATGCCTTAACGCTCTTTCTTTATGGCCAACTTTATGTGCGCGGCATGTATCACAATACCGTGGTGGTTTTTTCCATTCAGCCAAAATATAAAATGTACCCACCCGACATTCGGGGCATTTCAATTTCATCCATTGTGGTTTTTCAGTGCGCTCTGGAATGGGTATTACTATGATTTTATAACCCATATAACTTCCTTTAAAACTTTATTCGTCCTCCTCATATACGAGATCAACAGGCTCATTAATAGCGTCAAGATGGCCAGTAAAACCTATATAGATGGCCTCAATAGCGGCTCTAGTAACAAAAATCAAATTGCTTAGTGCTGAATAGATAGAACCACTTATATTTACAACCAAAGGCCATATAACTACTTCAATAATCTCGCCTGGAAAGTGAATCACTCCAAATTGTAATCCCACCGCGACGGATCGTAGATAATTCCCCTTATATTCAAGAACTCTAACGTGAGAAGTCGACTTCAAGAATGTTTGCCCCGGTTGTTCAACAATTTTTTGTTCTGTTTTCATGTTACTTCACCCCGTCTGTTTAAAGTTATTTGTTATTTACTGATGACTTCAATGGAATCAAGCTTTATCAAACTGGGACTTATTTTATGCTCAGTATTACCCATTCTTACCCGGTATCCTTTTTTTAGATGATCATAAACTTCAATGATTGAAGACATCATTATATGGTCACTCTTAAATCTGGTTTTACTGACAACATAGTGACCATCCTTAAATTTATGTGGGGTTAATATTTTGCCTTTATTTTTACCTCGGATAACTCTGTACTCTAATTTCATATTGTTGATCCTATGATGTAATAAAACTGCTAGTCATTAAGTGTCTTTAGGAATCATTTATTCCTTAGGCTGTATTATGAGAGTATTTTTGATTAATGTAAAGGACTTTATGTATCATTTTATCCCTAAATAAGACACTATGATCATATTTTCCTTTCAGCTCACAATTAACAGCTTTAATTTGCATCTATTGAATCTTAAATACGGTTACCTTTAGATAAATTACAACGCTCGCAGAGCAATTGTAAATTTCTGATGGTGTTGTTCCCCCCACGAGAAAAGGGAACAATGTGATCGAAACAAAGTTTCTCTTTAGTGCCGCACTCTACACAATGTCCTCCATCCCTTTGCCATACTTCTCGCTGAACTAATCTTGGTATAGCTTCACGCCGCTCAACTCGCGGCTCGATAGTAGGCATTTGTGATTGATCAACTAAACTAGGGAAAGAATTTTCTGTCTGTTCTTGTTTAATTTCTGGAAGCGGTAAGGAGTCACGAAACGCTTTAATGAAGGCTACGCTGTCATTTAGTTCAGTTTCAGAATGTACAAATAATTTTAACGCAGGTAATCCACGACCCAATCCGGGTGAAGCATAAGTATTACTATGTCGCCCTGCTTCACCAGGATACTCAAGTGCAATTTCAGGTATTGATTGACCATCAGGCGGGTATGGTAACCAAATATAAACACCTTGTTCACGATTGGGTTGATCAATCTGTATTACCGCACCTAAGTCATGACGTATATCCCATGCCAAAACTTTTACTGTCTTGCGAGAGTGCCCACCAAATTCTTTATTAAATATATCCACAGCTCTGGCAATCAGTATATTTTGCATATTTTTATTCTCGTAAAGTTTTTATGATAAAAAATTAACTATATAGAACTGTTATGGCACGGAGCTCAGCAACTTCTGATGCTAAAACTCGGCTACCTTCTATTACAAATATTTCAAGAGATTTGGATTGATAGAATTGGCCCATTGCCAATAATACAGTTGGCGTCAATAACTCTAGTGACTCAGTTCTATCTAAATTCTCAAGCTTCGCATAAGCTTCAGTCAATTGCTCATTCCAATCCAGTTTATTTGCCAAGTCTGAAATCTCCAATTTTGAAAGGCTCCGCAAAACAAAACAATGATGCCTAAATTGTGATAATGACTCATAAGTTACAAAAGGAGGTTCCTCACTATATAAAAATGGACCGGAGAAGCCTTTCTTAGTTAGCAACCATCTATATGCCTCATTAGCACTCACTACTGGTTTATCGTTTTCACGTCCTTCCAAAAGTAATCGATCATTCCCTTTTGAGCTAACAGCATTTCTAATGGTCTTGATGCTTACACCAGCAAGTAATGCAATTTGATCCAAGGTTAATGAACCACCCCCTTCAAGCGTCCATCTTGCATAAACAGCATCAATAATGGTGAGTAAAACATCTATAATTAAATCCCCATTTTTGTTTGGTATATCCAACATATCAAGTCCGTTATCTTTAAAATATAGTTCCGGTTTACTTTTAAACATTGTGCGAAATGATTGTAATTCTGTTACGGACTCAGACAACCAGGCATCAAAATAGGGCGTACCATGTATACTGTCTACACCATTCCAAGTACCATGTTTTGCAAAGTCAAAAACATCTTGTATTTTTTTTACAAAATCAGCTTCATTCAGATTGCTCTTTGCAATGTAATCTTCAAGAAAATCTGGCGGTACAGAATGGTAATTAATATCTCCACCCTCATAACTCTGCTCATCAATATTTAATAGTCGGGCACCTGCCTTCCCGTCAAAAAGACAATCTGTCCACATAGCTAAAATGCCGAGAAATGTTACAGCCGCGTCTTTTGCATCGTCTTTTGTAATTTTTGCTAAATCTACCATACTTGCACCTATGAAATGATTTTGGGCTTCATGTTTTCCCAGTAAAGAATCTAGGATACAACAGCTAATTTATTAAATCAATGGGATTTTATGAATAATTTAATCCCGTTTATGTCGATGAGTATTACTACCATAAAAAAGATCATTCATTATTGAAGAGGATCAAAAAATAAATCGAGCCTATTAACTGGAATTTCTGTTAACTGATATTTTTTTAAAAATTTATGTTTTCTTATTCACAACATTCAGAAAACTTAAAATATTTTTTAGTGGCCTTTTAAAAAAGAATACGTATATTTATGACTAATATAATTTATATCTTTAGACATTAACGCATCGTGTGTTGTTAATATTCGAACCACATGAAATTACATTAAAAAAATATTTTTATTTATTTCGGCAATAATGTTGCTTTAGTGTGATGCTTGGGATTGGTTATTATTAGCGCATAAGGTAGGCGAGGAAGCGTATGCGTCCCATTAATGAGCAAATCTTGAAAATTATCAATGATAATTCATTAACATAAATCAACTTCCTTAAAAACAGCAAAGCCCCATAACTAAAATCATGGGGCTTTTTTTTGTTATATTTTTCATTTTGTAATTGCGCGTTTTCATAGTGTTGTCATAGTGCAAAAGCGAAGGCGGCATAGGGTAAAATGGGGTTAGAATTAAGGTGATTTTTGTGTTTTTGGCGATTTGAAATGATTGGCGGCGCATTACGGTTGAATTGGGTGCCGTCAGCGCGAGAGGATAGCGAGAAAGCGAACGCGGCCCATTAATATGCGCGAGAGCATTAAGAGATATAAAAAAACAGTCTAAAAACACTCAAAAAACAAACTCAATATGATTAGTGGGTTGTTATTCTGTGTAGTGGTGGTGTTCTGCTGGTTTTTAGAGTTTTCGCGCTGTAGTGCAATTTAAAACCCTAAAACAGACCAACAAGGCTCACTGTGTTGCCAGAACTATAAACGCTTATACGCGAGGATTTTTTGGCAGTTTAATGCAATTTTGGCCAGATAGATTCACTATTGACAGATAATGTTGATTTTTTTAGGTGTTTAAGTGAATTAATCCGGGAGTTTCGGCATGGATTTCAATAGAGATAAGTGCTTTAAACGGGGTGGTTATGATCTGGCCAGTGGCAAGGTTGTGGTGCAGTTTAGCGACCAGTCAATTTATGACTATGACGGCTTAGGTCTCGATGAGTGGCTGGAGTGGAAAGATTCCTACCCGCGAGGCTCGTATTTTAATCTGAATTACCGCTATTCAAACACGCGCTTTACCCGTTTGGAGTCCTGGCCGGAAAATCTTTTTTTCACGTTTTTTGAAACCTGAGCGCGTGACCTTAGCGTTATCATTGAGCTGCCGGGCTTGACCTCACGGAACGTTCAGCCGCGAATAGTTGACGTTCTGTGGCTCCCGAGCGTCACAGTGGCCTTGCTTACGCCGGCCACGGCCCTGCAAGGCAGCGGGCCTTGCGCAGTTGCACTGCGCCCGCCGCCACCCCCGCCCACCCGTAAACCCTCCCTTGGTTGTTGCATGACTGCCCTGCTTGTCTGCAAGCTTGTCTTGCTTGCCACGTTCACAGTAAAGGGTTTTCGGGCGTCGCGTGGGGGCGGCGATCCGGCGCTTACGCGCCAAAAAATAACCGCTAGTACAAATAAAAACTTATGCACAATTATTGTGTAAAAGCCTGTGTATATTTATCGTTATTAAGCCAGAATAGACCGTATTTACTGGGCTTTAGTTAAATTGTGTAAATTATTACCAAAGTATGAAAGCCTGTTTAAGTCGGCATAAAACCAACCAGCATAAACAGCCATGCTGAATGAGTTTACAACTCTAACGTGGTTACGCAATAATATTTTTTAGTTCAAAAAACAACGACAAAAACACTGCCCTTGTTTTGTCGGCACATTAATCGAGGTAAATCCAAACGGCAAAAAAATCCTTGCCATCCAGTTTAACTCCTTTTTTTCTGACCGAGAATATCTCAGGTTAACAGCATAAAAGAAGTTTGATATCCAACAGTACGAAAAGTCCCGCTAGTCTACATACCCAGTTTATTTTTACTGGATTAGCCTTGTTTTTTATGTTTTTAATTAAAAATTAAGAGACGTATTATTTACTGAGTGGCAATGTTTATTTCTTAGCTTTGATTATTTTACTAGGTTCTGTTGACGTTTCACCAATCCGGTAGAATAAGCCGTTTTGAATGAAATGAAGCGGATAAAATTAAGTGATGAAGAGTGGACTCGTATTTTGGCAAGCTTAAAAAAATTGCCTGGAGTTCATATCGGTTTACCCGATATTTGCAGGCAGTTTGTTAATGCCAT
>NZ_JAOEGU010000071.1 GCF_025583945.1 Methylobacter psychrophilus
CGCAGCGGATTATTAATTCGCTGGGCAAAAATGATGACACATTTTTAATCGACGACCGTATCTTCCAAGCCGCAGAAATTGGCAGGATTCATGCGAGAGCTGCTTAAATTTTGGCGAAGGTATTGTTTAAGGCTGATGGATGTCCTTTGGAATAATAATAGAAACCGTCTATAAACAGAATCGTTACCAAAATTTCTCGTCATATCAATACAGCAATGGCACCAGAATACCCATCATTAGATTGCCAACTCTTCCTGTATTACGTTTTGTGGATAAAACAAGCTGGCTGTCTATAAATTCCCTTGTGCTTATAGTCTTTGGTCGGATTGAAAAAAGCCTGAAACTACATCAATCAGCGGTCTTTAAAGCCAATAATTATCGATTGAACTTATTAGTTGAATGTAAGAATTGACTCACAAAATAAGGGGAATATAATCAACAAAAATATAGCCAGATATTGGGTGTAAAAAAACCATGCAAACCTCATTAGAAAACAAAAAGCAACTTTTTGATCGCAATTCCTTGGTAAACCAGGTGCGTAAATGGGGCGATGTCAATACCGAAGGTATATTATCCTCCACGTGCCAATTTTTTTCCGATCCACGCATCGAAGGTTTTATTGGCTACCGTATCGAAAGCGGTAATGCAGTCGTTTTTGGTGATCCAGTATGCGCCGCAGAAGATAAACAAGCACTAGCCAAAACATTTCAACAGTATTGCCGAAGCCAGAAAATAGGTGTTGTTTATATTATTGTATCAGAAGAATTTGCCAACTGGGCTGCTCAAAATCTTGGTTCTGTTCTGATTGAATTCGGAGAGAAATTTGTATTAAATCCCCTTAGCAACCCCATTGACCACAAAGGATCAACAGCCGGATTTGTCCGCAACAGGGTGAAGCGTGCTCGATTGGAAGGGGCTTTGGTACAAGAATACTGTGGAGATAATCCTGACATTGAAAAAGCATTACAAGAAGTCGCAATAACATGGCAAAAGGAACGCCAGGGACCTCAAGTCTTTTTAGCTGACTTTACTTTGTTTAAAGATCGTGTGGGTAAACGCTGGTTCTATGCCAAACAAGAAGAAAAAATAGTCGGCATTATAATACTCAGCGAACTCCAAGCGTATAACGGATGGCTTTTAAACAGTGTCCTGATAACCAAAAACGCCCCACATGGCATTTCAGAATTATTAGTTATCTCTGTGCTACAAACTTTGGCACAAGAGAATTGCCAATACATTTCAATGGGCCCGGTTCCAGGGAACCAACTGGGAAAAATTATCGGACTGAGTGGATTTTCCAAAACAGTTGCACGCTGGGTCTATCAATTGGCAAAGAAAGTTTTTCATCTCGGCGGCCGTGAAGCCTTCTGGAAAAAATTCGAGCCGACTATTTACCCCTCATATTTATTGTTTCCTGAAAAAAACTTATCCTATTCAAGTATAAAATCTCTTCTTAAAGCCCTTAATGCCCACGTTTAAAAACCCCGGCACCTCACCTTAAAGCCTAAGTTAAAACCAAGGATGTTTATACAAAACCTGGAAATTATTTATCTGAAAACTCGATGTTCAAGTTTTTAATTTTTGATTTTAGAGAAGCCCATTGAATCAAGCCTTACAGCCATGATTGAGATCATGTGGCGCTTGAGTCTATTGATGAAAACACCTTGATTTATCTGGGTTCGTCCCAGTCAAGCTAAAAAAACTTGAACATCGAGTGAAAAGGTATACAACGAAAAATCAATACCTTAGAAGATTTGTAATTGGCGACAGCTATTAATTTTCTTTACAGTGTTGCGAAACATCAGCTACTGATAACACAAGCGTATTAAATCCGGTTTTAATAAACAATTTATTTTAACATTGAACTTTATTAAACCTTAAAGATCATACTGTTTTTGTATGGGTTATTCCGGAAGCTCAATACTGCTTCATTCTGATAATTGAATATTTACTGAAATTGTAACTATTCAATAGTTATTTTGTGCTTATCTTTTTTTATAAACGCTTGAGAGCTAGCAAAAAACTCGGCGATGCGTCTTCATGATGTTTTATTGGATCTTATAAATGAACCCTAGACTTACCCTTGTCGGCGTCCTGTTTTTTTTAACGGCTGGCTGTAGTAGTATCGAAAAATTAATTCCCAGCGACACGCTTGCCATGGATGCCGTTGGCATGCCTGTTGGGGATTTGGCCGGTCTCGGGCCACAACAGATAATTTCTACCAGAATGACTATAGATCATCAAGGTGAAAAACTGTCAGTCGCGCTGTACCAACCTGCCCATGCTCCGCTAAATTCCCCTGCCATTGTTTTCTTGCCGGGATTAATGGCTCCTGATGACCAATATGAAAGCTATGCCCGCGTACTTGCATCACGAGGATTTATTGTCGCCGTACGTGGGTGGTATTCAATGTTTACCACTGATATTGAACTGGCGCATGATGCAAACCTGATAGCCGACTGGCTGATCAGTACACAAAATATTGACCCCAAAAAAATTGGTGTCGCAGGTCATTCTATGGGCGGGAAGGACGCGATGCTTGCAGCATCCAGATACGGCGTTTTCGCCAGTGTGGTTGCCATTGATCCTGATGACAACGGCAAACTGTCTGTCGCACATGGCGGACTTATCTCCTTAATGCGCGCCCCTTTATTGCTTATCGGTGCGGAGGTTGCCTGGCAGGCGTCCAGCATCTGTGCGCCGAAAGAAAACAACTACCAACGTTTCTTTGAGCAATCGCCGCCAGGCACCATTGAACTAACGCTAAGAGATGCTGATCACGTACAAATGCTGGATGAGCCAGATCGTTTTGGTTACGGCATTTGTCGTTGCGGCACGGCGGACTCTCGCCAAGTACGTATTACGGCAAGGCGTGCAACTGTCGGCTTTTTCATCCAACATCTAATGGACGGTCCGGCATTGCCAAAACCACAGCAAAGCGAAGCGTTAATCCGGGTGGCTCAAGACAATCATATTATGACAAAATAAAGCTAATAAAATCAGTTAGGTGATATCCAAGAATTAATATACCCAAGTAGTGCAGGATTTTTTTTTATTTACACGGCGGAAAAATAGGCACGTAGCTTGCTGGGTAACTATTTTGACAACACAGTAAATGAATAAAAAAACCAGCAAGCTGGGTATATTATTCGCAGGAAATCACCTTAAGCCTTTTCCGGGCATTTCTGAATAATGGCAGAATATTTTTACGAGTTACCCGGTGTTATTAAATAACATTTTTTTTCAGCTTTATGTATATAGCTCTCAACTCATCCGTAGTAGCCGTGAATAAACTATTTTGCATTTTGTTAGGTGTCTTCGTGCTTGGCTCCGTCAAGGCGGATGAAAACAATTTCAGGTGTTTTAAGTCAATTAATTTAAAGACACCTCTTAAACTTCAGTTTGTTTTTCAAACTGACAAGGACGAGTTAGGGTACGTTAGCTATCAAAATGGCAGCGGGGCTATTCCGGTAAAACTAATAAAAGAGCAAGAATTAAAAAGGCTGCCGGGCGGTAGACCATCAGAGTTTGAAGCCCAATGGCAAGAAATGACCACCGATGGAACAGGTGGAATTTATAGGGTGATTAGCCAAGGAGCCATGATAAGCGACTTCCGATACCTTCGGAAAAAAGACGGCAAGATATTTCAGTTCCAGGAAGACATGGATGCATCCACTGAGAAAGGATGCAATTGGAGTACAAAATAAAATAAAGTTTTCTGGAGATTTTAAGCTACAAACCATAATTCCTCTTTGCTTTCCCCTAAAAAAAACCTACTTTTTTTAAGTAAAAATGCAATGATGAAAATATTAAGCAGCAGCGTTCAAAAATATTTTCCATGGTATTTCGCCTCGAGCACAAAGTAGCTTTTTAACAAAAATCAAAAAGGATAAGGTAACTTTCTGCTATAAAATCAATAAAAGACCGACTATTCCCACTGTTCTTTACAAGAAACCGTCTTATCGTAGCCTCTATTAATTCATGACATAAAAAAGTCGCCTCACTCTCCGTATTTTTCACACCTCGGGCTTTTACAAAAAAATAACAGCTATCTTTTATTTAAGAAACGTATGCATATTTTTTAATAACTTGTTCATTTCACTTCGCGCTTGTTCGCCGCCGACAGAGTGTTTTAAGCTGCTGCCGAAACCAGCGACCTGATCAGTAAAAGTCCTGTTCGCATAGAAAACCAACGAACCATCGCGATAAGGCAAACAAGCGATAGTGAGCTGATTGGAGTTATATGAATGCCCGGCATAAAATTGTCGGGTTAGAATCAACTCGCCAGCATTCGTAGTCAACATAATACGGTGAACCAGAATAGCCGTAGGCCGACTTTCCACCTGACGATTACGCCAGAAAAAGGTCTCTTCGGCACCTGCTGGTAAAGCAGCGGGGTAATTGAGCCAGGCCTTATAAAGCTCCGGAAAATAACGAGCCAGCACTTTGCTGTTCAGCGTCGCTGTTCGTAGTTCTCCGCCAGGATTGGCTTCCGCTCCATTACCGCGATCATAAGTTGCAATGCCCTTCAAGCCATTCTTGCGATAAGCCTGCCAACGTTGCAATAAAATTTTCCGATAAGCTTGTGATGAGGCATCAGGTTGTGTGGAACTGGTAGCCTTTAACATCTGAAACTCTTCAGTCGATAGATTAAATTGGCTACCCGGCGTTGCCGCCAAAAAAGTGGCGGCGTCATCACTTCCTGCCTTGAAACCAAAACCTTTGAATGCATCCAGCGTTGCCTGTAATGGAATAACACCCTCTTTAGCAACCTCGGTATCTATTGACACCAAACCTTTACTCTTGATAATTCCTACCATTTTGGATGGTGCTGCCGGAAAATACATGGCGGCACCTGCTGCCAACTCTTTTTCGTCCCCCTCTGCAACATTAAAAAAAACGACTTCACCCTGATTCAGCTTGGCAACATCTTGTTGCTGAATACCAAGTTGTTGAATCAACTCTTGAGAATCCGGCAAGCTTGCGGCAAACACGGGAAAACCACCCATTAAAACCAGCATAAAAATCATCCAATAGCCTGTTTTGTACTTTTGAAGCACAATATTTTTTACTGTTATATATTGATCAGACATGGCGTTAATCCTCTATAAGAAAAATAAATAAAAATCGGCAGAGTAATTTGAGCTTACCCACTCTAGCTAATGACCAAGAGCCTTGAAACCGGCCCAGGCAATCTCAACGCCAATGCATAGCACAAAAAAGGCGAGAATTTTTGATATGGCCAAAGCAACATCAGCTGAAAACCGCTTCGTCATAAATTTAAGATTTCGATAGCAAATCGATACAACTAAGCACGTTAAAAAAATCCCGATAATTGCGGCGCCTTGTTCCAACGTAACGAGGAGCATGGATTCTCGATTCAAATGAGCACTAAAGGTCAAAACAACCGCCAGACCTCCCGGGCCTATCGTCAACGGAAAAGTAAAGGGATAAAAAGCTTTCGGCTCAATTGCTGAATAAGGATAATCCGGGGTCTCTTCAGAGGGAGGCTTACCGGTCTCTTTTTGATTTAATAGCTGCCATCCCATCAATGCCAAAACGATCCCTCCCGAGAACTGAACTACCGGGATGGAAATTCCAAAAAGTTTCAGGATATAGCTGCCGAAAAAAAAGAAAAAGGCTAATAAAAGAAAAGAATACAGAGCTATTCTTCTCGACATCGATTTCCAGGTTTGATCGTCAACCCCTCGGGTCATCCCGTAAAGGATAAGAGCTGTTCCAATGGGATTAACAACCGGGAACAGTGCGGCGAAAATCATGGGGATAAGTTTTAAAGCAATAAATAAACTGGTCACTTCACACCTTCCAACTCTACGATTAACGACTCTATTTCTTTATTGCCCGGCAATGCTTCGGCAGCTTTTCTTTTCAAACAAGTGCCCCTTTGTTGTCGCCAGCCTCGCGCTGTATGGAAATCAATGTACTGAGTATCTGGCGCAAGCTTGCCGGCCTTGACGGAATTCTTGAGCACGGTGGCTTGATCTACTTTACGTACCAATATCAAGCCTCTTGGTTGAGTTGCCGTTTTTTAAGCAACCCAACTACCTGTATTAAAAAACTAATTAATCAGGATTAATTTGACTGATTTTCGAGCCTTGCAGTCCCAAGCCGGCCATCAAACCTTTCTGACCAAAAATAAACGCATACACTCCGTCTTTCGCTGTCGTAGTTGTTAGTGATTTAGCCATGCCCTTATCAACAACAACAATACTCGGGCCAACACCGACTTCCCAGCCTTCACTACGATTAAGGTAGCTCAACGAGGCATTGTCCATAAAAAACAATGCATAACTAAACGATTGTACGCCAGCTTGCAAACCATACGACCCGGCGACGATATTATAATAACCAGCAGTTCTACCGTTCTTAAACAAGGCACCACCACTGCCATATTGAGCACCTACCAGGAAGCCGGCTTTAACAATACCAGGAAATACTAATATACCTTTAGCTCGCCGCCCCAACTGTCTGGCCTCCGGATTACTTGCATAAAGACTCTGTAATGCGGCGTTGGAGTCACGAGTAATATCCACTGAGGAATTCGCCAACTGTCCGCCCGTCGATTGACAGCCAGCAAGAGCAATCAGGCTTATCAATAAAAGACCTAACCATTTATTATTTAACATATTTATCTCCTGTTACTTTAATTGTTTATTGAATTAATTTTGGTATTTTTCCGGACTAACATCAATCATTGTCCCTATGAGGGAAATGTAACTGCTTGTAACTCATTATTTTTTAATTTAAAAGTAAATTGTGCTCTGGAACAGGCCATTTTTAGAGTAACGTTTTAATCACTACCCTCTCAACGTTCAAGGTAAACTTCCAGGCGCCCCTCGCGCACCGCCTGTACCAACCCCTGATAATCCTGCTCATTCTGGTCGGCATAGCTTTCAGAAAAATCAGCCAGCGCCTCATCAAAATCTTCTTTCTTGCCCAGATAACCGGCAATTTTCGCAGCATCTCCCGAGCGGGCATGCGCACGTGCCAGTGCCCAACCGCAATATCCAGCGTACTGATTCATCACATCTGGTCCCATCAATTCGACCAGTGGCTTGATCTTCATATCCCGCATTTGCCGGATATAAAAGTGGTTGCCTTGATTAGTCTCAGCCCAGCCGAGAAAGATATCGCTCGCCGATTGCATCAATCGTTGCCCCATAGCCACGCGTTGACCATGATTCGGGTAAATGCTCCGTCCGGCATAAGGCTCAAGGACTGAAACGTTTGCTTGCTTCACCTGTAGAAACAACGGATCGTCAGCCCCACCCATCAGGAGCATAATAGCGCAGCGAGTGCCGACACTGCCGATCCCGACTACTTTCATAGCCATGTCCTTTAAGTCATAACGATCCAGCAATAGCCGCCGATCCTCTGCCAGCGTAGCTCGGTAACCCTCAAAAGCTTCGCGTACACGGGCTTTCACCACTTCCTCTTCCTCGGTCTGGAGATGGAAGATCAGCGGTGGATTGTCACGGATGCGATGTACACCGCCCTCGAAAGTCACCAATTCGGGAAAATCCTCATCCAACACATCACGATCATGAGCTTTTGCAGCCCGTTTTTTAGCTCGTTCCTTAGTTGTATCATCCTTGATCTGCTCAACCATCTCGTCGGCATCAATGCTGAAATACCAAACATCAAGCACCCCCATTCTGGAAAATTCGCGCATCCGCTCACGGTAACTGCGTACGCAAGCCTGTGCCGCCACACGCGCTTCGCCGGCGGTAAAACCATTATGCCGCCCGGCAACCACAAAGCTGGCGGCAAGGCGTTTGATATCCCACTCCCAAGGTGCCGGCAGGGTTTCATCGAAGTCGTTGATAGCGAAGATCAACCGCCGTTCCGGCGTTCCAAAAGCACCGAAATTAAGCAGATGACAATCGCCGCACGCTTGTACGCGAATACCCGTGGATGGCAAGCCCGCAAGATCGGCCGCCATAATGGCCGCTGTTCCCCGGTAAAAAGCGAACGGCGATTGCATCATCCGGCCATAGCGGATAGGTAACAGTTCAGGTACACGACCGATGCTTGATTCAATCAGTTGCTCAACAGGATCGCGGCGATGAGCAGGAGCATGCCACTGCGTATGGCTTGCCAACGGCACCGCAAGACGCATCGACTTGCCTTCGTCCTTGCGATCTGTTCGCGAGCGTCGATCTACCGTGATCGGCTCAGCAACCTTAATAGGTGCGCTGTCTTTACCAGCGTGTTTTTTGAGAGCTTCTTTTTTCATTTTTATTTCCCTCATTTCAAATTACCATTAAGGACTTTTTGATTAAAGTCCTTAACGATATCGATTAAAATAGCACCTGATTAGCAAGATATTTTCATAACTTGTAGAAGCGAATAAATTTGTTCCTATGGATGTATAATTTTTTGCAATATCACAATAAAATCCCTAGTAAGCGTTTAACCATATCTTCCAGGGAAATCATCGTTAAAGCCAATGGCAGCACAGGAGCCAAAGCTGCGATAGCGGTTTGCAGCACCACAGTCTTGCCGAACGGAAACGGTCGCATACTTTTAACGACGTCAAAGCTACCCGCCAGATCATTCAAGGACTGAATATCCCCGCTGCCGACTAATTGTTCATCCTGCTGTGCTCCACCGCGCAACCATTTTTGGTCAAATTCCTCAACGTACCTACTGGCCAGTGCCCCATACTCAAGTAACCCTTGCCGTTTGACTCCTGCCAGACGGGGAGCAAACACGCATAAGGGGCCGAGTACAAGTATTAAACAAAAGGTGATAAATACTACGATCTCCGGCTTAAAGCTCAGCAGCGTATCGCCTTCATAGAAAATATGATTGGCTATCTGGCCTGCAAGCAAGGCACCTTGTGACAGTAATAAGGGCATAAATGCAGCGGTACTACCCCCAAGAAAACCAAGCCCTCCGGCACAGTCAGGATGAGTCGGTACAAGGTGCAAATCCAGTCGGGAAACTTGCCATAGAAATCTCGCCCAAATAAAAATGCGAAAATACCAGCGCAATAACAGAAACTGAAAAATCGGAATACTGATATAAGCATACCAATAGCCAGATGGAGAGAAACGCTGCTGGCCATCCACCCAAGCCGCATACCAAGTGACCGCTGTCAGCGTCATTTGACTTGACCATAAAAAATGGCCCACCGTCAACACCATAACAATCAGTAAAATCTCAATCACTATCGAATTACGCAAACGCATCGCAGAAGCAATAACCGCTTCAAACTTCGGCCGGGTCCTTATCGGAATAATTCCGCGCACGATAAATTGTCGCACAATTAATCTGATCCGTTGGTGAACCATAAGCTCTGCCACCAACAGCAATGGCAAGGACACCAGAAAGCGAACGTGCGCATCAATATCATAAAGAAAAGGGACTTTACTATCACCGCCAACCAAGTCACCAGATAACACCGAGAGTAACAATAACGGCAACCAGGTAAATAGAGAAATAACGATCACTCTACGCTTGACCAAATTAAGCGTATCGGTAGTTAGCCTCGCACGGATAAAGAACTGAAACAGGGGGCCACCCAGAACCAAGGAAAAGTCATCAGGTTGTTTACTCTCGGGTGAAAATTTCATAACGTTTTTAATACCCCCCCTATTTTCACTTTACTTCTTTTACAAACTCACAGCGTTGCTTAATCAATGGCGATGTACCTGCATTACCGATACCTCTGGCAATCATGGCAATCACCCGATCATCCTGATCATAACCGACATGGGCTTGCATGGGATTGGCAAGATCAGCCATACCAAAAGCATCCATAACCTTGGCAATGTTGATATTGACATTGGTGATCTTCGCACAAAGTCGGGAGTCAATATATTTTTCAGAGAAACCAGGTGGTATGCCATAACTTAACAGGTCGTTAGGATCACTAAAGGCAACAATCTCGGTTTCTTTGAGCATGCGTTTTTTATAATTAGCACCATCAGGATAGCAATAACTGGCCTGCTGCCCGGCCACTTCAGGAAGTTCGCGGCCCAATTGCAACATGGGCAGCTGGTTGGATAGCATAAAAAAGGGAATATGCTTACTTTGCAATGCGGCAACGGCTTTTGTAGAAAGGGTATATTGCTTCATTGAACCTAAATGTTTTTCTGGGTTGGCCAGCAAAGAAGCAATACGCTGCATACCGTCCATGACGATACGACTACCCAAACTATGAGAAATAATGACATAGTTATCTTTGGCGATACGGTCGGCATTGGAGTCGTTCAACCCCATGCAAGCATGTTTACCGGTATTCGGAAGCTCTTCCCAATCTTTTGTGGCCATCCAACAGAATGACTGTGCGTATGCCGCCAGAATGGGCACTCGGCTTTGTCCCAAGTAAATAATTGGATCGGGGCCGGTATCATTACTAAATTTCTTCAACATACCATTAATTTTGGCTCTGCGAAAATCGTATTCGCCTGACGTATCGAAGTTAAGCAGCGCTTTTTCTTGCCGGGTAATTCCTGACCAGGTCAATTCGTAAAAAGTTAGTTCCTGGCCATTTTGCTCATTAAGCAAATGCGTTATCCGCAAATTGCCAAGATCCTTATCCGGAAATAAAGGCGTATTTAAATCAATATTTTTTTGGCCTTCAGAGCGCACATTCAGGTTTAACTCTTTGGCCAGTTTCTCCAGAAACTGAGTGGTATACCCTGGAATATGATCGCCTACGCCATGCACAAACAGCACCTTCGTTTTTCCCTGTTTGTTGGCCAAATCGGCGGCAATACCGGTAAAAGCTTCGCCCCACACCTGGCATTGCCGGCTATCTTCATTTTCAGACTTTTCCAGAACAGCTTCAGCCGCACCCTTACCAAGACTTGCGCAACCGGATAACAGTAAAGCGATGGCAAGAGTTGATAATAGCCAGCCGGTTTTTACAATGTGTTTGTTAAAATATTTATTCATCAATTTATTCCAGTGCGTAAAGGAGAATAACTTTATTAAATGCGTATTTTTCTGATTGCCATGATAATGAATGGCTATTGACTACCAAATATAGTTCTATTTTTATCTATCGTCCTGATTTCAGCTAAAAAAACATCACTGTGATGGCGGTTTACTACTAGCGGCCCGAATCCGTTGAGAAAAATCAGGCAACTGATCAGCTGTTTGAGCCACACGGTTAATAAGGGCTTGCTGATGTAGTTGATCAAAAGGAAAACGCTTATCCAGACCACCCGATTCATAAAGATACTCCGGCAAATAACCACTCAACAAAATTTTCCAGGAAAATGGCAAATGCCCAGGATTAACCCTGGTATTAAACCAGATAGCCATCGTGCAATTATCCAGCAACGTGTTATAAAACGCCGGCTTTTCATGTAATTCATTTATTTGTTTAATATATTCCAAAAATAAGCGCCGAGCATTTTCTTTAGGTGGATGTAGTGGGTAAAGGTAAACATTTTCAATCGGGTCTTTACGGTAGTTAGTGCGCAAACGAATCACATCGCGTTCATCCGCAACAATGTAAATCAGTTCGTATTGGCGGAAAAATCCTTTAATCGTCGAATAGCCTTCACCCAGTTCCTTACGGGCTTCTATCGACACAGCAAGATAATCTTTATCACCAAAATTAAAACTAATGATGGTATGGGCAATAACTGGCCCCATCCAATAAACGGCAAAGAGATCAATACCATCAAGCTTATTTAAATCGAATGTTTTGGTGTAATAAGCAATTGTATAGTCAAACTCACTGCGATAATCCACATTGCGAATATTATGCACCGTTACCTTATCACCATCGATAGTAGCAAAGGGAAGTTTGGCCAGATCCGGTTGCCATTGCCGCTCATTGGAAGGACTAACAGTAAACCACCAGCCACTCACAATCCCGACAAACAAAATTGAATAGACTATCAATAAACGCTGGCGCCAACGTACAAAGCCTAAACCAATCAACGTTATCAAGCCAAACAAAGCAAATACCGCCGCCATAACTACCTGTATGTTACTGGTATGAGAATCACCAAAATAGAGTGCCAGCACCGCCCAGAGCGTTGCTACTATTAGCATCAATCCCAGCAACGACCACTTGATGAACTTTACTATATTATGCAGCAAAATATCTCACTTATTTTAACAAAAAGATCGCCAACGGCTTTTGATCTGTCAACATTTTTCCGGACACAAAGTTAAGCAGACTTTAGCTGTATTTCGTAGTCTACTGGCGACAAATAGTTATTCGTCGAATGAAGCTGTTCACGGTTATAAAACACCCCAATGTATTCAAATATATTCTGCTTAGCCTCAGCCCTGACTTGATAGTACTGATGATGATTCAGTTCGGTCGTAGCCATAAAGTACACCGCAGTCCCGGTTAAAACGACCGGTAATTTTAATTTCATATTGGCTTCCTGTTCTGTTTGGGTATTTAGATTTATGCTGGTTAAAAACGAAAGCAGCCAGGGGGCATGATATAGAGAAAGAATAGCTCAAAACTGTATATTCATGCGCAGATTCGCCTCAACAGCAGCATTCATAGCCTGTAATCCGTTGCCGTTACCCAAGGTCTTGTTCATGCCGAAATTGATGACCTGAAGATTAGGACTCACATTCAACCAAGGCGTTATTACTACAGACGACACGAAAATGATCAGACACCCGACGAGAAATTCATAGGGACCTTTCCTAAAGAAGTCAATGAGACCGCCCATGCACCCCGTTCCCTCCCAAAGTCCATGGATCATATGCTCAATGAGGATAAAAGCGGCAACAAAGACACTGAAGACGACAGTCTTTAAAAGAGTGGGATAAATCAAGGTTCTGTTCAACGCTGCGACTAAGGTGAACTATATCGCCGATCATGACCGACTTTCCCAAGAATCAACGCTTCGATAACGGCCACCCAGTAATTCGTGTAAATGATATCATGGGCAGCCAGAAGGAATCTTCGGTACTGCGTTAAAGCAGCGAACACGAGGGAGAGATAACAAACAATTATCAAGTACTCGTCCATTTCGTGAACTATTTTTTTCTTCAAATCGCCTTTTTTCTTGTCAGTGTTATTCATGGTCTATGGCGCTTCCAGTTTCATTGAATTCGGGGTGGCAACAGATAAAGTGTCATCGCAAAAATCAGATAGACCATTAGTAATAAGACCCCGATGAACCATGCCGAACGTCCGCTGTTCGTGACGAGGGATGCAGTCAGGGTGGCGATGAAAATCATCGCCACCGCGCCTGGCCAAAATTGCAAGTTCATCGGTGCAGGCCCGAGAACGTAGCTAAGCAAGACCAGAACAGGCGCGACAAAGAGCGCGATTTGAGACGCGCTTCCCAGCGCGATGCCCACGCTCAGGTCGAGCCGGTTTTTACGTGCGCCGGAAAATGCCGAACCCATTTCCGCCGCACCGCCGACCAGTGCCACAATAATGAAACCAACAAATGCGGGAGTCATTCCGAAGGCTTCCGCCGCCTTCTGCACCGACTCGACGAACACTTCGCTCACCAGCGCCACCAACAC
>NZ_JAOEGU010000072.1 GCF_025583945.1 Methylobacter psychrophilus
TGAACTCCAGGCAATTTTTTTAAGCTTGCCAAAATACGAGTCCACTCTTCATCACTTAATTTTATCCGCTTCATTTCATTCAAAATGGCTTATTCTACCGGATTGGTGAAACGTCAACAGAACCTAGAACAAATGAGTAAACGGTAAGTACAAGCGCAATTACTACAAAAGCTCGCACCTCTCAATTGACTGTAAATATCAACTTGAATTATTACTGATGAATGGTTGACGAGACGGCTTTTGATTGCCAAGTTTCTGTAATCGTCTACAATCATTTCATGCAAAAAAACATTGATCCAAATAAACACCTGTTTAGTAATTTATCTGCTGCCGATGACGAGCAGATAGATCGTGCCTTGGCGATTATCGCGAGCATTCCTGACGACCCGCATTATTACCGACCTAAAGGCATTGAGGTTGCGGCAATTTTACGCGATTACAATGTAGATTTTAAAACCATACTCGCGGCAATATTAAGTGATCCGCGTTTATCACAACTCAAGCCCCAACCTGATATTAAAGCGCAGTTTGGTGACACCATTGATGCCTTGGTAAAAGATGTTAACTGGTTGAATACATTAACGGTTTATTCACCGGAAATGACCAAAAAGCCCAATGAGGCCGAAACATTACGGCGGATGTTATTGTCCATGACCCAGGATGTGCGGGCAGTATTAATCAAACTGGCTTACCGGATTCATCGACTGCGTAATTTACCGAAAGAATCTTATGAGATGCGTCACTTTATATCCCGGGAAACACTGGATATATACGCGCCAATCGCCAATCGGTTGGGTGTTCATCAGTTTAAATGGGAGCTTGAAGATATGGCTTTCCGGTATTTGGAGCCGCAAGCGTATCGCCAGATTGCCAAATCTCTTGCCAATAATCGTGAGCAGCGAGAAAATTGTATTAGCAGTTTTACTGAATTGTTACAAAAACATCTCACAGAAGAAAATATAAGCTGTAGTTGTTATGGTAGGCCCAAACATATTTACAGCATTTGGAAAAAAATGCAGAAAAAACAATTGAATATAGATCAATTGTATGACTTGTTGGCAGTACGGGTGATCGTTGACAACTTAACCAACTGCTACACCGTATTGGGTATTGTTCATGGTTTATGGCAATACATTCCCAAAGAATTCGATGATTATATTGCCAATCCTAAAGAAAACGGCTATCAATCATTGCATACCGTCATTTTAGATGCACAAGGCAATCGTATTGAGGTACAGATTCGCACCCAGGAAATGCACGATTATGCGGAACTTGGCGTCGCAGCGCACTGGTCATATAAAGAAGGTGGCAAACCGACGACTGAGATGGAAAAACGCGTTGCCTCTTTACGTAAATTGCTGAAAGAAAAACACAGCGATGAGGCATTAAGCGATGATTTCCGTAGTGAATTATTTAATGACCGGGTTTATATTTTAACTCCCGCCGGTAAATTGATAGATCTGGTAAAAGGTTCAACCCCACTGGATTTTGCTTATGCCATTCATACTGAAATAGGCCATCGTTGCCGTGGAGCAAAAATAAACGGCAGGATTGTGCCATTAACCTATACGCTAAAATCCGGCGAACAGGTAGAAATTTTAACCGCTAAAGAGGGCGCACCCAACCATAATTGGATAGATCCCAATCTGGGCTATTTAAAATCAACGCGAGCTATCAGCAGGGTAAAAAGCTGGTTTAGAAATCAGCAGCAAACAGAAAATATAGCGCGTGGCAAAACCATTCTGGACAAGGAAAGTAAGCGACTGGGCTTAAAAATGCTGAACATGGTCGACATGTTGAGCTATTTTAAACAACCCAATACTGATGCTTTACTTGAGGCGATAGGCCGTAGCGATATTAATAGCAGACAACTTGCCGGCTATTTAAAAATACCCGAACTTGAAGATCTACCCGTCACAATCCGGCCGAAAAAACTTTCAGAAAAATCGGTGATTTCGGTGGCCGGTATCGATAATGTAGAAACTTCGTTTGCACACTGTTGTTCACCGGTACTGGGTGATGAAATTATCGGTTATATTTCCCACCATAAAGGCATCACCATTCATCGCACAGATTGTAAAAACGTTACGCAGCTGAGTATTGAAAAACAGCCTCAGCTTATTTCGGCTGCCTGGGGTGCAAAAAAGGCCAGTCATGCCGTGCCTATTGTGATTCATGCCTTTAATGCACAAAATTTGCTAAACAATGTATCGCAGATTCTAGCACAAGCCAAAATTCATATTGTAAATGCGGGACTGGATACCCATCCTGACTTTTCTGCCGTTTTAAATATGACTATTCAAATTGAAAACACCAGCCAATTAAGTCAGGTCCTTGGTAAAATTAACTGCTTGCCCAACATAATGGAGGTTAAGCGTAAAACTTGACGAGATATGAAACCTATAGTTTTTCAAAAAATTAAACTTCCAATTCATATCGCTGCAAGATTGTACTGATAACATCCCTTGAAGGGATGGTATCCGTTAGAATCGAAATTATTTATCCGAGAATCTATATAGTCTTTCAGAAATTAAAATTAAACTTCCAATTCACATCGCTCTAAGTTGATACAGATAACATCCCTTGAAGGGATGGTATCTGGGATTATATATAGCGCAGACAGTCACAAATTGGCTTTTTCTGAAAACCCTTATCCGAAGGGAAAAATTGTAAAAATCGATGGGATTGCCAATAAGATTTTACTTTTAGCCGATATTTTTGAACCCTACGAGAAAACCAAGTAAAGGGGTAAAATACCGCATCCAGTTTTAGGCCTTTAACCTTGCATCTTAAATTCCATGTCACAACAAACACAAAAACGCCTGATTCTGATTGACGGCTCTTCTTTTTTATTTCGTGCTTATCATGCGATTCCACCCTTAACCAATCCTCTGGGTGAACCTACCAACGCCATTTACGGCGTATCCAACATGCTGCGGAAACTGATAGCCGACTATCAAAATGACTACATCACCGTGGTTTTTGATGCGCCAGGTAAAACCTTTCGCAATGATCTTTATGATCAATATAAAGCTCACCGGCCGCCGATGCCTGACGATTTGCGTGTACAAATTGAACCCTTACACCACCTGATTCGGGCGATGGGTTTACCGTTGATTATGGAACCTGATGTTGAAGCCGATGATGTACTCGGTGCCTTGGCGCAATATGCGGCAGGACAAGGTTTTAATGTCATTATTTCTACCGGCGATAAAGATATGGCGCAGCTGGTCACCGATCAAATTATCCTGGAAAATACCATGTCCAACACGCGCATGGATATTCAGGGTGTTATCGACAAGTTTGGTGTCAAGCCGGAACAGATTATTGATTATCTGGCATTAATGGGCGATAGCAGCGACAACATTCCAGGCATACCCAAAGTGGGTCCAAAAACGGCAGCAAAGTGGTTGGAACAGTACGAAACCCTGGAAAATCTGGTCGCCAATGCCGATAAGATTACCGGTAAAATTGGTGAAAGCTTGAGAGCCAGCCTGCATCAACTGCCGTTAGCCAAACAACTGACAACCATTAAATGTGATCTTAATTTACCTTATGACATGGAGGATTTAAAACGTAACCCCATAAATACGGCCGAACTAAAACAAATGTTAGTCGAACTGGGATTTTTATCGTGGTTTAAAATGCTCGATAATCAGGTAGAAGCCATCGATGTTAAAGAAGAAGATAAACCGGCTCTTATCGAATCCAGTTATGAAACCATACTGACCCATCAGCAGTTTGATCAATGGTTTGAACAACTCGAAAATGCGCAACTGTTTGCTTTTGACACCGAAACTACCAGCCTTGATTACAGTAAAGCAGAGATAGTCGGCGTTTCCTTTTCGGTAACTGCTGGTAAAGCCGCTTATATCCCGTTAGCCCATAATTATGCAGGTGCACCTGACCAGCTAAATCGTACTGAAATACTGGAAAAACTCCGCCCACTACTTGAAAACCCCCATAAAGCCAAATTGGGGCAAAACCTTAAATATGACGCGCATGTACTTGCCAATCATGGCATAACCCTACGGGGGATCGCTCATGACACCATGCTGGAATCTTATGTCTTAAACAGCACGGCAACCAAACATAATATGGATGATCTTGCCAAAGAATATTTAGGATTGACAACTATTCATTATGAAGACGTTGCCGGCAAGGGCGCCAAACAAATTCCGTTTCAGGAAGTAACCATCGAACAAGCCGCTCCTTATGCCGCTGAAGATGCGGATATTACTTTGCAACTACATCAAGTGTTAATGACCAAGCTGCAACAGCACCCAGCCCTGCTGACCTTATATTCAGAAATAGAAGTCCCGCTAATCAGTGTGCTTGCGCGTATTGAAAGCAATGGCGTACTGATTGATACGGCAATGCTGTCTCAACAAAGTCTGGAACTAGCCAATCATATTGTCGCTATTGAGCAACTGGCTCATGACCTCGCAGGACATACCTTCAACTTAGGTTCGCCCAAACAAATTCAGGAAATCCTTTACGACCAGCTAAAAATACCTGTTTTAAAGAAAACACCTAAAGGCCAACCCTCAACTGCGGAGTCGGTACTACAAGAACTGGCGCTTGATTATCCATTGCCCAAGCTGATTCTGGATCACCGTAGCTTAAGCAAATTAAAATCGACTTATACCGACAAACTACCACAGCAGGTTGATAACAAAACCGGCCGTGTACACACTTCGTATCATCAAGCGGTAGCCGCTACCGGCAGATTATCTTCTTCCAATCCCAACTTGCAGAACATCCCCATCCGTAGCGAAGAAGGCCGTAAAATACGACAAGCCTTTATTGCACCGCAAGGCTATAAAATCGTGGCGGCTGATTATTCGCAAATTGAATTACGGATTATGGCGCATTTATCTGCTGATGTCGGCTTGCTAAAAGCCTTTAGCGCTGGCGAGGATGTTCACAAGGCAACAGCATCAGAAGTATTTGGTGTAGCTGTTGATCAAGTGACCACTGATTTGCGCCGTTCAGCAAAAGCGATTAACTTCGGACTGATTTATGGGATGTCTTCTTTTGGTCTGGCGCAACAACTGGGGTTGTCACGTAGTCAGGCGCAATCGTATATAGACTTGTATTTTACCCGTTATCCGGGCGTTAAAAATTATATGGACCGTATTAGGGATCAAGCCCGCGAACAGGGCTATGTGGAAACCTTATTTGGTCGGCGTTTGTATTTGCCCGAAATAAAATCACGTAATGCTGCGCGCCGCCAATATGCCGAACGTACTGCTATTAATGCCCCCATGCAAGGCACGGCGGCCGATATTATTAAACGCGCCATGATTGGTACTGATGAGTGGTTACTTAAAGAAAAACCGGATGCCAAAATGATTATGCAAGTTCACGATGAACTGGTATTTGAAGTGGCAGAGGACCAAGTAGAGGGCTATAGCGCCATGATTAGAAACATCATGAGTTCAGCTGTTGATTTAAGTGTACCGCTGATTGTTGATATAGGAGTGGGTAATAACTGGGACGAAGCGCATTAAAAAATTTTAATCTTTCTGAAACTTTTATGCCTGCTTAAAGTCGTAGACACGCAATGCCTTCTTGGCATTGAATCAGCCGTTCCCCCTCAGTGTAGCGGCTGATTACTCTTAAAACCCTAAAGTATTTTTTAAATTTTAGGGTTTTTTTTTAAACGTTATTCCACTTCTGGCTCTGATTCAAACTCATCAACCGGCATAAAAAAAAGATCAATCGCTTTATGCACTTCATCAATACCCGTTTTTTTCAACGATGAAAACAACTGTATCGTCAATGGAAAATTAATATCACCCAGCTCTTTTTGAACCTGCATTAACGTATTTTTTGCCGCCCCATAGTTTAATTTATCGGCTTTGGTTAACAATATATGTAACGGTAAACCGGTATGCTGACACCATTCAATCATCTGCCAATCAAATTCAGTTAAAGGATGACGTACATCCATGACCAATACGATTCCACACAAGGACTTGCGCTGGGTTAAATATTTTTCCATTAACTCATGCCACTTTTTCTTGACCGCTATAGGTACTTTGGCATAACCATAGCCTGGTAAATCAACAAATCGCTCCGTTGCATTAATTTCAAAAAAATTGAGCATTTGGGTTCTGCCCGGAGTTTTACTAATTCTGGCTAAACCATGTTGCCTGGTCAGCGTATTAATTGCACTTGATTTGCCTGCATTTGAGCGCCCTGCGAAGGCCACTTCCCTGCCCTGATCTTCAGGTGTATCTTTAAGATCAGGTGAACTGTTAATAAATTTTGCTTGGTGATAAACCGGGTTCATCGTTGCCTCGCTTAAGCTTGCTAATTAGAGTAAAATCCGGCTACACTCAGCAGCCTGAATACATATATTAAAGGCTTCCGTAAAATGACTACTTTATTCCAAAGGGGAAACCGATGAAAAAAAAACTGCTGGCACTTTCACTAGCCCTGGCGTTTACCAGTACTTCAGGTATTTTACATGCAGAGGGCAGTATTAGCGCAGGAAAAGAAAAAGCGGCCGCCTGCGTCAGTTGTCACGGAGACAATGGTAACAGCATGGTATCAACATTCCCCAAGCTTGCACAGCAGCATTCTTCATACCTTATAAAACAGTTACAAGCCTTTAAAACTGGCACCCGCAAAAATCCCATGATGTCGGCAATAGCGATGGGATTAACTGATGAAGATATGGTTAATATCGCTGCATACTACGCGACACAAGAAGTGTCGGCAAACCAGCTACCGGTTTTGGATGAAGACGATGATGAAAAACCTGCCACTGCCGAAGGCGAGAAAAAAGCAGATGCTAATTCGACGATTGATACCATTATTGCCCAAGGCAGTGACTTGTATCGTAATGGCGATTTAACCAGAGAAGTCTCCGCTTGTATTGCCTGTCATGGCCCGTTTGGCGAAGGTAACAAACCCGCAGCATTTCCGTTATTAAAATCACAACATGCTGATTATTTGATAAAAACACTGACCGATTTTAAATCTGGTGCACGTAGTAATAACCCTGACAATATGATGCACATGATTGCCAAAAAAATGACTGATGAAGAAATCAAAGCGGTTTCTTATCGTATTTCAATGATGAAATAAGCCAGAAATATCTGGGCAGTTATCGCTTTATTATGTTCACCAAACCTACTCTCTATTGAGAACCAAATTATGCTTAAAAAAATTATTCAATCTGTTGTGTTAGTCTTATTGTTTTCCGGCTCTTTTCTGTTGAAAGCTGAACCGGCAGTAGGCTATGAAACACTTTCACCGGCTCAACCCACTCAAAACCCGAATAAAATTGAAGTTATTGAATTCTTCTGGTATGGCTGCCCACATTGCTACAGCTTTGAACCTTTACTTGAAAAATGGGCAAAAAATCTGCCTGAAAATGTTGAATTTATCCGTCAACCCGCTGCATTTAATGAACTTTGGAGTAAACATGCCAAAGCTTATTACACCGCTGAAGCGTTAGGAAATGTTGATAAAGTTCATGCCGATCTATTTGATGCGGTACAAAACAAAAAAGAAAGTCTCGATACTGAAGAAGCATTGGCCAAGTTTTTTGTAGCACATGGTGTTAGCGAAAGCCAATTCAAAGAAGCTTATAACTCTTTTGTCGTCGACGCCAAAATGCGTCAGGCGCCTCTCATGGCGGCTCGTTACGGTATAACCGGAGTTCCTGCCATCATTATTAATGGTAAATACAAAACCAATGGCACCTTGGCCGGATCTCATGAAAAGATGATTGAAATTATCAATCAGCTGATTAAACAGGAAAGTGCTAAAAAATAATAGTACCGGGGGCCAATATAGATTTGCCCCCCTTTTATTTGCAATATGGCATTACCACATCAAATCATCCGGGATTTGATAACCCGCATAAGGATCGTCATTATTATCAACGGTACTGGCGATCAGCTCATTATGAACAATAATACTACCTGCATCACGTAAGCTTATTTTTTTTGCTACTTCAGACGAAACCACTTCATAACTTGCTCCCCACTTTACTACAGCCAGTTTGCCACGAATAATTTGATCCCG
Organism: Methylobacter psychrophilus; assembly: GCF_025583945.1. Classification (GTDB taxonomy): domain Bacteria; phylum Pseudomonadota; class Gammaproteobacteria; order Methylococcales; family Methylomonadaceae; genus Methylobacter_C; species Methylobacter_C psychrophilus. The sequence continues at coordinate 8,044 of NZ_JAOEGU010000072.1, forward strand.
CATGGTTTCAGAGGCATACAATGTCTTTACCTTATTTTTATCATTAAAATGATAAGCTATTCCATCAGCGTCTTTAGGCTGTCGATTTAATTCAATTAATTGTTTAACTTGTGCAATGAGGTGTTTTTGTTCTTCTTGCTGCTTGATTAACTGGTTAAGTTCCCGGTCTCTTTCCGCTTTTTCTGCCTGTGCTTTTTTAACCAGCTCTTTGGCTTCATCAACCACTGTTACATTATTCTGACGCTGCTGCTGAGTTTGTTTTCGTTTATCGGATTTAGCGCTTTTAGCGTGAGCAGAGCTCACCAAACCGGATTTTAATAATTGTTCCTGTAAGGATAACTTTTGTTTACTCATCGACCAAATCTCTCACGTTATAAATTTATAGGGTGTAGTTTATTTTAAAATTATGTCAGGAATACACTATTGATCTATCATCCCGTAAGAAAAAGGCAAGTTATTCGACTTTTTAGCAAAGCCCGCGAGTGTGCCCACCCGCTTCTACCGGGATTAATTAACGCAACAACTCGGGGGATATTTTTTGCGAGTAACCTTAAGTTTGTTGAATAGTCTATTAACTACCCGATATTTTTAAGCAGGATTTGCATCAAATTCATGCAACTGCATATTAATAATTTTTAGCGCCGCCAAAATACCGGCAAAAACCTGATTAGCATGTACAGCACGGGTTTTACGTAAGCTCTCGCCGCAATTCCAAGTAATGACACACTCGGTTAAAGCATTGGTATGGCCGCCCCTTGGAATTCTCACTTCGTAATCAGCCAAGGCCGGCAAAGTATAGTGATGTAATTTCATCACCTTGTTAATGGCGTCTATAAAAGCATCAAAACCTCCATTACCGGAACCTGAAGCAATATGTTTGGAGCCGTTTACATTGACACGAATACTGGCTGTCGACTCTAAATCAAGACCACTGGTAATGGAGCAATTCAGCAATTTTATATGCTGATAATCCTTGCTTTCCAGTACATCGGCGATAATAAAAGGTAAATCATCTGTGGTAATAGTTTGTTTTGAGTCGCCCAAACTAACAATTCGTTCCAGCACTTTTTTCTGATTTTCTTCGGAGAGATCAAGTTCTAACTGTTCCAGATTTTTTTTCAATGAGGCTTTACCACTCATTTTACCCAGAGCGTAACTTCGGGTACGAGAAAAGCGTTCCGGCCCCAATTTGGTTTTATATAAACCGCCCTTTTGATCGCCATCAGCATGAATCCCTGCCGTTTGTGTAAAGACATCAGCACCAATAATGGGTGCATTGGCAGCAACCCGTTTTCCGGAAAAATTTTCAACCATATTACTGATACGAACAATATGCCTCTCATCAATAGATAACTGCATATTCATCTTATCGCGCAATACTACGGCAACTTCAGCAAGTGAAGCATTACCGGCCCGTTCACCCAGACAATTAATGGTACAGTGTATAGAGCTTACACCAGCCCGAACGGCCGCCATGACATTAGCGGTTGCCAGTCCGTAATCGTTATGGGGATGAAAATCAAATTGTAATTCCGGGTAACGGTTACACATATCGCTCAGGTTATTAAATACCTCTTCGGGCGACAAAACACCCAGTGTGTCCGGCAACATGAAATGCTTGATACCCGAATACCGCAAATTATCCATTAAACCATAAACATAATCGGGGCTGTCTTGATACCCGTTTGACCAATCCTCAAGGTAAACATTAACCTTAAGACCTTTTTCAAGGGCATAATCAACAGTTTGTAAAACATCATCAGTATGCTGAGCCAGTGTTTTTCCCAACTGTTCACGACAATGTTTTTCGCTGCCTTTGGTCAGTAAATTGATTACCCCGCCACCCGTTTCCAAAATCCAGTCAACACTTTTGGTATAATCAACAAAGCCAAGTACTTCAACGCAACCAACGAAACCTTCCTGTTGTGCCCATTGGTTAATGTTGGTGACCGCCTCTTTTTCGCCCTGAGAGACCCGTGCAGAGGCAACCTCAATCCGGTCAACCTTTAATGACTGTAACAGGGCTTTGGCAATATGTACTTTTTCTGTGGGCGTAAAAGAAACGCCTTGAGTTTGTTCACCATCACGCAAGGTGGTGTCCATCAGTTGGATGATTCTGGAATCGGTGGGCATAGTTAGTGACTGTTATTTTTCATGATTGATTTTTAGTTACCTATAATAAGGTTCGGCTATCAGCTTTATTTATCATACATACTAACCCGACACGGCTATTAAATACTTCTCCAGTCATCAAAATTATCCAGTTGATAAACCCACTTTTCAGCGTCTTCATTGATTGGCTTGAGATGTTCCCTGATTTTTTTACTGGCATTTTCCAAGCCATCATATTCTATTTGTGCTGATGGGTGTGGCATGGCTATCCACTTTAAAGACTTATCATTTATCAGCTGTTTTCTAATATAACCAATAAATACTGATTGTGCTGTATTACCCAATAACACGATTATATGGGGAGCCAAGCCAAACTTCTTATCAGTAGAATTAAAGTACTTAATTACCTCATTCATATTGTTTGTAACATAATCCGAAACAGTATTTGAACCTGGCGTTGGGCCACCCTGAGTTGCCTTCAAAGCCATAAATCTGAAATTATCAAATACATTACCTGTATTTTTATCACTTATACCGTTTATCATGATTTCACATCGTCTAAAAAACGGTTTATTTTTGTGATACTTATTTTTTGGTGCCGCAGTTCTAAACCAATCTCCCATATCTAAAATTCCGCTATTGGGCTTATCTCCATTTGGTTCAGATGCAACAAAAAGTATTCTTTCCTCTGCCTTATTCCATTGATTAATATCATAAGGTGTAAATTTCCAGCTATCCATTTTTACCCCGGTATAACTTAAAAGCCAAGCGCGTAAGCCGGGATGAACGCTTTAAGTAAATCCCGACCCGGCAATCTAAAATCCTTAAGCCCACAACCAGGGATAAGTTTCCTTATGATGTTTTTCATACTCGGTGATCTTGTCGACATGCTTCAAAGTCAAGCCTATGTCATCCAAGCCGCTTAATAGATTGCTTTTACGAAACGGGTCTATATCAAAGGTAAAACCATTGCCTGCCGGCGTGATAACTTGCTGGTTTTCCAAATCAACCACAAAGCGCACACCTTCATTGCTACTAATCTCTGCCATTAGTTTGTCCAGTTGCTCTTTATTAACCTTTATCGCCAAGATGCCGTTTTTAAAACAATTGTTATAAAAAATATCGGCATAGCTGGTAGAAATAATGGTGTTAAAACCATAATCGGCAATCGCCCATGGCGCATGTTCACGAGAAGAACCGCAACCAAAATTATCGCCAGCGACCAGAATCTTGGCGCCTTTAAATGCAGGTTTGTTTAGTTCAAACTCAGCATTATCCGAACCGTCATCATTAAAACGCCAGTCGTGAAATAAATGTACGCCAAAGCCACTACGTTCAACTCTTTTTAGAAACTGCTTGGGAATAATCTGATCAGTATCAACATTGCTACGATCCATCAAAGCAGCAATACTTTCGTGTTTTTTATACGGTTCCATAATTTCTCCGGTTTGCCTGTGTGTTAAAGGTTGCGAATATCGACAAAATGACCAGCTGCTGCAGCTGCAGCTGCCATTGCAGGTGAAACAAGGTGCGTACGCCCACCTTTACCTTGGCGTCCTTCAAAATTACGGTTTGAAGTCGATGCACTACGTTGGCCTTTGGTCAGTTCATCACCATTCATCGCCAGACACATGGAACAACCCGGATCACGCCATTCCCAACCCGCATCAATAAAAATCTTATCCAAGCCTTCTTCTTCAGCCTGCTGTTTCACATGATAGGAACCTGGCACAGCAATCGCTGTGACACCTTTGGCTACTTTTGTACCTTTGGCTATTTGTGCAGCTATTCTAAAATCTTCGATACGTCCATTGGTACAAGAACCAATAAAAACAAGATCAACAGGAATATCAGTAATTTTGGTATTTGGTGTCAAGCCCATATAAGCTAATGCACCTTCACACGCTTTGCGTTTTATTTCATCATCAAAGCTTTCTGGAGCAGGAACAACACCATCAACTCCGACAACCTGTTCGGGAGAGGTTCCCCAGGAAACTTGAGGAGCAATGTCGGCAGCATCAAGTGTGACAGTTGCATCAAATACCGCACCCTCATCGCTGGGCAAAGTCTTCCAATAAGCCAATGCCTGATCCCAATGCTGACCGTAAGGTGCAAATTCACGGCCCTTAAGATATTCGTAGGTTTTTTCATCCGGCGCGACTAAACCGGCTCTGGCACCCGCTTCAATAGCCATATTACACAAGGTCATCCGGCCTTCCATAGAAAGTGCCTTAATCGCCGAACCGGTGTATTCAATGACATAACCGGTACCGCCTGCCGTGCCAATTTTTCCGGTAATTGCCAAGGCAATATCTTTTGCGGAAGCATATTTGGATAATTCACCATTAACTATGACCTGCATGGTTTTGGATTTTTTCTGTGGCAACGTCTGGGTAGCCATCACATGCTCTACTTCGGATGTACCTATGCCAAACGCAAGTGCACCAAAGGCACCATGAGTTGCCGTATGGCTATCACCACAAACAACGACCATGCCTGGATGAACAAAACCATGCTCAGGTACCACGACATGAATTACGCCGTTATTTGGATTTTTCATATCATATAGATTCAAACCGTTTTCACGACAGTTTTCAGCCATAGTTTCGATTTGTTTCCTGGCTATCGGATCTGCAATAGGCAGATCACGATTTTTGGTAGGTACACAATGATCCATCGTAGCTAATATGCTATGTGGATTACGCACTTTACGTCCAGACAATCTCAATCCTTCAAAAGCCTGAGGACTGGTTACCTCATGCATAAGATGGCGATCAACATAAATCAAAGGAGCCTGTCCAGCCTCGTCAACGACAAGATGGCTGTCCAAAATCTTTTCGTACATGGTCTTTTTCATAGCGTTTTCCAAAGCTTACATACAGGCTCTTTATTGAGCGTATGGCGTGTTACAGGATTTATCCGACAAGCATAGCAGACTATGCATAGCCGAACATTATCTCTCATAATAGCCCTGCTTTGCAATTCAGGGTTATTCAGTTTGGCTATATAGTCTGAGTAAAATATTATATTTTTCAATAATGCTATTTACGTACTATTTTTCAGGTTAATAGGCAAAAAAAAACCCAAGAGGTTATCTTGGGTTTTTAATTTAAGCGCTTGGCAATTCCCTACTTTCGCATGGCAAACTGCCACACTATCATCGGCGCTAAGCGGTTTCACTTCCGAGTTCGGGATGG
>NZ_JAOEGU010000073.1 GCF_025583945.1 Methylobacter psychrophilus
TTACTTCTTAATGTGTTGTTCCTGTGTCGATTATTTTTTAACAGCCTAACAATCACCACAAGTACCCACACAAATTATTTTGATCAAGTTGTTAAAGAGCGTTGGTGCCGCAGCACCGTTGAGTCCGACAATTATACAGAGCGGATTCGGTTTGTCAACCCCTTGTCGACATTGCGTGTTGCTGTCCTGCTGCAGGGTCAAACTGCTTTACCCCGAAGAAGCCCACCATTATAGCCTACCTGGCCAACTTGTCAACAGCTTAATAATTTAAATTACTGACAACCTGCAAATCCTAACTGCCCCCAGGCTTCGTAACTAACAATAGCCACGGCATTCGACAAGTTCATACTACGATTGTTTGGCCTCATGGGTATTTTCAATTGATGATTTAACGCAATACCCTTTTGAATATTTTCGGGTAATCCGGCAGTTTCAGAGCCAAATAATAAAACATCACCCGCTTGGTAATTAATTTGATTATATGACTGACTGCCTTTTGTTGTTAAGGCGAATAGCCTGTGCCCTTGCATTGCTACTATAAAAGCATCGTAATCAGCATGGCGGGTAACTTTTGCCAGATCAAAATAATCAAGGCCGGATCGACGCAGATTTTTTTCTTCAAGATCAAAACCTAGTGAACCAATCAGATGAAGATTGCAGCCATTATTGGCGGTTAGCCTAATAATATTCCCTGTGTTTTGTGGAATTCTTGGCTCATAGAGTGCAATATTAAACATGGCTTTGGGTATTTTTTATTCAAATAAGTTGATTTTTTGGCAACTACTCTGCCCTGAATTACCTTGGCTGTAGCGTATTATTTTGTATAAAAGTCAGTAAAATCGACTTAAAAATGTCACTTTTAAGCTATTGTTATACCAATAAAACCGTCATATACCACGGCTTGATAGACTGAGTAGTTACGATTTTTGAAGGATTATATTATCATTTTAAAAACTTAAGGATTAAATCATTACAGGCACTTTATAGAAACCTCATATACAAAAAAACACATAGCTTCTATACTCGAGTTTTTAGCAAAGCAAGCCTGAAATAACAATAAAAATAGCCTTTGACAGGAATCAATTTACGCTTTATGTTAATCAAAACAACCTTTAAACCTGCCTGGTGGCTAAATAACACCCACTTACAAACGCTATACCCTGCGCTAATGCGCAAAGCGCCATTACCTTTTAGATTACGACGTGAACGATTAATAACACCCGACAGTGATTTTATTGATATCGATTGGTGCGGCGAAGGCAGTCAACCGCTAGTTATTTTATTACACGGCTTAACAGGCAGTTCTCAGTCAGGCTATATCAGAGGCTTACAGAGTAGTTTATTACGACAAGGGTTTCGTAGCGTCGCATTAAATTTTCGTGGATGTAGCGGCGACTATAACTATTCGGCGCGGTTTTATCACTCAGGAGAAACTGAAGACATTCATTTTCTCTATCAGACCTTACGCCAACGCGAACCTCACACGCCTTTCGCAGCTGTCGGCTTTTCATTAGGAGGCAATGTGCTATTAAAATGGCTAGGTGAACAAAACAACAACCTATCGCTATTTGCCGCCACAGCCGTTTCTGTGCCTTTCGTATTAAGCACCTGCGCAACCCGACTGGACAAAGGCTTTTCCAGACTTTATCGTAAAAAACTACTACATGAATTAAAAGACCATGTTCAGGACAAACAACAGCATTTAGAAGCGATTGGCCAACACCAAGAAGCCAGCAAAATTGAACAACTAGGTGACCTGTCATCTATCAAATCTTTTTGGCAATATGATAATCAGGTAGTCGCAAAATTGTATGGCTTTAAAGATGCACACGACTATTACCAGCGCTCCAGCTCCCGACAATTTCTTAAATCGATAACCACCACCACTTTACTGATTCAAGCGATTGATGATCCTTTTATGTCGGAAGACGTTGTCCCCACATTAGGCGAACTATCATCAAGTATTCATCTGGAAATTACCCAAGGCGGCGGACACGTAGGATTTATTGCCGGCGAAATACCTTTCAAACCAAATTATTGGCTAGAGCAGCGCATTCCTGAGTTTTTAAAACAACAGCTATAGAATTTCAGAAATTAAATCTCCAATTCATCTCGCGGCAAGTCCACACAGATAACACCCCTTCAAGGGATGATATCTGTCAGCATAGAAATTATTTATCTGAAAAGCTATATCTCATCAAAAAATAGGAGCAACAAGCACCGCCTGCCCAAACGATTTAACTTAACCTGGCGGCCAGATCATTTGTCGACCGCCGAGCAAATGCAAGTGCAGATGGTAAACGTCTTGCCCGCCTTTTTTGTTACAGTTAAATACGGTTCTATAGCCCTCTTCAGACAAACCTTCCTGCTTGGCTAATTTTATGGCAACTTGCAATAATCGACCTGCCAGCAAGGTATCATTCAGAGCATTCAAGGTGGCAATATGTAGCTTGGGAATAATAAGAATATGCACAGGAGCTTGAGGATTTATGTCTCTAAATGCCAGAACCGTATCATCCTCAAAAACGACATCCGGTTTAATTTCGCCCGCAACCATTTTGCAAAATAAACACTGCGTCATACTTATCGCTCCTTATATTTTAACTATCTGACACTTATATGAATCAATAATAGGGAAGGCACGCTAAATTTCTTTTCGGCCTTTAAATGCATGCGATAGCGTACCACTATCTATAAACTCAAGCTCACCACCCATCGGCACACCATGCGCTATTCTACTGGCTTGAACCTGATATTTTTTGGCTATCTCGCCAATAAAGTAAGCTGTCGCCTCGCCCTCTACTGTTGAATTGGTCGCCAAAATCAGCTCTTTAACGCTACCGGTTGCCAAACGTTGCTCAAGCAAATCGAGACCCAACTCATCAGGACCAATACCATCCAGTGGCGACAAGCGTCCATGCAATACAAAATAACAACCTTTAAATTGGGTAGCCTGATCGACGATCCAAACATCAGCGGGACTTTCAACGATACAAATAAGGAAATCATCTCTTGAACTGTCTGCACAAATCTCACAAAGCGCATGCTCAGTGAGTGTTCGGCATTGCTGACAACGACCAATTTTATCAATCGCTTGCAGAACCGTTTCGGCCAAATTTTTTGCGCCATTACGATCGCGCTGGAGCAAATAAAAAGCCATACGTTGCGCTGTTTTGGGACCAACGCCGGGTAAACAACATAAATTTTGTATTAGCTGCCCTAATAAGCCTTTTTTGTGCATATTAGAAAGGCAGTTGAAATCCGGGAGGTAAAGGAATTCCAGCGGTTATATCAGCCATTTTTTCTTTTTTCATTTTGCCGACTTTATTTACTGCGTCATTAATGGCCGCAGCAATAAGATCCTCAAGCATATCCCTATCGTCACCCAATAGCGAATCATCAATAGTTACTTTTCTGGCTTCGCGCTTACCCGTCATAACAATAGTCACTAAACCGCCGCCTGATTCACCCAACACTTGCATTAACCCCAATTCTTCCTGAGCCTTTTTAAGGTCTTCCTGCATTTTTTGGGCTTGCTGCATGATATTACCTAACGCATTTTTCATTTTCTTCCTCTCTTAATGTTATACAGGCTCTATGGTGCCAGGCAAAACCCGCGCATCAAAACGATCTTTTAAAGCCTGAATGTTATGATCTGAATTAATAAACTCAACCGCTGCTTGCTGCCTGTCTTCGCGCTCTTTGGTTAATTGGACCGCTGGTGTATCTTGCGTAATTTTTTTAGCATTGATGACCAACTTAAGCGAAGCTCCACGATAGACTTGCAATGCTTTTTGCAAGGTTTCTTCTGCTCGTGCACCTCTGATATGGCCTGGATCGACTATCAAGGTGCAAACTTTATCATCAATACTTTCCAATACACAATTACTGGCAAACTCTCTGGTCAGACCAGTCAACTTCATCGCTACGATCATTGATAACCAATCATTAACCGGCGCTTCATTACTCTGCGCTGCTGCCGTTACAATCTGCGGTGGTATTTTTACCGAAGGCTTACTGACAGACGGCTGAATTTTAATGGATTTTATACTGCCCTGCGCCAACGTTACCGGCTTAAATGTCAGCATACGCAACATAACCATTTCAAAACCGCTGCGTGGATCGGGGGCCAGATCAAGATCTCTTCGCCCCACCAGACCAATTTGATAAAAAAGCTGAACATCTTCGGGGGTTAACTGGCCTGACAAGGCAGCGATCATATCAACATCAAAATCGCGATCAACGGCACCCGGCACTTGCTGAACCAAGGCAACACGATGCAGGATTTGTAATATTTGATGTAAAATTTCACCAAAATCAGGCGTTAAGTTAGCAATTTCATTGATTTTATCCAGAATATCAACTACATCGCCACGAGCCAAAGCGCTTAATATGTCATTAACCGGTTGCTGCGCAACTGTGCCAAGCATCGCCCTGACATCATCAGCAGACACCTTACCATTACCATAGACGATAGCTTGATCCAACAGACTTAAACCATCACGCATACTGCCATCAGCAGCGCGGGATAATAATTTTAACGCGGCAGGTTCAAATTCAATCGCTTCCTGCTGAAGGATAAACTCCATTTGCGAACAAATCTGCGCTGGAAGCAATCGCTTTAGATTAAATTGCAAACAACGGGACAACACAGTAACAGGAATTTTATGAGGATCTGTTGTTGCCAACAAGAACTTGACATGTGGCGGCGGCTCTTCCAGCGTTTTTAATAACGCATTAAAGCTATGCCCGGACAACATGTGCACTTCATCAATTATATAAACTTTATAGCGTCCATGACTGGGCGCATATTGGGCGTTATCGAGTAAATCGCGGGTATCTTCAACTTTAGTGCGGGATGCTGCATCAACTTCAATTAAATCTAAAAACCGTCCTTCATCAAGATCCCGGCAAACGCTACAAACGCCACAAGGATTAAATTCCTGGAGATTTTCACAATTGACAGCTTTAGCAAGAATTCTGGCAATGGTAGTTTTACCTACGCCACGCGTTCCAGTAAATAAATAAGCATGATGGAGCCGATTATGTTGCAAAGCGTTAATTAACGACTTTACTACATGCTCTTGTCCGACGACTTCGGTAAAATTGTGAGGACGCCATTTTCTGGCAAGAACCTGATAATTCATTGCAGGCTCGAAAAATAGTGGGGGTATTGGGCGGTAATCATACCAGCCACATCCCGGCACACGAATCTGCTGCTACCGTTGCTTCCTTCCGGACCTGGCGGGGTTTACAGCGTATCGTTGCGAGAGGACCGACATGATCACCATTATGCTTTAGCCATACTGGCTAAAAGAACTCTATTATCATTGATAAAACTTTATAACACAAGCTAATAAACAATGATCTTTAAAAAAAGTACCATTAGCTTCCACTATCACTGTTAAAAAGTCCTTTTTTAAGGACTCATAATATAAAACAAGTCACTTTCTGTGAAGCCACAAAAATAACGTCAAACTTATGACAACAGCATCAAAAATTCTTTGGTAGCAATTAAAAGCGCTTTTTAAACAAGCATAAAAAAAGGGCGAGCCATTTTCGGTACGCCCTTTTTTATAATCAAAAATTTAAGCTTTTACAGCATCAACAATGTCATTAAATGCATCAACTCTTAATTTAGCAGTCTTAATCAGTTCAACACCGGTATCAACAATCATTTTGCAAAGTCCGGGGGTTTTGTAAACAACAAAGCACAAATAACCAACAACCGGGATGGCAATTAAGGCGCCGATAAAACCATGAAGACCCAAAACACCCATCAATTTTATCAGCAATGCAATAGCATCTAGTGGCAGTAAAACCATCGCACCAAAATAGACTATTACCATAAATATAAACAGTACAAAAACTATAAACTGAAATAACCTTACCAACGCAACATTAACTTTTTTCATATTATTTTTCAATTTCCCGATAACTTTAAGAGCCTTTTTTAATCAGTAACAATGACTGACTACTGTTGTTTTTATCAAAAAGCCCGACTTTTGAAGGTCAAAATTATACCTTAAAGCGATCAAATTACGTCATTTTTATTGCTTTTAAGAAAAATCCGATACAAAACAGACCCGGCAACAAACCCACCCAAATGTGCCCACCAGGCAACGTCTATCGTTACATTTTCAAAAATAATAGAGGTCGTAGCACTATCCAATTGTAAAATAATCCACAAACCCAAAAAAGCGATAGCCGGTATATGAAACAACATTGGCGGAAAAAATACGATAACCCGCTCCAGTGGATATAGAAAAAAATACGCCGCCAACACACCTGCTATAGCGCCGGAGGCACCAATAACCGGAATATCAAGCATCGGATCAAAATACCATTGCAAGAGCGTTGCAAAAACCCCACACACCAAATAGAAAATTAAAAAGGGCAGCCGTCCCATTCTGTCTTCAACATTATCACCAAAAATCCACATAAACCACATATTCATAAGGAGATGCGTCCAACTTGCATGTAAAAACAAATTGGTTACAAACGATAGATAGCCATCAAAAGGCAAACCTGACTGTAAAACTGAATACCGAATAGGCACCATGCCATAACGTTGCAAGAGACTAAAAGAGAGTTGATCGGGCATTATTTTCATGGCGATAAAAATGCTGGTACAGACCACTATTATTGCCCAAGTCACATAAGGCTTTGCGTAACATGGCGCAGTATCTCTAATCGGTATCATTGTTGCTACCCTTTTACGTAGTGAAAAAAAGCGATAGAACGGCAATAAACTAAAATAGCTTCACCTTATAAAATCACCAGTTCAAGGCCAAAGCTTACCAGTTAATAGCTGATTGGCAATGCATAGTAGACTGTCCTGTTGATTTTAATCATAACGCCTTATAACAAAAAGTTTATAATAACAAAAAGCATCCGCTATTTATCACCTGCGTAACCGCAGCAACCATTCAAGATTCATGCAGCCTAATCCAACAGACATCCCGCTATCATTCTCAAGCTTATCCCTCGCTGAACCCCTGCTTATGGCAGTCAGAAAACTGGGCTTTGAGCAACCGACACCCGTTCAGCAACAAGCCATTCCACCAGCTTTGGAGCACAAAGACTTACTGGTCAGCGCAGAAACCGGCAGCGGCAAAACTGCCGCATTTTTATTACCGACACTGCATCATCTGCTCACCTTATCGACCAGAAAACCAGGTACGCGGGCACTCATACTCGCGCCTACCCGTGAACTGGCGCAGCAAATTTTTAAACAGTGCCAGCAATTAATCGAATTTACCGATATTAAAGCCGGCATAATTACTGGCGGTGACGATTTCAGGCTACAGCAAAACATGCTGCGTAGGAATACGGAAATTGTTATTGCAACTCCCGGGCGTATTCTGGAATTGATGGAGCAGGAAATACCTAACTTTACCAATCTTGAAATTCTCATTTTGGATGAAGCCGATCGCATGCTGGATATGGGCTTTAGTGAAGACGTATTAACCATCACCAAAAGCTGTAATGAGCAAAGACAAACCTTATTGTTTTCTGCCACGCTAACCCATTTTGGCGTAATCAAAATGGCCGACAAGATTCTGCAAGATCATAAGGTAGTTGCCTTAAATACCTTGCACGATGGCCATCGCAATATCGAGCAGCAAATTGTCGTTGCCGACGATAACGACCACAAACAAAAATTGCTAGCTTGGTTACTGCTTAATGAAACCTACGACAAAGCACTGGTATTTACCAACAGCCGAATTCAGGCAGATCTGCTACGCGGACCGTTGCGCGGACAAAAGCTCCGTGTCGGCGTACTGCATGGCGAAATGGATCAAAAAGATCGCAACCGCATGATGCAACTCTTCCGCGAGGGCGAAGTTAAAGTCATGGTGGCTACAGATCTTGCTGCCCGTGGCTTGGATATTAAAGGCATCAATCTGGTTATCAATTTTGATGTACCCAGAAACGGTATCAATTATATACACCGCATAGGCCGCACCGGACGAGTTGATGAACTGGGACTAACAATAGCACTGGTAAAAAGCACCGAATGGAATTTAATGTCGGGTATTGAGCGTTTCTTAAAACAGAAATTTAAACGCCGTACCATTAAAGAGCTGGAAGGCAAATATAAAGGTCCGAAAAAACTGAAAGCATCCGGTAAAGCCGCCGGTATAAAAAATAAAATAGAACCCAAAAAAGTAGCTGCGGAAAAAGTTAAAATACGCGATAGAGACAAGAAAAATGTCGGCAAACGCCGCGCCCCGGCTATTCAACCGGATTTATCATCGGTAGAACCGCAAGAGCAAAAAGACTAACGAGTAAACACACTCAAATAAAAACAGTGCCTACGAAAAGCATAAATAAATTAGACTGTCTTTATTGAAACGTTGAAAATCGTTGATAATTTCAACAATGTTGTCTCGGTAACGTTGCTTGCTCTGCTCGACCAGACTTTGTTATTTACGTACTAGCTCATTCAATGCAGACGATTTCAGATAGCATCTCATGTGGTTAATTATGAAACCAACCAAACATTTAACCCGCTACCCTGTTTTTTGCCAGAATAAAAGCGGTATGAGGCACATATAAAAGGTCGGCAATTTTTCGTACCAGATATTCTTCGTCCATATCTAAGATGCCATCAACAAAAGCAATTTTCCATAATGCTTCAATTAAGCCTATCTTTTGCTTCAAACTATATTCCTTATTAATTAAGGACGTAAACTGAAAATAATCAGTTGCTTGTATTCTTTGTTGTTCGGCTAATGCTAGCAGAGCCGTTGTTTGTTCAACCGTTAATGAAAAATTCTGATGAATTAAGGATAAAATAATTTCCTGTTCTTTGGGCTCAACTTTGTCATCCATATGCATCATTTCCAAAAATAAAACCACGGTCGCAAGTTGTAGCTTTTCTTCTGAAGATTCATCAGGCGCTGAAAGCATCAAATGTTGCTCAAAAAAAAGTTTAATCTGGTTAAGCATGTTTAAAAAATCCCACTATTATTAAAATAAGTTAACAACTATTTACTTCGGTTTACTCATCGCATCAAGATTATCTTGTGCCGCAGGACGCCCCTGATCTGCAGCTTGCTGATATAACTCAAGAGCTCTGGTTTCGCTTTTTGGTACGCCAAGCCCGTTTTCATAGAGATAAGCGAGTTCGTATTGTGCATCAGGATCTCCTTGCTGCGCTTGTCTTTGCAATTGCGTGATCTTGTCTTCCGCCACAGTAGAAACGACTTTTTCTACCGAGTTGCTGTCTGCGGCTTTTTCAGTGCAGGCGGAAAATACTATTGCCATTATTGCAACAATAGCAATCCGGTTTATTTGTTGACAGAGTAATGACATTATTTATGTCTCCATTATAAAATGAAAAATTAATACAGTGATTTAATTACCAACTGCTTTAGGTCTTATATTGCTTAAGTCCAATCATCACCGCCATCACCAGATTGATCATCCTCCCATGAGGAAGCATCCGCGATACCAAAATCCGAGCCGCCCATGTCGTCATTATCGTTTGGGTTACTATTACTGGAAGTATCCCATGGCGATGGATTATGAACGGGCGGTTCTGAAGTAACATTATTTTTATCCCCATCGATAAAATGATGCATCAATGCTTCACCTGCGACCACTCCAGCCCCCATAGCTGCACCCGTCGCCAAACTACCCATAAGACCAGAACCCACTCCACCAGGAGCAGGCTGTCCGGTTAACGAACTAACTCCACCAGTGCCGGCTGTCGACATATTTGAGCCAGGAACATTACTCGCGTAATTATTGGTAGCAGCCCTTCCGGTATTTCGTCTACTCATGAACCAAATCAATAATATAACTAACCCGACACCCAAAACTAACAACATCATCGGCAGCCAATCTTTTAGGATAGACGGCATACCCTGCTTAAGATTGTTTGACTGCACTGCCCCATTTAATGAGGAAGCAATACGAGCCTTAAGATTCTGCAACACCTCCGGTTTGGCAAACGGCAATCCTGGTTGTAAACGTTCAGCAGTATTTAGCTCGGCATTAGCTTTACTGAAGAGACCTTGTTTTGCCAGTAACTCAGCTTCTACAAAATGTGCCTTGGCACTATTTGGATGATCGCTTAGCACTTTGTCCATCATGGACTGTGCCTCATTAAATTTCCCGGCTTGGGCCGCCAGATAGACTTGATGCATCGTGGCATCTTCTTCTGCAAAAACTGGCACAGTAAAGAAAAAAACTAAAAACAGTAGTGTGGGGTTAATAAGTGGAAATTTAAACATGGATTGAACTCCTTTAGTACTTTATTTACTTTGATACATTGGGTATAACGTCAACATAAAATACAGCAACTTATAGGCCATAACTAATAAATACACATGATTCAGATGATAAATGAATATAGTTAATAAAAAGCTGAATTTAAAAGGGAAAATCAACCAGCCATACTTAACTTTGCCGCACAAAACAACCAATATTTAATCAGTTCTTGCGCAAATCATGGTAACGTTGAATCAGGATAACAGGCAATTTTTTTAATGTACCGTTACGTTAGTAACAATTATTATAATTTCAGCATGGACTTTTGTTGATTACTGTTACGTACTGAAAATACACAACAATAGTTAGCGGGGATTTCACCGCCTAACTATACCGACTACTATTCAGCGCAGAAGAAGTAGAATCAATGCAATCAAAACATCTCAAAACTTGCCAGATAGCCAAAATGATCGGAAACGATTGGATAGAAATCGTCATTAAAGATGACCTTCATGGCTTTAATTTGCATAGGATTACCTTTGCGTTTAAATATATAATCAATGCGTTTGGGGGGATAGTTTTTCCATCCATCTATTTGGCCATGATAGCTGGGCTGATAAAATCGATGGGGATATAATTCGTGAAATTGATCCACATAGTATTGATTACCGACAATGTGGTTATAAGCATGATCCCCGGCAGGCGCATTAAAATCACCAACAATCAAATCGCCTCTGACACCAAAATGCAAACGTGAGTGGATCAGTTTTTGGAGATTATTATATTCCTCATAAAAACCATGATGTGCCCAACTTAAGTGAACATTAGAAACATGTAATAATCCGAACCATGGAACGTCGATACACGACACAGTAATATTTCGAGACATATAATTATTTTTTCGATGATCTACAGAAACATAAGCCGAAAAATTGTGCTGCATCGGATAGCGACTCATGATGGCAGTGCCTTCCCGCCACCGATCAAAGCCTATATGACTCCAATCCTGATGAATATGATACCAAAGTCCCCACTGACGTAATTTATTACAAATTCGAAAAGCCATATTGGATGGTGATTCGCCGTAAGGATTTGCAATCGGGTCATGCATATGCTCCCCAACCTCCTGAAAACAAATAACATCAATTTTTAAATGAGCAATCGCCTCAGCGATAATATATACCTCGCGCTCATGCTGATGCATTGTATCAAAAGAACAATGACGGGGATGCTCCTGATAGGTATGCAAATTAAGTGTCAGCAGCGATAGCTTCATAAAGTCGACTTGTTAAATGTAATGATCAGCGCTTCAGGATTCGTTTAATTTTAATGGGTCGCGACAAAGTGATTTGATACTTATGAATTTTCAACCCGTGCTCCAAGACCGAATTGACCAGACACCACAAATTAAACTAGCGACCAGTGCTAAAAAAATTCCGGTTGATCTTCTCGATAAGAAAACTGAATAGTTTATTTAAGATAAGCTGCCAGCCTTATCAATGGTAAAAAACACTCAGTTAACGGCTATACTAAATTACTAATATGTACGCTTTATGACCAAATAAAGATCTCATCATGATCCGATATTTTGCTGAAGAAATCCAGCTGAGCGTTTCTTGCCAACTGTCACTTGTTTTGGCGTTAATTCTGTTTCGAATTTATCAACAATTGCACACCTATTATCGCAAGCATATATCAAAAACAATAAGAGTGACTTTTTTTGGACTCATAAATTGCTCCTTCGATAATTTATCGTTTGTTTACACTACTTTATCCATATAAATTTTCATCGATATGTGGAATTGGCTATTTACATGATTTAAGATGTAGGGTGTCCAGCAAGTTTCAGCATACATATAGATGAATAACTCGGACAATGCGCTTCGTTACTTCAGCGCACCCCATGCACTTTGACTTTTTATTGAATAAATACTTTAGTCTTGAACAATACCTTCGCCAAAATTTAAGCAGCTCTCGCATGAATCCTGCCAATTTCTGCGGCTTGGAAGATACGGTCGTCGATTAAAAATGTGTCATCATTTTTGCCCAGCGAATTAATAATCCGCTGCGTG
>NZ_JAOEGU010000074.1 GCF_025583945.1 Methylobacter psychrophilus
TTCATGCTATCCATGGTATGTTGAAAAATGACGAACCTTTCGATAATACACGTTTTTATAAAATTTCAGAATCAGTCGAATAGTTAAAAATGAACGAAATACCTTTGACTTTGAACAGAGTATCTACGGGGCTACATGGCTACATGGCTACATGGCTACATGGCTACATGGCTTAATTTTTCCAACAACGTATTAATAAACTCAAGTTTCTGTTCGGTATTCTCAAACGACTTGATAAATCTTAACTTATCCACACCGTCAAATTTATAACATTTTGCCTGGGTTTGTATCAGGGTAATCAACTGTTCAGTATTAATATTGGGTTCCGAGGTAAAAATAATCCGCCCGCCTCCAACATTGGCTTCTATTTTTTTGATGCCCAATTTTTCCGCTTTTTGTTTTAATTCAGTGACACTAAACAAGGTTTTAACCGGCTCTGGCAACAAGCCAAAACGGTCTATCATTTCTACCTGTAATTCATGTAAATCGACTAACGTATCGGCACTGGATATGCGTTTATACAATACCAATCGCGCATGAATATCGGGCAGGTAATCTTCAGGAATAAGTGCCGCTGTTTGTAGATCAACTTCAGCGCCTCTATTCATCGGCGTATCCAATTCCGGCTGTTTACCTGATTTTAAGGAGTTAACCGCGCGCTCCAGTAGTTCGGTGTACAAACTAAAACCGATTTCCTGGATTTGACCGCTTTGATCATCACCCAGTAACTCACCGGCACCACGAATTTCCATATCATGTGACGACAGCATAAACCCTGCGCCTAAATCGCCAGAGGCTTCAACCGCTTCCAGTCGTTTCATGGCGTCCTTACTCATTAAGGATTTTGGTGGCACGATAAAATACGCGTAAGCCCGGTGATGTGACCGCCCTACCCGGCCACGCAATTGATGTAATTGCGCCAGCCCCAGTTTATCGGCCCGATCAATAATAATGGTATTGGCACTGGGAATATCGATACCACTTTCGATGATCGTGGAGCACAACAATAAATTAAAGCGCTGATGATAAAAGTCCAGCATGATGCGCTCAAGTTCACGTTCCGGCAATTGGCCATGAGCTATTTCAATCCGCGCTTCCGGTATTAATTCGGCCAGTTGCCTGGCCATTTTATCCATGCTTTTGACTTCATTGTGCAGAAAAAACACCTGGCCGCCGCGTTTAATCTCGCGCAAGCAAGCTTCCCTGATTTGGGCATCGACCCATTCACTAATAAAGGTTTTAATCGCATGACGGTTAGGCGGTGGACTGGCAATAATGGAAATATCGCGCAGCCCCGCCATTGCCATATTTAAGGTTCGTGGAATAGGCGTTGCAGTTAGGGTCAGAAGATCCAGCTCACTACGCATTTTTTTAAAGTGTTCTTTTTGACGCACGCCAAAGCGGTGTTCTTCATCAATAACGACCAGTCCCAACGCTTTATACTTAAGCTCATTGGACAATAAGGTATGCGTACCAATAACAATATCGACTTTGCCGTCAGCCAATTCTTCGGCAATTTGTTTTTGCTGCTTGGGACTAACAAATCGCGACATCACTTCAACACGAACCGGCCAATCGGCAAAACGATCCCGAAAATTTTGATAATGCTGCTGAGCCAATAAAGTAGTCGGCACCAATACCGCTACCTGCTTGCCACTTTGCACGGCAATAAATGCCGCCCGCATCGAAACTTCGGTTTTACCAAAACCCACATCGCCGCAAATCACCCTGTCCATTGGATGAGGGCTGGCCATATCTTCCAATATGGTTTCAATGGCAGATTGTTGATCGGGAGTTTCTTCAAAGGGGAAGGCATCGGCAAACGCCTGATAATCGGCATCTTCAATAACAAAAGCATGACCTTTCTTCAATGCTCTTTTAGCATGAATTTCCAATAATTCCGCAGCAACATCCCTGATACGCGCGATAGCTTTGCTCTTAAGTTTTCCCCACTGATCCCCACCCAGTTTATGTAAAGGTGCATTTTCAGGGCTCATGCCTGTATAACGACCAATCACATGTAATGATGAAACGGGTACATAAAGCTTGTCGTTATGGGCATATTCCAACGTCAGAAATTCGGCTTTAATACCGCCCACTTCAAGGGTTTGTAACCCCAGGTAGCGACCGACTCCATGTTCCTGATGCACAACCGGTGAACCTATGGTCAATTCATTAAGATTATTGACAATATTTTCCAACTCACGAGCCGCAGACTTGCGCCTTCTGCGCCGTTGCAGAACTTTTTCGCCGGATAACAGGCTTTCCGTGATAATGGCAATGGCGGGTGATTTATTTTGATCAGGCCCTAGCCATAAACCATATTCCATCGGTGCGACCAACATGCACGGCGATACCTCGGACGTTAAAAATGCCTGCCAGCTATCTACCTGTTTAACGGTGATTTTATAAGACCTTAACTTATCAATCAGGGCTTCCCGACGCCCTGCCGATTCAGCCACAAAAAGTATTTTACCGTCAAATGCCTGGATAAATTGCTGCAAAGCCTTGGCTGGCTCATTGAGCTTGGCATCCAGCGTTACATTAGGCAACGGATGACAGGCAAAAGCAATGCCATTAACCGTCTCGTTATTATCCAGGGTAATACGCGCGAATGCGGCGGTTCTTGTCGCCAATTCCTCAGCCGATAAAAACAACTGTTCAGGCTTTAGTACCGGCCTTTCAATATCATATTTTCGTTGCTGAAAACGCTCATCGGCTTCTGCATAAAAAGCCTGTGCGGTCGCATCAAAAGTATCAGATACTACTAAAACTGCCGATGACGGTAAATAGTCAAACAAGGCTGCCGTTTGCTCTACAAACAACGGTAAATAGTATTCAATACCGTTGGGCGTAATACCTTTGCTGACATCCACATACAACGTATTTTTTGGCGATACTTCAGGAAAAGCAGCTCTAAAGGCCTGACGAAAATGCTTGATGGACTCATCCGTAAACGGAAATTCCCGCGCCGGAAATAACTGAATCTGCTCAATCTTTTCCAATGACCGCTGGGTTTCAGGATCAAAAGTACGGATAGATTCAATTTCCTCATCAAACAACTCAATACGAAAAGGCACTTTACTGCCCATCGGAAATAAATCAACAATCGCGCCTCTAACTGCAAATTCAGCATGCTGATAGACTTGAGACACGCACTGATAGCCGACACTTTCAAGCTTGAGCCTGTTAAGATCCAGATTAAAATCATCACCGATTTTAATAGAAAAACTATTGGCTAAAACATGCTCTCTTGGTGCCAGTCGATGCATTAACGTAGTCACTGATACCACTAGCGCACCGCGTTTCACCTGAGGCAGTAAAGCCAGCGTTTTTAAGCGCTCCGAAATAATTTGCGGTAACGGTGAAAAAACATCATAAGGCAGCGTTTCCCAATCGGGAAACTGCAAAATAGGGTGCTCGCCCTGCAAAAAAAACGCCAACTCATGCTCAAGACGCAAGGCCGTTTGATTATCAGGGGTAACAATAACAAACAGACGATTTTCATTTTTAATGGCCGAAGCCAGCGCCAGAGAATCACCGCATCCGGTTAAACCGGTCCAGATGATCGTCTGGTCTTTTATTTGAGGAACAGTGGGAGAAAAAATGAGTGTATCAGCCATTCGATAGCAGCTATAAGTGAGTTGTTAAGTTAAGCATTATTTTAAGTTGAACCAAGTTTATCACTCGTTTCTTAAGGTTTCATGTACTAAAAAACTTTATTTGCCTACGCGCCAACTCAAAAACATCGCATCACCGTAACTAAAGAATCGGTAAGACTGATCAATTGCATGGCTGTAGGCGTTCATAATGGAATCGTAACCGGCAAACGCTGAAACCAGCATCAACAAGGTGGATTCGGGAAGATGGAAATTGGTCAGCATGGCATCGACTGACTTAAATTGATAACCGGGGGTAATAAACAAATCGGTATCACCAAAACCGGGTTCCAGTTGACCGCTTTTAGATGCCGATTCCAACGCCCTGACTGCCGTGGTACCAATGGCAATAACTCGTCCGCCTCTTGCGCGGGTTTGCCGTACCGCATCAACCGTTGCTTGGGACACGGCAAAATATTCTTTGTGCATCAAGTGTTCGGATAAATCTTCCACTCGCACAGGTTGAAAGGTACCGCTACCAACATGCAAGGTCACAAAAGCCGTTTGTGTGTCTTTGGCTTTAATTTTATCCATCATCGCCAGATCAAAATGCAAACCGGCTGTCGGTGCAGCTACTGCACCTGATTCTTTGGCAAATACCGTTTGATAACGCGTTAAATCTGATTCATCATCGGCGCGAGTAATATAAGGTGGCAACGGAATATGACCGATCTTTTCCAATAGCCGGAGTAAGTTTACATCAGCAAACTCCAACTCAAACAAATCATCTACCCTGCCCTGCACGACACAAGAATAACCCTCATCGAGCTTGATCAACGTGCCTGGCTTTGACGATTTACTGGCTCTAACATGAGCAATGGCATGGTGATTGTCAACAATGCGTTCAATCAGAATCTCGACTTTACCACCACTTTGTTTGGTACCAAACAGTCGCGCGGGGATAACCTTGGTATCATTAAAAACCAGCAAATCATCAGGCTGTATTAAATCAATAAAATCGGTAAACAGCCGGTCAGCTATTTCGCCAGTGTCTCGATCCATACACAACAAGCGGCTCGCATCACGTTCTGCCAAGGGTTTTTGCGCAATTAACGCATCGGGTAACAGGTAGTTAAAATCACTTTTTTTCATAGCCAGCGATAGTATCAGGTTAAGCCAATGAATACACCTTAAAAAATAAACTGGCTTTTTGAAGAAAGTGTTCTTATAATAGCCCTTCTTTGCCGGGGTGGCGGAACTGGTAGACGCGCCGGATTCAAAATCCGGTGAGGGTAACTTCGTGCCGGTTCGATTCCGGCCCTCGGTACCATTCGAGGATTTATTACCGTGCAAAGAAATACATAAACCCGCAAGTCGTAAGGCTTCGCGGGTTTTTTATTGTCCAACGGAATACAACCAGATACGGTAACACTCGACAGTTTTTAAAGTAACATTTACAGTAGCTTTGAAACAGTAACAAAAGTTATTGCAAATGGCTAAAGGCAAACTGAAAGACGTGACCATACGTAATGCAAAGCCTGAAGATAAAGACAATCGGCTTAATAATGGTGAAGGTCTGTATATCCTTGTTAAACCCAATGGCGCTAAATGGTGGCGCTTTGATTACACATCCTTAAATAAGCGTAAAACACTATCCCTTGGTGTTTATCCTGCAACTGGCTTATCTGATGCCAGAGTAAAAGCAGTAAAAGCGCGTAAAGCTATTGCAAAAGGCATAAACCCCAGCGACACCCGAAAAGAAAAAAAGGCCATTCAACAATTGGCGGCTGATAATGAAACTCGATGTTCAAGCTTTTAATTCTTGATTTTAGAGAAGCCCATTGAATCAAGCCTTACAGCCATGATTGAAATCATGTGGCACTTGAGTCTATTGATGAAAACACCTTGATTTATCTGGGTTCGTCCCAGTCAAGCTAAAAAAACTTGAACATCGAGTAACTGCCATTTTTTATCAAGGTTTATATTATTTTTTACTTCGTCATCTGTGCTTGTCGTTATGCCTTGCAAAAGTAGTTTCTCAACAGACTATAGTTCGGGTAGAGACTTTTATCGAGCTACAAATGTTACAACTCTAAAAGGCCGGTAATGAAATTGGCTTTTTGAAACTTCCGAATAACGAGTAACGGCTATTACCTACCTGTAGCGACTGGCCGCTTTACGACGATAAAACCATACTTGCAATAATGTATATGTTATAGTTATAGTTAACAGTGTAGTTAATATTTCAATCGATAATTATAACGAACAAATGTATTGATTGTTGCTCATAACGAAACAGTGTGCGATAGACTGTACTTAATAATTTGTAATCGCCGAATAAGTCAGTTTATCGGCAATTTTGTCAAACTCTGTATTTTGGATACCAGCGATAGACATCAGATAATAAGTGAAAAAACAAGGTCAAGTTTAGCGATATTTGTCATATTACTGATAGTAATACCAGTCTCAAAATTCTAGCTAAATGATGTCGCGGGCTTCACAAACCAAGTGATTGTGCTACCGATTAGTTTTAGAGATATGGCATTTTTTACCCCTCCCTATTTTGATAAAGACTTGGATTGCGCTTATACCCCACTTAAGCTAAGGCTTGAATGGCTACGTTAATAAAACTAAAAAAAGGTTTCTTCGCATAATGGCGCGAGACAAAAAAACAGATGGGCAGGTGATTCCCAGTAAAAAAATATCACCTTCAAATAGCTCAACTCATAGCCTGGACAAAATTAGTAAAAAACCTGTTTATACAGAAACTCCCTGTGTATTTCATGGTTACGTGGTTGCAATAGGTGCCTCTGCTGGTGGATTGGATGCTCTGGAGCGGTTCTTTGACGAATTAGCCGTTGATTCGGGTGCGGTCTTTGTTGTGATTCAGCACTTGTCGCCTGATCACAAAAGCATGATGGACAATCTACTAGCACGACATACTACAATGCCGGTGCTAATGGCCGAGAATGGCTTAGAAATGCTCGCCAATCATGTTTATCTGATTCCTCCGGGCAAAAATATGACTGTGGCGGATTCCCAACTACGGCTTGTTCCTAAAAACCCTCATGGCTTGAGCCTGCCTATCGATTTATTTTTCACTTCGCTAGCTAAAGAATTCGGCAATCGCTGTATTGGCGTTATTTTGTCTGGTACGGGTTCTGACGGGACGCGTGGTGCGGTAGCAATCAACGATGCGGGTGGTTTTCTACTCGCGCAAGATCCTGAATCCGCTAAATTTGACGGCATGCCGCGTAGCGTAATTGCGACAGGTTTGATTGATGAAGTCATGCCCCCAGAATCGCTCGCCAAGCGCATCGTTGGCCATGTGAAAAACGTGATGGAAGTGTCTGCAAAAGGCAAAGTTTCCGAACCAGTAGCGTTGGACGTCGATCCGATGGAAAGCATTCTGCATTTGGTTTATCAAATTGGTGGCATTAATTTCAAAGAATATAAACCTGCCACGGTTCAGAGGCGTATTGAGCGGCGCATGCAAATTCGCCATGTGCGCGATTTAACCGATTACTTACGTTTATTGGAGAGTGACCGAAACGAAGTTCTGACGCTCAAGCGGGATACTTTGATCCCGGTTACCAGTTTTTTTCGTGACACTGAAACCTTCGATTTGATGGAAAAAAATGTCATTCCATCGATTATCGCAGAGCATCAGGAACAGGTGCCGATTCGTATTTGGATCGCCGGTTGTTCGACAGGGGAAGAAGCTTACACCCTCTCAATTTTGTTTGCTGAAGCCTTTGATAAACTCAAGCGTTGGCCGCAATTAAAAATCTTCGCTACGGATGTAGAACAAAACCACATCGATATTGCCAGCGCGGGAGTCTATTCAGAAGCGATTGCCAATGAATTATCTGCTGAACGTTTAGAGCGTTTTTTCACGCACACGGGCAGCCGATTTATAGTGAAAAATGAGATTCGTCAGAATATTGTGTTTGCTCGGCATAATATTCTGGAAGATCCTCCGTTCACGCGGATGAACCTAGTCTCATGCCGAAATGTGTTGATCTATTTCGATAATAACGCCCAAGAAAAGGCACTGTTGCGTTTCCAATACGCACTGGTGCATAACGGCCATATGTTATTGGGATCAAGTGAGTCACTGGGTACCCGTCAGCGTGATTTCAGTGTAACTGATAGCAAAAACAAAATCTATCGTGTTTTGCGCCCTGTTTCCTTGCCGCTCGATCTGAATCGTGGCTCGCAGGGCGTGCGTGCTGCAACACGGAAAGCAACGACTTCGATGCATCATGATCGCCAATTCAATTCTGAGGCCGGCGTGATTGAATCCGGCCAAGCTATTTTGCTGAAAAATTATGCCCCGCCAGCACTTCTGGTGAATGAAGACCGACAACTGATGCATGTTTATGGCGATGCGCAACGCTTCATGCAGATTCCTACCGGTACGGTAAGCTTGGAGGTATCGAAGTTATTGATTGGCAAGTTGGCACCGGTCGGTGTTGCTCTGTTTCACAAAGCCATCAAAGAAAACGTCCAATTCCGGTCCGAAGTAATTATTACCGATCTGGGTAAAGGCTTAACTGAACATGTTCGATTGACGGTACGTCCTGTCCAGGTCGCTCCTGGGCAAGAACGCTTTTTCCTGCTGTCATTTGATGTGGAGTTACTTTCTGAAACCAATCGTCTGAGCACCGATGTGATTGATGTATCGGAAGTTTCCAATGAGCATATTCAAAATCTGGAGCGCGAACTGGCCGTCATGCGTGATAGTTTGCAGGCAACCATTGAGGAGCTGGAAACATCAAATGAGGAATTACAGGCCACCAATGAAGAACTGATGGCATCGAACGAGGAGTTGCAAAGCACCAACGAAGAGTTGCAATCAGTGAATGAAGAGCTTTACACCGTTAATGCTGAAAATCAGGAAAAGATTGAAATTCTCAATCGCGTGAATTGCGATCTTGATAACATGACCCGAGCCGCATTAATTCCTACCGTATTTGTCGATGCGAGTCTGAATCTTACTCGTTTTACTCCGGAAGCAGCCAATATTTTTCGCTTCAGAGAAGGAGATATTACCCGACCGATTGACGATTTTGCGCACGGCATGGATTATCCTGATTTTATGTCTGATCTACGCCGCACACTGAGCTCTGCGCAGGTCATAGAGCGCGAAGTAAAAGCATTAGACTCTAATAGTTGGTATTTGGTCCGCATCCTGCCTTATATCGACAAACCAAGAAACATCAGTGGCGCCGTCATGACGTTCTTCGACATCACCATGCTGAAAGACGTACAGCGTTTGCAGGGCATTATGGATTCTTTACCAGAGCATATCGCGGTACTTGATCCTGAAGGTCAAATTACCTTGATCAACCAGGCATGGCGTACGTTTGCCGAGAATAACGGTGATCGTGGTTTGGTATTCACTGGTATTGGCTCTAATTATTTTGATGTTTGCCATGTTGAAGACGGCCCCGATGCCCTGGTCGCCAATCAGGTTAGTGATGGTATTCGCAAGGTATTGCATAACGAACTACCGACTTTTTCAATCAAATATCCTTGCCATTCGCCTAAGGAGCAACGCTGGTTTTTAATGCATGCTGCACCGGTGCATCATGCAACCGGGGGAGTGGTGGTGAGCCACGTGAATATTACTAATTGGATTGAAGGTGATTTCAAATGAATGACGCGTATAGCAAACCAAGAAAGTCTTATTCGTCGGATGAACAAATTCGCAGAACTGCACTTGAAGCCCTGCGCCGGGGAGATTTTGATTTTGCACTCAAGGCGGTCGAGCGAGGTGAAGCGAGCATTCCGGAAATGGTTGAAGACCTGAAGATTTATCAGGCCGAGCTTGAAGTGCAAAATGACGAGCTAAGACAAGCTCAGTTTAGAAGCGATCTGGCAATTCAGCGGTTTACTAAGCTATTTTCATGTTTGCCACTACCAGCCTTGGTGATTGATGAAATGGGTGTCGTGAGTGATTGCAACGATATGGCGGAGCGGTATTTTAGACTTAACCGTAAAGTATTTTACAATCATTTTTTCCCCAGTCTGCTAAAAAAAGAAGAGCACAACCGTCTTCGTCGAGCTATCGAACAAGCAAAAGATTTAGGTGAAAGCGCGATTTATGAAGTCGCTATGAAGTCAGTGGACCCGATGGATTCAGTCTTATTCATTGCTGACATTCACCTGTCTTTACTGCCCAGCGAGGTTTCTTCCATGCCCTTGTTTGCCGTGATCGTTATCAACCAAACCGAAAACATGGCACAGCGTGCGGCACTGGAGGCGAGTCGCCGTCATTTCATGGCCTACTTCGACTCATCTCCGGTCGGCATGGCTTCCACTAGCCTAAAAAAAGGTTGGATCGAAGTCAATGATCGCTTATGTGACATGTTGGGCTACAGCTGCCAGCAGTTGATGAACATGACCTGGCTGGAGCTGACGCATCCGGATGATATTGAGCCCGATATTGCCTGCTTTGAGCGCATGTTAAACAAAGAAATAGAAGGTTATGATCTGGATAAGCGGTTTATCCGGCTCGATGGATCGATACTTGAAGCGCATATGGCAGTGCATTGTGTACGCAATGATATCGGCGAGGCCGATTATTTCGTAACCATTATTAAGAGTATTGCGGAGCGCAAACAAATTGAGCGAGATCTGTTGATTCGCGATAAAGAACTGAGTAATCAAGCGCTGAATTTGCGTGAACGGGTCAAAGAGTTGGCGGCGATTTATGCGATAGCACGCGCTGCCCAACAAGCAGAAACACAGCAACTATTTTTTGATGAAGTGCTGCAACGCCTTCCTTATGGCATGCTTTATCCGGAAGATGTGTATATTGGTATTATATTTAAAGGCCACAAGATCACCTCGTCGACTTGCAACAGACCTGTCGACCAAATGTCCAGGGAGATCTTGGTAAAGAAAGTAGTGCTGGGTGAATTGATAGTGGGCTATACCCAATCTCATGACCTGATCGACATCGGTCCATTTTACAAAGAAGAACAGGATTTTGTAAATGGTGTCGCTGATTTGATCGGTCGTTACATTGAGCGCAGTAACCATGAAAAAGAACGCTCTCTTACCATGCAACGGCATTCTGCATTATTGGATCTAACGACTCAAGCCGATAATTTGGGCGATGTTGATTTTTTAAAGCATGTATTGGATCAAGCTGAAACCTTGACCCAAAGCAGCATGGCTTA
Source organism: Methylobacter psychrophilus (assembly GCF_025583945.1). Lineage (GTDB taxonomy): Bacteria > Pseudomonadota > Gammaproteobacteria > Methylococcales > Methylomonadaceae > Methylobacter_C > Methylobacter_C psychrophilus. The sequence continues at coordinate 10,790 of NZ_JAOEGU010000074.1, forward strand.
TGCGCACTTTGTGAACGACGATCAGAAATCACTTTCGCTAGGCACCTGGTCATTCAAGACGTTGATACAGTACAACTGTATATCGGATAATAACTATCCCATTTCTAAAGTGGATGTTTGGTCTGACTGTTTACGTGAGAAAAAATGGATCATCCATAATAATTGTCTTGCATTACATCATCATCAAGAATTACCGGGCGGCCCTGCCGAATTGTTGCGACATATGATCGTACCTGTCATGCAGGGCAATAAAATCGTCATGCTTTTCGGTGTGGTTAACAAACCAACCGACTATTACCCCGGTGATTTAGCTTTGCTGGAAATGTTGGCTAATAATAGCTGGACATTGTTGCAGAAAAATCAGAGCCAGCGTCGCTTGAAGCTTGATGCCGAGGTATTCCGCGTTAGCCGTGAAGCTGTGGTGATTACTGATCTGAGTTGCAAAATATTATCGATTAATGATGCCTTTACACATATCACCGGCTACTCGGAAAGAGAGGCAATAGGCCAAACACCGAGTTTGCTCAAGTCTAACAAACAGTCCGACAAATTTTATAAAAAAATGTGGGCTCAGATTACTGATGCTGGACACTGGCAAGGTGAGATCTGGAATAAACGGAAAAATGGTGAAGTTTATCCGCAATGGCTAGGTATTACAGCGGCCAAAACCAGCACAGGTCAAGTCAGTGAATACATTGGGATATTCATGGATATCAGTGAACACAAACTGGCTCAACAACGTATCGAACAACTGGCGTATTACGATGCCCTAACTAAACTGGCTAACCGCACTTTGCTCGCTGATCATGTGCAACAAGCTATTTCTCTCGCTTCCAGGCAAAATCACTTGGTTGGTTTATTGTATTTGGATCTGGATCGATTTAAAGATATCAATGATAGTCTTGGTCATTCAGTTGGAGACGATTTGTTAATGCTTGTCGCAAGTCGCTTGCTGTCTTGTGTGCGAGATACCGATACGGTCAGCCGTTTGGGCGGTGATGAATTTGTAGTGCTGTTGAGTCATATAAGTAGTGCCGATAATGTATTGGACGTTGCCAAAAAAATACTCGAAGCGTTATCTGAGGTTTTTGAAATCAGCGAACATTTTATTTCGGTTTCATGCAGCATCGGCGCATGCGTTTACCCCAATAATGGCCTTGATTTTGATGTTTTATTGCAACGTGCCGATACGGCCATGTACCAGGCGAAAAACGATGGGCGTAATAACTGTAAATTCTTCACGGAAGAGATGAATTTTAAGGTGCAACGCTGCTTGCGCTTAAAGAACGATATGCGAAATGCACTCAAAAATAAAGAGTTTTATATTAGACATCTTTCCTAAATAATCGACATAGAATTTGGCCTTTATAAGGTTAAAATAGCGATCTACCTCTGAAAACACGGATAGCCATGACTCCTTATACCCAATTACCAAGACACAAACCTGAAGA
>NZ_JAOEGU010000075.1 GCF_025583945.1 Methylobacter psychrophilus
AAAACTTTTTATAAAGTGCGCAGGTTCGTGCATCAACATGCTGTTGAAATACGTCCAATTCTAACACTGATTGGCTTACTCGTTTTCCTGCTGTTTTTCTAAGCTTAAAAACTTGAACATCGAGTAAAACACTACTTAACCAGCAACAATTATTCTTTAGTAAGCCGTGCTTAAACTCATACTCATATGAATAGTTGATGAACCTAATGTATCAAATAAAGAAACAATCCATATATTCCCAGTGTTATTGTCAACAATAAAGGTCTTCTGTATAGTTAAGTTGTAGTTTAAAAAAACCTTTCAACTTTATAAGAGAACTTACCCATGAATGATCTTCAAAAAGATATTTTAACCGCAACGATGTTTATAATCGGCCTGGTTGGCTTTGTTTCAGGCGAATTTATCATCTCATCCACACTATTCGCCTCAGCGGCTATTGCCAGCAACATTAACTTAAATCGCAAACGGATCAAAGCTGAGCAAATTTCATGCTAGTGTGGTCTTTGGTTAAATTGCTTAACCAATTGTTTTAAAAACTTCCAGGGCTTAAACGTCTTGGAAGTTTTAATTTCACAGCCGTCCTTCTGCTTAATCATTTGTTTAAAATGCCTTGTACATAAATAGTATTGCCATTTCTGGCAAACATCAATCCCATCCCAAGATACCTGAACACTATAACCAAAACCGTACGACAATTTTGCCTCAGCTCAACATTAAATCAATAAGATTTTGATCATCACACTAGCGAATAGTCCAATACTGGTGCCACTTTTTTATTATAAAAAATCTGTTATCTCCCATGTCTATACAAGACTTGTCATACAATCAACACCGCTAAATGTCATTCAACGGAATAAACAGATAAAATCGAACCTTACTGAAAAAGCTAAACCTGACAACCAGAAAACTTGGTGATTTTTTTACTGATGAGAATAAGTTATGCAAATATGGATTGATGCGGATGCCTGTCCGAAAATGCTCAAAGACATTTTATTTCGGGTGGCCGAGCGCACCAAAATAATGACGACGCTGGTCGCTAACCAATACCTGCAAACTCCACCGTCACGCAATATAAAGTTACTGCAAGTACATTCGGGCTTCGATGTAGCCGATAACGTCATTGTCAAAAATTTAAGTGCTGGTGATTTAGTTATTACCGGGGATATTCCGTTAGCGTATGAAGTAATCTGCAAAGGTGGCCATGCCATTAATCATCGAGGCGAACGCTATACCGAGGACAACATTAAAGATCGCTTGAATATACGTGATTTTATGGATACCTTACGCGGTAGCGGAATTGATACCGGCGGACCCTCTGCGTTAAACTCAAAAGATATACAAGCATTTGCCAATCAACTGGATAAATTTTTGACTCAACAACTGTCAGAAAATGAATAAAAGACAGGGTAATATTTTTCTTACCAAAAAAACAACCCTACAGCCTCTGGAAAAACAATATTCAGTAAAGCTTTCCAACCCGATCAAGGTAAGTCAGATAAAGTCGCATATCAAATTCTAACTGATGGTAATCCGGCTCCATATGTTCGCATAATTTGTAGAAGGCCTTGTTGTGCTCTTTTTCTCTTAAATGGGCAAGCTCATGCACAACAATCATTTTAAGGCATTCTAATGGAACATTTTTAAAAACCGAGCCTATTCGAATTTCATTTTTTGCTTTCAGGTTATTGCCCTGAACTCTGGATACAAAAGAATGTAGTCCCAAGGCTTGATGGATCACATCAATTTTGTCATCATAAATAACTTTGCTAAGCGGACCGGATTGCCTGAGAAATTGATTCTTTAACTCCACGACATAACCATAAAGTGCTTTGTCAGTTCTGATATCATGGCTAACAGGGTACTTTTTTAATAATAGCCCGGCCAATTTATCATTATCGATAAGGCTATGGATCTGGTCTGTTATTGTTACAGGGTAGCCAGTCAGGTATTTTAATGTGCTCATTTTAACTCTTCAGATTCGTTAGCCGATCGATGTTGTGAAAAAACATCTCTTAATCCCAAGGCGGTTCATCGCCATTATAGGCAACAAAATTTTTGTCTGTTGCCTGGGTAATCGTACCAATTGCGGTGTTATTGGCAGAAGCACCTGTGGTGGATGACTTACGAATAACAGGTTTACTGATTATTGGAGATGATTCCAAAGTGCCCGTTTGAGGTTGCCACTTGGCAAAAACAGTACTGTCCATATTTACAGGAACATACCATTTTTTGTTGACGGCATCCCACTTGGCGCCCAGCGCTTTTACTGCATCTTTTTGTGCATAAGGCACAGTGAGGTAAGTTTTAGACGTTGTCATTATAGTGTGTGATCAATCAAACTTAATTTTGTACATGGCTTTATTGTAAATCATTGTTTACGCAAGCTGACTGAAAATTTACTTTCTCGAAGTTTATGGAAGCAATTTTTTATATCTTTAAAGACTGAATATTAAACTTTTGTCATAATGAAGTAATAAGGTCTTTGTTACAATAGCCAATTTTTATTCAAGATACTAATTATGTCTAATTTTAATGTTCTCGTTGTTGAAGATGAAGATGCCATCAGAGGAATGTTAATGATGATTCTTGAGCAGTCAGGTTTTGCACCGATTGCTGCCGGCGATGCAGAAGATGCGCAGAAAGCATTGGATGACAACCTGCCGGATCTAATACTGCTGGACTGGATGTTACCAGGCATTAGCGGTGTTGAATGGGCCAGACGCCTTAAGAAAGAACCTGTTTATCGTGATATTCCTATTATATTATTAACAGCACGCGGCGAAGAAGAGGATAAAGTTAGAGGCCTTGAAATTGGTGCTGATGATTACATGACCAAGCCTTTTTCGCCCAAGGAATTAGTGGCACGCATTCGCGCTGTTTTGCGTAGAAGTGGGAAAATACAAGGTCAGGCCCAAATTATCCTGGGCGATTTAATACTGGATACTGAACAGCACAGACTAAGCATTGGCGACAGGCAATTGGAAGTAAGTCCCACCGAATTTCGATTAATGCATTTTTTTATGACCCATCCTGATAAAGTTTACAGTCGTACTCAATTGCTGGATCAGGTTTGGGGACGTAGTGTCTACATTGAAGAACGCACTATTGATGTACATATTCGACGACTAAGAAAAATTCTTGAGGAATACGGGCGCGAAGATTTAGTACAAACCGTGCGTGGTTTTGGTTACCGGTTTTCACTGATGGATTAAGAACTATGGGGATATGGCAAAAAGAGATAACCAAATTGCTTTTGCTATTGTTGGCGACGGCAATTTTTGGCGCAGTAACGGGGGTATTTCTACCCATATTGTTGTTACTAATGCTTGGCATCATTGTGCGTCAGATAATCCAGATTACTCAGTTTGAAAAATGGATAAGTACTGGTGGGCGAGGCAAGTATCCAAAGGCAACCGGTATTTGGGAAGAAATTTATTACCATATTTATCGTATTAAAAAGAATGAGAAACGCCGCAAAAAGAAACTGGGTAAAATGATTGATCAGTTTCGTCAATCCACCGAAGCTTTACCTGACGCTGCCATTGTTTTAGGCATTGATGATGAAATAGACTGGGCAAATAAAGCAGCGAGAGATGTTTTTGGTTTGCAGCAATCAGATAAAGGCCAACGAATTCCTAATCTCATTCGTTTCCCTGAATTTATCAGTTATCTGAAATCCGGAGATTATAAAGAATCTGTTATATTACCGTCGCCTGTCGACAACCGTATTACTCTGGAAGTACGAATCATACCCTATGGCGCAGGCCTGCGATTACTGCTGGCGCAAGATGTTACGCAACTAAAAAAAATGGAACGGATGCGTAAGGATTTTGTGGCCAATGTATCTCATGAACTAAGAACCCCACTAACCGTGTTAAAAGGTTATCTGGAAACCTTACAAGACCTGGATGATGAAAACTCTCCGTTATTAACCAACTCGTTCCAGCAAATGCTGGGGCAAACGGAGCGTATGCAGCATCTTGTTGATGATTTATTATTATTGGCTCGTTTGGAAACTCAACAGAAAAAGACAAAATGCGTCAACGTACCTGAGTTATTAAGCCAAATTTGCAAAGAAGGCGATACCCTGGAAAATGCGTCAAGACGAATTGAATTAACACTGGAAACCGCTGTACATATTCGAGGTGAAGAGCAGGAATTGCGCAGTGCTTTTACGAATTTATTAAGTAATGCACTCAAATATTCGCCGGAAAACTCGCTGGTAAAAGTGCGCTGGTATCAAGACAATGTATCTATAATACTGGCTATTGAAGATCAGGGGGAAGGCATTACAAAAGTAGAAATGCCCAGAATTACAGAACGGTTTTACCGGATTGAAACCAAGCGACTCAAAAAAGTAAACGGAACAGGTTTAGGTTTGGCTATTGTCAAACACGTACTAATGCGCCACGATGCTCACTTAAACATCACCAGTGAATTAGGCAAAGGCAGTTGTTTTAGCTGTCGTTTTCCTATTTGTCGAATTTGTATGTAAAGCATTATCCGGCACCTTACCATTATTCAATAGCAACCTGTAGGAACAACTATAAAATTTCCTACAGGTTAAGCATCAGATAAATTCTATTGCCATAGAAGTTTCGCCTTACTAGCCTTTACCCGGTAGCATACCTACCGAACCGGGCTTAATGAGCTTGCAGGCAACAACGACATCTTCCAGATGACATTGTTTTTTACCGCTATCAGTATCACTACATGGCGCACAAACGACCTTGCCTTTATCCTTGATTGCCTCAACGTGCCAACCGTAACCCTGCGTTTGACAAAACTTTTTACTGTAGCTTTTAATATTGTAAGGCTTTGAAGCTGTTGCAACAGCCTCGGATTCTACTGCACAACCCGGTGAAGGCCTCGTGTTTGCCATAAGATCTCTGTAAATATATTCTGTTGCCGATGTTGTACCTGAAAAAAAGGCCAAAACTGCCAACAGGCCCAGTAAATTAAGTCTCATAATTTTTCTCCCGGTTATTATTATTGTTTTTACTAAATCATTTTAATGCGCTAAAGCTGAGATGACACTGGTCTTGTCATTCATTGCCTCTATTGTCAAAATAGGTACGTAGCCCATCTACTCGCCTATTTTCCGCCTCGGCAATGAACAAAAATGCGGCGCCATTTGGGGTTATTTATTCTTGAATCACCTTAATGCCAATCAATTAAAATGGTTTAAATCAGTTCAAAACCCTGATATTCATTTGGGCATTTTCCTCGTCTAATTGCTGCTTAATCGGTGCAAACTTGTCATTCTCACTTTGTTTAATCATAAAAATGCCGGTTACTATTACAAATATAGCCACTCCGACATATAACCAGAACAGGTCTTTTTTTTGTGCTTCTTCAATCATATCGCCCCCTTATATTTACTTTAAATCATCAATGGATGCGCCAAAGTTGATATGAAAAACCTGGTCATTTAAGACCAATGCCGGAACTGATTTAACCCCGGCGGCTTCTGCTTCAGCTATTCGATCGGCATGGTCACCCAGATGTACAACTTCAATCTGATATTTTGTACGATCAATGGCATCGGCGACCATTTGCTCTGCGCCCAAACAAACCGGGCAACCGGCATGATAAAAAATTGCAGTACTCATAAATAATTACCTTTTACATGTTAGTAGTGAATCGCTACTATAAAAGCACTTAAAGGACCTGTCAACAAAATTTCGATTCGCTACTAATACTCAGTTAGCCATACGATGCCGAGTAACGCCGCCATTTCAGGCATACCGGCTATCTCATCACTATTGTAGTGAAATATTTACGTGCCTATAACACACCAACACCGGCATCAAGCGTACAAACAGCATTAATAACAACCTCAATCACTTGGTAGTAAAAGGATTGCAATCAATACAGCATCTTAAAACGATTTCTGCGATAATGATGCCTGAATATTTCGCAAAAAATCTGCGTTTCTCTTACACTCAGCCTATAATTTTTTACTCGATAACCGACACATGAAAGCCAAAAAAACATTTAAACCCTGTGATTTAGTCATTTATGGTGCCATGGGTGATCTATCGAAACGCAAGCTGCTCATTTCCTTATATCGCCTTGAAAACGCTAATTTCATCGAACCTGATACCCGTATTATCGGGGTAGACCTGCATGATATAAAAAGCTCAGGATTTATTGAACTGGCACACAAAAGCTTGCAGGAATTTTTAAGCGATGGCATTGACAGCAAAGTATGGGAGCGATTTTCAGCCAGACTTTCCTATCTGAAAATAGATCTAACCCAACCGGATCAATATCTGCAATTAAATGCTGTGATTGATCAACAATCAAGGGTGATGATCAATTACTTTGCCGTATCGCCATTTTTATTTAAAAGCATTTGCCAAGGACTCGACAAATCAGAGATTTTGACTGAAAACTCGCGGATGGTGATGGAAAAACCTATCGGTCATAACCTTAAATCATCAATAGAAATTAATGATGAAGTGGCAAAAGTATTCACTGAAAAACAGGTTTATCGTATTGATCATTACCTGGGCAAAGAAACGGTATTAAATTTATTGGCGTTACGCTTTGCTAATTCTATTTTCACTACTAACTGGAATCACAGCACCATTGATCATATTCAGATTACCGTTGCTGAAGAAGTCGGTATTGAAGGTCGCTGGGATTATTTCGATAAAACCGGACAGTTACGGGATATGCTGCAAAACCACTTGTTACAGATTCTGACTTTTATTGCCATGGAGCCGCCTGTTGATCTGGAAGCTGACAGTATTCAAAATGAAAAAATAAAGGTTCTTAAAGCACTGCGTCCGATTACCAGCAACAACGTTGAAGAAAAAACTGTCCGCGGACAGTACAGCGCTGGTTACATTAAAGGTGTGGCTGTACCAGGCTACCTTGAAGAAGACGGTGCCAATACCGAAAGCACGACAGAAAGTTTTGTCGCCTTGCGAGTTGATATTGATAACTGGCGTTGGGCAGGTGTACCGTTCTATTTACGCACCGGTAAGCGCTTAACCGGCAAACGCACCGAGATTGTGGTTTACTTTAAACAGTTGCCGCACAATATCTTTAAAGACAGCTTTCGTGAATTGCCGCCTAATAAATTAATTATTCATCTACAACCGAATGAAGGTGTAGAAATTGAGATGCTTAATAAAATACCCGGCATTGACGAACATATTAAACTGCAAAAGACCAAGCTGGATTTAAGCTTTTCTGATACGTTTAAAAAAAGCCGGATTTTTGGCGGCTATGAAAAACTGGTACTTGAAGCCATGCGCGGCAATCCGACCCTGTTCCTTAGCCGCGAAGAAATTGAACAAGCCTGGACATGGGTTGATTCTATACAGGATGCTTGGCATCATTACAAAGATACTCCCAAGCCTTACTCTGCCGGTTCTTGGGGACCTGTCGCCTCGGTTGCCCTGATTGCCAGAGATGGCCGTGCCTGGGAAGAATAACTAAGCCTCCGCCTAACTCTAAAACAGGAAAAAATATGCATCCCGTAATTGAAAAAGTGACGCAAGAAATCATTGAGCGTAGTCATAAAACCCGTTCAGCCTACATCACCTATATCGATGCTATCGCTAAAAAAGGCCCTATTCGTTCAGGAATAGGCTGCGGTAATTTGGCTCACGGCTTTGCTGCCTGCAGTGCCAGTGAGAAAGCCGATTTAACCGGCGATCAAAAAGCCAATATCGCCATCATCACCTCTTATAATGATATGTTGTCGGCCCACCAACCTTACAAGGATGCGCCTGATTTAGTCAAAGCCGCTATCAGGGAAGCAGGTGGCGTCGCTCAGGTTGCTGGAGGCGTACCGGCAATGTGTGACGGAATCACTCAAGGTCAACCGGGTATGGAGCTGTCATTATTTAGCCGCGACTTGATTGCCATGGCGACTGCGGTAGGCTTGAGCCACAATATGTTTGATGGCGCAATTTATATGGGCGTTTGTGACAAAATTGTACCGGGCCTGTTGATTGGTGCGCTAAGTTTTGGTCACTTACCGGCCATATTTATCCCCGCCGGCCCCATGCCCAGCGGCTTAACCAATAAAGAAAAAGCACGCGCACGCCAAGCTTACGCTATCGGCAAAATCGGTCGTAAAGAGCTACTGGAAGCAGAATCTGCCTCATACCACAGCCCTGGAACTTGTACCTTTTACGGCACGGCAAATAGCAACCAGATGATGATGGAAATTATGGGCTTACATCTCCCCGGTAGCTCATTCATTAATCCTTATACACCGTTACGTGATGAATTAACCAAAGCGGCAGCCAAACAAGTTTTAAAATTTACCGCGCTGGGCGATGATTATCGCCCGATTGCCCATATGATTTCTGAAAAGGCCATCGTCAATGCCGTCATCGGTTTATTGGCAACGGGTGGCTCAACCAACCACACCATGCATTTAATTGCTATTGCCCGTGCATCAGGCATCGTTCTTAACTGGGATGATTTTAATCATCTATCCAAAGCGATTCCATTAATTACAAAAATTTATCCCAATGGCCCTGCGGATGTTAACCATTTTCAGGCGGCTGGCGGCATGGGTGTATTAATTGCCGAGTTGTTAAGAAACGGCCTGCTGCATGAAGATATTATAACTGTTGCTGATCAGCAAGGCATGAACAACTATTGCCAGGAACCCAAACTAATAGACAACAAATTAATCTGGGAACCTGTACCGGAAACGTCTTTAGATACTGAAGTTCTCGGCACCGTAGAAAAACCATTTGCTGTCGGTGGCGGTTTACATGTTATGCACGGCAACTTGGGTCGTGGTATATCCAAACTGTCGGCAGTATCACCGGAACATCAAATCGTTGAAGCTCCTGCCATCGTATTCGATGACCAGGAAGATATGCTTGCCGCTTTTAAACGCGGTGAACTGGAACGGGATTTTATCGCTGTTATCCGCTTTCAGGGACCTCGCTCCAATGGTATGCCGGAACTGCATAAACTGACACCGCCACTGGGTGTCCTGCAAGATAAAGGTTTCAAGGTTGCACTGGTTACTGATGGCCGTATGTCAGGCGCTTCGGGCAAAGTTCCTTCAGCTATCCACATGTGTCCGGAATGTGAATCCGGCGGTCCTTTAGCCAAGGTACAAACGGGGGATATTATTTCCATGAACCTGCAAACCGGCGATATTAATGTATTGGTTGATGACGCTGAATTTAATGCCAGAATTCCGGCACCCAATTCTGCCAAAAACCATCACTATGGTATGGGACGCGAGATGTTTGGTCGCTTCCGTCTGGGTGCATCTTCTGCTGAAACAGGCGCTTCCAACTTGTTTCTTGTTGATTAACTTCAAAATAATAATACAGGTTGGATCAGGCAGGCATAACCTGCCTTTTCAACCTATTTGTCGGGTTACGCCATGCTAACCCAACCTACAAAACTACCGGATAACACAATGAATTCAAACAACTGGAAAATCCAACCTACAGACGTTTTAAACGCCGGACCTGTCATGCCCGTTATGGTTATTCAAAATCTTGAAGATGCCGTGCCTTTGGCAAAAGCCTTGGTTGCCGGTGGCATTAAAGTACTGGAAATAACCCTGCGTACACCGGTCGCATTGGATGCCATCCGCCTTATTAGCCAAGAAGTTAAAGAAGCGATTGTTGGTGCAGGCACTATTACGACTCCCGAACAATTAAAAGCGGCTGAAGATGCCGGTGCGGTTTTTGCCATTAGCCCTGGTTTAACGCCTACGCTACTGGCTGCCGCTAAAGCCGGAAATATTACCTTGATTCCAGGAATTTCAACTTTGTCAGAATTAATGATAGGTATGGAATATGGCCTTGATCATTTCAAATTTTTCCCGGCTGAAGCGGCTGGTGGTATTCCGATGCTAAAATCCATCGCAGGACCGATTCCACAAGCCACTTTTTGCCCAACTGGTGGAATTTCCCCTGAAAATTACAGTGCCTATTTAAGCTTAAGTAACGTCGCTTGTGTAGGCGGATCATGGCTGGTTCCTGCGGATGCGGTAAAATCGAAAAACTGGGCACAAGTCACTGAATTGGCAAAACAAGCCATCGCTAATGTTACTCACGCCTAAACTATCTGACCTTGCGATAGTGCCATACCGTTTTTAAAATAGAGAGAAAAGCCATGACCAATCCACGTAGTATGACCTTAAATGAGAACGCTCAGACTTTATGCGAGCTACCTATTTTATCTGGAACTACGGGACCTGATGTAATAGATGTCGAGACCCTGTATAAACAAACCGGCATGTTTACTTACGATCCTGGCTTTACGTCTACCGCCAGTTGCAGCTCAACCATCACCTACATAGATGGTGAGGCAGGTATCTTGCTTTACCGTGGTTACCCGATTGAACAACTGGCAGAAAAATGTACTTTTCTGGAGGTTTGCTATTTACTCCTGAACGGTGAACTGCCCAGCAGCCCGCAAATGCAGGAGTTTGAAGGTACTATTACCATGCACACGATGGTACATGACCAACTGACCAACTTCTTCAAAGGCTTTCGGCGTGACGCGCACCCGATGGCTATTATGGTTGCTGTAGTGGGTGCCTTGTCGGCTTTTTATCACGATGCACTGGATATACAATCCAAAGAACATCGTGACTTAAGTGCCATTCGGCTGATTGCCAAAGTACCGACCATCGTCGCAATGTGCCATAAATACAGCACCGGCCTGCCATTTATGTATCCACAAAACAAGCTGAATTATGTGGAAAACTTTATGCGGATGATGCTGGGAACACCATGTGATGACTTTATACCTAATCCGGTATTGGTACGCGCACTGGACAGAATTTTAATTCTTCATGCCGACCATGAACAAAACGCTTCAACGTCAACCGTCCGCCTGGCCGGTTCCAGCGGTGCCAATCCATACGTTTGTATTACTGCCGGGATTGCCTGTCTCTGGGGTGCAGCCCACGGTGGTGCCAATGAAGCCGTACTCAACATGCTGATAGAAATTGATGATGTTGAACATATCCCCGCTTATATAAATAAGGCCAAGGATAAAAACGATCCGTTCAGATTGATGGGCTTTGGTCACCGCGTTTATAAAAATCATGACCCACGCGCCATATTAATGCGGGCAACCTGTCATGAAGTCCTCACAGAACTTGGCTTACATGATGACAAATTATTTAAATTAGCGCTTGAACTTGAACGTATTGCGCTTGAAGATGATTACTTTATCTCGAAAAAGCTTTACCCGAATGTCGATTTTTATTCAGGTATTGTCTTGCATGCCTTAGGCATACCCACCAACATGTTTACTGCCATGTTCGCCATGGGCAGAACAGTCGGCTGGATTGCACATTGGGATGAAATGATAGCCGATCCCGATCAAAAAATTGGCCGACCAAGACAACTTTATACCGGTGCAACAAGGCGCGATGTACCTGCTCAGCATGGTAAATCAGTTTAAGTAGAAATAGACACTCCCTCCCCTAAAAACATGAGTATCCATAATACTCATGAGTAAATCCCGGGCATCCCTGCCCGGTGATTCTCCGACAATTAAACCTGTAAATAGCCGTCACTGACTTTCTATTATGTAATGATTGTTACATTCCGATGCTACATTATTTACTTCCCCTGAAGCCCGCATCAACTATGGCAAGATTTTGCCGAAACGACCCCATTGAACACAACGGCAAAAAAGGCGATATTATCCAGCTCAATAAACTGCATATTGCCATGCTGTGTGATTTTAATTCGGCCATTATTATTAATAGACATCTTTCCTAAATAATCGACATAGAATTTGGCCTTTATAAGGTTAAAATAGTGATCTACCTCTGAAAACACGGATAGCCATGACTCCTTATGCCCAATTACCAAGACACAAGCCTGAAGAATTTTTAAGGACTGTCGGCCTGTCACCAGAAGATTTTCTGCATCTTCACGGTAAGCTGGCGACTTACCTGGACGAACAAAAAGTCCTTAATCCACTGACTA